>CAZGXI010000022.1:0-88746 GCA_964529715.1 uncultured Anaerolineae bacterium | reverse complement strand
CAGGGCGCATTGCACAGCTTGATGTCGTAATATAGGCAGGCGCGCTCGTCCTTTCCGGTGATCACGCGGTCGCAGGTGAGATAAGGGAAGATGCGCCGCAGCGTGTCTAGTGTGGCGCGGATGCTGGCGGCGGTGAAGGGTCCAAAGTAACGCGAGCCGTCGCGGACCATCTGGCGGGTAAAGCTGATCGTCGGGAAGGGATCGCCCCAGTTGACCTTGATGTAGGGGTACTGCTTATCGTCCTTGAGCATCACGTTGTAGCGCGGCTGGTGGCGCTTGATCAACGTGTTTTCCAGGCGCAGGGCCTCCAGTTCGCCTTCCTGGTCGTCGGGATCGCTCCCGGTGACGAAAAATTCGATGTCGGCGATGTTCTCCCGCAGGCGGAGCGTTTTGGCATCGAAGACACTCTGATGGAAGTAGCTGCGCACGCGGTTGCGCAGGCTTTTGGCCTTGCCGACGTAGATGATCTCGCCCGCGCCCGATTTCATCAGGTAGACGCCGGGGCGGTGGGGGAGGTTATCGAGGATGTTTTGGAGATGGTCTGGGACGCTCATGGCCTTGTGATAACCAGGTGTCGATAGGCGCTTAAGGAGAATTGTAGCCTGTGTCGGGCGGGTTCTCAAACAGGTGGGCGTTTTGGCGAAAAGGAATAGAATATATACAAGGTCAAAAATATCTTTAAAGGAATCGAAAAATGCGCCGCCGATGGTTTTTGGGAATCCTGTTTGTTGCCATGCTGGTCGTCCTGTTGAGTATGCTGTCTTCCACCGCGTCGGCTGCGCAGCAGGCGCGGCTGGCCGAAGAAGCGATCGCTGCCATCAACGCCTGGCGGATGCAGCAGGGGCGCTGGCCGCTGCGCCCGAACGCCACACTGCAAGAACTGGCGTTGTTCCAGGCGCAGTACGTGGCCTCGTTGCCAAGCGTGCCTGATGGCGTCGCCGTTCACGTGGGCCGCCGCGGGGAAGGGCCGAAGGAACGCGCCCTGTGGTCGCCCTTCAATTGGCCGACTTATGGGCGGCCCGACCGTGTCGCTCTGGAGGAAATCGCCTTCGCCGGGCGCAGCCTTGAGGGTGCAATGAATTTCTGGCAGCATTCCACGCCGCATACCGCCGCGTCGCTCAACGAGGCATACCGCGAGATCGGCGTGGCGGTGCTGCCGTACCGGATGGGCTACGTGTTCGTGGCTGTGCTGGCGGGGAGGCCCGGCGTATTGCCGGTGTTGGTGAACCCGCAGACCAAGCAGCTCTACCTGACTAACGAGCGCTACTGGGGCGCGAACACGGGCGGCTCGATCCAGGAGGCGAGCCGCGTGCGCCTGCTCGACGGGCGCGGCAGCCCGTTTGGCGACTGGCAGCCCTGGCAGCCGGCTTTGCCCATACCGGAAACGTCGGACGACGTGATCTTCGTCGAATATACCGACGGGACGACACGGACGATCACCGCCGTCAGCCTGACCGACGACGTGGCCCGCCTGCCGGGTCTGCTGGCAACTCCCACGCCCGTGCCGCCGACGGCGACGGCGACTCCCGGACCTTCGCCCACGCCGTCGCCATCCGTGCTGCTGATCTACGACACCCGTTCGCTGTCGCTGATCAATATCTCATCCCGCGCGCTGAACCTGGGCGGGGTAGAACTGGTCGGCGGCGGCGCGCGTGTGCCGGCCACGCGCTGGGATGCGCCGGGTATGGTCGCATCGATTTACAACTTTCCGCCGGGCGACTGCCTGAGCCTGGTCCCGCCGGGTTTCGGCGAACCGGCGAGGCCGTCAAGCTGCCGGGTGCGCCAGGGCTGGAGCACGGTGAAGGCCGGCGAGGACTTTTGGGCGCGCGGCGACTTCGAGGTACATCTGAACGGCAGGCTCCTGGCGATGTGCGCGGCTGCTGCCGGTTCGTGTACCTTTCCGCTGCCGTAGCGGGCGCGTCCCAATTTGGGGGCAGGTTGGCTTTGGCAGGGATCGATCAGATAGGTCGTGTCCCTGCCAGGGATTGAATCGAAACGCAATTAAGCGTAGGATAGAAGCAGTTGGATCGCGCATCTAGCACTAGGGGGGATGCGATGTGCCGCCGACTGCTTCTTATTGTCTTTACCTTCGCGCTTTTGGTATCCGTCGCGCCGCCGGCGCTGGCTCAACAGAACGCCGACCTGGCGCGGGAAGCGATTGCACGGATCAACGCCTGGCGAATCCGGGAGGGACTCTGGCCGCTGCGCCCGAACCCGACCCTGGACGCGCTGGCGATGTACCAGGCGGAATATCTGGTTTCGCTGTCGCTGATCCCGGACGGTCCGGCGATTCACCTGGGCAGGCAGGGGGAGCATCCGGCAGAGCGCGCGCAGTGGGCAGAATTCAACTGGCCCACCTATGGCGCGCGTGACCGCATCGCCCTGAGCGAGATCGCCTGTGCACGCCACAGCACCGGGGAAGTGATCACATTCTGGCAAACATCGCCGGATCACCTGCACGCGGCCCTCAACAACGCCTACCGCGAGATCGGCGTTGCGGCGGTTGAGCGCAGCCCCGGATACTATCTCTATATCGCGGTGCTGGCCGGGCGGCCCAACGTGTTGCCTGCCCTGATCGATCCCGGCAATGGCACGACGCTCTATCTATCTGATGAGCGGTACTGGGGTGCAGGCAACTGCCATGACTGCATCCGGGCCGTAACCCAGGTGCGGGTGCTCGATGCGCGCGGAAACGTTCTGGTCGATTGGACACGCTGGCAGCGTATCCTGACGCTGCCGTATCTGCCGGGGGAACCGTTCACGGTGGAGTATTTCGACGGCATGAGGGTGCTGCCAACCGTTGTCGATCCGACGGTAGATGTCGCCCTGCTGCCGGGATTTGCGCCGCCTACGGCGACTTCCGAGGCGACTGATGAAGTTGGTGTGCGGATGCCGACCGTTCAGCCGACGGATATACCCACCGTAACTCCGCCGACGGATGTGTCTGCGCCTCCCGTTCCACCGACGGATGCGCCCGCAGCGGACGTGCTGCTCATCTACGACGATCACGCGCTGTCCCTGATCAATGCCTCGTCCCACCTGCTGAACCTGAACGGCTTGCAGTTGGCCTGCGGCGGTATGTTGCTGGACGTTGAGCGTTGGGACACCGAGTATTTATACTCGTCGCTCGACGCCTTCCCAGCGGGGCACTGTCTACAAACCTGGCCGTTTGGCGCGAGCGACCCGCCTGCCTGCGCCTCCCGCGATGCTTGGATCACGGCGCGACCGGAGGAGCAGGTCTGGACGGATTGCGATTTCGAGGTGCGGCAGTACGGCGCGCTGCTGGTGACCTGTCTTGCCGGGGCGGGGCAGTGCACCGTTGATCTGCCCGGACAATAAACCGGCTCAAGGTGCAAGGTCGTAAATCGCCAGGTTGGCCCGCCCGCCGGGGCGCTCAATCACGGTGAGCAGCCGCCCCGGCGCAGTGGCGGGCACGTAGGGTGAGTTTTCCAGCACCACATAGACGCCTGCTGCGCGACGCTGATCCATCAGGGCCGCCAGCGCGGAAATGTCTTCGCCGTTGGGGCTGATGCGCTGGCATGTCACGGGGAAATCCTGCCAGGATAGGTAGCGTAAGCCCTGGCAGTTCGACAGCAGGCCGAGCACCTCACGCGGGGCAAGGGAACGTAAGTAATCGCGCGCCTCGGCCAGGCCAAACCCGGCGGCGTCTGACAGCACATATTCCTCGTAATCGCCCGGCGGCAGAGGGATGTCCAGCGGCGCACGGGCGGCGGTCCAGGCGAAGGGCAGCCATTGCGCTGCCCCCCACACGAGCACAAGGCCGAGCGCCGCAAATTGGGCAACCCGTCCCCGGCGGCGAACGGCGTTGGCTAACATGGCCGCGCCGCACAGTAGCAGGATCGTCATCGGCACGAGCAGGTAGCGCGACGTCTGCGGGCGACTGAGCCAGACTAGCACCAGCGGGGCCAGCAGGCACAGTGGCAGATACAGATGGCGGCGGATCGCCAGAACGATCACGGCGATCAGCAGCAGGATCGTCGCCGCAACTCCGGTATAGCCTGCCAGCACGTCGAAGGTGCGGGCGATATTACCGGCGATGCGCGAGAGGGAGAACACTTCGCCTGCCTCGACCGGACCGCGATTGCTCAACGCATAGCCGAGCGAATTGGTCAGCAGATCATATTCGCGCAGGCGCAACCCGACGACCGTCACGCTGATCAGGACGATAGGGATAATCAGCGCGACGGCCAGCCAGCGCCCCTGTTTCCGCCACGTCCGGCCCGCCGGGCGCAGGGTCAGCGCCGCCGCCAATGGGATTCCCAGGTAGGGCAGGGCGGTGACTTTCGCCAGGAATGCGATGTACAGCATGACTCCTACCGCTGCTGCATCCCGCAGGTTCGCCCGGCGCGCCAGTCGATAGGCGAAGTACAGCGCCAGCGACAGCGCCGCGCCGGATAGTGGATCGGCCAAAGCTAACCGCTCGTAAAACTGGTGATACGCGCTAAACAGATAAAGCAGCCCTGCCAGCAGTGCGCCCCACCCGCCGGCGGCCAGCCTGCCCAGTCCAATGGCGGCGGCGACTCCCGGCAGCACGGCCAGCACCGTCGCCGCGCGGGCAATCCAGATCGGCGCGGCGGCGTAGGAGCGAAAGATCATGTGCCACCAGATCGTCAGCAGGCGGCCCAGGTCGGCCTGGACGAACACGCTTTGTTGGGCGGCGCGCTCACTGACGTGGATGTGCAGCATCTCGTCGATGAACGGCGGAAAGGCATCGACGGCCAGCAGCCGCGTGATCCAGAAGGCCAGCAGCAGGGCCACGCCGAACGCCAGCACAGCGCGGGTTTTGGCGGCAGGTTTCATGGAAGAATCCTCTGTTCGTCCATTCATGTCTGGGTGGGCGTGAGAAGCCTTTCATCCCTTTTACCCCAGAGATCGCAAAGGTCACGCAGAATGTATATCATCAGTCTGGTAAAGTGAAAGGGGTTGTGGGATGCAGCCGCATGTTCCGGTACTGCTGGACGCCGTTTTGGATGCCGTGAATATCCACCCCGGCGCGATCATCGTCGATGCGACGGTCGGCGCGGGTGGTCACGCGGCGGCGATGCTCGCGGCAGCTGGCCCTCAGGGGCGGCTGCTGGGTATCGATCAGGACGCAGCGGCGCTGGCCCTGGCACGGGAGCGGTTGGCGGAGTTCGGTCCGCGCGTGACCCTGGTTCATGCCTGCTTTGATCGCCTGTCCGAAGTGGCTGCGACGGCGGGTATTGCAGCGGCGGACGCTATCCTGATGGACCTGGGCGTGTCATCGATGCACCTGGACGATCCGGCGCGGGGGTTCTCGTTTCTGCGCGATGGCCCACTGGATATGCGTATGGATGCCACTGGCGGTGGCCCGACGGCGGCGGACCTGGTGAACACCCTCGATGAAGACGAATTGGCCGATTTGATCTGGCGCTATGGCGAAGACGTGGATAGCCGCCGCATTGCGCGCCGCATTGTGCAGGGGCGGCCTTTTTCTCGAACAGTGGAACTGGCCCAGGCCATCGCCGGCAGCCGCCCCCGGAAAGAAAAAATTCATCCGGCCACGCGCACGTTTCAGGCATTGCGCATTGCTGTCAACGACGAACTCGGCGTGTTGGAGCGGGTGCTGCCGCAGGCGGTGGCGTTGCTGAGGCCGGGCGGTCGCCTGGCGGTGATCAGCTTTCACAGCCTGGAGGATCGCATTGTTAAGCAGTTCTTCAAGCGGGAAAGCACCGCCTGCCTCTGCCCAGCGGGACAGCCGGTGTGTACCTGTGGACATCGCGCCAGCGTGCGCCCGATCACGCGCAAGCCGGTGACGGTGAGCGCCACCGAGATCGCGGCCAATCCGCGCAGTCGCAGCGCCAGGTTGCGTGCGGTGGAAAAGCTGTAAAATAGCATTCCGGCGGCAGTTGCCGGAAGTTGTGGATAGTAGGCAGCCGGCTAGCCGGGCAATGGAGCGAAGTCAGCGTGGCGCAAAGGGAAAAACCACAACGTCCTCAGTGGATTCAACACGCGCTGCGGGCCGCCCCCTGGCGACAGCAGGGACAGGCGGCGGCGGTTGCAGCCCTGGCGTTGATCGTGGCGATCATCATTGGCGCGTTGTACTTGGCGCAAGCTACCATGACGGTCACGACAAACCGCCAGTTAGAAGAGCTGGTGGCGCGTCGGGCGCGCCTAGAGCGTGAGAACGAACAGCTTCGTGCCGAAATTGCCGTGCTGCGCAGCGTGCCGCGCCTGATTACGCGGGCGACCGAGCTGGGTTTCACCCTGGCAGAGCGTACCCAGATCGAATACCTGGTGGTCGAAGGCTATGTGCCGCAGCGCCCGGAGAGTGTCGCGCCGTTGCAGGCAGACGATACGCTGCCCGCTTACGACGAAACGCTGTCGGGCTGGTTGCAGCGTCAGTGGGAAGCCCTGGTCCAGCAGTTTGAAGATTGGGCCGGGGGAGAGTCGGCGGGAGGGCCAGTGGAGCAAGGGCTGCCATGAGTATGCAAGATGTGTTTGCCCGACGGCTAACGTTGATCGCCGGGGCGCTGATCGTGCTCAGTGTGTTGCTGCTGGCGCGCCTGGTGATGATCCAGTTCCAGATGGACCCGGAGGTGGTGGATTACTTCCAACGCCAGGCTAGTCGGGCCTATGTCCGGGTGCGGGAATACCAGCCCACGCGCGGGCAGATTTATGACCGGGACGGCGAACTGCTGGCAGTGAACACGCTGGAATACGAGATCGGCGTTAACCCGCCGTTGATCACCGACCCTGCGCAGGCCGCGCGCGATCTGGCCGTCGTTTTGAACGCGGACGAACTGGCAATCTACAACCTGTTGACTTCTGACCGGAGTTGGGCTTTGCTGGCCCGTCCGGTGAGTGCGGCGATTGGGCAGGCGGTCGAGGACCTGGACATCACCGGCGTGGAGATCACGCCTATCCCCCGGCGAGCCTACCCGCAGCAGATGTTAGGTGCCCAGGTGATCGGTTTCGTCGCCTCCGATGGTCAGGGCTACTACGGCGTAGAAGGGGCCTATCAGCGCGACCTGGCCGGGCAAAGTCGGGTCAGTGAGGAGAGCGCAGTGCCCCTGGAAGTGTCTTTACAGGTTACGGCGGGGCGGGGCCGTGACCTGGTCCTGACCATCGACCGCGATGTGCAGTTTTTAGCCGAGTCGGAGCTTCAGCACGCCATCCAGGAATACGGGGCGCAGCGGGGCACGATCATCATCATGAACCCGCGCAACGGCGAAATTCTGGCGATGGCGAGCTACCCATCCTTTGACCCCAACACCTACTATGAGACGGTGGACGAAAATGCTCTGATCAACCCGGCCATTAGCGAGCAATACGAGCCGGGGTCGGTCTTCAAAATCCTGACGATGGCGGCAGCCATTGAGGAGGGCGTTGTGCTGCCCGGTAGTACCTACAACGATCAGGCCAGCATCGCCTGTGGCGGTGTCACAATCAACAACTGGGATAACGCTGCACACGGCCTGATCGACATGACGCAGGTATTGGTGCAGTCCTTGAATGTCGGCACGACGACCGTCGTGATGAGCATGGGGCCGGAGCGTTTCTACCGGCGTATTGTGGAGTTCGGCATCGGCCAGCCGACGCTGGTAGACCTGGAGGGCGAGGCTTCGGGGACGTTGCTTATGCCGGGCGATCCCGGCTGGCAGGAGAGTACCCTCTGTACCAACAGCTTCGGGCAAGGATTGGCGGTGACGCCACTGCAACTGCTGGTGGCTGTCAGCGCCATTGCCAACGGCGGCCTGATGATGCAGCCGCATGTGGTCCACCAGATCATCGATGGCGAGACGATCCACACGACGCGGCCCTCGCCGATTGGACGTCCTATCTCGGCGGAGACGGCGCGCATGGTGCGCGACATGCTGGTCCAGGTGGTGCAGTATGGCGTGGATCGCGCGCAGGTGCCCGGCTACACTGTCGCGGGCAAGTCGGGTACGGCGCAGATTCCCTCGCCGGACGGTTACGAGCAGGGCGCGACAATTGCCAGTTTTATCGGCTTTCTGCCTGCCGATGATCCCCAGGTGATAATCTTGATCAAGCTGGATCGTCCGACGGCCAGCGAATGGGGCAGCATGACGGCGGCGCCCGCCTTTGCCCGGTTGGCTGAGCGGCTGGTGATTTTGCTGCAAATCCCACCGGACGCAGAGCGTTACGAACTGGCTGCGCGCGGCGGGCAGATCGGGATGATGAACCCATAGGCGCAAAGACACCACACGCGAAAGGATATGTAATGCCTGGTGATCTTCCTGTAGCCCTGACGATGGGCGGCACGGCATTTATGCTGGCCGTCATCTGGGGCGATCCGTTCATTACCATGCTCAAGCGCCTGGGGATGGGCAAACAGATTCGGGAGAGCCTGAGCCATCACCAGGCCAAGACCGGCACGCCGACTTTTGGCGGGCTGATGATCCTGATCCCGGCCATCCTGCTGACCCTGGCTCTTAACGTCGCCAGCTTGCTGAACCCGGACTTCGTCGCTACCGGCAGGAGCATCCTGCTGCCGCTGTCGGTGCTGGCCGGGTTTGCCGTGCTGGGCGCTATCGACGATTGGGAGGGCGTGCGCGGGCTGCACGAGAAGGGCGAGGGCCTCTCGCCGCGTGTCAAGTTTGCGGCGCAGATCGTCCTGGCGGTGGGGGTAGCGTTGGTAATGTCGTTGGGCAACGTCCAGTATGCCAATGCCGTCACCATACCCCTGCTTGGCGTTACCGTGTCGGTTTCGCCTGCCCTGTGGATTCCGGTGGCCGTGTTCTTCATCGTCGGTATGTCCAACGCGGTCAACATCACCGACGGCGTGGACGGCCTGGCTGGGATCATCGTCGCCAGCGCCTTTGCCGCCTATGCCGTGATTGCCTACCTCCAGCGGCAGATTTACCTGGTGCAGTTCTGTTTCATCATCGTCGGGGCGATCTTCGCCTTTTTGTGGTACAACGCGCTCCCGGCCAGGCTGATCATGGGCGACACGGGATCGCTGGCGCTGGGCGCGACCCTGGCGACGGTGGCCCTGATGACCGGTCAATGGCTGCTCCTGCCGGTGATTGCGTTCGTCCCGGTGGTGGAAACCTTCAGCGTGATCCTTCAGGTGCTTTACGCCCGTCTGACGGGCGGGCGGCGGCTGTTCCGCCTCGCGCCGCTGCACCATCATTTTGAGCTTTCTGGCTGGAGTGAGACCCAGGTTGTGCAGCGATTCTGGCTGGTCGGGCTGCTGGCGGTGATGATCGGGATCGCCTTTGCCCTGGTGTGAGACAGGGTGCTTAAACCATGCATGATCCACTCGAAGGCAAACAGGTGGTGGTGGTGGGATTTGCGCGGCAGGGGCAGGCATTAGCCCGCTGGCTGCCGACCGTCGGCGCGCGCGTCACCGTGACCGACCGGCGCCCTGAGGAGTCGTTCGGCGGCCAGTTAGCGCCATACCGCGCAGCGGGCGTCGAGTTCGTGCTGGGAGAGCATCCTGCCAGCCTGCTCGACGATGCCGACCTGGTGTGTCTGTCCGGTGGCGTTTCGCTTGACGCGCCACTGGCCCAGGCAGCGATCCGGCGCGGCGTGCCGGTCAGCAACGACGCGCAGTTGTTCCTGGAACGCTGTCCTGCGCCCGTGATCGGCATCACCGGCAGCGCAGGCAAGACGACCACCACGACCCTGGTCGGGCGCATGTGTGTGGCGGACGGGCGCGTGACCCACGTCGGCGGCAATATCGGCGTGGTGCTGCTGGACGTGTTGCCGACCATCCGGCCAACGGACGTGGTGGTGATGGAATTGAGCAGTTTTCAACTTGAATTGACGATCACCAGCCCCCGCTACGGCGCGATCTTGAACATCACGCCGAACCATCTGGATCGGCACGGCACCATGGAAGCCTACACGGCAGCGAAGGCGCGTCTGATCCAGTTTCAGGGGGCGCAGGGCGCGGCCATCCTGGGGCGGGACGATGCGGGCAGCGCGTCGTTGCACACGCTCGCACCGGGGCGGGTGGTCTGGTTCAGTGGGCGGGAGGCAGTGGCAGATGGAGCCTTCCTGGCGGGTGATCACCTGATGTTAAGCGGCATGGCCAGCCCAGACGGTGCGACCTGCTCCGTTTTGCGGCGGGATGCCATCCGTTTGCGCGGGTATCATAACGTCCTTAACGTGCTGGCGGCGTGCGCCATTACAGGGACAGTGGGTGTCTCGCTGGACGCCATGCGTGCCGCAGTGGCCGAGTTTACAGGCGTTCCACACCGGTTGGAAGTCGTGCGGCGCAAAGATGGTGTGACGTGGGTGAACGACAGCATCGCTACCGCGCCGGAGCGTGTCCTGGCGGCGTTACGTAGTTACGACGAGCCACTGATCCTGTTGTTGGGCGGACGTGATAAAAAGTTGCCCTGGGAAGACCTGGCGGCGCTGGCGGCGGCGCGTGCGCGCACGGCGATCACGTTTGGGGAAGCCGGGCCGATGATCGCGGGCCAACTGCACGCTGCGCTGGAAGCGCAACCGGGCGCGTTCTTGGCGCACATCGAGACGGTGAACACGTTGGAAGAGGCGGTGATGGCAGCCGCGCGGGTCGCCAGGCCGGGAGATGTGGTGCTGCTTTCACCAGGTGGCACGAGCTACGACGCCTACCGGGACTTCGAGGAGCGCGGCGCGCACTTCCGCGAATTGGTGGGACAGTTGTAAGACCGGGGCCTATGACGACGCTATACTTGACCTCATGGGGGTGTATTTTCTGGTAGATCGGCGGCGCATTAGCGTATTTTGACTGTCGCACTAGAATAGAGACGGAATCGATCACACGGGGTAGGGGTCTATCTAGCATGACTGCGCCGGACTTTGTCGAAAATGAGGAATACACGCCGCCCAAAACGCCGCGCATCAAGCCGACCGGCACCCTGGCGCGCGCGCCGGAGACGGTCACGCCGCCTGACCCACTGCGCATCGCCGAGCGGCGGCGGCTGTTTCGCTCTCACGTTGACCTGCCCCTGGTTATCGTCGTGGGGATGCTGTTGGCGATTGGCCTGATGATGGTCTTCAGCACCACGTTTGACTGGAGCTACCAAGTTTACGGCGACCCGACGACGATCTTTTTGCGGCAGGTGCGCTCGGTGGGGATCGGGCTGGTGGTGATGGCGTTGCTTGCCCTGATCGACTATCGCATCTGGAAGCGCCTGGCGCTGTGGATCATGCTGGTCGTGATCGCCAGTCTGATCGCATTGCTGGCAACTGCGCCGGAACTGTTTGGTGCGCAGCGGTCGTTTTTCAACGGCTCGATCCAGCCGGGCGAACCCGCCGAGCTAGCGACGATCATCTACATGGCGGCGTGGCTTTCGGCCAAGCAAGCTAAAATTCGGCGCATCACCTACGGCCTGATCCCGTTCTCGATTTTGGTCGGGACGGTGGCCGGGCTGATCATCCTCCAGCCCGACCTGAGCACGGCGGCGCTGGTGCTGCTGTCGGCGGGCACGATGTTCTTTCTGGCCGGGGCCGACTGGCTGCAAATGGGCATCACGGGCGGCCTGGCGGCGCTGGCAGGCTGGCTGTTGACCTCGCAGATCACTTACGCCGGGGCGCGCCTGTCTTCCTACCTGTCAGGCGTGTCGGATCTGACGACGGCCAGCTACCACGTTCAACAGGCTGTGATTGCCTTTCTCAATGGCGGGGTGATGGGCGTGGGGTTAGGGCAGGGGCGGCAGAAGTTCGGCTTTTTGCCCGCCCCCCATACCGACAGTATCTTCGCCATCATTGGAGAGGAGTTAGGTCTGCTTGGCTGTGTCTTGGTGACGGTGTTGTTCGTGGTGCTGGTCGTCCGAGGATTTCGTATTGCGCGCCTGGCGCGGGACAGTTTCGGATCGCTGCTGGCGTCGGGGATTGCCTGCTGGATCGCTTTCCAGGCGCTGCTGAATATCGCCGTGATGACGGCGGTGTTACCGTTCAGCGGTGTGCCGCTGCCGTTTATCAGCTTCGGCGGGTCGTCGTTGGTGGTGGCGCTGGCGGGCGTCGGGCTGATGTTGAGTGTCTCGCGCGTGTCGGCGCGCGAATCGGTGCCGGAACGGAAGATCAATGAGAGTTATGATCTCAGCCGGGGGGACGGGGGGCGGAGTGTACCCCGCGTTCGCCGTAGCGGAAGCACTCCAGGCCGGTGATGCAGCCTTTGCTCCACCGGACCTGATCTTTGTCGGCAGCGCCGGCGGGATGGAGGCGGGCATGGCCGCGCGCAGCGGGGTGCGTTGGCTGGCGACAGCGGCGGTCCAGGGCGGGCCGGTGCATGGGGTTGGGCCGCGCCGTATGGTATCTAGCATCGCGCGACTGGGGATCGGTTTTGTCCAGGCGTGGAACCTGATCCGACGCTACCGCCCAGACCGGGTGTTTCTCACCGGCGGTTGGGCCAGCCTGCCGGTCGGCGTGGCGGCGTGGGTCTGGCGTGTGCCGCTCCTGGTATTTGTGCCCGACATTGAGCCAGGCTGGGTACTCAAACTGGTTGGGCGGTTGGCGTGCCGGGTGGCGGCTACGACGGGTGATACGGCGGCCTATTTTCGCCCTGGCAATGTGGTAGCGACCGGTTATCCGGTGCGCCGGGCGGTGCTGGAAGCTACGGGCGAACAGGGCAGAGGGTACTTTGGACTGGACCCGGCGCGGCAGACGCTGCTGGTGTCCGGCGGCAGCCGGGGCGCGCGCAATATCAATCGGGCGCTGTTGGCGATCCTGCCGCTGCTGCTGGCGGATGGAGTACAGGTGATCCACGTCAGCGGCGAGTTGGACTGGCCAGAGGTGCAGGCAGCGCGCGAAAAGTTGACAGCCGACCAGCAGGCCGATTATCATGCCTTTGCCTACCTGCACGACGAGATGGGCTTGGCGTTGGCGACGGCAGATCTGATCGTGAGCCGGGCAGGAGCCAGCACACTGGGCGAGTATCCGCTGTTCGGGTTGCCCGCCATTTTGGTGCCTTACCCTTACGCCTGGCGGTATCAACGGATCAACGCCGATTACCTGGTGGCGCGCGGGGCAGCGGTGCAGTTGGACGACGGCGCGTTGAACGAGACCCTTTATCCGGCGATCCGACGGCTGCTGACCGATCCGGCGGCATTGCGGCGGATGGCCGCGAGTGCCAGGGCGTTGGCCCGTCCAGACGGCGCGCGGAACATCGCCCGCTTGGTGGCGTTGGAGGCGTCATGATACAGCTATCCAGTTTTTTGTGGTTCATGATTGTGATGTTCGGCCTGATCGGTTTTATGCGGGGCTGGACCAAAGAGATCATCGCCCTGACCGGCCTCGTCCTGGCGATCTTTTCGCTCGAACAGTTTAAAGATGTGCTGTTGGCTCCGTTGACTGCTGGGGCTGCACCCGCACAGCAGTTTTACCTGTACGGCGGTATCCTGCTCGTTATCGCCTTTTTTGCCTATCAGACGCCAGAAAGTCTGGAGAAGCGCACCCAGCGTCACAAAGGGGGGCGTGAGGGTTTTCAAGAAGGGTTGTTGGGCGCGCTGCTCGGCGGCTTCAACGGCTACCTGTTGTTCGGTTCGCTATGGTATTACATGGACAATCTGGGCTATCCGCTTAGCCCCTATGTTTCGGCCCCGCCGTTGGGGTCGCCCAGCGCCGCGATGGTCGGGCAGCTTCCGCTGGTCTGGATGCTGGAAGGCAACCTGCTGACGCTGATGGTCGTGGTGCTGTTTCTCTTTGTCATTGTCGTGATGATCTGAGCGCCACATGTTGGTTCCAGGACAGCGGGTTCACTTTATCGGCATCGGCGGGGTGGGGATTTCGGCCATTGCCCGTGTGATGCTGTTACAGGGCTATACGGTTTCGGGGTCCGATCAGCAGGCAAATGCCCTGACGGAGGCGCTGGCGAAAGAAGGCGCGACGATCCACCAGGGGCATGACCCGGCCAATGTCGGCGACGCAGAATTGGTGATCATCTCCTCGGCCATCCCGCCGGATAATGTGGAGGTCGTAGCGGCGCGGCGGGCGCGTATTCCGGTTTACAAGCGGGCAGACATCCTCGGCCAGTTGATGATGGGTTACACGGGCGTGGCGGTCGCCGGGACGCACGGTAAGACGACGACCACGGCCATGATCGTTCACATGTTGATCGAAACAGGCCGCGATCCGACGTATATCGTCGGCGGCGTGGTGCCGAGCACGGGCAGCAACGCCGGCGTGGGGCGGGGCGAGGCATTCGTCATCGAGGCCGACGAATATGACAACATGTTCTTGGGCCTGCGCCCTCAGGTCGCCGTGATCACCAATGTCGAACACGATCACCCGGACCTATTCCCTTCGATGGCTGCCGTTGTGCACGCTTTCAACGAATTTGCCCTCCGGTTGCCGCCGGAAGGGCTGCTGGTTACCTGCGCCGACGACCCGGCGGCTTTCACGCTGGGTAACAACCGCCGCGTCCAGAATTTGCCCACGATCAGTTACGGTGTGTATAACGCCGCTGCCGATTGGCAGGGGCGAGACTGGCAGCCGAACCACCTGGGCGGGATGAACTTCACCCTCTGGTATGAGACGGGCCGGGTGGAGTTGGGGCGTGTGATGCTGCGTGCGCCGGGCTTGCACAATGTGCAGAACGCGCTGGCGGCCCTGATCGTCATGGATCGGTTGGGTGTGCCGCTCGGACCGGCGTTGGCGGCGCTGGCGACATTTACCGGGGCACAACGGCGCTTCGATGTCCGTGGACAGGCGGGCGGTGTGACCGTCATTGATGATTACGCCCATCACCCTACCGCCATCCGTGCAACACTGGCGGCGGCGCGGGGGCGCTATCCCCGCGCGGGTATCTGGGCGGTGTGGCAACCGCATACCTATTCCCGGCTGCGGGCGCTGTGGGAAGGCTTTGCGGGGGCTTTTCTGCCGGAAAACGCGGATCACGTGTTGATCACTGACGTTTACGGCGCACGAGAGTCGGCGGCGGCGTTCGCGGGCGAGCCAGGTGTGGCGGACCTTGTGGCGGAGATTGAGCATCCTGATGTGCGCCACACGCCTGGCCTGGAAGACGCGGTGACGGCGTTGGAGGCGGGTGTCAAACCGGGCGATGTAGTGATCATCCTCAGCGCCGGGGATGGCCCGCGCATCGGCGAAATGCTCCTGACGAGTCTTGAAAAGAAAAAGTGATCTCACCGCAAAGAACGCAAAGGGCACGAAGATTCTTGGTTTGTCTCGGCGTCCTGTGCGATCTTGGCGGTGTGAGGTCTTGAAGCCGATGGCCGGTTATGGGGAATTGGAAAAGCGGTTTGGGGCGGCGCTGCGGCGGGATGAACCGCTGGCCCGCCACACGGCAGCGCGGCTGGGCGGCCCGGCGGATGCGTTGATCGTCGCGCGGACGCTGCGCGATTTGCTGGCGATGGTTTTTTGTGCCTGGGAACTGGAGCTGCCTTATCGCATCCTCGGCGGCGGGGCGAACGTGCTCGTCTCCGACGCAGGTTTTCGCGGCCTGGTTATTGTTAACCGGGCGGGGCGTGTCACGTTCGGCAAAGATGGGCTGGTCCGGGCGGAAAGTGGCGCGAATCTCGGCGCGCTGGCGCGGCGCTGCATCCGGCGTGGTCTGGCCGGGCTGGAATGGGCGGTGAACATCCCCGGTACGGTCGGCGGCGCGGTCATCAATAACGCCGGCGCACATGGCGGCGACATGGCGCACAACCTACGCGACGTGACATTGTACTTTCCTGGTCAAACCTCATCCCTTGATCCTCTCTCTGTATACGAAGAGGGGGCAGTTAAGGAAGTCTGGCCCGCCGAGCAGATGCAATATGCCTACCGCGCGTCGGCGCTCAAGGGCCGCAGAGAGCGGTTCGTTGTGGCCGGCGCGACGCTGATTCTCACTCCCGGCGCAGACCCGGCGGCGCTCCAGGTCAAAGCGGACGAGTACATTGCCCACCGCAGGCGCACTCAGCCACCCGGCGCGAGTTTGGGCAGTATGTTCAAGAATCCCCCCGGCGATTACGCGGGCCGCCTGATCGAGGCGGCGGGCCTCAAGGGTAGGCAGATCGGCGGCGTGCAGATTTCCCCTGTGCACGCCAATTTCTTCGTCAATACGGGCGGTGGCACGGCCTCGGACTATCTTGCGCTGATCCGGTTGGCGCAGGAGACCGTGCAGACGCAATTCGGTGTGGCCCTCGAACTCGAAATTGAACTGATTTGATCCGCGACCGTTTCGCTTTTCAAACCTAAATAGCGAAAAGGTCCGTTGGACAGCAATGACTTGTTGGCATATAGTGGGTTTTGTGGGAAACTGTAGTCATCCGAACACGACAGCACACGTATCGGGGAAACGGCATGGCGGCATCTTCCGAAACGGCCACCACGCGCCGACGGCGACGGCGGGACAAAGTTGTGTCGTCCCATGTGGCTGCACCTGGCCAGCGGGAGAAGGTCGCACAGCCGGTGGTCCGTCCGCGTCCGGCAGCGGGCGAAGCGCCCGTTCCATCTCCCCGCCGCAGCAAGGCGCGGGGCAAGAGCCAGCGCGCCGTGTCGCCCCCGGAGACGATGATCCAGTCGCGCTCGGACCAGTTCGACCTGATGCTGTCGGCGCGGATGTTGAGCGCGGTGATCCTGTTCAGCTTGCTGGTGGTGCTGTTCCTGTTTTTTCAGGCCGATGCCTTCTATGTGAACCATGTCGAGGTCGGCGGGCTGCATCATCTGACGGCGGAGGAAGTGTTCGCCCTGAGCGGGATTGCCAACATGCATCTGTTCTGGGTCGATCCGGCGGATGTCGAGGCGGCGATCAGGCGTTCGTCGAGCGTAGGCGCGGTGGAGGTGTCGGTCGGCTGGCCCCCGCACCTGGTGCAGATACAGGTGCAGGAGCGCGAACCGGCGCTCATCTGGGAGCAGGCGGGCGTGCGCACCTGGATCGATGTGCGGGGCCGGGTGATGCCACAACGCACCGACCTGGAAGGACTGGTCCGCGTGGTGGTAGAAGGGGTAGACGATCCGGTCGGAGCGAACGTGATCATCCCGCAGGAGGTGGTGGACGGCGCTTTGCAGCTTCGGAGACTCTATCCTAACATCGAGGCGTTGCTCTACCGCCCGGTGGAGGGATTGGGTTTTCGAGATGTGGGCGGCTGGCTGGTCTGGTTCGGCACCGGGACGGATATGGCTGCCAAGATGAACATGTACAATGCCCTGGCCGCTGACTTGCAGGCGCGGGGCATTTATCCAGAATTCATCGACGTGGGTAACGTCGATGCACCTTATTACAAAGTCTGGTGGGGGCGCGATGAGGCGACTGAAGCCGCTCCCGCCGGGGAGACCGAGTAGCGACGGGCATGGGCGAACTGGTTGTCGGGATCGACGTCGGCACGACCAAAGTCTGCTGCATCGTGGGTGAGGTGCGGGAGGAAGATATTTACGTCGTCGGGCTGGGCCTGGAACCGAGTCACGGGATGCAAAAAGGCATCGTGACCGATATGAACGCCTTGACGGCCTCGATCTCCTCTGCCGTGCACAAGGCCGAGCGCAGCAGCGGCTACGAGATCGGGCGCGCCTTTGTCAGCCTGGCAGGCAGCCATATCTCCTCGATCAATAGCCGGGGCGTGGCTGGGCTTTCGGGCACGCACGGTGTGCAGATCGAAGACATGGAGCGGGCGATGGAAAACGCGCGGGCCATCGCCATCCCGCACAACCGCGAGGTGTTGCACGTCATCCCTCGCACGTATAGCCTGGACGGGATGGACGGCGTCAAAAGCCCGCTGGGGATGCATGGCTTCCGGCTGGAAGTCGAGGCGCACATTATCACCGCCTCGGCGACGACGGTGCAAAACCTGGAAAAGTGTGTCGAGGCGACCGGCGTATACGTGGATCGCTTTATCTTGAACCCGCTGGCCTCCGGCGACGTGGTGCTGACGCCGACCGAACAGCAGATGGGCGTGCTGGTGGTGGACATCGGCGGCGGCACGACCGATCTGGCGGTGTTTATCGAGGGGACGGTGTGGCATACGGCCATCCTGCCGGTGGGCGGCTGGCATATCAGCAACGATGTGGCGCACGGCCTGCGCCTGCCTTTCGATCTGGCAGAGGCGGTCAAGGTGGAATACGGCCATGCCGTTGCCCGCGAGGTGGACGCGCTGGAGGCGTTCCCGGTGCAACCGTTTGGGGAGGAATTTCCCAGCAAGGTGCTGCGCCGTGATCTGGCCTTGATCATCGAGGCGCGTGTAGAAGAGATGTTCGAGTTGGTGTTGCAAGAAGTCAAGCGTTCCGGCTACGATGGGTTGCTTCCGGCAGGCGTAGTGCTGACCGGCGGGACGGCGCTGCTGCCGGGCATCCGACAGGTGGCCTCTGGCGTCATGCGGATGCCGGTGCGCGTGGCGCAACCGGAAAAGGTGAGCGGCATGGCCGATCTGCTGCGCAGCCCGATGTTCAGTACCAGCGTGGGACTGCTGCGCCTGGGACTGGCCTTAGACCTGGAAGAACAGCGGCGGCCCGGTGGACCGGTCAGTAAGGGGCGTGGGCCGAACGAGGGGTTTCGGCTGGGCCGGACGTTGGGCGGCTTGTTCCGACGTTTTTTGCCGGAAGAAGAGAATCATTGAGGGGATATAGATTGGGGATAGAGGCGTTAGGATTTTAGAACTTGCGCATTTTTGGGGTTTAGACTTTGCGCGTAGAATAGCCGCAGGAGTCAGCAACGCGCAGGCCAGCCCGTTTCTGGCAAAAGACAGGCTTGCTCTCAGACCATACGGGGAGGGACAGGATGACTACAGACGTTTCACCAGGTGAAAACTTCGCACAGATTAAAGTGGTTGGTGTCGGTGGTGGCGGCGGTAATGCCATCAACCGGATGATCGAAGAGGGCATGGGCGGTGTCGATTTTATCTCGATCAATACCGACGCTCAGGCGTTAATGCTGTCGCAGGCCAAAACGCGCGTCCGTATCGGGGATAAGCTGACGCGTGGACTCGGCGCGGGCGGCAACCCGGAAATCGGCAGGAAGGCTGCCGAGGAAAGCTCTGACGAACTGTATGAGGTGCTGCGCGGCGCAGACATGGTCTTTATCACCTGCGGCATGGGCGGCGGCACGGGCACGGGCGCAGCGCCCATTGTGGCCCAGATCGCTAAGGAACTCAGTGCCCTGACCATCGGCGTCGTTACCAGGCCCTTTACTTTCGAGGGGAAACGCCGCCAGGACTCGGCAGAGGCGGGTATTGAGGCGCTCAAGAACCAGGTCGATACGCTGATTGTGATTCCAAACGACCGCCTGCTGCAAATCGCCGACAAACGCTCCAGCTTGCAAGATGCCTTCCGCGTGGCCGATGATGTGCTGCGTCAGGGTATCCAGGGCATTTCGGAGCTGATCACCGTGCCCGGCCTGATCAATCTGGACTTTGCCGACGTGCGCACCATCATGTCGGAGGGCGGGGCGGCGCTGATGGCCGTCGGACAGGCGTCGGGCGAGGATCGCGCCCGTAAGGCTGCCGAGGCGGCGATCAGCAGCCAACTGCTGGACGTGACCATTGACGGCGCGCGCGGCATCCTGTTCAATGTGACCGGCGGCCCCGACCTGAGCCTGTTTGAGGTCAATGAGGCGGCAGCCATCATCAAGGATACCGCCCACCCAGACGTGAATCTGATCTTCGGCGCGGTCATTGACCCGAATATCGGCGACACGGTGCGGATCACGGTCATCGCCACCGGCTTTGAGCAGAGCCGTGTGGCCCGGCGGCAGGTGGAAACCGGCCAGATGGTGCCGGGGCGGCCCGTGCAGCAGCCGCAGCCACAGCGCCGCCCGGTGCAGCCGGGGAGCGGCATGACCGGAGAGCCGCAGCAGGGCCAGCAGTCCCGTGATTATAAGGTCTACGACAGCGAAAACATCGATATCCCGACGTTTTTGCGCAAACGCTAAACCTGGGCTGCCCTCCCCCTTGGTTTTGTTCGATTGCTTCCCATCTCGGCTGTGGGCCTGCGCGCCGGGATGGGAAGTCTTGTCTGTCACCCGCATGGATGCTTGTGTTGTCTTTCCACAATCGCTGTTCCCCGGTGATTTTTAAAAAACCCTGCAATCTCCGTGATTTTTTAATCTAAAACAGCCTGTTTTTGCTTGTGCTGTGCGAACAACCATGCTATAGTGATGCTCCCTCGCATCCGCCAGATATGGGGTGTGTTGGTCCAATTACCCCCATATATAGGGGATCGGCGTCGTCGCAGGTAAATGTGCTGCACAGAAATGGGGTTTGGTGAGCAGTGGTCAGCAGTCTAACAAAGGAAAACAGCCATGAAGTGCCCGTACTGCGGCGTTGAAGGTGAGAAAGCCACACGTGTGATCGACACCAGTCACGACACACGCGGCGGCACGCGGCGGCGGCGCGAATGTAAGCAGTGTGGCGAGCGGTTCAGCACTTACGAGCGCGCCATCCTGGCAACCCCGATTCTGATCAAGGCCGGGGGCGAGCGTGAGGCGTTCGACCGTGACAAGCTCATACGCGGTATTCGGATCGCTTGCGCCAAGCGTCCGGTAGCTGCCGCAGACATCGAGCGGCTGGCCGACCAGATCGAGACCAATTTGCAGCGGATGGGCCGGGCGGAAGTTTCTAGCCGGGTCGTGGGCGATATGGTGATCGAGGGCCTCAAAGAACTCGATGTGATCGCCTACATCCGCTATGCCATCGTTTATTTGCGGCTGGACAACCTGCACAGCGTCCGGGCAGAAATCGATAAGCTGCTGGGCGCGCAGGGAAACACAAGCACCGGGGATCACTGACCGATCCTTCGGGATCACCTGTCTGCTCTAACTAAGGCTGTTTCCGGGCAACCAGGCGTCTGTGAATGCGCCTGATCGTCGGGATAGTGTATTGATTCTATTCTAAGGAGTGGGTGATGACGACCAAACAGAAACGGATGCCTGTTCAGCAGTCAGAAAACAACCGTTCCGGCCCGCCCCTGCCGTTGAAGGAATTGGGGCTTTCGGAGAACGCCCGCACGGTGCTCGCCAAACGCTACCTGCGCCGGGGTTCCGATGGTAAGCCCGCCGAGACTGTCCATGAGATGTTCTGGCGCGTGGCGAGTCACGTCGCCCAGGCCGAAGCCGAAATGAACGGCGACCCGGAGCACTGGGCGCGCGTGTACTACGATCTCCTCAGCGATCTGCGCTTCTTTCCCAATAGCCCCACTTTCACCGGGGCGGGTACGCCGCTGGGCCAGCTGGCTGCATGTTTTGTGCTTGCGATTGACGACGACATGGGCCGCACAGAGTCAGGCATCTTTCAGACCCTGCGCGACGCGGCCCTGATTCAGCAGACGGGCGGCGGCAACGGCTTCTCGTTCAGCCGTTTGCGGCCTAAAGGCGCGCTGGTCAAATCGTCGATGGGCAAGGCGACCGGTCCGGTGGGCTTCCTGCGCGTCTATGATCAGGCCTTCGGGGAGGTGGCGCAGGGCGGGTCAAGGCGTGGTGCTAACATGAGTGTACTAAGAGTTGATCACCCCGACGTCCGTGAGTTCATCACCTGCAAGACCAACGAGAGCCAGATCACCAACTTCAACATCAGCGTGGGCATTACCGATGACTTCATGCGCCGCGTGGAGGCCGACGAGACGATTGATCTGGTCAACCCTGCCGACGGCACGGTGTGGGAGACCGTTCGGGCGCGGGAGATCTTCGACTTGATCGCACGGCAGGCGCATCACAACGGCGAGCCGGGGGTACTGTTTCTCGACGCGGCCAACCGCACCAATCCCGTGCCGCACCTGTACGAGTTGGAAGCGACCAATCCATGCGTGGCGGGTAATACGAGAATTGCCACACATCTAGGCTTATTGACTATCCAGGAGCTTGCTGATAGAGGATTGCCATTGTTTGTGGTCACAGATGGACGTGCGCCTTTTGCCGGGACGGGTAAGCCCTCGAAGAAAGCCCTGGGAATCGCTCTACGACCTGCCACGCCCGCTTGGCGGACGCGAGAAAATGTCCCTGTCATGTGTCTTACAACCGAACAAGGCTACAGTGTCACAGCCACGCCGGATCACGCCTTTCTTACACCGACCGGCTATGTTAAATTACATGATTTGAAGCCCGGCGACAAGCTGTTGTTGCAGGGTAGTGAAGGAGCATGGAGCCAAAACTATGAACTGCCCAACGTGGAGGCTATGTATGAACTGATTGAAACAATGGCTGTATCGGGCGATCGTGCAAGTGGTGCGACAAAGCAGCGGCGCGATTTTCGGGAACAATATGCCAACATACCATCTCATTGGTCACACGATCTAGGTTTAGTAATGGGATGGCTGGTTGGGGATGGTTGGCTCACTAGGGGTGGCAATGGTAGTTTAGGCATCGTTTTTGAGTCGGATGATGAACTGGCTTTGGTGCATGAACCGATGCGTGAATGGTTTGGCCCTGGTCATGTTCATAATCGTAGCAGTGTGAAGCAATTGACATATGCGTGCCTGCCCTACGAATTTTTCAGGTCGCTTGGCGTCAAAGCCGTTTGCGCTCATGAGAAGTGTGTTCCTGATTCGATTTGGGGTGCACCGCGCGAAGCAGTCGTCGGTTTTCTTCAAGGGCTTTTCAGTGCAGATGGAACAGTTTACATAAGTGAGGCTAAACAAGATTGTACAGTCAGACTGGCGAGTTCTGCACAAACCCTGCTTAAAGATGTGCAAGTCTTGCTGGGTAACTTCGGCATTGTCAGCCGTGTTTGCCAGCGTCGTGAAGCTCATCGAAAGTTGATGCCAGATGGCAAAGGTGGGCAGAAACTATACGATTGCCATGCACAGTATGAGTTGATCATTGGCGGGGCAAACCGTGACCGATTTGCGGATCTGATCGGGTTTGCTGATCCACGCAAACAGCAACGATTAGTTGAGTTCATCGGACGTAAGAAGCGGCAAACAAACCGCGAAATGTATGAGGACATCATCCTGAGTATTGAGGATGCGGGCGTAGCCGATGTCTACGATTTGACAGAGCCGTATACTCACAGCTTTGTCGCTAATACTATCGTTGTTCATAACTGTGGTGAGCAGTGGCTTGGGCCTTTTGAAAACTGCTGTCTCGGCTCGGTCAACCTCGCCAAACTGGTCACGGACGACGATCACGTGGACTGGGGCGCCCTGCGCCGTGCCGTCGAGGAAGCGACGCGCTTTCTGGACGATGTGGTGACGGCGAACGCCTATGTGCCCGCCGTGCCGCAGCTCAAGGAGGCCGCCCACCGCGTTCGGCGCATTGGCTTGGGCATTATGGGCTTGGCCGACATGATGTATCGCCTGGGCGTGCGCTACGGCTCGGAAGAGGGGCAGGAGTTCGCCGGGCAGATCATGGAGTTCGTGCGTTACCACGCCATGCGCACGAGCATCGAACTGGCAAAGGAGCGCGGCCCCTTCCCGGCGATCAAAGGCAGCATCTATGATCCGGCGGACCTGAAGTGGCAGCCGCCTCAACCCCTGACTCCCTACAGGCGCGATTGGGGCCGTCCCGCGTTGGATTGGGGCGAGATCGTTGAAGGTATCCGGCAGCACGGCATCCGCAACGGGGCGCAGAATACGGTCGCGCCGACGGGCACCATCGCCACCGTCGCGGGTTGCGAAGGATACGGCTGTGAGCCGGTGTTCGCGCTGGCTTATGTCCGCCATGTCAATGACAACGGCAGAGACCTGGAATTGCAATACACCAGCCCCTTGTTCGAGCGCGCATTGCGGCGCGCCGGGCTGGACGAGGCGACCATTGAGCGGGTGATAAAGCAGGTCAACGAGACGGGCACATGTCAGGGCATTGCCGAGTTGCCCGCCTGGATCCGACACACCTTTGTCGTCAGTTCGGATGTGACGGTCGAGGAACATGTGCGGATGCAGGCGGCGTTGCAGGCATTCGTTGATAATAGTATTAGTAAAACCGTGAACATGCCTGAAACAGCCACCGTTGAAGATGTGAAACAGGCTTATCGACTCGCCTGGGAACTGGGTTGCAAGGGCATCACGGTCTATGTCACCGGCAGCCGCGAGAAGGTGGTGTTGGAGACGAAAGCTACCCAGGAGGCCAAAGGTGCATCCGGCCCTGCTGAGGCCACGTCGGCGGCTGCAACAGCCGACTTGGGCACCATGCCGCTGTTTGACGAAGCCAAAAAGCCTCGCCCGCGCGCCCTGGCCGGCAGGACCTATCGCGTCAACACGCCGCTCGGCGCGACCTACGTAACGATCAATGAAAACGGCAAGGGTGAAGGCCAGCCTTTTGAGGTTTTCCTGACGGCCTCGAAGGCTGGATCGGACACGGCGGCGGTATCCGAAGCATTGGGACGCCTGATCTCGTATATTCTGCGGCTGGTGTCGCCTATCAGCCCGCGCCAGCGCCTCAAAGAGATCGTGCGCCAGCTTGTGGGCATCGGCGGTGGGCGGGCGACCGGTTTTGGCCCGGCGCGTGTGCGCAGCCTGCCGGATGGTGTGGCGCAGATGCTCCAGCTTTATCTGGAGGAGACCGAGCCACCCGAAGCGGACCGCCCAGCGGATGCAGGCCTGACGGTCGTGCAGGAGCCGCTGCCGTTGCCGGTACAGAGTCAGACCGAGCGACGCATTGGCGATCTGTGCCCGGAATGTGGGCAAGCGGCGGTGGTCAACGAGGAAGGCTGCCGCAAGTGCTATTCCTGCGGCTACAGTGAGTGTTAGAATACGGCGCGCAAACCGGGGGCGGCGCTGAGGCCGCTCCCCATGTGCGGGTGCACCTTGAGACGAGCAAAACAGCTTTGGAAGCGCCGCTGGGTGCGGCTGGTGTTCTTGATCACGGCGTCGGGGCTGCTACTCGGCCTGGGGTTGGCAGCACAGGTGCGGCAGTATGGCCTGGTGGATCGGGCTGCTCCGGCGGACGTGATCGTGGTGCTGGGGGCAGGGTTGTATCCGAATGGCCAGCCCAACCCTGGTATGACGCGGCGGGCGGAACACGCTGCTGCCCTCTATGCGGCAGGTTACGCGCCCTGGGTCATCTGCTCCGGCGGTTTTACCGTTGGCGTTCCGGTGTCTGAGGCGGCGGCCTGCGCTGATCTGCTGGTTGCGCGCGGTGTGCCGCGTGAGGCGATTCTGTTAGAAGAAAACAGCCTGAGCACTGAGGAAAATGCCATCTACACGGCGGCGTTAATGCATGAACGTGGCTGGCGGACTGCCCTGGTGACGAGCGACGACTATCATCTGTGGCGGACGACCCTGCTGTTTCAGGCGCACGGCGTCACCCTGACGACCAGCCCGGCCCAGGCGACCACCGGGCCGATCCCGCCGGACCAATACCTGGTTTCGCTGGGGCGAGAGGTAGCTGCCCTGGTCTGGTTGGCCGTCAAAAATGCTTTGGGGTTGCCCTTTACACATACCCTCCTATAGGGGGATTGCCAGCCCCATCCGATCTTCTTAGAATCAGAGTGCTAGTGGTAGACGGTATCTTTGCGGGGGGCAATCTCGATGGCGAAAGTGCTCGTGGTTGAAGACGATCGGGACCTGTTGTACATCTATCATACAGCTCTGGCCCAGGCAGGCTTTGAGGTTGAAACGGCCAGCAGCGGCAGCATCGCGCAGGCGGTGCTCCAGCGGACCACGCCGGACCTGGTGATCCTGGACATGATGATGCCGGATGGCAACGGCATCGAAGTGATCGATTACATCCGCTCTTGCCCACACCTAGCTCAAACGCAGGTCGTGGTGGTGACGGCCAACGACCGCTGGGAGGCGCAGACCGAACAGCGCAACGTGGAATTCTTTCTGGTGAAGCCGGTGACGCTGAGCGACCTGGTGGCGCTGTCCAAACGGCTAACGCAGCGGCGACCTGCTCCTCGGCCCTGAGAGTGGTTGCTCCTTCAATCATCTACACCAAGCCAGGGGATAAACGGCGGGGAACCTGACCGTTCCCTGACGCTTCCCTTGCGTCTGCACCGCGCAATCGGCGGGCGGGCGTCAATTGCATCTCCCTTCTTTTCGCCTACAATGCGGATAGGTGATAGAGAAACACAGTTTTGGGAAAGGATGCGCTATGAAACAGCGCCGATGGTTTATTTTTGGGGGGATTGTTTTACTCGCTGTTGTAGGTGTGGTGACGTTCGCTGCGCCCGCGCCGGTGGCCATCGGGTCGCCGCTGCGCCAGGGCAACGGCAGTCCTCCGCCCCAGGTGGTCGATAGCGATCCCGTCCCCGGCGAAGAACTGCCGCTGGACGGCACGATCACGCTGTACTTCAACCAGCCAATGGATATGGAGAGCGTCCGGGCGGCGTTCGCAATTGCGCCGGAGGTCGAGGGGCGCTTTGAGGTCGTGAACGACTCCACGCTGCGCTTTATCCCTGCCGCACCTCTGGAGCGCGCGACGGAATATCTCGTGACGGTCGGCGTGGAGGCTGTCAGTGCAGGCGGCGCGTCGTTCGTTGAGCCGTTTACCCTGCGTGTGACGACGGTCGGCTATCTGGAAGTGTCGCAGGTGCTTCCTGAGCCGTATGCGAGCTACATCGCTACCGACTCGGCCATTACCGTCATCTTCAACCGCCCGGTGGTGCCGCTGGTGTCTATCGAGGACATGGCGGACCTGCCCTCGCCGCTGGTGATCACGCCGGAGGTCGCGGGCGCGGGTGAGTGGCTCAACACGTCGATCTACATCTTCCGGCCTCAAGCCCTGGCGGGCGGCACGACCTACACCGTGACGGTTTCCGCTGGGCTGACCGACATTACCGGCGGCGTGCTGGCGGAGGATTACACCTGGTCGTTCTCCACGCTGCCGCCTGCCGTTGTCCGGGTGTCGCCTTCCCAGAATGCTACCGATGTTGGCCTGAATGCAGTGGTGCGCATCGAGTTCAACCAGCCGATGGATCGGGCCAGTGTCGAGGAGGCGTTCCAACTGGTCGAGCAGTCAGCGGGGCAGGTGGCCGGGGAATTCGTGTGGAACGGGATCAGCACACAGGTCCGGTATCGCCCGGCAGAGCGCCTGCGACTAAACGGCTTCTACACGGTGTTTCTGGATTCCGACATCGCGCGGGCGGCGAACGGGACTGCCCAACTGGAAGATGACCTGGCCTGGAACTTCATCACCATCGGGCCGCCCGCCATCACCGGCACAAATCCAGCGCATGGCGATGAGAGGGTCGATCCCTTTGCAGGGTTCACCATCTATTTCGCCACTCCGATGGACGAAGACACCATTCGGGACAAGATCACCATCGACCCCGCGCCAGAGCGCGATTTCGACGCCTACTACTACGATTACGATGACCGCTACGTGATCTACTTTGCCTTTGAGCCGGAGACGACCTACACCTTCACCATCGCGCCCGGCATGGCCGATCCTTACGGCAATACGATTGACGAGGGCATGACGGTTACGTTTACCACGCGGAGTTACGACCCCGACGTGGCGCTGACCGTGCCGGGCCGGGTGGGCATCTACAGTGCCTACGCGCCGCAAACGCGCTTGTTCGCGCGGCATCTCAATGTCACCCAGTTGAACCTGGCGCTCTACCAGGTTCCCCTGCCAACTCTGGCGGCGCTCGTCGGCCCGGATAGCGGGGAGCTGTGGGATACCTGGCTGCCGCCGCAGGGGGCACCTCTGTTGCGACGCTGGTCGGTGCCGGTAGAAGGCGAGCCTAACCGCTGGCAGTATCAACTGCTCAATATCAGCGCGGTGGGTAGCAGCGGTATTACCGAATGTGAGGGCGCGCCAGAGATGCGTCTGGGGGTAGGGGCTACGGCGGTTGTGATCACCGATCCCGATCCGCTGCGTGCGCGCTCCGAGCCGGGTGGCGGCGAGATTTTGGAACTGCTGTACCAGGATTACCAACTGCCGGTCGTGGGCGGGCCGGTCTGCGCCAACGGCATGTTCTGGTGGCAGGTGACGCTGCGCGATGGCAGGATGGCCTGGGTGGCCGAGGGCAGCGCCGAAGAATATTACCTGGACGTGTACGCGCCTGCCCAGGCGACTGCGCTGCCTCCGGTGGCTGCGGCAGGCATGATGGGGGGCCAAGAGTCCCTGCCGCCGGGTGTGTACTATCTGGAGATGAATTCGCCGCAGACCGCCTCGAGCCGTCCCAGCCGGAGTGTCATGATCGTGGCGACGGCCAACCTGACGCTCAAACTGTCCATCGACAGCGCCCTGGTCTGGGTAACGGACATGGACAGCGGCCTACCGTTGGAAGGTGTGCCGGTGACGCTTTATGACGAGGGATTCAGCCAGATCGCCAGCGGCGTTACCGGGGCAGACGGCCTCTACACGGCGACGATTCCGCGCCTCACCGACCTGTATCGCTACGTCTACGCCGTCGTGGACAGCCCGAACGCCTTCGGGTTCACGGTCAACCAGTGGTCGCAGGGCATCGAATCGTATGACTTCAACCAGAACGCTAACTACTACCCAGAGGAAGTTTCTGCCTATCTCTACACCGACCGCCCGCTGTACCGTCCGGGGCAGCCGGTGTATTACCGGGGTATCGTCCGGGCACGCGACGACGTGACCTATACCCTGCCGCCATACCGCAGCGTGCCGCTCAAGATTGAAGACCCCAACGGCCAGATCGTCTACGAGGGTGAGGCTGCCCTGAATGAGTATGGCACGTTCAGCGGCCAGTTTGACCTGGACGCGGACGCCACGTTGGGCTACTACCGGCTGTTCGTGGACCTGGACGAAGGCGACGAATACTACTACAGCCCGTATCAGGTCATCTTCGGCGTGGCGGAATACCGCGCGCCGGAGTTCCAGGTAACGACGACACCAGAAGCCGAGGCGGTGGTCCAGGGCGACACGGTGCGCGTGCTGGTCGAAAGCGCCTACTTCTTCGGCGGTCCGGTTTCCAACGCTGCCATCTCCTACTCGGTGCTGTCGCAAGACTACTACTTCGACTACGCCGGGCGGCAGCGTTACAGCTTCATAGACTACAACTACGACTATGGGCCGGGCGAGTACTATGGGCCTTATGGCGAGGTCATCGCCGAGGGCCAGGGCACGACCGACGCTCAGGGCCGCTTCCTGATCGAACTGCCCGCCGACCTGGGCGAACGCACGCAGAGCCAGACCTACACCATCGAGGCGCGCGTGGTGGACGAAAGCTATCAGGAGGTTGCCGGGCGGACGCAGGTGATCGTTCATCAGGGCCAGGTCTATGTCGGTGTCCGCCCGGATCGTTACGTCGGCCTGGCGGGCGAGGAGCAGACCATCAACCTGATCGCGGTGGACTGGGATAGCCAGGGCGTGGCCGGGCAGGAAATCGGCGTGCGCGTGGTGGAACGGCGCTGGTCTAACGTGCAGGAGGAGGATGAGCGTGGACTCACCACCTGGACCTGGGAGGTGGAGGAAATCCCAGTGGAAGGTGCCGAGGGCATAGTGACGACCGGTGAAGATGGCACGGCGACCTTTGCCTTCACGCCGCCCGCCGCCGGGTCCTATAAGATTTATGCCACCACGCGCGACAACCGGGGGAATGAGGTCGTTTCGTCGGCTTTCCTGTGGGTGTCTGGCAGGGAGTACGTCTCCTGGCGACAGCAGAACAGCAACCGCATCGATCTGATCACCGACCGCGACAGCTATCGGGTGGGCGACACGGCGGAAATCCTGATCGCGTCCCCCTTCCAGGGCGCGGCGACGGCGCTGATCACGATTGAGCGCGGGGATGTGTTGTTCCACGACGTGATCACGTTGGAGAGCAACAGCCAGACCTACACCTTCCCGATTGAGGACGCCTATGCGCCGAACGTGTTTGTCACCGTCTTGATCGTCAAAGGTGTGGACGAGAACAACCCGGTGGCTGCCTTCCGCATGGGCATGGCCCAGATCGCGGTGGACCCGGAGCAGCGCGAGATCACCGTCACCGTCACGCCGGACCGCGCACAGGCCGGGCCGGGCGACACGGTGACATACACCATCCAGACGACGGACTACACCGGGGAACCGGTGCAGGCTGAAGTCGGCGTCAGCGTCACCGACCTAGCAGTGCTGAGCATCGCCGATCCCAACAGCGGCCCGCTGATGAGCTATTTCTATGGGCAGCAGGGGTTGGGGGTGCGCACGGCCATGCCGCTGGTGATCAGCGCCGACCGGTTGACTCAGACGACGCTGGATACCATCAAGGGCGGCGGCGGCGGCGGCGGCGAAGGCGGCATCTTCGACATCCGCCAGGAGTTCGTCGATACGCCCTACTGGAATCCCACCATTGTCACGAATGAGAATGGGCAGGCGACCATCGATGTGGTCTTGCCGGACAACCTAACCACGTGGCGGCTGGACGCCCGCGCCGTGTCCGACGCTTCGACCGGCACGACGCTGGTGGGCCAGACCACCACCGACCTGATCAGCACCAAGCCGCTGCTGCTGCGCCCGGTCACGCCGCGTTTCTTCGTGGTGGGCGATGCGGTAACGCTGGCGGCTATCGTCAACAACAACACCGGCGAGACGATGTCCGTTCAGGTGTCGCTACAGGCTTCCGGTGTAACCTTCAACAGCCCGCAGGAGATCACGGTAGACATCCCTTCTGGCCAGCGCCACCGCTTCGAGTGGATGGTTACGGTCGAGGATGTGCAGAACGTGGACCTGACCTTTTTCGCCAGCGGCAACGACGGCGCGTATACCGACGCCAGCAAGCCGGTGCTGGGGCAGGGGGATGACCGCCTGCTGCCGGTCTATCGCTACGAAGTGCCGGAGACGGTCGGCACGGGCGGCATGATCGACTCGCCGGGCACGCGCACCGAGGCTATCGCGCTGCCGGAGCGGTTCCAGGTCACGCAGGGTGAGCTGACTGTGCGTGTTGATCCCTCGCTGGCAGCGACGGCCATCGACGGCCTGGACTGGCTGCGGAACTATCCGCATCAGTGCATTGAGCAGACGGTCAGCCGCTTCTTGCCGAACATCATGACCTACCGGGCGTTGGAATCGCTCGACGTGGCGAACGCGCAGCTGCGCGCCAATCTGGAGCAAGCGGTGTCTTACGCGCTCCAGCGGCTTTATGCCGAGCAGAAGGCCGACGGCGGCTGGGGCTGGTTCGTCACCGATCCGAGCAATGAGTTGACCACTGCCTATGCCCTGATCGGGCTGGTCGAGGCGCGGAACAGCGGCTTCACGGTGTCCGATGGCGTGATCAACCGCGCCACGAACTTCCTGCTCAACCGCCTGGTCGTGCCCAACGTCAGCACCGAAACCTGGCAGTTGAACCGGCAAGCCTTCCTGCTATATGCGTTGGCGCGGGCAGGCCGCCCGAACATTTCACAGACGACTCTGTTGTTCGACTACTATACGCGCCTGAGTCTGTACGCCCAGGCGTATCTGGCGGTCGCCTTCAACCGGCTGTCCGTGCGCCAGGAGGCCCAGATCGAGACGCTGGTCAACAACCTGGTGAGCAATGCTGTCCTCAGCGCAACGGGCGCCCACTGGGAAGAGGGCTGGCGCGACTATTGGAACTGGAACACCGACACGCGCACGACGGCCATCGTCCTCGGCGCGCTGATCGAACTCGATCCCGAAAACGATCTGCTGGCCCAGGCGGTGCGCTGGCTGATGGTTGCCCGCAGCGCCGACGCCTGGGAGACCACCCAGGAGACGGCCTGGGCCGTGATGGCGCTCACCGACTGGATGGTGACAACAGGTGAGCTTCAGCCTGACTACCGCATGATCGCCGAACTCAATGGCAGCACGCTGCTGGATCAGCAGGCCACGCCAGACAACGTGCGCGAGTCCTACACGTTGCGGGTGGAAGTGGCCGATCTGCTGGCCGATCAGGCCAACCTGTTGGCCCTGACGCACGGCGAAGGCCCCGGCGTGATGTACTACACCGCGCACCTGCGCGCCTTCCTGCCCGTCCCGGAGGTCGAGGCCGTCAGTCGGGGCATCATCATCGACCGGCGCTACAGTCTGGCCGATGACCCCGACCGCAGGCCGATTGACACCGCGCCGGTTGGGACGGAGGTCCGTGTGACGCTGACCATCATCGCGCCGAATAACCTGCACTACGTGGTTATCGAGGACCCCATTCCCGCCGGGACGGACGCCGTCGATCCGAACCTGCGCACCACGAGCGTGGTTGGCACGCAGCCGGAAGAACTGAATCTCTCGAATCCGCTCAGCCGGGGATGGGGCTGGTGGTACTTCAGCAACACCGAGTTCCGCGACGAGAAGGTGGTCATCTATGCCACCTATCTGCCGCGCGGCACCTACGAGTACAGTTACATCATTCGCACCGGGCTGCCGGGCGCGTACAATGTGATCCCGACCACTGGGCAGGAGTTCTACTTCCCAGAGGTCTACGGGCGCAGCGACGGGATGCTGTTTACCATCACGCCGGAGGAGTAAGGCCAGGTTTTGTAGATGGGTCTCGCGGCGGTGGAATTGATTCGCTGCCGTACCGGTTAATATCACAGAGGCGCAGTAGGGGCGCAACATGTTGCGCCCCTACAAGTGTATTCGACCATTGGGTCTTAAGGAACGAAACCGTGAAATTCGTCGAACTCAATCATGTGCTCGAAGACGGCATGAGGGCTTATCCCGGAATGCCGAACCCGAAGATCGGCGCGTGGATGGATCACGCGGCCACGCGCCCGCGCTACGACTATAAGGCGGAGTTTTATCTCGGCCAGGTGGAGATGGTCGGCAACGTCGGGACGTATATCGACAGCCCGTTCCATCGCTTCGCCGACCGCGAAGACCTCAGCCAGCTTCCGCTGGAAAAGGTGGCCGGGTTGCCGGGCATTGTGCTGGATGGTGTTCCCGCTGCCGACCGCGCGATCACGCTGGACTGCGCTGAGGCGGACCTGCGCGGGCGGGCAGTGTTGGTGCGGACCGGTTGGGACGCGCGCTGGGGGACGGACGCCTATTGGGAACTCGGCCCCTACCTTTCGGCGGCCTCGCTGGACCTGCTGATCCAGGCGAGGGCGGCACTGGTGGGGGTGGACTTTTGGAACGTGGACGACACGACCGACCCGGCGCGTCCGGCGCACACGCGCCTGCTGGATGCCGGAATTCTGGTGGTGGAGCATCTGTGTAACCTGTCGGCGCTACCCCAGACGGGCTTTCGCTTTTACGCCGTGCCGCTGCGCATCGTGAAGGGGGCGTCGTTCCCGGTGCGGGCCTTTGCCGAGGTGGAAGGCTGAAGACAAGACAAATCCAGGATTCAGATAAAGTCACCAGTCAATGTACAAATCCTGACGGTAGCCAAACAATCGCAGCGGTATGTTCTGTGCTAGACTGCTGAGGGCGGTTGTTGGAATATGATATTCTGGCAAAAGAGATTTTTAGGGAATTGTAATGTATTGGATGACGCGGCGCGAAATGCTCAAACTGCTCGGCCTGATCGGGGTGGGAGGATGGCTGGGCGTTCTGGAACGGTTTATTGTCAGGGGTATCGGATCGCAGCCGGCGGCTCTGCCAGCGAATGCTTTTGCCCTTCAGGCGGGCGGGTCGCGCGTGATCCATATGTATGATCCGGCGGCGACCAGTTGGGACTTCGGCACGGGCGCGTTTTACCAGTATGTCGATCAGGCTGTGGTCAGCCGGATGGTAGATCAGGGCCTCATGCTCCTGACCGACACGGTCAGCCGCCGGGACGCCTGGAACGCCCTTATTCCAAACTTCGTGGCAGGCCAGACGGTTGCCATCAAAGTTAACTTCAACAACTATATCAACGGTGCGGGCCAGCAGAGCATCGGCGCGCTGATCGAGCCGGTCAACGCCCTGATCGCAGGCCTGCTGGAGCGTGGCTTCGCCGCCTCGGACATTTTCGTCTACGACGTGACGGACGGTTGGCACCAGGGGGGCATTCCCACCAGCAGTTTTGCCAGTCGCTGCCTGTATCCGGGCGTGCAGTTCGTCGGCTACGTGAACGATGCGACCTCGTTTGATCCTGCCGAGCGCATTACGTTCAATGTCGCCAATGGCCCATTGCAGGGCAATCCGCGTCCATTGGCGACCGTGCTCACCGACGCCACCTACCTGATCAACATGCCGATCCTCAAGGTACACCCGTTTACAGGGGTGACGCTCGGCTTCAAAAACCACTACGGCTCGTTCGAGCAGTGCGACGCCACACATCCCTACCTGCCGCTGGGCGACTATCCACGTGCAGGACCGAATTACACCCCAGCGTACAGCCCGCTGATCGACATCAACAATCACCCGCAGATTCGGGATAAGACAATCCTGGTGGTGGGCGACGGGCTGTTCGGCGCAAACATCGAACCCATCGGCCCGCCGACGCGGTGGAGTTCGTTCGGCAACGCTGCGCCCAACAGCCTGTTCTTCGCCACCGATCCGCTGGCGATTGAATGTGTGATGACGGACATCCTGGCCGCCGAGGTTGCCCAGCTTGGTCAGCCCGGCTACTTCTTTGATCCTGATCCCGATTTGCGGCTGGCGAGCGTGGCAGGTCTGGGCACTTACGAGCGTGGCAATCCCTGGGCATCGAATACTGGCACCTATGGCCGGATCGCTTATCTGCGGGTTTTGCCGGGCGCTCCACCACCGCTGGTCAATCCGGGCGGTTCACCGCCTGTCAATTCACCGCCCACGAACATGCCTCTGCCCACACCTGTGTCATCCTCGACGGTCGGTTCAGCACCAACGGCAACATCCACATCGTCTCTGTTGGCCGTCACAACAGATGTATCCTTTGTAAGCACGCAGCCGCGTGCGCTGCCTGCGACCGGCTACCCGCCGGATATGCCCGTAACCGCTGGCCGGGGAATCATCGCCCTGGCCGCCGGATTGCTCGCCGCAACGACGGCGTTGCTGGCGCGCGCACGGAAGCCCAAAGGTTAACAACTCTGGTGAACGGGCAGTTAATCTGTCCGTCTTCGCATCAACCCCAAGACGCGCGGCATGAGGATGGTGTAAGCCCGGTAGAGAGCTGGGTAAGGGGCGTAGTCCCACGCGCCGATGTGCCGTGTGATCACGCCGCCGAAGCCGCGCTTGAACTGGTAGACGCCCCACAGCCGATCCGACTCCTCGAACACGTCCGGCGCGCCCCAAAAATCGTACACGGGATAGCCCTGCGCCTGCGCCCACTGCATGGCTGCCCATTGCAGCGCGTAGTTAGGCATCCGCTCACGCGCCTCGTTGCTCGATGCGCCGTAGAAATACCAGCACTTGCGCCCGAAGTGCAGCAAAATCACGTGGGCGATGGGCCTGCCTTCCGCTTCTGCCAGGAACGCCTGGGCCAGCCCGGCTTGCATAAAGGTTCCCCAGGCGTCGCGGTAGTATTCCAGCGGGCGGATCAGAAAGCCATCGCGTTCGCCGGTGACGCGGTACAGCTCGTAGAGAGTCGGGATGTCGTCCATGCCTGCCGGGCGAACGGTGACGCCCTTCTTTTCGGCGGTGCGGACCTTGCGTCGGGTGCTCTGGCTCATCGCCAGCAGCAGGTCGTCAGCAGAACGGGTCAGATCGACCGTGATTGTGTTGCGGAACTGTACCTGGTCGGCGGAAAAGCGCCAGCCGCGCGCCCGGAGTGTCCGAAGCACGGCCTGGCCGGTGGGATCGTCCCGGTCCTGGCCCTCACCCCCTTCCCCCTCTCCCTCAGGGAGAGGGGAACTGTTCGGGATTCCCGTCCCGGCAACCACGTCGGGATCGATCTTGAGCCAGATCGCGCCGCGCTGCCGGGCGAGCGTTTGCAGGCGATCCAGCACGGTGGCCAGCAGACCAGAGTCGGCGTAGTCGAGCGCCGGGCCTTTGGGGACGTACATCACGCGCAGCGGCCCAACGCGCCGGGTGAGAATCTGCGCGGCGGCGACGACCTGATCGCCTTGCCGGAAGACCAGTCGTTCGGGAGTCCAGCCGGTGGTGCGCCGCTTGAATTCACCCCATTCCCAGGTCTGAAGGATGTGTGCGCAGGGCAGGGGGCGTAGGAGAGCGTTCCACACAGCGGGATCGGAGATGAAGAAGCATTCAGCCATCGGCATTCAGCTTTCAGTGTTGTAGTGGCAATTTCGAGGCGATGCTACGGCGCGACGACGACCGCCCGCCACACGCGGTCCAGCATCATCAGCGCGGTCAGGTTGTGCACGCCGTAGCCGCGCTGGAGCGCCTGGGGCTGCGTGTAATCGGTAGTAGAAAGGCCAGTCAGGTGCACGCCGTCCCCGGCTAGCCCACGCCCCGGCAACGTCTGCGCGATCAGGTCGAAGTCCCACAGCGGCACGCGGTATTCTGCCGCAAGCTGCCGGAGCAGGTTGTTGTTGAAGTTATCGCGCCCCTCGAAGCGATCTGCCTTTGTGCCTAAGATCGGGATCACACCCTGCTCAAGGCAGTAGTCGATGATACGGCGCAGACTGGTTTCCGTCAGGTCCGGGAGGCCCACGTCGTTTGATCCCAGACGGATGAACAGCACGCTCGGATTATGCAGCCGGAACTCGCAGGCCAGCATATGCTCGTTGGCCCGGCACAGGTCCGGGTCAGCAAACATCGGGTCGAACACCGACCAGGTGTGTAGCCCGATCTGCACCGCGATGCTGTCCCGCCCGAACGACCCGGCGTAGTAGTCGATGGTCGGTTGAAGGTAGCCGTAGGGTCCGAGGTTGTACGGTCCACCGTCGAAACGGCCCATGAAGTACGGGTCCTCGATGGTGCTGTCTCCTAGCTTGGAGAAAGCACGTGCGTTGCGCCCCCGTGCCTGCCCGGCGGCGAAAATCTGCCGGATGTGTTCTTGAACCTCTGGCGGGAGCACGATGACCGAGTCCAACGGCACGCCGTTGAGTTCGGCGGGCGTGGGCAGCGGCGGAAGGTGCGTCGGCGTCCCTGTGTTTGAGGCGGCTGCGGTCATGGTTGGGGCAGGCGTGAAGGTCGCCGTCGATGAGGCGATTCGCTTGGGCGTGGATGTGGGCGGCGGTGAGAGCGTCGGTGTGTCAGCCGCAGCGAGCGGGATGGGCGTCTCGATCAATTCAACAGGTAGGAAGCGCCGGGCCTGGGCCAGCAGGAGAATCATTTCAACGATCCCGGCAGCCAACACAATGGCGAGTATGACGATGAGTTTGCGATGCACGGCAGCCCGAACTCCAGGGAGTTCTAAGTTTTGAGTTCTAAGTTTTGAGTTAGGAAAGCAGGCGCTCCAGAAACGACCTGAAGATAGCTCCCGGTAGATTCAGAACTCAAAACTCTGAACTTTGAACTCAACACTGCTGTACCTACACGGTTTTGACGAAGTATACACCACTGATCTGCTGCCCGCCTGGGGCCTCGTAAGTGGCCGGGTGCACGGCAAAGCCCAGACTGAGCTTGAGGGCGTAGTTGGCAGGCTTATCTAGCGAGGACCACGAGCGCATCTGGTAGCAGCCGAGTTCGCGGGTGAGGGCCAGAGCCGCTTTTTGCAGTGCCAGGCCGTACCCCCGGCGGCGGTGCTCTTGATCAACGGCGAAGGTCTGCACGAACGTCTCCCGCAGCGGTTCGCCGTCTGGCAGGCGGACGGTCCGATCCATCTCGCTGCTCCATTCCGTCTCCGGGCAGACGATGTCTTGTAGCAGGAGCGTGATGTGCCCGACGACGGCATCGCCTTCGACCACGCCGAGGAAGTAAATGCCCGGCTTCGGCTGACGGTTGTCGTCCAGCACCCAATGAGCCATGCCGACTCGTTCCAGGTGTTCGACACAGGCAGGCCACAGGCGGTGTTCCAGGGTGAACGATTCAACCGGCATGATCATCTCTCCGGGTCAGTCTGAGGAATAAACGGTAAAGTGCGTAGACAGGTGGGTTGTAGACGCAATCCCAGGCAGGCATCTGCCGGGTCACGCGCCCGCCGAAGCCGCGTTTGAAGCGGTATACGCCCCACAGGTCGCCCTGCCGCGTCTCGAACTCCGCTTCGAGCGTTGCCTCGTCCACGTCGGGGATGCCCCACAAGTCGTACACCGTACAGCCATGCGCTTTGGCCCACCGGATGGCTTCCCACTGAACCGCATAGGCGGGCATCCGCTGGCGTTCCTCGTCGGTCGATGCGCCATAGAAGTACCAGGCGGTTTTCCCCAGCGCGAAGACCATCACACCGGCCAGGTCATGCCCTGCGTAAGAGGCGATCAACAGCGCGGCGCGGCCCGACGGCGCAAACAGGTCGTAGGCGCGCATGTAGTAGTCCGGCGCGTGGACGCCGAAGCCGTCCCGCCCGCCCGTGATCGCCATCATCGTGTTGAAGCTGGCAAGGTCGGCCCGTGTGCCCTCGCGGACTGTGACCTCTTTTTTGGCGCTCAGGCGGATGTTGTAGCGCGTCTTCTGCTTCATGGCTGCCAGGATCGACTCCTCGTCGCTGGAAATATCAAGCAGCACCGTGCGCGGCGGCTGGACGTTCTGCACCGAGGGGCGAAATCCTGCCGCCCGCAGCGCCGCGCCGATGGCCTCCGATTCCTCGAACGGCGCTTCCACCTTGAGCCAGCGGGCGCCGTGTTGCCGCGCATCCCGGTGAATGATCTGCCACAGCCCGGCCATCAACGTGGACTCACCGTCCCACCAGTTCGGCGGCGTGAGCGGCCCTTTGGGGAGGTAGGCCAGCGTCCCCAGGCGGAAGGGCAGGCGGCGGTAGAGAATCTGCGTCCCGGCGCAGATGGCGCCGCTTTCGTCCGCCAGGGCGATCCGGTCGGCGCGCCAGCCAAAGGCGGCTTTCAGGCGGCCCCAGGCGGGTGTTTGCAGGATGTGCGCCTGCGAGTGTGCGGCGACGAAGGCGTCCCATCGCTCCGGCGCAGGTTTGAAGGCATGTAATTGGATCAAGCGTGACTCCAAAAGATATGCTTTTTAAAGTGAGTATACCCGAAAGGGTGGGCGGGCTATGCACCGTTTTCCTGCCGACCTGCTCATGTTTGCCTGACGGAACTTACGCGACCGGATAAAAAGCTGTGGCGGGGTGTTTGTCATTCATCAGGGGTAAGTTATAATTTTTACCAACCCGCCCAGCTTCATCTTTGGGCAAAAACAAGACGCGCAGGTGAAAAATTCTACAGCGGCGTTGTCAAGATTCGGTCAGGATGTTATACTGACCATACTTGTTCTTTTTTGTGCAAAATATACCTGCGCCAGACAAACCGGAATATTTCCCGATTACCTCTGCCCAAGGAGTCCTCCATGCATCTGAACGAATGGGCCTTTGTCGGCGTGCTGCTGGCAATTTCTGCCATCTTGCCCGTCGTGCCGATGGTGCTCGGCTGGCTGCTTGGCCCGCGCAAACCCAATCCGCTCAAGAGCGACACCTACGAATGCGGCATCGAAACCGTTGGGGATGCCTGGGTGCAGTTCCGGGTGCAGTACTATGTCTTCGCCCTGGTATTCGTGGTCTTCGATGTCGAGGTCGCCCTGCTGTTTCCCTGGGCGGTGGCCTTTGGCAACATGGGGCTGTTCGCGTTTGTGGCGGCGGCGATATTTATCTTGCTGCTGGCAGTAGAACTCGTCTACATCTGGCGTAAAGGCGCGCTGGAGTGGATGTAAGGCGGTGATGGCCGGTAGAGACCTATCGGCCTTTTTGCTGGTCTTGGTCTATTGAAAGGCGGCCTATGCTCAAAGAAGCGTTAATTCAGGCGGGGATGCAACCCGGCTGGGCGGCTTTCATCGACATCTTCCTCGGCGTGCTCGTGGCGGCGAGTTTTGGTATGGTCTGGGTGCTGTTCGGCATCTGGGTCGAGCGCAAGATGGCCGCGCGGGTGCAGGATCGCATCGGCCCGAACCGCGTTGGTCCCTGGGGGTTGATCCAGAACATCGCCGATGCGCTCAAACTACTGACCAAAGAGGTGATCGTCCCGCGCAACGCCGACCGCCCGGTGTATTTTGCCGCGCCGATCCTGGCGGTGGTGGGCGTGATCCTGATCGCGGCGGTGATCCCGTTCTCGCCGGTGGTCATCGGCACTGACCTGAGCGTCGGCATCTTGTATGTGATCGCCGTCGGCGCGTTCGGCGTGATTGCCGTGCTGATGGCTGGCTGGGGCAGCAATAACAAGTATGCCCTGTTGGGGGCGTTCCGCGTGGTCGCGCACCTGGTCAGCTACGAAGTGCCAATGGTGCTGGCGCTGCTGGTGCCGGTGATGCTGTCCGGGACGATGAGTATGCAGGGCCTAGTGCGGGAACAGCATATCTGGTACATCTTCGCCGTTCCCGTCACGGCGTTCCTGTTCTTCATCTCCAGCCAGGCGGAAGTCGGGCGTGCGCCGTTTGACCTGCTAGAAGCCGAAAGCGAACTGGTGGCGGGCTACAACATCGAGTATAGCGGCATGGTCTGGGCGATGTTCTACCTGGGCGAATTCATGCACGCCTTTTTCGTCTCGATTCTGTTCGCCGTGCTGTTTCTGGGCGGCTGGAGCGGCCCCGGCGCGGAGCAGATTCCGTTTCTGGGCATCGTCTACCTGATGCTCAAGTCGATGCTGGTGTACTTTGTGCAAATCTGGCTGCGGCTGACCGTGCCGCGCGTGCGCATCGACCAACTGCTGGCCTTCAATTGGAAGTTTCTGGTGCCGCTGGCGCTGGCGAATGTGCTGCTGATGGCTTTCCTGTTCAAGATTATTCCCACGCCGGACTTTGCCGGCGCGCAGGCGATTGCTGCGAACGAGTTCGCGGGCGTGGCCGGGGGCATCTACCGACTCTTCGGACCGAACCAGATCGCGGAATTGCCGCGCACGGGTCTGCTGCTCTTGGGCAATATTGCGTTGGTGGGCGTCACGGCGGCGCTGCTAGGGCAGGCCGGGCGGCGGGCGCGGCAGCAGGTGGAAGCTCTGGTGGACGAAACCGACTATACGCTGCGCGCCGAAGGCGCAGAGCACACTTCGGAAGCCCCGGCTGCGGCGGCTCGGTGAAGGGGGATATAGCCCGATGGAATTAACCGCAGAGATCGTCGTCTTTGCCGTCTTCTCGATTATCACCCTGGCGGGCGGCGTGGGGGTGGCGCTGACGCGCAACCTGTTCCGCTCAGCCCTGATGTTGCTGGTGAGCTTGTTCGGGGTGGCGGGGCTGTTCGTGCTGCTGGCGGCGCCGTTTCTGGCGGCGGTGCAGGTGTTGATTTACATGGGCGCCATTGCCATCCTGATCATCTTCGCCGTGATGCTCACGCGCGGCATGGTGACGGCGCGCAGGGTGATGAACGACCAGTGGAGCGTCGCCGCCGTCGTGGCCCTGTTTCTCTTCGCCGTGCTGGTGGTGGTCTTTGTCCAGGTGGGGCAGGGCGAAAACGCGGTGCTGCCGTTGAATCCTACGGGCGACCCGCCTGCCGATGGCACAACGGCACTGGGGCAGGCGCTGCTCGACCCCGGCCAGTATGTGTTGCCGTTTGAAGTGGCGGCGCTGCTGCTGGCGGGGGTGTTGAGCGGCGCGATCTACATCGCCCGTGACGACGAGCCGGATGAACCGGGCGAGACGCGGGGATAGGGGGAAACCATGGTGCCTTTGTGGATGTACCTCGTGGTCGCGGCGGCGCTGTTTTGCCTGGGGATATTCACGGTGTTGGCCCGGCGCAACGCGGTGGCGATCCTGATGGGCGTGGAGTTGATGCTGAACGCCGTCAATATCAACCTGGTTGCCTTCTGGCGTTTTGTGACGCCGGCGACCATGATGGGACAGGCGTTTGTCGTTTTCGTCTTCGTCGTGGCCGCTGCCGAAGCCGCCGTCGGTCTGGCATTGATTATTGCCATCTACCGCCGCCGCCAGAGCGTCGTGGCGGACGACGCCAACCTGCTAAAGTGGTGATCCTATGATCGATTGGACGAACGCGAACTTTCTACCCTGGCTGATCCCGGTTCCGCCGCTGATCGCCTCCGCGCTGATCTTTTTGCTGTTCAACCGAAGCTGGTTCCTCACCACGCTCACCGCCCTGGCCGCGACTGTGCTTTCCTGGGGGATGTCTCTGGCGGTGCTGCTGCGGGCGCTGGGCCTGGCTTTCGGCGATCCCCTCGGCGGCAGTGCCTTCTCCTCGCAGGTGGCCTGGATGGATACCGGGGCGACGCAGTTCAACATCGGCGTGCTGGTGGACCCTCTGACGGCGGTCATGCTGTTCATGGTCCCGCTGGCGATCAGCATGATCATGATCTACTCGGTCGGCTACATGGCGAACGACCCGCGCCGGGAGCGGTTCTTCGGCTACATGGCGCTCTTCGCCGGGGCGATGCTGACGCTGGTGGTGGCCGATAACCTGCTGCTGCTCTTCATCGGCTGGGAGGTGATGGGCTTCTGCTCGTACTCGCTGATCGGCTTCTGGTTCGAGAAGGAGAGCGCGCATAAGGCGGGCGTCAAGGCGTTCATGACGACGCGCGTGGCCGACGTGATCATGCTGATCGGCATCGTGTACCTGTTCGCCCAGGCGGGCACGCTCAATTTCCGCGACATCTTCTTCAATCACGAATTCCTGGCCGAACTGGCCTCCACGCCCGCGCTGATCTTCGGCGGGGCGATCAGCGCGGCAGGGCTGATCGGCGTCTTCCTGGTGATCGGCACGGTGGGCAAGAGCGCGCAGTTCCCGCTGCACGTCTGGCTGCCGGACGCGATGGAAGGCCCAACCCCGGTCAGCGCGATGATCCATGCGGCGGCGATGGTGTCTGCCGGCATCTACATGATCATCCGCATGTACCCGCTGCTGGCCGCCGGGGCCGACCCGCATCACGGCATCTATAACGCGCCGCTGATGGTGATGGCCTACGTGGGGGCGTTCACGGCCCTGTTCGCGGCAATCATCGCCGTTGCGCAGAACGACATCAAGCGTATCCTGGCCTATTCGACCATCAGCCAGTTGGGGTTCATGATGGCGGCGCTGGGTATCGGCGCTTACGTGGCGGCGGCGTTCCATCTGATCACGCACGGCATCTTTAAGGCGCTGCTGTTCATGTCTTCCGGCGCGGTGATCCATGCAATGGAGCACGGCGAGCACCACGCGCACGAAGGGCATCATGGCGAACACGCCGCGCCCATCGATGTGCAGGACATCCGCAGCATGGGCGGGCTGCGGCAGCGCATCCCGGTGACGTGGTGGGCTTTCCTGGCGGGCGGCATGGCCCTGGCGGGCTTCCCGCTGATCACCGCTGGCTTCTGGTCGAAGGACGAAATCCTGGCCGAGGCGTGGCACCTGGGCGTCGGCGGCGAGTGGTTCGGCCCGGCGGTCTTCGTCTTCATCCTGCTGGCGGTGGCGGCCTTTCTGACGGCCTTCTATACCACGCGGCAGCTCGCGCTGGTCTTTGGCGGGCAGCCGCGCACGGCGGCGGCGGAACACGCGGGTTTTGTCGATCCCGAACACCCGACCCCGGCGGCGCAGGCGATCTCTGGCTTTATGCAGGGGCCGCTGCTCGTACTGGCGGTGTTCGCGGTGATCGCGGGTTTCGTCGGCGTGCACCCAGACTTCCCGCTACTGGGAGCTATCTTCAGTCCCTACGGCAACCCGTTCCACAACTTCGTCACCGGCACATTGGCCGAAGAAATGCCAAAGGTCGCCTTCAACTGGCTGCCGGTGCTGATCTCGTTCCTGGTGGCTTTGGGCGGCATCTGGGCGGGCTGGATGGTCTACTGGCGAAAGCCGTTGGCAGCGGGCCAGGAAGACCCGACGAAGGTCGCGCTGGACCGCGTCAGCCCGGCCATTTACACGGCCATGCAGCGCAAGTTCTACCTGGACGAGCTTTATGATGTTGCCTTCGTCCGGCCTGCCCAGTGGATCAGCGATGTGCTGGTGGCCCAAATCGTGGATCGCGGCATCATCGACGGCGTGCTGCACTTTATCGGGCGCGCGGCGACGGCCATCGGCGAGACCTTCAAGCGCTTCAACCGCGTGGTGATCGACGGCGTCGGCGACGGTATCCCGTCGGGGATCGCCCGCTTCGGGGGCTGGTTCCGCCAGCTTCAGAGCGGGCAGGTGCAGCAGTACCTGCTGATGGCGCTGCTCTCGGCGCTGGTGATCGGCGTGGTCGTCTTCGTGCGGCTGATCGGGCGCGGTTAGGGGGACGATGGAATGACACTGCCATTCAACCTGGACACGAGTCTACTGACCCTGATTATCTTTCTGCCCGCTGCCGGATCGGTGTTGCTGCTGCTCATGCTGGCGTTGCCCATGTCGGCAGAAGGCCACAAGGTCGCGGCGCGCTGGGTGGCGCTGGGCGTTAGCCTGGTGGAACTGTTGCTGGCGGTCTACCTGTTTGCCAACTACGACCAGGCGGCGGGCGGCTTTCAGTTCGAGGAGAGCGCGCCCTGGTTCGCCCTGCTGGGATCGTCGTGGCATCTGGGCGTGGACGGCCTGAGCGTGGTGATGATCCTGCTGACGGGCATCCTCGCGCCGCTGGCGATCCTGATCAGCTTCGAGATCGAGGACCGGGTGAACCTGTACATGGCCCTGTTCCTGTTCCTGGAAACCGGGCTGATGGGCGTTTTTGCCAGTCTGGACCTGATGATCTTCTTCGTCTTTTGGGAGATCGGCCTGGTGCCGATGTACTTCCTGATCAACATCTGGGGTAGCCAGAACCGTGTATATGCCTCGGTGAAGTTCTTCCTGTATACGATGGCCGGGTCGTTGGGCCTGCTGCTCTCGATCCAGTTGATCGGCCTGACGGCGGGCACGATGGACATCACGCAGTTGATGACCTTCTGGCCGGCTTTCCAGGGCGACGGTGGAACTTTCCTGGGTATTGGCGTGGAGACGGTGAAGAACCTGGCGTTCCTAGCGTTCTTCCTGGCGTTCGCCATCAAGGTGCCCATCTGGCCGTTCCACACCTGGCTGCCGGACGCCCACACCGAAGCGCCGACTGCCGGATCGATGATCCTGGCGGGCGTGCTGCTCAAGCTGGGCGCTTACGGCTTCCTGCGTCTGGTGATCCCGCTGTTCCCGGCGCAGGCGGCAGCCTTCTCCGGCGTCATCGCCTTCCTGGGCATGGCCGGGATCATCCTGGGGGCACTGGCCGCCTACGGGCAGAATGACTTCAAGCGACTGGTGGCCTACAGCTCGGTGAATCACATGGGCTTTGTGGTGTTGGGCGTGGCCGCGGCGGCCTACGTCTATGGCGCGGCCTACACGGGCGGCAGTGGCATGTCACCGGAGGAACTGGAAAGCGCCCGCCAGAGCGCCATCCTCGCCATGAACGGCGCAGCCATGCAGATGTTCGCGCACGGGCTGAGTTCGGCGGGTATGTTCTTGCTGGTCGGCGCGCTGTACCACAAGATTCACACACGCGACCTGCGGCAGATGGGCGGTTTCTGGGTGCTGGCCCCGGTGTACGGCGGCATCCTGATCTTCACCTCGATGGGCAGCCTGGGCCTGCCTGGGCTGGCGGGTTTTGTCAGCGAGTTCCTGGTGGTGCGTGGGGCGTTTGCCGTGCCGGCCTTTAGCCTGATGACACTGCTCAGCATGATCGGGCTGCTGTTCACCGGCGCGTACATCCTCAAGGCGATCCAGAAGGTGCTGCATGGCAAGCCCTCTCAGGAATGGGTGGACTACAACCGCCAACACCACCGCCTGGAGATCACCTGGCGCGAGGGCATCGCCATTGCGCCGCTGCTGGCGCTGATGCTGCTGACCGGGCTGTTGCCTAACTGGATTTTGCCGATGATCAACACCACCGTAACCCGGCTGTTTGGCGGATAGGCAGGGGCAAATATGAACTCACCCTTTCCCGTTCTGAGCGTCATCACCCTTGCGCCGATTGCGGGCGCGATCCTGATCCTGCTGCTGCCGAAAACCGCCAAGCAGGAAGCACGCATCATTGCGGCGGCGGCGACGGGATTCAGCCTGCTGCTGGGCCTGTTCGTTTACTTCAACTACGATGTGGCGGCAGCTAACGCCGCTACGACCCCGGAGCAGATGTTCCAGTTCCAGGAGAACATCTCCTGGGTGGAGGCGTTGGGCATCAATTACCACCTGGGCGTGGACGGGATCAGCGCGCCGATGGTGCTGCTGACTGGCCTGGCCTCTTTCGCGGGCGTATTGATCTCCTGGGGCATCGAGGAGCGCACCCGTGAGTTTATGGCCTTCTTCCTGCTGCTGGTGACGGGCGTGTACGGCGTTTTCGTGGCGATGGACCTGTTCGTGCTGTTCTTCTTCTACGAACTGGCGATCTTCCCGATGTACCTGCTGATCGTCACGTGGGGCTGGAAGGACCTACGCGAGTACGCCTCGATGAAGCTGACGCTGTACATCCTGGTCGGCTCGGTGATCGCGCTGGTCGGCGTGCTGGCGATGTACTTCGTGGCCGGGGACGCCACCGGGACATACAGTTTCGATGTCATCCATCTGATGAATGTTGCGGCCATGCCCGATAGCCCTTTCAATGCGAATGTGTTTGGCGTCGATGGGCTGACGTTCGCGCGGGTGTGGTTCCCCTTCATCTTTCTGGGCTTCGGCGTGCTGGCGGGCGTGTTTCCCTTCCATAACTGGAGTCCTGACGGTCACGTGGCCGCGCCGACTGCCGTCTCGATGATCCATGCGGGCGTGCTGATGAAGCTCGGCGCGTACAGCGCCCTGCGCGTGGCCGTGCAGCTTTTGCCACAAGGAGCGCAGGCGCATCTGCCCTGGATCGTGTTTTTGACGCTGATCAACGTGGTCTACGGCGCGTTCATCGCTATGCGCCAGCGCGACTTCAAGTACGTCATCGGTTTCTCGTCGGTCAGCCATATGGGGCTGGTGAGTATGGGCTGGGCGACGATGAACATCTACGGTATGACGGGCGCGGGCCTGCAAATGTTCAGTCACGGTGTCATGACGGCCCTGTTCTTCTCCTGCGTCGGTATGGTCTACGACCGGGCGCACACGCGCGACATTCCCAGCCTGGGTGGGTTTAGGCAGGTGATGCCCTGGGTGGCTTTCGCCTTCATTGTCGGCGGGCTGGTGAGCATGGGGATGCCAGGGCTGAGCGGCTTCGTGGCGGAATTCCCCATCTTCACCGGCCTGTGGGACGCCGGGCCGAACATCACGCTGCAAATCGGCAGTTGGACGCTGGCGAATTACTACGGCGTGATCGCCATTGTGGCCGCGCTGGGCATCATCGTCACGGCGGCCTATGTGCTGCGGGTCGTGCAGCAGGTGTTCTTCGGAGAGTTTAATCGGGAGCGGTTCGCCGGTGTGGGCGACGTGACCGTGTTGGACAAGGCGGCGCTGGTGATGCTGCTGGCGGCGATGATCATCCTGGGCGTGTGGCCGAGCATTATGGCCCCGATGGTCGAGAGCGGTGTGGCGCCGATTATCAGGCTGTTTGGAGGAGGGGCGTAAGTGGACTTCCAAACCGTTAACCCAACGGCGAGTCTGCTCGCCATCTTGCCGGAAATCCTGCTGACCATCCTGGCGATCCTGATCCTGGCGCTGGACCTGGCCTGGCCGGAGAGCCGCCGCCGCTCCCTAGGGATCGTCGGCGCGGTGGGTATGGTCGCGGTCGTGCTGGTGCTGCTGGTGTTCACCCCGCCGCAGTCCGAGGACCTGAGCGCGCAGTTGGTGTTGGGCGGCATGATCCGGCACGATGCGCTGTCGCAAATTTTCCGCACGATGGTGATCCTGGCCGGGGCACTGACCTGCCTGATCAGTGTGGACGTGCCGGGCGTCGGGCGGCGGGGCGAGTACTACGCCCTGCTGATCGTCGCCACCATCGGCGCCAGCCTCTTGAGCGCGGCGTCGGACCTGATCATGGTCTTCCTGGCGCTGGAGACGACCTCGATCAGCCTGTATATGCTGGCGGGCTTTTTGCGCGGCGACCCGCGCTCTGGCGAAAGCGGCCTCAAGTACTTCCTGTTTGGGGCGTTTACCTCGGCCATCGCGTTGTACGGCCTCAGTTTGCTCTATGGCTTTAGCGGCCAGACCAACATCTATGCGTTGGGCGAACTGCTGGCGGGCAGCCGCGTGCCGGATTACGCGGTGCTGCTGGCCCTGGTGATGGTGGCGGTCGGCTTCGGCTTCAAGATCAGCGCCGTGCCGTTCCACTTCTGGACGCCGGACGTATACGAAGGCGCGCCGACGCCCGTCACGGCCTTCATCAGCGTGGCGAGCAAGGCGGCCAGTTTCGCGCTGCTGATGCGCTTCTTCATGGCGGTTTTTGTCGGTTACGATGCCATCTGGGTGCAAATGCTGGCCCTGCTGGCGACAGCCACGATGACGCTGGGCAATGTGGTGGCTCTGTGGCAGAAGAACATCAAGCGGCTGCTGGCCTATTCGTCCATCGCGCAGGCGGGCTACGCCCTGATCGGCGTGGTGGCGATCAGCGCGCAGGGCGGGGCGGGCATGGCGGCGGTGACGTTCTACATGTTCATGTACACGCTCACCAACATCGCCGCGTTTACGGTGGTGATTCTGGTGGCGCGCGCGACCGGCAGCGAGCAGATCGCGGACCTGGCCGGACTGAACCGGCGTAGTCCGGGCCTGGCGCTGGCGATGACCATCGCCCTGCTGTCGTTGGGCGGTATTCCTCCGGCGGCGGGCTTTTTTGGCAAATTCTTCCTGTTCAACGCGGCGGTGGACGCCAACCTGGTCTGGCTGGCACTGGTGGGCGTGATCAACGCCATCGTGGCACTATACTACTATCTGGTCGTGGTTAAAGTGATGTATGTGGATCGCGGCCAGAACGAAGACGTGCCGATCCCGGTTGGCAACAGCCACGCCTGGGCACTGGCTTTCACCACGTTGGGGGTGATTTTCCTGGGTGTGGTCGCAGCCCCGCTGTATAACTGGGCACTGACGGGCGCGCGGGCGCTGTTGTTCTAAAACTGCTCAACCGCCAGGTCGTCGGGAAGGGAAAATCCCTGGCGTCTTGGCGGTTGAATTTTCTGGACAAATATTGGCGAAATTATAGGGCTTGTGATAGAATGCACACAATCCGCGCTCGCAAGCGTTGAGCGGGTGTTTCAGGAGCAGGGGAGTGCAGGGGGATCGTAACCGCAGCAGCCGTGCGCGCAACCTGACTCTGGCGGGGATCGCCGGGCTGGTAGGATTCGTCACGGTGATCCTGGTCGCCGGCGCATTGTTGCTGGGGCTGTGGCTGGATGCGCAAATCGGTGTGCGCGGGCCGCTGACTATCGTCCTGGTGGTGTTGAGCGTTCCGGTGAGTCTGGGCGTTATGCTTTTTCTCACTCTGCGTATGACGCGCGCCATCCGGCCTCCCGGCCCAGGCGGGGATGAATAAACCCAGGCTCGATAACTTTTAAGGAGGGTTAAACGGGTGCGACTATTGTTGAGCGAGAGGAGGTTCGAGCGTGAATAAAACGTTACGTGGACTCCTCGTCCTGATCGGCATCGTGGTCTTTACGGCGGTGGTGTGTGTGTGGCTGCCGTTCGCCTTCCTGCCGAGCCAGGGGACGGGCATGGCGCTGCCGGTGATTTCGGTGCCGGGCGAAGTGCTGTGGAAGGACTTCCCGTTTGAAGGCTTCGACCTGACCAATACGATGGTCGGCACGCTGGTGACGAGCCTGATTCTGCTGCTGATCCTGCTCTGGCTGCATACCAGGAGCGGCGGGATTAAAGCCGTGCCGGGGCGGCTCCAGGGGGTGCTGGAGCTGGTGTCTGAGTACTGGTATAACCTGTCCAAATCTATCGCCGGGGCGCGGGCGGGGCGGGTTTTTCCGCTGGTCATGACCATCTTTATGTTTTTGCTGATCGCCAACTGGATCAAGCTGATCCCCGGCGCGGAGAGCGTGGGGCTGCTGCACTGTGCGCACCCCAGTCTGAACGGCTATCCGGCAGTCCAGATCGCGGAGATCGGCCAGACCCCGGTAGAACGGCTGGATGTGACCGGTCCGCTCGACGCCGGTACAGCCGCCACATTGCCGGACTTCTGTGCCTGCGAACTGGAACACTTCGGCCACATCCCCGACGACTACGTGACCAAGTGTGCAGAAGTCGGCTTTGTAAACCCTGAGCATGAGGGCGAAGGGGAAGGCGAAGCGACCACACACGCTGAAGGCGAAACAGCCGCCGCGACTCCAGGTGGGGCCAACCCGAACCTGCTTGTGGTAACGCCTTTTGTGCGCGGTGCGACGACCGACCTCAATCTGACGGTCGCCCTGGCATTGTTCGCGGTCGTGGCGATCCAGGTGTTCGGGGTGTGGGCGCAAGGGCCGAATTACTTCCAGAAGTTCATCAATCTGGATGCGTTGGGTAACCTGGGCAAGAAGCCGCTGGGGCTGATCGATTTTCTGGTGGGGTTGCTGGAGATTGTGTCGGAGTTCGCCAAGATCATCAGCTTCGCCTTCCGTCTTTTCGGCAATCTGTTTGCCGGGTCGGTGCTGCTGTTTATCATCAGCTTTCTGTTGGCGCTGATCGTCCCAGTGGTGATCTACGGCCTGGAACTGTTCGTCGGGCTGATGCAGGCGTTTGTGTTTGCGGTGCTCACACTGGTGTTCAGCGCCCAGGCGATGGCCGGGCATCACGGCGACGACGAGCATCCCTAAAGCAACCCGCTTAGACAAAGACAGAGACTTTTTCTCGATAACAATAAAGGGAGGAATGAACCCATGACTGGTGATCTCACAATCGGTCTCAAGGCGCTGGGCGCAGGGCTGGCAATGATCGGCGCGCTGGGACCGGGCATCGGCATCGGCCTGATGGTGCAGGGCGCGATGCAGGCGATTGGACGTAACCCAGAAGCCGCCGGGCAGATTCAGACCAACATGATCCTGGGCATCGTGTTCGCCGAGGCGGTTGCCATTTACGCCCTGGTGGTTGCCCTGATCATCCTGTTCGTGCTGTAATAGCCCTGAGGGAGGCTGATTGTGGACCCATTAGGTGCACTGGGAATCAACGGCGGGTTTCTCATCGCCCAGCTGGTGAATTTTGGCATTATTTTCGTGCTGTTCGCGGCGTTTGCGTGGCGACCGATCATGCGGCGGCTGGACGAGCGCGCGATGAAGATTGCCAAGAGCCTGGAAGATGCTGAGTATAACGCCAAAGCGCGGGCCGAAGCCGAAGCCGAAGCGGGGCGCATCCTTGAGCAGGCGCGGCGGGAGGCGGCCCGTCTTGCCGACGAGGCGCGCGGTCGCGGCGATGAGAGCGCCAAATCCATTTTGGAAGAGGCGCAGCGCGAGGCCGACGCGATCAAGGTTAAGGCGCGCGCCGACGCCGAACAACAGCGCAATCAGCTGTTGGCCGAGATGCGCGGCCAGGTGGCGGCGCTGGCAATAGCGGCGGCGCAACATCTTTTGGGTGAGGCGCTGGATGAGAAGCGCCAGCAGAAGCTGGTGGCGGATTTCTTCGCCAATGCGCCTGCCGGGGCGCGTAACCTGGGCGGCACCGTCGAGGTGACGAGCGCCCTGCCGCTCTCAGAAGCTGAGCAGCGTGCTGTCAAGGACCAGACTGGCGCACAGGAGATTCATTTCCGCGTGGATCCGACCATTCTGGGCGGGATCATCGTCCGCGCCGGGGACCGCGTGATCGACGGCAGTGTGCGGGCGGGCCTGCGCGAAATGGCCGCGCGGATGAATTAGCCCGGCGTTGTCTTGCCACAGGGATATCCTATCCAGGCCGGGGGAATTTCTCCGGCCCTTTTGTTGCTCTTGGCAGGGCATGGGTATACTTGCCGTGTTTGTGGGGGCGCGGGAGAAGGAGTTGTGCCCCTATCTTCCCAGGGGTGAGGGCACGAATGAGGTTTACCGAACTGCTTGCGCATCTTCCCGACCCGGTCGTGGCGTCAGGTGAGGCCGAGATCGTGTCTCCGGTGACGGACCGCGCGCAGGATGTGCAGCCGGGCGGGGTGTTCGTCGCGCGGGCCGGCGCGGTGACGGACGGGCACGACCTCATCCCGCTGGCCGTCTCCAATGGTGCGGCGGCGGTGGTTGGGGAACGTCCTGCCGCCCCAATAAACTGCCCTGTGCCCTACGCTGCCGTTCCCGACGCAAAGGCGGCGTTGGGGCTGCTGGCGGCGGCTTACCACGCTTTTCCTTCCCGAAAAATGATCGTGATCGGCGTGACCGGCACAGACGGCAAGACGACTACCGTCACGCTGATTCACCGCATCCTTATGGCGGCGGGCCTGCGCGCCGGGATGATCAGCACGGTCAAAGCGGTGTTGGGTGATGCGGAAGCGTCCACCGGGCTGCACGTTACCACACCGGGCGCGCCGGAGGTGCAGGGCTACCTGGCGCAGATGGTTTCTGCCGGGCTGACGCACTGCGTATTGGAAGCGACCAGTCACGGTCTGGCGCAGGGACGCCTGGAGGGCGTGGATTTCGACGTGGCCGTGCTCACCAACATCACGCACGAACACCTGGATTTTCACAAGACCTGGGAGGCTTACCGCGAGGCGAAGGCCCGGCTGTTCTGGAAGCTGAGCCAGACCGCACGCAAGCCTGGCCAGCGCAAGATCGCCGTGATCAATGCCGACGACCCCTCGGCGGACTACTTCGCCGCGATCCCGGCGGACCAGCATCTCCTATACAGTGTCGATTCACTGCGCGCCGATCTTCGTGCAGAGCATGTGGTCGTCACGCCGGATGAAGTCCGTTTCTGCGTCGGCGGGAGTCTCCAGGTGTGTTCGTGGCTGCCCAGATTCAATATCCCGAACCTGCTGGCGGCGGTCGGGGTGGGGATCGGCCTGGGCATCCCGGCGGAGGCTATCGCGCGCGGAATCGCCGATGCGCCGCCGATTCCAGGGCGTATGGAGCGAATCGATGAGGGACAGTCCTTTTTGGCTTACGTCGATTTCGCCCACACGCCCCATGCGCTGCGGCAGGCGCTTGGGGCAGCGCGGGAACTGGCCGGGCCGGGCGGGCGGGTGATCGCCGTGTTCGGCAGCGCCGGTCTGCGCGACCCGGCCAAGCGCCGCATGATGGCCGAAGTTGCGGCGGCACTGGCCGATGTGACGGTGCTGACGGCGGAAGACCCGCGCACGGAGTCGTTGGACTCCATTTTGGAAGCCATGGCCGAAGGTTGTCGTCAGGGGGGATTGGTAGAGGGGGACACGTTCTTCCGCGTACCGGATCGGGGCGAGGCGCTTTATCGCGCGGTGCAGATGGCCCGTCCGGGCGACCTGGTGATTGCCTGCGGCAAGGGGCACGAGCAAAGCATGTGCTTCGGCACAGTGGAATATCCCTGGGACGACCGTGAGGCTATGCGAGCTGCCCTGCGCGGCACGCCGCTGCAGACGCTGCCGACGGCGAGCGGCAGAGTTAAGTTTTGAGTGAGGAGTCTTGAGTTCAACGTGAGAGACGGCTCGCGTCGTGGTGGTCGGTTCCCGTGAGGTAAGAAGCGGGATAGGGCGCTGTAGGAGTGTGGTAAAATATGCTCTAGGGAGAACGGGGTGCTATGACCGACCTGGGCATCGTGATCGTCAGTTGGAACACGCGCGACCTGCTGCGCCGCTGTCTGCAATCGGTGTATGCCAGCCAGGGTGTGACCTTGCAGGTGGTGGTGGTCGATAATGCTTCGACCGACGGCAGTGCAGATATGGTGCGGGCGGAGTTTCCCCAAGCGATGTTGATCGCCAGCGCAGTCAACGGCGGTTATCCCTACGGCAATAACTTGGGCTTGCGCGCCCTGGGATTGGATCGCGGGGCTGGGCCGGATGCGCCGCGTTACGGCCTGTTGCTCAACCCGGATACCGAATTGCCGCCGGATGCGCTACGCGCGATGACGGCCTTTATGGACACCGACCTACGCATCGGCATGGCCGGGCCGAAGCTGGTTCTGCCGGATGGCAGCCTGGACCTGGCCTGTCGCCGCAGCTTCCCGACGCCGGAGGTCGCCATCTACCGGATGGCAGGCCTGTCGAAGCTCTTTCCCCGCAGCCGCCGCTTTGGCCGGTATAACCTGACGTACCTCGATCCTGACACGTTGACCGAAGTGGACTCGGTCGTCGGGGCATATATGCAGGTACGGCGAGAGGCTATTGCGCAGGTCGGTGTGCTGGATGAAACATTCTTCATGTACGGGGAGGACCTGGATTGGGCATACCGGGTAAAGAGGGCCGGCTGGACCGTATGGTACAACCCGGCGGTGACGGTGTTGCACGTCAAACGGGCAGCCAGCCGTCAGAGTCGCCGCGCCCAGTGGGAGTTTTATCGGGCGATGTTGATCTTCTATCGCAAGCACTACCGCGCCCAAACTCCCCTGTGGCTGCACACGTTGATCCTGGCAGGGCTGGCGCTGCGGGGAGGGCGTCCACTGTGGACCGAAATCCGGCGACCGACCCCGTTGCGCGCGAGTTAATCCAGGCCAGCCTCAGCACCAAACACGCACGGCGGATTCGCAACCTGCTCACGCTGTTGCTGTTTGTAGTTGATACGCTGATGGTGGCGCTGGCGTTTGTGGTCGGGCATGCCATGCGCGAGCTGGTTCCGCTGGCTCCGCTGCCGCCGGACCCGCCGGGGCTGGAGTTCTATCTTCCGACCATCGTCTTGCACCTCGTGTCGGTGCTGTTTTCGATGTATTTTGCCCGGCTATATCACCTGCCGCGCGCCGTCAGCCGTTTTGACGTGAGCTACCGCGTCCTGGCGGCGGTATCGCTGGGGGTGTTCCTGTCGGTGGCCTTCCAGGCGGTGTTTCTTAAGAACACCTCCTTTGAGACGGACTATCCCCGCACCTTGCTGGTTTATGTGTGGTCTTTCTCGGTGTTGTTGGTGATCGTCGGGCGTGAGTTCCACCGCCAGATAGCAGACCGCCTGCGGGCGCGTGGTGTCGGGCGGGACGAAGTGCTGATTGTTGGAGACGGCGAGCCGGCGCGGTCCATTGTGCAGAAAATTCAATGGTCGCCACAGTTGGGCTTTAACTTGACCGGCCTGGTTACAGAGAGCGGGCGAGGGAATGTGTTGGGCGTGGCGGCGATTGGTTCCTATGACGATCTGCCGCGTCTGATCGATGAGTTCCAGATCGGGCATGTGATCATCGCCTTGCCGGATACCAGCCATCGCCAGTTGGTCAATTTGATCACCCTGTGCCAGCGTGGGCAGGTGGACATCAAGGTTTACCCGGACCTGTTCGCCTATATGGCGGGCGGTCTGTCGGTGGACGATCTGGGCGGTCTGCCGCTGCTCAGCGTGCGGGATGTGGCGCTGCGTGGCTGGCGTCTCAGCCTCAAGCGTCTCATGGACCTGGCCGGGGCGGCTTTTGGCCTGGTTTTTCTGTCGCCGCTGCTGCTGGCATTGGCGGTGGTGGTGCGTTATTCCTCGCCCGGACCGGTGTTCTTTTGCCAGACGCGCATGGGTCTGGATGGGCGTCCTTTCCCCATGATCAAGTTCCGCACGATGCGCCAGGATGCGGAGAAGGATGGTCCCGGCTGGACGGTGCCGAACGATCCGCGCGTGACGAAGGTGGGCCGCTTTTTACGCCGCACCAACATCGACGAACTGCCGCAGCTCATTAACGTGCTGCTGGGTCAAATGAGCCTGGTCGGGCCGCGCCCGGAGCAACAGGCTTATGTGGAACGGTTTCGCAGTTACATTCCGCGTTACATGGAACGTCACCAGATGAAGGCCGGGATGACCGGCTGGGCGCAGGTGAACGGGCTGCGAGGCGATACATCGGTCCAGGAGCGCACCAAATACGATCTGTACTACGTGGAGAACTGGTCGCTCTGGCTGGATGTCAAGATTCTTATTCGCACAGTTATCCAGATGCTGACAGGGCGCAGCCCCAATGCCTACTGAGCCGATGACCCTCCGTGCGCTTACCGAAGCCATGCACGCCTTTGTGACGGCCAAAGGTTGGTACGACGCCGACTCTGCCCGCCCGCAGTCGCCGCGCAACATCGCCATTTCGTTGACGATTGAGGCGGCGGAAGTGCTGGAACATTTTCAGTGGGGGGATGATCCCCCGGATACGGCGGCCCTGGCCGGGGAATTGGCGGACGTGGCGCTGTATCTTTTGCAGCTTGCCAGTATCAGCGGTGTGGACCTGCAAGAGGCCATTCTCGATAAGTTGAAAGTCAACTATAATCGTACTTGGGAGTAGTTTAAAGTTTTGAGTTCTGAGTTCAAAGGCGCTTTTGCGCCGTTCGTACTTTGAGTGTGTGACTGCCGAACTTAAAACTCAATTCTTTGAACTTAGAACGTTCATGGCGATGGATGTTCAGCAGGTCGTGAACGAAGGCCGGGTGCAGGGGGAGTATCCTTGGCCGTTTAGCCGTTCGGTCCTGATGGCAGGGCTGCGCCGTTACTTGGTTGCACCGCATCTGCGCCTGCTGGACATCCAGCCGATTCCGCTGCCGCATATGCTGCCAGGCGGTTCACCCGATCCGCTGAGCACGCTGCGCGCCATGTCCGTTGGCGTCGAGATCGACGGGGTGGAACGGCGGCTGCCTCTGGTGCTCAAGGAAGCGCCAGTCAGCCAGGGAGGGCGGGTGCTGGCGGCGGTCGGGCAGCGTGAATATGGGGTCTATCGTCGCCTGGCTCCCCACCTGCCGCTGCTCGTGCCTGGTCTGGTGGCGGGCGATCCGTCGCAGGGCTGGATCGTCGTTGAGGCGCTGACCGGGCTGCGTCCGTCGGATGCCTGGACGCGGGAGGACTACACCGAAGCGATCACCAACCTGGCGGCCATGCACGACCGCTTCTGGGGGCTGGGGGAAGACCTGATGACGTTTCCCTGGCTGGGGCGGCCTTTCGAGGTCGATTATGCGGAAACCATCATGGCGGCGGCAGAAGCAGTGCAGGTTCTGGTGCAGGAGGAACCCCTCCCGGCTCTCAGCACACCACGTAATTACTTTGGCTTTGGTTCGTTGATCCAGCGCGCCGACGACATCGCGGCTCCCCTGCGCGAGGAGACGTTCACGCTGCTGCATGGCGATTACTGGCCTGGCAACATTGCGCGACCTCTGGATGGACGACAGGTCGTTTTCGACTGGCAGCGCGCCGGGATCGGACCGGCCATTCTGGACCTGGTAGGTTTCGTCCAGGCTACCAGCATGACTCTGCGCCCGGCCCTGCCTATGGAGGAGGCGATTGCCCTGTACCGCGCGGAGATGGCCTGCCGCGTTGCGCCGGGTTGGGATGACGCGCGTTTTGCCCTGCTGTGGGATCACGCCCTGCTCTGGTTATTCATGACCATCTGGCTGCGACGGCTGGCGACCATGTCACTAATGGAATACGATCTGCTGCCGCCCCGCTTTGAGCGTGTGTGGCTCAACCCTATGCTGGAAACGTTGGAGCGCCGGCTGGGGATCACTCTCCCGGACGCCAGCTAGACGGCCCGGCGGATGTCCTCGGTATGTTCACGCTCGTGATTGGCCATGTCGCCGATCAGCCGTTCGACGGTGCTGAGCGCCTTCCAGGGGCACACCATTTGCCCGGCCAGTTTGTCTGGCGACAGGGTCGCCAGGGCGGCCTTCAGGCTTTCACGAGCGACAAGCCAGTCTGCGCGGATTTGCCCGGCGCTGTAATCCTTGCGTTTTTCGATGTCCCGGCTGTTGGCCGTTTCCAGATCGACATAATCCGGCAGGGTATAGGACTCGCCCTGTCCATAGGCGCGCAATGAACGGGCGGCTTCCTCTTCCCAAAAGGTAATGTGCCCCAAAATATCTTTGACGCGCCAGCCGCTTTCCGGGTAGATCACCTGGTCATAGGAGGCGCTTTCCAGTGCGGCCAACATTCCCCGGCGGGTGTCGTCTAGCAGGCCAAGCAGACGGATTTTAAGTTCGGCATTGTCGGCGAGCATGTCAATCTCTCCCTGCTTTACAATCAATATAGCACAAGATGTCTAGGGCGGTCTGTGTGAAAATATCGGCGGGCGGCTAACGGCCCTTGTAAGTCTCCCCTGTGATCTGATATAATCTCTCCGTTGCATGCTTTCGATCGTTTGATAGACCGGCTTGCCTGCGTCCGGCAGGTCTGGTGTCGGGAATGGATACGGACGTTAAGATATGATCACGCAAGCAGAAAAAGAGACGATCATCCGCGAGTTTGCCCGGCATGAAGGCGATACGGGTTCGCCAGAGGTGCAGATCGCCATCCTGACCGAGCGCATCCGCCAGCTGACCGAACATCTGAAGGTGCATAAGCACGACGAGCATTCGCGGCGCGGCTTGCTCAAACTGGTGGGACTTCGGCGTCGCCACCTCAAGTATCTCAGCCGCACCGACCCCGATGGATACCAGGCGCTGCTTCAGCGTTTGGGGTTGCGGCGCTAACAGTCGCGTGCAAGCAACGGGCGTGGGCTATCTGCCGCGCCCGTTTGAGTGTTCAAAGGTTGTGACACATCCGTTGTGTTGCCCTGGGTGGAATGTTTGTTGGAGCCACCCAAGTTACTTGTTTCTGCCCGGAGTGACAGGCATTGGGCTGTGCGGCCAAGCCGGCGGCGTTTGATCGCACACCCCAGTTCCTGGCCTCCGGGCGTTGTCTATCTGGAGGTTTACATGTCTGACAGTCCAATGGGAACAAATTACCGTTTCTCTGCCAACGTCGGTCCGAAGGAAGTAATTATCGAGACCGGGCGGTTGGCAGAGCAGGCGGGCGGGGCCGTGACGGTGCGCATGGGTGACACCATGTTGCTGGCGACGGCCACGATGAGCGCCCACCCACGCGAGGGAGTCGATTTCTTTCCCTTAAGCGTGGATTACGAGGAGCGTCTGTATGCCGCCGGGCGCATTCCCGGCAGTTTTTTCCGCCGCGAGGGGCGGCCCAGCGAGAGCGCCATCCTGATCGCACGCGTCACCGACCGCCCGTTGCGCCCGCTCTTTCCCAAAGACCTGCGCAACGAGGTGCAGGTGATCCTGACGGCGCTGAGTCACGACCAGGAAAACCACATCGACATGCTGTGCATTATCGGTGCGAGCGCCGCCCTGATGATCTCCGACGTGCCCTTTGAAGGGCCGGTCGGCGCGTGCCGCGTTGGGCTGATCGACGGCGAACTGGTCATCAACCCAACTATTCCTGAAATGGAGAACAGCCTGCTGGATTTGCGCATGGCCGGGACCGCCGACGCGATCATCATGGTCGAGTGTGGGGCGCACGAGGTGGACGAAGCGACGATGGTCCGCGCCCTGCAGGCCGGGCACGCAGCCATGCAAGACATCATCGCCGTGCAAAACGAGATGCGCCGCCAGATCGGCAAGCCCAAAGCGGAATACGAGGTCAAGGCGGTGGACGAGTCGCTGCGCGCCGAAGTGTTCGGTAAGGTGCAGGACGACATCCGCCGCATTGCCGCCGAGATCACCGGCAAGGCCGAGCGCAGCCAGGCCATCGACGACCTGCGTGAGAACGTCTTGGCCGAATACGAAGAAGTTGCGCCGGGCGATGTCGGCACGCCTACCTTCGACTACGGCGCAATCGGTGAGTTTGTCAATGAGGCGCATAAGCAGGAAGTGCGCCGTCGCATCCTGGAAGACGGCATCCGTCCAGATGGGCGCGGTTATACCGACATCCGTCCGCTGGCGGCTGAAGTTGGGCTGATCCCGCGCGTGCATGGGTCGGGGCTGTTTAAGCGCGGGCAGACGCAGGTGATGAGCATCGCCACGCTGGGCACCCCCCGCGATGAGCAGATGCTTGATGGCCTGATGCCGGAAGATTCCAAACGCTACATGCATCACTATAACTTCCCGCCGTTTTCCACCGGCGAGACCTGGATGTTGCGTGGTCCCAAGCGCCGCGAGATCGGTCATGGCGCGCTGGCAGAAACCGCTCTGCGGCCCATGATCCCACCGGAAGATGAGTTCCCCTATACCATCCGCGTGGTGAGCGAGGTGCTCAGTTCCAACGGTAGCACCAGTATGGCGAGTGTGTGCGGCAGCACTCTGGCCCTGATGGACGCCGGCGTGCCGATCATCCGCCCGGTGGCCGGGATTGCAATGGGTCTGATCAAGCAGGATGATCGTTATGCCATCCTGACCGACATCCAGGGCATCGAAGATCACCTGGGCGATATGGACTTCAAGGTCGCCGGGACCGAGAAGGGGATCACGGCTTTGCAGATGGACATCAAGATCAAGGGCATCAGCGCCGACCTGATGCGCCAGGCATTGGAACAGGCGCGCCAGGCCCGGTTGCAAATCCTGGAGGTGATGCGCCGTGCTATCCCGGAGCCGCGCAAACAGCTCAGTCCCTATGCGCCGCGTATGACCGTCATCCATATCGACCCGGAGAAGATCGGCGCAGTGATCGGCCCCGGTGGCAAGATCATCCGGGGTATCCAGGATAAGACCGGCGCGAAGATTGACATCGAGGATGATGGCACGGTCTTCATCGCCACGCTGGACGGCCCCTCCTCAGACATTGCTGCCGAGATGGTGCTGGGTCTGGTGGAAGAGGCGCAGATCGGGCGCGTCTACACTGGCACGGTCACGCGCGTGGAGCCTTACGGCGCGTTCGTGGAGTTTATGCCCGGCAAAGAAGGCATGGTCCATATCAGCCAGATCGCCGATTACCGCGTGGAGCGCATCGAAGATGAAGTCCGTGTGGGTGACGAGATCATGGTCATGGTGACAGACATCGACTCGTCGGGCAAGGTGCGGCTCAGCCGACAGGCCGTGTTGGAAGGCTGGACTGCCGAAGAGGCGCGCGAGCGGGATCGCGGGGGGCGCCGGGATAGCGGCGGCAAATCAGGCGGCGGCGGTGGTCGTCGTGATAGTGGTAGCAAGTCTGGCGGTGGTGGACGCCGCGATGGCGGTAGATCGAGCAGCGGCACCCGCAACCGCCGTTAGAATAAAATCCCCCTGTCTGCGCTGCGGGCAGGGGGATTTTTTTGTGCGCCCGTGCGTTGCGGCGCAATGGGGAGCGGGTAAAATAGCCTGCGCACAAGGGTATAGCCGTTCTTCGTCCAGGTAGAAAGTTTCATCAGATGGAAAGTCTCCCTCCCGGCATCGTCTCTCCGCCCTGGTCGCTCCGTACCAAGCGCACGGTCGCGCTGATTGTGTTGCTGCTGGTGGGTGTGTTCGCCTGGCGGCTGAGTGCCATCTGGTCGCCGCTGATCATCTCGTTGGTATTGGCCTTCCTGCTTAACCCTTGGGTGAATGCCTTTCAGCGTGTGATCCCCATCGGCAACCGCAGTTTCCGGCGCTCGCTGGCGACGGTGTTGGCATTTGTGCTGGCGATTATCGTGGTCGTAACGGCCATCTCTCTGCTGGTTCCACCGATTGTCGATCAGTTGCAGCAGTTTGGCGAAGGTATCCCGGCGTTAGTGGATGAAATCCGAGAAGAAGTGATGCGTGTGCTCGATACGCCGATCTCTGTCGGCGGGCAGAGTATTAGCTTGCTAGACTTAATCCAGGGTGCCAACGGCAACGCCGCCAGTTCACCGACCAGTCCTGCCGAGGTAGACATTATCGGGGCGGTGCAGACCTTTTTGGCGCCGCTGGTTTCGCCGGTGTTGGGGGCGCTGGGCGGGGCGGTGAGCAGTTTCTTAAACGCGCTGTTTGTGCTGGTGATGGTGTTTTACCTGATGCGCGACGGGCCGCGTTTTGCCAGCGCCATTGAGACTCTCACACCATCGGAGTATCGTGGCGATGTGCGCTACCTGCTGAAACAGTTAGGTGTGGTGTGGGATGCCTACCTGCGTGGGCAGTTGTTGCTGTGCCTGATTATGGGCGTGGCAGGTTTTCTCGCGGCGACGGCGCTCGGCTTGCCTAGCCCGCTGGTGCTGGGGTTACTCAACGGCATTCTGGAGTTCATCCCGAATCTGGGGCCATTTCTGGCACTGGTTCCGGCGACGGCGTTTGCGCTGGTTTTTCCCAGCACCACCATCCCTGGCCTGCACGGCGTGGTCTTTGGCCTTGTCGTCATTCTGACGTGGACCGGATTGCAAAACCTGGAGGCGCTGTTCGTGGTGCCACATGTGATGGGCGATCATCTGGATTTGCATCCGGTGGTGGTGATCGTCGCGGTCATCGGCGGGGCCAGCCTGGCCGGGGCGCTGGGGGTTATCCTGGCGGCGCCGACGGTCGCAACGCTGCGCGTTTTTGGCGAGTATATTTATACCAAGCTGCTCGACCAGCCGCCGCCGCGTCTGGGCCAGGAGGCCGTTCTCGCTGGGCCGGGGCTGCCCCAGCGCCTGCTGGAATGGGTATTGCAGGTTACAGGCCGCCGGAGTTCTACCGGGCCGCGAAAGGAGGCGCCATGACCGCATTTTCGCCGCCAGGCCGGGTCAAGTTCAACCGAGATGACGTGGTCGTCCGTCCGGCGCGCCTGGAAGACCGTGCGGCGGTCGAAGCCATTGCTGCGCAGGTCTGGGAAGGCAACGATTATCTGCCCGACGTGTTCGAGGCATGGGTGAAAGACCCCACCGGCCTGTTTAGTGTTGTCACGGTCCGTGAACAGGTGGTAGGGCTGGGCAAACTGACCTTCTTTCCGCCGGATCAGTGGTGGCTGGAAGGGCTGCGCGTGGACCCGGCCTATCGTGGGCAGGGCATCGCGCGCATTTTGCATCACTATCTGGTGAACCGCGTCCGACAGCACGCGCCGGGTGTGCTGCGCTACAGCACGGCTGCCGATAACGTGGCCATTCACAAACTGGCCCACGAGACCGGTTTCCGGCATGTCGCTACGTTTATCCCCTATGGCGCGGCTGCCCAGGCAAGTCCAACCGATGGCCTGATCGCGCTGCGCGCCGCCGACGCCGGGCGCGCCTGGGCTTTTCTGCAAACGGCGCCGTACTTCGATGCGGCGCAGCGCACGCTGGAGGAGTACTGGCGCTTTCTCCCGCTTACACCGGCGGTGTTAGGCGAACGGGCCACTGCTGGTCTGGTCTATGGCTGGACCGGGAATGCTGCCGGGGTGGACCTGCGTGGTCTGGCGGTGCTGAATGCATTCGATGAGGACGATGCGCCGGATCAGCTCTACGTCCGCATCGGCTATCTCGATGCTGTGCCCGGTGACCTCACGCCGCTGGCGCTGGCGTTGCGAGGTCTGGCAGCGGCACTGGGACGGCATCGGGTGTCGCTTAAGCCGCTGAAGCACCCGGACCTGCTGCGCGACCTGGAAGCTGCCGGGTACGAGCGCCGCTGGGACAACGAAATTTACCTTTATGCCCGCGACCTGTCCCTGACGGCTTATGCTGAGGTTGTGGGCGAGCAGTGAGATCATGCCCGGAGGGGAATAGTTAAGGAGGAGGACCACATGGAACCTGAAGAAATTCCCACCGAAACGCTGGCCGAGTCCGAGCATTACATGATTTGGGTGTCGGAAGAGCCGGACGGCGAGATCATTTATCACATTGACCTGGGGCCGGTAACGGTTCACTTTTTCCAGGAGGAGTGGGAGGAATTTTTTAAGCTGATCCGGGAGTTGCGCCGCGCCTGAAGTTTTCACCCGTAGGGGCGCAGCCTGTTTTGTGAATTTTACGTGAATGTAGTGACAATTGTCAAAAAAGGGTATAAAATTGACAAAGAATTGACGAAGACCTGCAAAAGCATCGGAGATTTGAGGAGCGACCATGCCTGAAGTGACGGTCTATGGGACGCTTTGGAGCGTTGCATCATGGGATATTCGCCGTCTGCTGGAGCGCATTGGCATCCCTCATGTCTTTGTCGATCTGGATGCCGACGCTGAAGCTAATGCCTGGGTACAGGCGCAAGGAGGGCGGGTTCCGGCGCTGCCGGTTGTTCGCCTGTCCAACGGGATCATCCTGGTCGGTCCAACGCGCGCTCAGGTTGCCAGCCTGTACGGTATCCGCCTGGATACTGGTCTGCTTGGCGCTCCATCAGTGCCGCTGTCCGGCGTCACGTTGCCGTCTGTGTCTAATCCCTGATTTTGCCCGGCGAGTGGCGCGCCGCTTCACCGGGCGTTGATCCGGAAAGGAGCGCGTCGGTGGGCCGCTTGCTGGCTGTTGACCCCTGTCCTGTCTGTAACTACCATGTGGAAGGTCCGCTCCACTTCGGCGGCAGCACGCGCAGCCGCCTGTTTATTCATTACCGTTACCTGCTGGCAATCTGCCAGACCTGCCGCCATCTGGTATCGGTGCTGGTAGCGACGCCCGATTACGATCTGCCGACCGTCTTACAGTCCGCTGCCGACGATCTGGCGACCCTGGAAGCTCGCGCCGCCGAGGGCGACGTGGACGCGCGTAAGCTGCTGCCGCTCCATCACGCTGCTCTGGAACCTGCCGACGATGACGAACGCGAGGAAATCGAGGTCGAACGTTGCACTTTTTGTGGCAGCGCGGACCTGTTGCTACTGCCCAGCGTCGGGGGCGACGAGGGGGAGCGTTTCGACGATGCCGACGCTTGGGTAGACTGTCCACGCTGCGACGAGGGAAAGCTGTTGCTTCACACCGAGGGGTATTGGGACGAGATCGATACGGCTCCCTGACAGCCGCGCGTGCTTAAAGCCGGGTCAGTAAATCGTCCAGCCTGTCCCAATCGGCGAAGTTCGCCTCCAACGGACATGCTCTTTTGTCGGCGATCAGGGCGGCGTTGCCTGCGCTGCCGTTTTGGACGGCGAACAACGCGCGGCCCTGCTTGAGCGCCTGCTTGGCGGCGTATAAGCTACCGCTTTCCATCCCGGCCTCGACCACGATCACGGCGCGGGACAGGCCGGCGATCAGGCGGTTGCGCGCCACCAGCGCCGCCGGGCTGGGATCGGCGTCCGGGTGTGTTTCCGACAGCAGCGCACCTTGGCCCTGATCGAGGATGCGCGCCGCCAGTGTGTGCCGTGCACCTGGCAGTGCCGCGCGCAGGCCCGATCCCAGTACGGCGATGGTCCGCCCGCAGCGCAGTGCGCCTTCGTGCGCGGCGAAGTCTATGCCCCAGGCCAGCCCACTGACGATGGTCCAGCCGCGTCGGGCCAGTTCGCTGGCCAGCCGCGTGGCCAGCGCCCGCGACGCCGGTGAAGGGCTGCGCGTGCCGACGATGCTCACGGCTCGCACATCGTTGCCATTCAGCGTTCCCTGGCAGAACAGGATCGGCGGCGCATCGTGCAGGTCACGCAGCCGGGCGGGGTAGGCCGGCTCGTCCCACGCCAGAATGCCGATCTGGTCCATGCACCAGGTCTCGATCTCCTCCTCGGTATGTACCACATCTACAGCGCGAATGCCCGCCGCAATGCGCGGCCCGACGCCCGGCACGCTTTGCAGTTCGTCTTCCGGTGCCTCTAGCACGGCCTCCACGCTCTTGAAGTGGTCCAGCAGCGCCCGCAACGTCACGCCGCCGACGCCCGGCACCAGGCAGAGCGCAACCAGACACGTTTTGGTATCCATTGGTGTAGCCTAGTCGTCCTCGCGTGGTCCCAATGCTACACCGTCCAGCAGCAGCCGATTGCGCAATTCGACGGCGCGCGGATCGATGATCGCGCCTTTATGCAGCAAGCGGCGCAGCTTGTTGCTAAGCACGAACAGCAGCGCCCGGTCGATGTCTTCCTCGGCCAGGTTGCGTCCCTGATCTACCCAGGGAAAAGTCCGCGATGGCTCCAGCCCGTCGGCCAGATAAAACACCTTGTCTGTCGTGCTCATCGACGAGTCGCCGGTGGTGTGCAACATGACAGCGGAAGCCATAATCGCGTCGTCCAGGGCCAGTTCTGCACGGACCAGATATACCGCGACCGGACCGTGCAGCAGCAGCGGCTCCTGCCGTTCAATCGAGCGGATCGGATAGCCCAGTTGCTCTGCCAGCCGCAGCAATTCGGCTCGTGGCAGCGCCTTGGTGGCGTCGTGAATCCAGCCTGCCAGCCGCAGCGAGGCGACATGCCCGACGCCGTGCTGCTGCGCTAAGCGCGCTGCCATCTCCACGACGCCTATGGTGTGTACCAACCGCTCCGGTGACAGTCGCGCCTCAGCCCAGGCGCGCACGCGGGTTTCTAGCGGAGAAAGGGAACGGGAAAAGGATGTCGTATCAGCCACTGATTACCTTGTAGTTGTCTGACCGTATACCGACAGGCCGCCCGGCATCGTTACCCATAGACGCGGCCCGTGTTACAATCGAGTTGAAGAGTTGGCACAATCTCGCCGCACAATAATCTTGGGGGAGGAGATTTTGTGTCCAGGTTAAAACAGTGTAGCGTTTTGTGGCTGTTGAGTCTACTGCTGGTGGTGGGTTCCGGCGAGGTGCTGGCCCGCCAGGTGCAGCCTGCGGTGGTCCGTTTGGGATTGTTGGGTGCTGCCGACAGCCCTGCCGGGCGTGGCGCGCAGCTTGCCATTGCGGAGATCAACGGCGCGGGCGGGATCACCGGGCCGGATGGTACGGTGTATGCCATCGAACTGCTGTCTACGCCGGTGCGCACCGCCGACGAGGTCCGCGCCGGGCTGGATGCGTTGAGCCAGCGCGACGTGCTGGCGATCCTCGGCCCGGATGACGATAGTGTGGTTCTGGCGACCTTCAATGCTCTGCGGTCCGCCCGTCTGCCGGTGTTTACTGCCGCCACTGGCGACGCGCTGACCATTGCCGACACTGCCGATTTCATCTTTCGCGCCCGTGCCCCGGAGCGCGCTTATGCTCAGGCGGCTGCTGAATACCTGGCCACAGCGCATCCTCAGGCGGTGATTGTGCCGGTCCAGGCCGGACCTGCCGGCCCGGCTACAGAAGGACTGGCGGTGTTCACGGCGGCCCTTGCCAGCCGGGGGATCACACCCTCTGCTCCCGTTCTTATTGATGCTGACCTGAGTGTGGGCCTGAATGCGCTGTTGCGATTGAACCCGTCTGTTGTGGCGGTGTGGGGCGAACCGGAGATGGCTGCCGGCTTGCTCCAGGCGCTGCGAGATACCGCCTGGCCTGGCCTGTTTTTCTACCGGAATGCTGCCGATCCGGGCTTCCGTGCTGCGCTCACACCTGCTATTGCCGGGGGGGTGCTGGGTGTGACCAACTGGACGCCCGGCGTGCGCAGCGCCGTGAGCGACCGCTTTTTACGCACTTACGTTGTGACTTTCGCCAGCGTGCCGGATGGCCTGAGCGCGGCCTACTACGACGCTGTGTACCTGATCGCTGGCGCGGTAGGCCAGGCGGGAGGATCACCTCAGGCGGTGCAGGGGGCGCTGCGTCGCCTGGAGGGGCGCAATGGCGTACAGGGGCCGCTGGAGCCTGCAATCACCGGCACAGGCGAGACGACGACTGCCGCCGTTGTGGTGGAACTGAACCTCTACGCCGCGCCACAGGTGCAGGCGGCCTTCGTGGGCGGCGAAATGTTGACCTCTGCCGGCGAAGGGCAGGGTGTTGCCATTCAGCCTACCGTGACCGCCTCACCGTTCCCGCTGCCCACTGCAACGCTGCCTGTTGCCTTTCCCTCCACGCCGATTCCCACCAACACGCCGGAGGGCGTCTACGGGATCGTGAACACTTTTCGCCTCAACGTGCGGACTGGCCCTGGCCTTAACTACGACACTATCGGGCAGCTTCAGGCGGGCGATGTGATCTATCCAGTGGGGGCGAACCGCGACTTTACCTGGCTCGTGATCCCCTTCCGAGGGACAACTGGCTGGGTTGCCACTTACCTGGTCGAGATGCACGGCATCCTCAACACGCTGCCGATCATCACGCCGCCGGCCTCGCCCACGCCTATTCCGACTGCCACGCCGACTCTGACGCCGGTCCCATTGTTCGCGGACCTGGTCATCATTTCTGCTACGCTTGACCCGGTTCGCCCGGCAGTGGGGCAGCCCTTCAACGTGCGTGCGCTGGTGCGCAACGATGGCAACACTATCGCCGGCGAGACGGCCCTGGCGGCGACCTTTTTGCCGGGCGACGTGTATGTCTCAGCCCTGATCCCGGCGCTGGCGCCTGGTCAGATCGCCGAGGTTATCTTGCGGCCTACCCTCAATGCTACCGGGACCTATACCGTACAGTTGGTGGCAGACCTCAACAACGTGGTGAACGAGGGTTCGTTGGGGGAGGGGAACAACCTCTTCCCGGTCACATACACGGTGGACCATCCGATTCAAGTTACGGCCTCGGTGGCGTTATCGCCTATCCAGGAGCATGACATCGACGCGGCAGGGATTAACGATCTGCGCTGGGACGGGACGACGTTGAGCGCCATCAATGGGGCGTTGCTGGCCGTGTTGCCGGGTGTTAACTGGAACACGTTGCATTATGATCAGCTTACCGGTATCAGCGGCCTGTCGGTTGTCTCTCCGCTGCCGGGCACGGTGATCGGCCTGATCACGGCGTCGGGAGGGCGACGCGGCGCGCTGCGCATCGACGGCAACAACGGCGTCACGATCAATTATACCTATCGGATTTACACTCCCTGAAGGCCGTATGGGGCATCGGGGTCTCGGACATGGCGCAGTGCGTCCTATCTATCGGCTGGTGAGAATCCAAACAGCCCGCGCTGACTGGCGCGGGCTGCCGTCGATGATGACGCGGGCAGGCAGGAGAGCGGACCTACCCTTCAAGGCGCGGCGACCCTAACGGGAGTAGCTGCGCAGCTATTCTTCTTCTTCGTCCCCCACCGGGGCATTGGGCGCGCGCTTCTTGAAGCGGTAGACGATGCGGCCACGAGTCGGGTCATAGGGACTCAGTTCTACGCGCACCCGGTCACCCAGCAGGATACGAATGTAGTACTTACGCATCTTACCGGAAAGGTAGGCCAGGATACGGTGGCCGTTTTCCAGTTCCACCATAAACTGGGTGCTGGGCAGCGCCTCGATGACCCGGCCCTCAACCTCGATTTTTTCCTCGTTTTTAGACATCCTGCCCCATGCTCTAAGCGGTTACGCTCGCTGATCGTCAGCGCGGGCTGACGGTGTAGGTCTTGCGTTGGCGGCGGCGCGCCCGGCGGATGGCCTTTTTCTTCTGGATACGGCGCAGCTCGCTCTTGGACACGTGCCAACGTTTGCGGCGGACGGTGCTCAGGATGCCGCTTTTGGCAACCTGCTTGCGGAACCGCTTGAGCAGTTGCTCCTGCGATTCGTTAGGCCGTAAGGTGACTGTAGCCAAACCGGTTTTACCTCCCATGCCAGGGTTCTATGGACGACGGACGGATTTCTAAACGGCTGCCGCCGATTCTACCTGATCCTGGCCCTCAATACCAGGGTCGATTGCCTGTTCGCCTTGCGATGCAGGCACGGCGTTTTCGCTGCCTGTTTCGTCCTCACCGCTGGCCGGGAGCTGCGATTCCTGCACATCTGCCGGGAGCTGGCCTTCGCCCTGAATACCGCGTCGCGTCTGCCATTCGGCCAGTTCGGTTGCTGTGACTTCCTTCAGGCTGAGACCCAGGCGCTGGCGGTGGCTTTCGATGCTGATGACACGCATCAGCAACGGCTGCCCTTCGCGCACGATCTGGGCGGGGTTTTCGGGGGCCGGATCGGCCATCTGACTGGTGTGCAGCAGGGCCTCGATGCCCGGTTCCAGGCTGACGAAGGCGCCGAACTGGGTCACGCGGGACACTTCGCCCTCGACCAGTTGGCCAATGTGGTAAATTTCGTCCACCAGTGCCCAGGGGTTGGGTTGCAGGCGCTTGAGGCTGAGGCCGATGCGTTTGCCGTCGCGGTCCAACCGCAGGATATAGACGTCGATCTCGTCGCCCACGCTTAGTAGTTCGCGTGGATGGCGCACGCGATGCCAAGCCAGTTCCGAGATGTGGATCAGGCCGTCAGCCCCGCCGAGGTCCACAAACGCGCCGAAGTCCCGCAGGCCGCTGACCACACCGCGCCGCACTTCGCCTTCCTTAAGTTCGTCCAGCAGGGCCTCTTTGCGCTGCGCACGGCGGCCCGTCTGGGCTTCGCGCTGGCTGAGCACCAGGCGACGGCGCTTGCGGTTGACCTCGATCACCTTGACGGCGATCTTGCTGCCGACCAGGTTGGTCATGTAGGCTTTGCGCTCGTTTTCGTTCAGGCCGCGCGGCAGGTCCATCACATGGCTGGCCGGGACAAAACCGCGCAGGTTGCCGAAAGGCACGATCAGGCCGCCGCGATTGGCCTCGGTGACGACACCCTCCCAGATCTCGCCGTTGTCCATAAAGGTCTCGGCTTTGGACCAATCCTCGTTCTGGCGCGCCTGGGAGACAGACACGATCAGGTTGCCGTCGGTGTCTTCCATATTGATGATCATCACGAAGATTTCGTCGCCAACCTTGCACTGGAATTCGCCGCCCATGCGCTCCAGATCGCTGCGCGGCACGACAGCGTCGCGCTTAAGGCCAACGTCCACGATCAGGCCCTGGTTATCAATTGCCATGACGGTACCGGGGATGATGTCGCCACGTTCCGGCTGCTCCAGGCTGAAGGATGCCTCCAGCAGGGCGGCAAAGTCCGCGCCCTCTGCAAACTCCAACGATTTTAAGTTTTCCATGTGCTGTGTGGTTCCCCCTGCGGGTCGTTTTTTTGATTCTGGAAACGGCAGCCTACCGTCGCCTGATCTCAGGCGGGCAGAGAACATGAAAAACCCGCTCGAAGGTGGCCGGGGCGATGACAGAGTATCTGCTGAGCGGTGCCGCCGCCGGGCCGGTTCTTCTGTTATCTGTGGTTTGAGTTTGCGGCGAGGTTGACCCCCATTTTCAGATCGGGGAGCAGTATAACAGGTTGGAAATCAGTTTGTCAAATGTCAATACCGTATTTCTGACGCTTTTCTGACCGATCTGACCGTGTAACCGGTGCAAACTGACGGCGCAAGGGTGTCAGGTCGGCGGCGCGCAAGCGTATCCTGGGCGGCGGTGGTCCGCCCGGTGAATATTGTGCTTTGGGGCTATGCTGGATTCATCGACGGTTGGTGGCCTGGAGGCCGCGCGGTGTTCAGGCCAGAAAGGGCGCGCGATGTGGAGGCTGACCTGTTCCCAGCGCGGAATCGGGATTGGCGTGCTGGCGCTTGCGCTCGTCGGGTGTTTCCCGTTGGCCCCGCGCGCCCAGCCGACGCCGACTGTCGCTCCGTCATTTGCCCTGACCGGGGTCGTATTGGCAGGGAGTACGCCGGTCTCGCAGCCAGTCGCCCAGGCTGGCTCGCAGGGTCAGCCGCCGCCGGGAGAAGTGCAGGCAGCCCCTCTGCCTACGCCCGTTCCCACCAGCGCCCCGGCGGCGAGCGCCTTTGCCTGCCCGGACCTGCCCGCTGGCTGGACGGCTTATCGCGTTCAGCAGGGGGACACGCTCTACCGGATTGCTCTGGCGCACGGCACGACTATTCGTGTGCTGGCCCGCGCCAACTGTCTGGCGGATCCGCGCCTCATTTATCCTGGACAGGTGATCTTCCTGCCTGTCGGTGCCGAGGCAGTGTCGGCCCTGTCCGCAGATGCCGCTATCGGTGGGGGCAGCGATGCGCCGTTTGTCGCAGCGCCGGTTCAGGCGGTGTTGCCTGTCGTCATCCTGCGCTTTGCAGTGGATCAGACCGTTGTCATGCCGGGCCAGACGGTCCGTCTGACCTGGACGACGCAGGCATCGGCGGCTGCCGTCCAGATCGGCTGGCTGTACCGGGGGCAGGTCGTGCTAGTGCGCGATGGTCTGCCCGCCAGCGGCGTCCTCGATGTGGCGATCCCAGCCGACGGACGACGGACGGTGACTTTCATCCTTCAGGTGAGCGATGGTTTGGGGGCAGCCTCAGCGTTTGCGACGGTGCAGGTGAGTTGCACGGCGGGTTGGTTCTTCCGCCCTGCGCCGGAGGATGTGTGTCCGCATCCTGCCGTTAGCCTGCCAGTTGTCGCGCAGCAGTTTGAGGGCGGGTTGGTGCTGGCGCTTCTGTCGTTGGGGCGCTTCTATGTGTTGCTGAACGATGGCGTCTGGCTGGATTATGCGGATGCATACCGTCCCGGCATGCCCTACCGCGATCCGGCCTTGTCTCCGCCCGCCGACCGGTTGCAGCCGGAGGGAGCCATCGGCTGCCTGTGGCGCAGCGACGCCACCCTGATGACACGCCTGGGCTGGGCGACTCGTAGCCCGGTGACTTATAATGGGACGTTCCAGCGGGCAGCTTCGCCCGACCGCGAGACGGTGTACCTGGTTTCGCCCGGCGGCGATCTGCTGATCCTGGCCGAGGGGCTGGCCTGGCAATCTCTATCAGCAGCCCAGCCAGGAACAGAGCAGTAAAAACGCAGCGGCAGAACGTATCCCGCCGCTGCGAGAGGAACCCTACGAGGCGACCTCGAAAGCGTTTTACTCTGCCGGCATGGATGAGTCGGACGAGTCTACGCCGTGTTCGACCTCTGCTGGGCGTTGATCCTCGGTGGGAGACGGCGCCCCGGCCTGTTCTTCCCCGGCGGCGCCTTCTTCATCCTTTACGCCCCAACGCTGGGTGAAGCCCACTCGTCGCCGTTCCGGCTCCAGATGGCTGATGCACAGGGTCAGGCGGTCCCCCTTCTTGACGTAAGAATGGGGCTCCTTGAGCGTGCCATCGCCCATTTCCGACAGATGCAGCAGTCCTTCCAGGCCATCGTCCAGGGCGATGAAGGCGCCGAAGTCCACCACATTTGTCACGATGCCCTCGACCTGCTGGCCTTCGTGGTACTTTTCCATTGCCTCGACCCAGGGATCGGGCAGCAGGCGCTTACGGCTGAGGGCGATGCGGTTGGTATCACGGTCCAGGCTGAGCACGTACACGTCAATCACATCGCCCACGCGCAGCACGTCGCGCGGATGATCGACGCGGTGCCAGGCCAACTCACTGACGTGGATCAGGCCATCGGCCCCGCCGAGGTTGACGAACGCGCCGAAGTCGCGCAGGCCTGTGACGGTGCCGCTGACCACCTGGCCTTCCTGCAATTCAGAGAGCAGTTTGGCTTTTTGCAGGGCGCGCCACTCGCGCTGCGCTTCGCGTTCAGAGAAGATCAACCGCCGACGATTTTGTTCGACCTCGATCACCTTGACGTGCAGTTCGCGGTTCTGCATCCCTTCCAGGGCGTCACGGCGATCATTGCCGGTCAGCCCAGGGCTGACGGAGACCATATGTGAAGTAGGGATGAACCCTTCTAGGCGACGCCAGCGAACCAGGACGCCGCCCCGGTTATGGCCGGTGACGACCACCGGTACGACTTCTTCAGACGTGAGGAGCTTTTGTGCTTCGTCCCAATCGTGCTTTTGCAGACCCATGTTGATCGAGACAATCACCTGGTCTTCGGGGCCTTGCGGGTTCAAGACGTAGACGGGCACTTCGGCGCCTTCGCGTAGCCCTGCCCGGAACTCCGGGTCTAGGCGTTCAATGTCCTGCGCAGGGACGATGCCGTTCTGCTTGGTGCCCAGGTCTACGATGATTTCGTTGCGATTGATCTGTTCGATGATCGCTATCCGAATCTCGCCGCGTTCCGGGGGAGCATAGTTGGGGGAGGACTCCAGCAGTTCTTCAAAACTAAGCATCTGCTGTTCTTCAGAGGATCGATCTTCCATGTGGACGATTAACCGCCTTTGCGATGAATTTGAAGCCTGGGATCAACTTATCCCGCTACAGCGACTGCCTCAAGCTGCTGCATGAGGCGATTTAACCAGTTTAACTCAGCTTGCACAATTTCGATAGTATAATCTCGCACCCAGGTTTGATTAATCGGCGTTTCCGCCTGGCCTCCTGTATCTGCCTGGTGCAGCGCCTCCAGTTGAGCGATGGTCTGGCGCTGCCGTTGTTGAAGCAGCGCCTTCAGCTCGTCGGGCGGCAGGTTGCGCGCCAGGAATAACTTGAGCAAGAATTCGCGCCGCACCTGATCGGCGGCGGCGGGCTGCCGCAGCCAGAGTTCTAACTCCCGCCGTCCCCGCTCCGTAATCTGGTAGACTTTGCGGGCCGGGCGGTGAGCCTGGGGATGCTCTTCCATATGCACGGCCTGTTCCTGGAGCAGGCGGTGCAGGGTAGGGTAGAGCGTCCCATAGCTAGCATTCGTGACCGATTGAAGCGCCGTGCCGACCCGTTTTTTTATTTCGTATCCGGTCATAGGTCCTTCGGCCAGCAAGCCCAATACGAGATAACGGTGCGACATGGCCCTTTCCGGTCATCGGATTACAGTTAATTTAAGTATATCCTGTCGAGATATAGGAGGCAAGGTAGAACCTTTTAATCTGAGTTTGAAATTGCCAACCTGACTATTATAAGTATATTTATGAACATAATATAAAAACAACAGGTTGGCAGGGAAGGTCTGGCAGAGTTATACTCTGACATGACGTGGCCGGCGGTCGGGAGGCGGTTGTATGGCGCTCTGGCAGGTGAATGCGCTGAAGTACGATCTCAGTCAGCATTATAGCTGGCCAGCGACGCTGGTTGCCCTCAACGGCAGCCATGTTCATCTCAGCAGCCAGATGGGGGGATTGCTGCGTCACTACACGCGCGATTTCGAGCAGCTTATCACGCGGCGTTCGGAACTGCATTTCTGGCGGGACCGCTGGTACAACATTTTCATCAACTACACCGCCGAAGGCGTTTTGGGACACTATTATTGCAATGTCAGCCTGCCCCCAACCATTACCGCAGACAGCGTTACGTTTGTTGATCTCGATCTGGACGTGCGCATCTGGCCTGATGGTCGTTGTGAGGTGCTGGACCAGGAAGAATTTGAACTGTACTGTCTCGATTATGGCTATCCCGCCTGGGTGCAGCGCAGCGCCCGGCAGGCCGTGAACGACGTGATCCGGCTGTACGAAAACCGCCAGTTCCCCTTCGATGCCCTGCCATAAGCGTGCCGCGCTGCCGTCAGTTACCCGCTTTCGGTTGAGGCAGATCGATGCCGTACACGCCCCGGTCCAGTTCCCAGGGATAGACGATGTAGGCGTCGGTTACGGCGCCGTAAAAGTCGGGTTCGGCGCGCGTAAACAGCGAGCGATACGGGTTAAAGTGCAGCACGCAGGTGGCGGGGATACCGCCGGCGGATTCAACGCGACTGCGGACGGCGGTGCTGGTGCGCCCGCTGCCCCACACGTCATCGACGATTAGCACGCGCCGCTCGTTAACCAGGTCATCGGCGGGAAACTGGATGAACTGCGGCCAAGCCAACAGCATGGCCGGGTGTGGCTCGGCGGGGAAATGGACCGCTGCGTTAAGCACGTTGCGAATATCCAGGGCCTCGGCCAGCAACCCGCCAGGCACAATCCCGCCGCGCGTGATCATGATCATGGTGTCGAACGAGGCCACGCTGCGTATCTGGGGCACCAGAACGTCGATCAGCTTATCCACATCGGACCACGTCAAAACCTCATGTCGTAGCGGCCTGCGCGAAGATTCCATGCCCCGTTCTCTTTTGCAGCTACCTCAGCGGTACGACGGTTCTCCTGGTGTCAGGTGGATTGTTCGGCCACCGACATGACGGTGTGATGGGTGCGGAACAGGCTATACTGCCCGCTTCGGCCTGGCACCGGATTGATGACGTTTTCATCTTCCATAATCGACAGCCACAGGGTCAGGGTTTCCTCGTTCATCCCGGTTTCGGCGGCCAGCGTGGTTTGGGCGATGGCTTCGTGGCGGTCGTACAGCGAGAGCAACGCGCGCACGAACAGGTCCCGTTCCGTCAGAATCGTCATTGCCAGCGGCGAGGTTTGCACCAGGGAAATGCCTTTGGTCTTGAACTCGCTCTGCGGGTTATCATATTCCTGAATGGCGACGGCGCCCTGTTCGAGCAGGCTTTCGATGGCGCGCTGGAACACCATGCCCGGATCGCGCGGGCGCAGGCGACGGTGCAGGCTGCCCAAGGGACACCACAGGAAACCGCGAAAACTGGTAAACTGCTCGATGCTGACGACGATCCGCCGCTGCATCGCTTCCAGGTCGCTCTCGGCCACCACGCCGAAGAGGTCTTCGTGTCGGTGCGCTCCTTCGGCCTCATCTGTCCGTTCTAGGCGATGCAGTGTGCTGGTGGAAAGCCGGATCACAGGCACCAGGTCGTCGGGGTTGTGGCGGTGAGGCACCAGTTCGCGCTGCAAAATACCCTCACGCACCAGGCAATCGATCCATTCGGAGCGCCACTGGTCGTTCAGGTTCAGGCCGGGGCGATCTAGTTCCCGGTCCATGGCGATGCCCTTGAGCAAAAAACCGTAGTTGACGTACTCCCAATTGCGCACGTCCAGGGTATTTGCTACGCGCGCCACAATCCGGTCGCGTACCAGGCGGGTCTGACCTACCAGCGGGTGGGTGGGGTTGATCGTCAGGGCGTTATCATCGTGAGGACAGGGCCGGAACAATCCCATCGCCAGCGCCTGGGCAATCAGGTCGGAAGCGCGCTCCTGGGAGACGACGGCATTCACGGTCAGCAGTTGGCGTTCCAGCAGGTCGCGGGGGATGCAGTCGTCGCCGTTGTGCAGGCGGTCGTATTGGAGAATGGCGCTGACCCACTGCGACGGGCTGACCTCGACGGAAGCGGTTTCGGCCACCGGAAAAGCCACCGTGTACAGCCGTCCCAGCGCCTCGTGGGGCTGCATGGTGGTGAAATCTTCGATGTACTCGATCAACACGCCGGGGTTAGTTTCAACCTGGCGGCTGACGCTACCGCGCACACCCCACACGATGACCTGTTTGTTGTGGGCGCGCAGAGTGTTGATGATCTCGTTGAAATCACGGTCGCCGCTTGCCAGGATGAACACATCGGCCCCTTCGGGATGCATCAGATCGGCCAGCACATCCCTGGCGATGCGCATGTCGGCGCTGTTTTTGCCTGGCAGGTTGAAGATTGGGTCGATGTTTGCCAGGGCCAGGCGGGTCGGGGCTTCGTCGCTGATCTCGCGGCCCATGTTATCCACCAACGGAGGCAGACTGCCGCGCTGTCCCCAGGGGGCATAGGCTGCCATGTGGACTACCTGCCCGTGTGCCTGCGCCTGCCGGATGATGCGCGTGATCAGATGTTCCAGATTGACGGTATAGCCCTGCTTGTCTAGGCTGATGGCGATATTCTCGAAGTCGATGTACAGCGCGACCAGCGATCCCTGGAAGCCGAGGATCGTCTCCAGCGGTTGAAAAATCGTGTTCGAAGGGGCCGACAGTGTGACACCCAGTTCGCCCCAGATGCGCACCCGCCCGCCGGGGGCCAGGCGCAAGCCATCCAGGATACTGAGGATGGCGGGGTCATTGGTGGCGATGATCAGTTCACCGATGGCAGGGTCTTTGTCCAGATAATCCGTGCGCAGAATGAATTCGATGTCGCGCCGGTCGGTCACATGGCACAGTTCAAAGCCGCACGACTCGAAGACCTGTCGTACATTGACCGCCCCCCCGTAGCCGGTCTGGTACTGCTCCCAGTTGGCGACGGCGACGGCGATTAGATCGCGCGGGCTGGCGAGTCCGGCGGCCAATGCCGCACCGCCACGCAGTCCGCTTGCCATTTCGTAGAGGTCGATGGAAATTCCCCGCTGGCGCAGCCGGGCCAACAGATTTTCGACATCAACGAATAAGTATGACGCCATATGTCTTCCTAAAACTAAAAAATAGCCCTACATCGTTTAACAAAACTTGCGGAGTGGGTAGCCTTGAGAAAACACCCTGCCGCCCACAGAAGCGTCTGGCTTCCCGGCTGGCGAAGTGATGGTCTGAATACTGCCTTGTTTTTTAAAGGTCATTTTGAAGAAAAGCATTTAGTTCCAATTTATTTCTGTGCACATCTTCCAGGTAGTTAAAGCTACTGGACAATTGTAGCAAACGTTTTTTCTGGGGGCAAGCCGGAGTTAAACAGGGGCGCGTTCTGGCGCGCCCCTGAGACAATCAGTAGGACTTGGCGAAATAGGCCATCTCGGTGGCCATCTCGCCGCAGACGATACACGGCCCTTGCTCGCCGGGATGGGGTTGGTCCAGCGGGAAACAGCGCGACGAGCACTGGTGATCTTCCCTGATTTTCGCCTCGCAGTCTGCCCCACCACAGAACCACGTGAGTGCCCAGGCATCGCGCACAATCTCGCCGAACTTCGCGTAGTCGCCCACGACCTCATGCAGGTTAGCGTCGCGGAACGCCGTCGCCTGGCGGAGCATGGTCGCCTGGATGTCCTTGAGCAGCGCCTGAACCGTCTGCGTGATGCCGGTTTGCGACGCGAATTGTTTGCCTTCCTTGCCGGGCAGGTCACGCCGGGCCAGAGCTACTGTGCCTTTTTCTACGTCCTTCGGTCCGATTTCCAGCCGCAGCGGCACGCCACGCATCTCCCAGTCATTGAACTTGAAGCCAGGAGTCTGGCCTTCGCGGTCATCGACGTGGACGCGCAACCCTGCGTCTTCCAGTTCTGCCTGGATGCGCCGGGTGGTTTCCATCACGGCGCCCCGTTCGCTGTCGTTCTTGTAGATCGGCACCATGACAGCCTGGTAGGGAGCCATCACCGGCGGCAGGCGCAGCCCCTTGTCGTCGCCGTGCGTCATGATGATTGCGCCGACGAAGCGTGTGCTGAGACCCCAACTGGTGGTCCAGCAATATTGCAGATCGTTGTTCTCATCCAGGAATTTGATGTCGAAGGCTTTGGCGAAGTTCTGGCCCAGGTTATGGCTCGTGCCGGATTGGAGGGCTTTTCGGTCGCCCATCATTGCCTCAATAGTGTAGCTGCGCAGCGCCCCCGCGAACTTCTCCTGAGGACTCTTGCGGCCTTTGATGACCGGGATGGCGGCGTCGTTGATGGCGAAATCGGCGTAGACATCCAGCATCCGCAGTGTTTCCTCTTCGGCCTCGTCGTGGGTGGCGTGGGCGGTATGGCCCTCGTTCCACAGAAATTCCATTGTGCGCAGGAAGAGTTTGGTGCGCATCTCCCAGCGGACTACGTTAGCCCACTGGTTGATCAGCACGGGCAGGTCACGGTAGGACTGAATCCATTTGGCGTAGGCATGGCCGATGATGGTCTCGGAGGTCGGGCGCACGATCAGCGGTTCGGCCAACTGTTCGCCGCCGCCGATGGTCACGACGGCCAGTTCCGGCGAGAAACCCTCGACGTGCTCGGCCTCTTTTTTGAGGAAGCTCTCCGGGATGAACAGTGGGAAATAAGCATTGCGGTGGCCCGTCGCCTTGAAGCGGCGGTCCAGGCCGCTTTTGATCGCCTCCCACAGTTCGTAGCCGTAGGGCAAGATAATCATGCAGCCGCGCACGGGCGCGTAGTCGGCCAGTTCGGCCTTTTGCACAACGTCGGTATACCAGCGGTTATAATCTTCGCTGCGCGGCGTGACGCCTTTCGGGGACGACATACAAACTCCTTGCCGGGTAGTCAGTGTTCAGAAGCGCAGATGGTCCGATAGGGTCGGCCCGGCCCTACTTCTTTTTTTGGGTCTCCAGGTAGGTGCGGTAGGCGTTCTGGTAGCAGTCGGCGAGTTGGCGATCATAAACCTGGATCAGTAATTTTGCCAGTTGCAGCTCCGATTGCTCCCGGATGAACTCCTCACGGGTAGTTTCGTCCCAGGCGGCCCACATCTCGCGGAAGCCGGGCTGTCGCTGTAACGGTGTGAGCAGGTCGGTGGTGACCTGCGTTTCCAGCAGGAACAGCGCATTGGCGTCCAGGTCCGCCTTAAAACGCACATAGGCCGGTTCAAAGACGATCTGGCTCAACCGGCCCAAGTCGGCTAACTCTGCCCCCAGATCGTAGAAATACTGCCGAAAGGTATCATCTTCCCACAGCGAATCCAGCACAAAACTGGCCGCCTTGGTATAGGCGCTCATAACGGTTTTGCCTTCGTCTTGTCTGCTGCTGAGTGGCCCGGCGCACGTCGGGAGGCCAGCCCGTCGGCGCGAGTCAGTTTGCCCTCATTTTGCCACAAAACGGCTTCAACCGCTTCTCGACGGGAAGATTTCATTCAGGCTACAGGGCTGCACGGGGATGATCACCACCGTTCAGCGCCGCCAGGATTTCTTGCGGCGTATCGACGCACGTCCACAGCCGCATGTCTTCCTGCCGGATGTATTCGCCGTCGCCGTAGAACTGGGTCAGCAGGTCGCCCCAGGTGCGGCCCAGCAGGATCAGCGGCTTGGGCTTAATTTCCTCGACCTGGATCAGACTCCACGTCAGCGAGATTTCGCTCAGTGTGCCGATGCCGCCGCGCAGGGCCACTGCCGCGTCGCAGAACTCGACCAGCTTGTAAAGTCGCTCGCGCAGGGTAGGCAGGCGGATTTCTTCCTTGACCCAGGGGTTCGCCCGGAGGGAGCGCTTTTCCCAAAAGTTGAGCCTCTCGCACGTCACGCCGATGACGTGGCCGCCCGCTTCTGCTGCGCCCCGGCTGGCAGCTTCCATCGTGCCGGTGTAGCCGCCGGTAGCGACGGTGTAGCCCGCCTGCGCCAGCAGCTTCCCGACGATGTAGGCTTCCTGGTAGGCGGGCGAGCCGGGCCGGGGAGACGCCCCGCCGAAGACAGTCACAATACCTTGAGTCACGGTTTGCCTTCCCGCATTTGAAAAGAAACGGTGCTTGAACAGGCAGATTTTACCGGGGTAGACGAAAACGGCCCACTGCAAACGCAGCGGGCCGTCCGGTTTGTGGAAGGCGGAAAGCAGCTTAGAAGGCGAAGTGGATCGCCTGCCCGGCGATGACGTACCAGGAGATCAGCATCGCCACCAGGAACGCGCCGGTGTAGATGCGCCCGGTCTTGTAGAGGAAGTACGTCAGCAGCAGCGCCACAATCGCCATCAGCGGCACAAGTTGGAATGCGACGATGCTCAGCAGCGGTTCGGCCAGTGGCATCGTCCCACCGGTGAGCAGCGGCACGTACTGGATCAGCAGCAGGACGACGAAGCCCACGATCAGCAGCCCCACGTTGATCAGCAAGGCATTGCGCAGGCCGATGGGCTTGCCTTCGGCGTCCACGCGGCGAAGCTGTCCGGCCAGCACGGTGCTCAGCATCAGGAAGAAGAAGCCGAAGAACGGCAGGTAAGCCAGCGCGATCCCGAAGTGGCGGACGCTCATCGGCTTGAAAGCCAGCACCCACAGCCGGAAGTCGATCTTGAAGAACTGGTCGGCCAGGATCAGCAGCAGGTAGGTCGGAGCCAGGATGCAGATCGCCAGCAGCAGCGACTTGCCGATCTTGGTCCAGTTGAGTTTGCCGTCCCAGGTCAGGGCGTAGTTATCGGCGGTCGCGCCGCTCTGCCTGTTCAGGAAGAAGTGCCACAGCGCGAACAGCACCAGCGAGATCAGCCCGTTGCCCACCGCCCACACGACGAGGCCGGTGGTGATCTGCTGCGGCCAGAAGGAGCCGACCGGGAACCAGTTCCGCGCCTGATTCTGGAACCAGAAATAGGTGATGATGGGGATCGCGGCCAACAATGCGGCTCCGATCCACCAGCCGCCGCCCTTGAGACCCTTGAACTCCGGCAGCGGCTCGGCCAGTTCCTTGAAGAAGGCGGTTTGCAGCAGCAGCGTGCCCAGCGGGAACATGAACAGGATCATGCCGATCAGGGCGATGAAGCCGCCGATCTCGCGCCAGTACCAGACCTGATCGTAGGGGTCAAGATCGTTGCCGCCCTCCAGCGTCTGGTTGAACCAGCCGATGGCCTGGGCGATGGCCTGGTAGGAGATGTGATCGCCGGGGTGGGTGGTGCGCGGCATGTAGAGGATGCGCGCCGTGCCGTCTTCGATAGATCCATACAGGCGTTCGACTTCCACCGTTTCGGTCGTGTCGAAGAGGGTTTGCAGTTTCTCGGTATTGACGATTTCCGGCGCGGTGTTGGCGCCCCACATCAGTTGGGCGAACTCATCCCACTCGCTGAAGATCAGGGCCAGGTTGCGCGGGAACTCGGCGGTCCCATCCGGCGCGCCAAAGGTGCCCGTCGAGGAGCCTTCCAGGACAATCGACCGATAGCCATCGGGATAAACGCCAGCAGCAATAGCGACGGCCCAGCCGCCCATCGAGTGCCCGCTGATGCCGATGTTGTCGTCATCTACGATGTCCAGCGAGTGCAGGTAGGCCAGGCCGTCTGGCCCGCCGAAGCCGTTAGCAAAGGCCGGCGCGTCCGAATAGCCATGCCCGGTCTGGTCCAGGGCCAGCGTCACATAGCCCCGGCGGGCAAACTCGATGGCGAAGCCATCCTGCGTCTCACGCGAGTTGATGTAGCCGTGAATGGCGAGAATCCCCGGCGCAGGGTTCTCGTTGGTCACGCCGGGCGGGATGTAGAGCAGGCCGCTCATCTGCGTGCCGTTCGTGCCGGTAAAGCGCACGTCCTGAATGGTGATCGTGCCGCCGGAAGTCTGCGCCCCATAGGCTATCAGGCTGCCTACCAGGACGATCACCAAAGCGGCAATCAACAGATAGTAGGTTCGTCTCATTCTTCTCTCTCCTGAAAAGCTGAAGCGCGGATCAATCTACGAACAGGACTCGCATGGGCAGGCTGTGTTGGGACAGAATGGAGATAGGGACGGTCACACGGTGCGGGATGTGTACCCGAAAACACTGTCGCCGGGTTATTGGAGCCATCGTGGAGTCCCTGTAATATTATACACGATCTCTAAACAAGTTTGTGAAGATTGCTCGATCAAAAGTATTGCGGAATGGAGTGTCGGTTATGCCCCAGGCGCACTTTCGCTTCTATGCCGAGTTGAACTTCTTTCTGCCGCCCCATCGCAGGCAGGTGACCTTTCCTCGCGCCTTTGAGGGTCGTGTGTCGGTGAAAGACATGATCGAGTCGCTGGGCGTGCCGCATACCGAGATCGATCTGATCCTGGTCAACGGTGAGTCGGTGGATTTTTCCTACATCGTGCGGGATGGCGATCAGATCAGCGTCTACCCGGTGTTCGAGTCGTTCGACATCGCGCCGGTGGTGCGCGTGCGGCCCAACCCGCTGCGCGAGCCGCGTTTCGTGTTGGATCAACACCTGGGCAAGCTGGCGGCCTACCTGCGTATGTTGGGCTTCGACACCCTTTACCGCAATGACTACGACGATCCCGAACTGGCGCAAATCTCCCACGCCGAGAAGCGCACGCTGCTGACGCGGGATCGCGGCCTGCTCAAGCGGAGCATGGTCACGCGCGGCTACTATGTCCGCGAGACGAATCCCCGGCGGCAGGTGGCGGAGGTGATGCGCCGCTTCGACCTGGGCGGGTTGGTGGCTCCGTTTCGTCGCTGCATCACCTGCAACGGCCTGTTGGAAGTGGTCGATAAAGCAGCCGTGCAGGACTGCCTGCCGTCCCGGACACAGACCTATTACGACGAATTCCGCCGCTGCCGGTCGTGCGGGCAGGTCTACTGGAAAGGTCCCCACTATGAGCGGATGCGGCGGTTTATCGAAGACGTGCTGCGCGAGAACGGTGGGGCGTCAGTCGAACGTTAGAAGCATAGCGCGGTTGTCTGTATTGCCTTGCACCTGCCGCTTCGACATCTGCCGACTAGACGCTATTTCAGCAGCTTTGCCATGCAGATTTCATCCACCCACGCACCGTTCACGCACAACGACTCGCGCTTGACCCCCTCGACCTCGAAACCCATCTTCGCGTAGAGGGCTTTGCCGCGTTCGTTGTGCGCCATGACGGTCAGTTCCAGGCGGTGCAGACCGCGTTCGCGCGCCCACGCCTCGACCGTCTCGAACAGCCGCCTGCCGATGCCCTGCCCGGTGAACGTCTGGAGAATGCCGATCACGATGTGCACATTGTCGCGGTTGCGTCGGTAGTTGCCGCCAAAACCGGCGAGATAGCCGACAAGCTGGCCCTCGTGCTCGGCCACGAAGATCATCTGGTTGTCGGTCACCAGGATGGAGAGAATGCGCTCGCGCTGCTGCTCGACGGTCGTATTCCGTTCATCGGGTTCCAACAGCATGAACGCCGTCTCGCGGTCGAGCTGCCGGCACAGGGCCAGGAAATCCTCGGCGTCGTCTTCGCGGATAGGGCGGATAATCATAGGTGCTATCTTTGCTATGCCGGGGCGTGTAATGGATGCTCCGGCGTATGTCGCTTTGACGCCTGTCGCCTAGACGCTCTGAATTGCCTGCCGGATCGCCTGCGCCAGCAACGCAACCACCTCGCGCAGCGTCGGCTCGTCGATGATCGCGGGCGGGCCGAGCATGATCACGTCGCCTGCTGTGCCGTCTGCCGCGCCGCGCCCCGGATAGGTCATCAGCCCCAGGTCGAAGGCGGCGTTGAAGACGCGGTGCGCCACGTCCAGTCTGGCGTCGAAGGGCGCTTTCGTCGCCTTATCTTGCACGAATTCGACGCCCCACATCAGACCCACGCCGCGCACATCGCCCACGCCGGGCAAATCGTCCAGCGCATCGCGCAACAGACGGCCCAGCAGTTCACCCTTGCGCGCCGCCTCGCCCACCAGATCGTGTTCCTGCACGTAGTGCAGGGTTGCCAGTCCTGCCGCCGCGCCGACGGCGTGATGCGAAAATGTGCCGCCATGATTGAAATCTTGCCCGGCGGCGTAAAGCTCGTCCACCAGCGAGCCGCGCGCCGCCAGGATCGACAGCGGGAACACGCCGCCTGCCACGCCTTTGCCCATCGTGAGCAGGTCCGGCGTGAAGCCGAAATGCTCGAAGGCGCACCAGCGCCCGGTCCGCCCGAAGCCGCACATCACCTCGTCGGCGATCAGGATCACGCCGTAGCGGTCGCAAATCTCGCGGATCGCAGGCCAGTAGTCCGGCGGGGGAACGGTGGCCGCCAGCGCCGCACCGGAGACAGGTTCCGCAATGAAGGCGGCGACGTTCTCCGGCCCGTACTCGGTGATCGCCCGTTCGAGCATCTGCGCACAGGTCAGGCCGCAGCCAGGATAGGTCCGCCCGAAGGGGCAGCGGTAGCACGTCGGCGGCTCGATGTGCGGCATGTCCACGAACATCGGCAGGAAGGGGGATCGCGCCGCCTTGCGCCCGCCGATGGCTAATGTGCCGAGCGTGATGCCGTGATAGGAGTTCCAGCGCCCGATCACGAGCGAGCGCCGCGCCTGCCCGCGCACGATCTGGACCTGCCGCGCCAGCTTGATCGCCGCCTCGACCGCCTCGCTGCCGGTGGTCAGCGGGAAGAAGCGCACGTCGGGCAGGGGGATCACTTCCGCGAGGGCGGCGGCGTAGGCTTCCATGATGGGTGTGGTGAACTTCTCGCCGTGCACGTAGGCCACCTGCCGCGCCTGATCGGCCATTGTGGCAGCGATGGCCTCCACACCGTGCCCGACGTTGACCACAATCGCGCCGCCTGCTGCGTCGATGTAGCGGCGGCCTGCCATGTCGTAGAGATAGACGCCCTCCGCCCGCACGATCACGGGATAGGCGTGCTTCATCTTGCGGTAGAACACGTGCCCTTCAGGGTGTTGAGGACTCATTTCCGGTACAGGCCCTCCGGGTCGAGGTCTTCGCGCATGATGCGCAGGTAATCGTCCGACGGCGGCTCGGTCTCGCCCAGGTTCTCCGCGACGCACAGGTCCGACCAGCCGATCTCGGCACGCACCTGTTCGACCGTCACGCCGGGATGGAGGCTCGCCAGGCGCATCTCGCCCGTCTCCGGGTGGAAGTCGAACACGCACTTATCGGTGATGACCTGCTGCGGCCCTGCGCCGGGCAGGTTCAGCTTTTTCCACGCCGCCTTGCCGCGCAGGAAACCGGGGCTGGTGAGAAAATCGACCTTTTCCACGAAGGTGCGCTTCGCCAGCGTCGAGATGATCAGCACCCGCTGCGCGTTGATGGCGATCTCGCATGCGCCGCCGCTGCCCGGCAGCCGGACTTTGGGCTTCTCATAGCTGCCGATCACGGTGCTGTTCAGGTTACCGTAGCGGTCGATCTGCGCTGCACCAAGCAGGGCCACATCTACCAGTCCGCCCTGAAGGTAGTAGAGAAACAGATCGCTCATCGACATGGTGGCGAGCGAGCCGGTGACGAGGGTCGGATCGCCGATGGAGAGCGGCAGACGGGCAGGCTGCGCGCCGTACACGCCTGACTCGTAGATCAGGGCGAGGTCGGGGTTGCCTGCGCGGCGGGCCAGGTTGCAGGCAATGTTGGGCATCCCGACGCCCACGAAGACCGTCCGCGCGTCCAGCAGCGCCCGCGCCGCGACGGCGATCATCATTTCAGAAGCGGTGTAGTTGCTCATGCAGTCTCACTTTCGCGTTTGCGCAAGGTTTCGCGCACTTCCATCAGAATTTTGCCGAGCATGTTCTTGCCCGCGCTCGCGGCTCACGATTGATCCGGTTCATCCGGCTTGAGGGGACTCACGAATAGCGTCCCCGACTCGTCTACGACCTCGATGATCAGTTCGATAGTCTCAGCGGGCGCCTGTTCCACCCGCGCCATTTCGCGCCGGGAGCCGCTGCCGTATTCCACCCACTGCGCTGCGCCTGCGCTGACCAGCGCCAGGAACTGCTCGGCGTACTCGTTGTACATCGGCGACCACCCGCCGCGCCACGCAGCAGGCAGCCTGCGGGGCTCGAGGATGTGGCCAACCAGTTGTCCCCGCCAGAAGATCGGTTCGCTTTCGCCGGTCATGATGCTTCTCCTCTGTGTGTGCGGCGCATCAGGCGTATTCACCGTAATTCACGGGCGCAGAAAGCGCATTGCCGGGACGCAGGCGGCTCAGCGCCGCGTCGCCCAGCTTTTTCAAATACGCGGAGCGATCCGGCACGCTGTAAACCCACTCGTCCAGCCATGCCTGTGTCTGCGCTTCGTCCTGAGACCGCTTGCCCCAGTCCAGGTAGAAGCTGTTGTCGCGGTCATAGTAGCCCTGCACGTAGGAGGGATGCGCCCCGAACGGCTCCACGACGATGGCATCCACGATCAGATCGGGGATCAGCGTGCGGTTTGGGTCGGCGCGGATGACTGCCTCACTGACGATTTCTTCCACCACGACGATCACTTTTCCGGCGGCGAAGGCGGCTTCCTTTTGCGCGCCGAGCAGACCCCAAAGCTGGGTGTTGCCGTTCGCGTCGCAGCGCGGCGCGTGGATGATCGTTACGTCGGGGTTGAGCGGCGGCACGACGGCGATCTCCTCGCCGTCCTCGTAGGGGCTTTTTACCGTCTTGATGCGCGGATTGACGCCGGGCAGGTCGCTGCCGGTGTGGCTGCGCAGCGGGAAGAATGGCAGCCGCGCTGCCCCGGCCATGTAGCGCCCGATCATGCTGAAGTGCGTGTATTCCTCGATCTCCAGCGGAACCGGGATGCCCTTCTCGACGGCGCGGCGGATGGCATAGAGCGGCCCGACGCCGGGATTGCCCAGGTAGCTGAAGACGAGCTTGCGGGCCGTCCCCGCTGCGACCATCTGATCGTAGATCAGGTCGGGCGTCATGCGGCAGAGGGTCAGGTTGCGCCTGCCCTGGCGGATGATTTCGTGCGCGGCGGCAAAGCAGATCAGCGACGTGAAGCCCTCGATGGCGAGGGTTATGCCGTCGGGCACGTATTCCTGGATCGCTTCGCGCATAGAGAGGAGTTTGGACATGGACATCGCCTCAGGTGTTGAGTACTTGGTAAGTCAATTAAACCGCCAAGACGCCAGGAACGCCAAGAAGAAAATCGAGGAAAATCCGTGTCAATCGGTTTGAATGGTGCGGTTTGTGCTCAGGTGAATCGGCAGTTATAGAAAACGGCGGACCGGACGGCCGTCCGACCCGCCGCGACAATCAGGCGATTTTGCCTAGCCGATGATGCGCGTGCGGCTCTGTTCGCGCCCGTAAAGCTGGATGGTGTGCGGGCCGCCGATGTTCTTGCCGCTGCTGCCGCTGGCCTTCCAGCCGCCGAAGGTCTGGATGCCCGGCCACGCGCCGGTGGTTGCCCCGGCGGCGCGGTTGACGTAGGTCACGCCCGCCTCGATGCGGTCGAAGAAGGTCTCGATCTCGCCCTCATCCTTGCTGAAGAAGCCCGCCGTCAGACCGTACTCGGTGGCGTTGGCCTTGTCGAGCGCCTCGTCTAACGTCTTGAACGTGCCCACGTGCAGGATCGGGACGAACAATTCCTGTTTGACCAGCTCGTGATCTTCCGGCAGGCCATCTACGATGGCCGGTTCGACGAAGTAACCGTGTGCGAAGTCGCCCTCGGTCAGCACATTGCCGCCGTAGATCACGTGGCCGTCGGCGCGGGCTTTAGCCATGAAGCGCTGGTAGTCGTTGTAGGCGTTCTGGTTGATCACCGTGCCCATGAAGGTTTCCTTCTTGCGCGGATCGCCCACCACCGCGACGCGCCGGGTCGTCTCGACGAGCTTCTGCAAGAAGGCGTCCTTGATCGACTCGTGGACATACACGCGCGAGCAGGCCGAGCACTTCTGCCCGTCCAGGCCGAAGGCGGCGCGCGTCACGCCGAGCGCGGCCACGTCCAGGTCGGCGCTGGGCATCACAATGGCCGGGTTCTTGCCGCCCATCTCCACGATGACCGGCTTGGGGTAGGTCTTGGAGAAGGTCTTGAACACGGAATGGTAGCCAATGTCGTAGCTGCCGGTGAAGGTGATCCCGTCTACACCGGGGTTCTCGACCAGTTCTGCCCCGACCGTGCCGCCGCCACCGGTGATGTAGTTGATCGCCCCAGCGGGGACACCTGCATCCCTAAAGGCTTCCTGAATCTTCACACCGATATAGGGCGTGTCTGACGCACATTTGAACACCACCGTGTTGCCCATCGTCAAGGCGGCGGCAATCGGGCCGACGGCTAGCGCCATTGGGAAGTTGAAGGGCGCGACGACCGCCCACACGCCGTAGGGCCGCAACACACTGTAGTTTTCATCTTTGGCCGGGTCATACGATCCCATCTTGATGACGAAGCCGTTGTTCTCCTCCATCATCCGGGCATACCAGTGAATGAGGTCGGCGGACTCCTCGACCTCGCCCATCGCCTCGACGCGGCTCTTGCCCGTCTCGATGACCACGAGGGCCGAGAGGTCCAGCACACGCTCGTGGATCAGGTCGCCGGCGCGGTGGAGAATCTTGTTGCGCTCCTGGTAGGGCAGGTGACTCCAGGCAGGGAAGGCGGCGCGGGCAGCGGCGATGGCGTCTTTGGCATCCTGGCGTGTGCCTTTTTGGAAGTGGCCCAGGCAGATGCGCGTGTCGATGGGGCTGCGGTCCTCGAAGGTAGCGCCACCGAAGCGTTTTTCGCTGCCGATATACTGCGGATGCGTCTGGCCGAATTCGGCGGTGACGCGCGCAATGGCTTGGTCGAACGCAGCGTGCAGTTCGGGGTCATCTGCCGACAGGGTAGCATAGGTGATCTTGATAGCCATCAGTTGCTCCTTGTTCCTCTTGGTGACAAAGGGCCGCTCTTTTCAGCCGGTGGCCTCAGACCGGGGAATTGCCGCCCGTAGTGTATCACAAGTCGCACAGGATGTGTTAGATAAACTGTACAAGGGTTATGGGTGGCGGTGAAGTAGTGTAGGGAAAAAAAGCGGCCACTTTCCTCTGGATAGAACGGCCAAGTTATGCTATTATAGCCTGTAGCGGGCGCGTAGCTCAACGGCAGAGCAGGGGCCTTTTAAGCCTTTGGTTGGGGGTTC
>CAZGXI010000021.1:0-89536 GCA_964529715.1 uncultured Anaerolineae bacterium | reverse complement strand
ATTCGTTTGAGCGTATTGCATGGGGGGACGGTGCGCTCAGGCGGAGTGTTGGGGGTTCCCTACCACCCAGGACGCAATCCTTTGGCGACGCAATTGACTTCCTTAGGCGCTGCCGAGACGAAGGGGGGGGAGGACCGGTATGTGCTGGGCACGCAGTTCGCGGCGACGCGCGTGGCGGCCCCAACACCTCCGGTTTCCTCAGGCCAGTGGCCGATTGGCGCCCGGATCAGCTACCAGGATGGTGCCCGCACGTTCCAGGTCGAACGGGTACTGACCGGCGGAATGGCCGTCGTCTACATTGTCACCGATGTAGCCAGCGGTGAGCCGTTTGTCGTCAAGACTCTCCTGCATCACCTCAGCCATAGCCGCGATTTTCGGGCGCGCTTCAAACGCGAAGCGGAGGCCTGGGTAGCCCTGGGCAAACATCCGAACATCGTGCGGGCGCGCGGTTTCGAGTACCTGGAAGGCCGCCCTCACATCTACCTGGAATACATCACGCATGGCAGCCTGCGCGAATTTATGCGCAACGCCGAACTGACCGTGTCGCGCATTTTGCGTTTTGGCGTCCAAATCTGTCGGGGAATGGACTATGCCGCCAGCAAGGGCATTCACGCACACCGCGACCTGAAGCCGGACAACATCCTGCTGAATGCCAACCTCACGGCCAAAGTGACCGACTTTGGCCTGGTCAAGATGCTGGACGATCCCGTTGCGGCAGACGACGACACCGAGCCTGATCGCAAAGCGTGGGAGCGCAGGCCCATTACCCATGCCGACGCGCCGGGCTTTGGCACCAAAATCTACATGCCGCCGGAACAGTGGTCGAACGCCAGCAACGCCGACATCCGCTCCGATATTTACGCCTTCGGCGTGATGCTGTATGAGATGCTCACCGGCATGTTGCCGTTCGTCGGAAGGACGGCGCAAGAACTGCGCGAGCAGCATTTCCACTACCAGCCAGACCCGCCCAGCAGCCTGCGCCCGAACGTGCCGCCATCGGTGGATCAGGTGGTGGCGCGCTGCCTGCAAAAAAAGCCAGAGGACCGTTATCCTTCCTTTGCCGAACTGTCGCGCGAGCTGACGCACATCCTGAACCGCGAACTGAACGATGTTGTGCCGTTGCTCAATGACGAGCAGATGACCGTGCAGGAGATCAACGAGCGCGGCGCGGCGCTGTTCAACTTGGGGCGCTATCAGCAGGCGCTGGCCTGTTTTCACGACGCACTCCAGCGCGACCGGAATAGCGCGGTCGCCTGGGCCAACCGGGGCGTGACGTTGGCGGAACTGGGCGAACTGGAAGAGGCCCTCGCCAGCTTTGACGAGGCCCTGCGCATCGATCCAGATGCCCCGATTGTGCTGACGAACAAAGGCACAACTCTGCAAGACCTCAAGCGATACGACGACGCGCTGGTTTGTTATGACCGGGCGGTTACTCTTGACGGCCGGTTGCACCGCGTCTGGCGGCATCGCAGCGAAGTGCTGAACGCCCTCGGTCGCTACGAGGAGGCCTGCAATGCGGCAGGCCGTGCCTGCCAGTTGTCGCCGAACGACGCGGAGGCTTGCTATCAGCAAGCCTATGCCCTGTTTAAGTTGGGGCAGTGTGATGCTGCTCAAGAGGCGCTGGAGCGGCGGGAAAAGCTGACCGGAAAATCACCCACGACCACGCTGCTGCGGGCGCGGATTATGCACAAACAGGGAAACTATGGCGAAGCCTGCCGTTTGTGCACTTCCATCCCGCGTGGCACGCCGGAGTACCTCAAGGCGTTGCGGCTAAACATCGAATGTGCGCTTCAGGCGGGCAACCTAGATGACGTCAGTCTGCTGCTGGACGACATTGCCACCCAGGGACTCCAGGTCGCGGTGTTGTCGTTGCTGCTGAACGCTCTGGACCGCGTTGGCCCGTCGCAACGCCTGCTGGTGCTCGCCTGCCAGACGGCTGTACGTGAAGGGGACTTCGTGACGGCGCGGCAGTGTTATGAGAGTTGGGCGCTGGGATCGCAGTTTCGCAAAAAGTACGTCCCGCGTCTGGATACCGATGAGATTTTCCGCCATACCCCGGTCGATGGGTTACAACGGCTGGCCCAGGGAACGCTACTGAGCTACCTGGGGGATTACGCACGGGCTGCGCGCTGTCTGCGAGATGGTCTGCGCTGGCTGCCCGATTCGGTGGACGGCTGGCGTCAGCTTGGCGAAGTGTGCACTCGGACGGGCAGTCACCGCGAGGCGATGGTCGCTTTCGAGCGCCTGTCGCATCTGCAAAGTGAATCGGCAGAAGTGTGGCGCCTGCTGGCCGAGTCGGCGCTGCGCTGCAGAGAATATGAGCAGGCATTGAAAGCGGCGCAGCGGGCGCGGCGGCTGGTGTCCGATTCCGCCGTGATTTTGTTTCTGTGCGGCGCAGCGTTGTTCGGCCTGGGCAATTATGGCCCGGCGCTGCGCTATTTTAACCGCGCCCTGGCGCTAGACGAAACGCTGGCCGTCGCCTGGTGGAACAAGGGCCTGTGCGCCCGTCGAATCAGGCAGTACAGCGTTGCCAGCCGTTGTGTGAACCATGCCCGTACGCTGGACCCCCGCTTCTGGCGTATGATCGATGATGATGCGCAGCCGGTGTTGCCCTATCCACTGATTCTCCTTCCGATGTCGTAACGCGCCTGCGTGTGCGCCTCTGTCAGGGTTGTGCTACACTGTGTCCCGACAGGCAGAGGGGAGGCGGCTTCATGCGGCGACAACTGACTGCGGCGCGGCTGACCACCGCGATCCTGTTCATTCTGATCTTTGCAATGGCCGTCCGCACGCCGGTAGACACCGACACCTGGTGGCATCTGCGCAGCGGCGCGTGGCAGGTGGAGCACCGCGCCGTGCTCGGCGAAGATGTCTTTTCTCACACCCGCACAGGTGCGCCCTGGATCAATCATAGTTGGGGCGCGCAGGTCGTTTTATGGCTGATTTACAGCGCCTTCGGCGGTCATGGCACGCCGGGCGACATCATCGTCACTGGCGACGAGTCGGGGATGCCGGGCGAGCCAAAGGTCCTGACCGGCGATCCGGGCAGTGTGGGATTGGCGCTTTATACCGCCCTGCTGGCGACTGCCGGGATGGCCCTGATCTACCTGGCGAGTCCGGGCAGTGTCTACGTGCGGGCGTTTGCGCTGATCCTGGGGGCGGCGACGGCGGCGGTGTTCTGGTCGCCCCGCCCGCAGATGTTTACCTTCTTCCTCAGCGCCCTGGTTTACTATCTGCTGAGTCGTTACAAGGATGACCAGGGAGATCGCCTGTGGTGGATTCCGGTTATTGTATGGGTGTGGGGCAACCTGCATGGCGGCTTTGCCATCGCCTTCATCCTGATGGCTGGCTTCATCGGCGGGGAGATCGCGGGCAATCTCTTTAACCCTGGCGGCGAGGGTGTGATCCCCTGGCGCGGCATCGGTAGAATCGCCCTGGTGATGGTTGTTTCTGCCGCTGTGCTGGTGATCAATCCCTTCGGCCTGCAAATCTACCGCGTGCCGTTCGAGATTACTGGCATCGGCGTGCTGCAAAATTTCATCCAGGAATGGTCCGCGCCTAACTTTCACGAGCGGCAGACCTGGCCGTTTATCTTCTTGCTGCTGGGATCGCTGGGATTCGCCGGGCTGAGCCGCCGTCGGCTCGACTGGACCGACCTGGTTCTGGTCGCGGGGACGGCATTTCTTGCCTTGCAAGCCGGGCGGAATATCGCGCTATTTGCCCTGGTCGCCACGCCAGTGCTGGCCCGCCATGTCGATGCTTTTCTGGAAGAGCGCGGCTGGCAGCTTCGGCCTGCGACGCGGACGAGTCCCGGCTTGGCGCGGTTGAACTGGCTGCTGCTGGCGCTGATTGTGCTCGGCGCAGCAGGCAAGGTCTGGTATGCCCTGGAGCCGCACATGGTCGCCCAGGCACAGGCAGACGCCCTGCCCGTCCGGGTGAGCGAATACATCAACGAGGCGCGGCCCGCAGGGTTGATGTTTAATAGCTATAACTGGGGCGGCTACCTGATGTTCGCCGCGCCCGATTTTCCGGTCTTTGTGGACGGGCGCACCGAGCTTTATGGCGACGATTTTCTCACCGATCACCTGCGCGTGACTTACCTGCAAAGCGGTTGGAGAGATACGCTGGCGGCGTATGACGTGTCGTGGGTGGTCGTCGAGACGGGCAGCGCCCTGGCAAATGTGTTGCGGGAAGAACCGGGCTGGCGTGTGGCCTATGAGGATGAGCAGGCGGTCCTGCTGGAACGGACGATGCCGTAATGTCTGTACACTCCGGGCGTGAAGGCGAAATCCGCTCCGGCAGCCTGGCCCTGCTGCGCGATTTCCGGCTGCTGGTGTACCTGTTCGTCGCCTTCCGGCTGCTGCTGCTGATCGTCTACCAGCCGATCCTCGTAGGCGGTACCGAGCGCGGCGTGAGCGCCGGGGGCGATCTGGTGTATTTTTATGGCCTGGGCAGGCTGGCAGATCGGGGATTGTTGCCCTTTCGGGATTATTGGAGTGAGTTTCCCCCCGTCTGGCCCGCCATATATGTGTTCGTCGCGCAGATCACCGAGTCTGGTGGGCAACCGAACTACACCGCTTTTGCCAGTGTGATGGGCCTGATCATGTTGGCGTTTGATACAGGCAACCTGATCCTGTTGCGGCGGATTGGGGAACGGCTGCATGGGCGCGATACCGGGCTGGCGCTGGCCTGGATTTATGCCGTGCTGCTCGCGCCTGCCGTGTTTCTGTGGTGGACCTTTGAGGCAATGGTGGCGTTCTGGCTGCTGCTCGGCCTGTGGGAGTTGGTCCGGGAACGGGATGGGCGCTCGGCGCTGGCGGCGGCGGTCGGTGGGCTGACCAAGTTCGTGCCGCTGATTCTGCTCGGCGCGGCCTGGCGTTTCCGCGAACTGCGCGCGGCATTGCGCTACACCGGGATCGCGCTGGGCGTGTTCGCGCTGGTGTACCTGGGCCTGATCGCGGCGACGGGCGAGATGGGCGCAGTGTCGCTGGTGGCGCAGTTCGGTAAATCTTCCTACAGCACCGTGTGGGCGCTCATCGACGGCAACTACGCGACGGGCATTTTCGGCCCGGTTGCATCACGCCTCGATCCGGCGGCAGCAACCGTGCCGGTCGGCAACCCGGCGGTCATTCCCTCGGGGCTACGGCTGATCGTCTTCGGCGGGATCGGGCTGTTCGCGTTCTGGCGAACGCGGCGGCACGACGCGCAGGGCGTCGTTGCCTTCACGCTGCTCACGCTGCTGATCTTCTTTCTGTGGGCGCAGGGCTGGAGTCCGCAGTGGCTGGTGTTGCTGATCCCGCTGATCCTGCTCTGTTTCCCAGAGCGGGGCGGCGTGTTGATCGTCCTGCTGCTTAGCCTGATTGTGTTTGCGGAATATCCGCTACTGTTCATTCGCACCGGAGACACGGGCGGGGTGATCGCCGGGCCGCTGCGGACACCGTTCGTTGTGCTGGTGCTGGCACGGACAGCGATCCTGGCCGGGTTGGCCTTCGTGTTGTATCGCCGCTTACGCGCTCCGGCAGTGGAAGACCACTAACCGCCAAGACGCCAAGAGTCAATCTGCCTTGCTTTGCGCTCTTAGTGTTCTTTGCGATGCATGATTGGGAGTGGGTGTGTGAAAGGTTCCCGTGCGCAATGGGGGGCAGTGGCGCTGATCGCCCTCGTGCTGATTGTGGACGTGTGGGGCACGTACACCTTCAAAAGTCACCCCTATCCTGGCGCGAATGACTTTTACTCACGTTGGTCGGGCGCGCGTTCTTTCTGGGTAGACGGCCTTGATCCCTACGGCGACCAGGCCAGCCGCGCCATTCAAATGGGCATCTACGGGCGTCCTGCCCGCGAGACCGAAGACCCTGGCTATTTCGCCTATCCGCTGTATACGGTCTTTTTGCTGGCGCCCCTCGCTCCGCTAGACTACGCCTGGGCGGAGGCGATCTGGCTGGTCGTACTAGAAGCAGCCCTGATCGGGGCGCTGTTACTGCTCGCCGACCTGTTCGGCTGGCGGCCCCGGCCCTGGCTATTGGGAATATCACTGCTGTGGGCGCTGCTGTTCTATCCGGCGGCGCGTGGGCTGCTGTTGGGTCAGCCGGGGCTGCTGGTGTATTTCCTGGAAGTGCTGGCGCTGTGGGCGCTGGCGAAGCGGCGGGATGCGCTGGCGGGAATCGCGCTGGCGCTTTCGACGATCAAGCCGCAGATGGGCTTCCTGATCGTGCCGTTTCTGCTGCTGTGGGGCCTGTGGGAGCGGCGCTGGCGGTTTGTGGGGGCGTTTGCGGGCTTGTGGGGCGGGCTGATGCTGCTGGCGTTCCTGGCGCTGCCGACGTGGTTCGGTGCGTGGTGGCAGCAGCTCACCGGCTACACGTCTTACACGGCCATCGGGTCGCCGGTGTGGGTGCTGACGCGCGTTTACCTGCCTTTCCTGGGCGAGGCGGGGGAAAGCGCCCTGAGCGCCGCGCTGGTGTTTCTGGTGGTGTGGGCCTGGGGGCGCGTCATCGGCCAGAAGCGCGGGGACGAATTCTGGTGGACCGTCTGCCTGACGCTGACCGTCACCCACCTGATCGCGCTGCGCACCGCCACGCCGCATTTCGTCGTCTTCGTCGTCCCGCTGATCTTTTACTTCAAGGCGCTCACCGATGTAGACCATCGGCGCGGGACGTGGGTGGTGCTGCTGGTTCAACTGGTGCTGTTGATCGGGCTGTGGGCGCTGTTCCTGGCGACGGTGCAGGCCAAGTTCGAGCACCCGGCCATGTATCTGCCGCTGCCGTTTGGGATGCTGATCGTGCTGCTGATCAGCCGCCCTCTGTGGTGGGACGCTGTTCCAACGGCCAGAACGCAGAGGACGCCCAGATGATCCTGAAAAATGTAGAATCTTGGCGTTCCTGGCGTCTTGGCGGTTTGCTTCTGCTGCTCCTGCTGGCCTTCGGCCTGCGGCTGGTCAACCTCGGCGGGCGGACGCTGTGGTACGATGAGGCGTTCGCCGTGCTGTTTGCCGAAAAAGGCCCGGCGGCCATGCTCTACGGCACGCTGACGCCCGTCCCCGGCGGCGCGGCGGACATCCACCCGTTGCTGTACTACGTCACGCTGGGTGGCTGGATGGGCATGTTCGGCCAGTCGCCGGAGATGGTCCGGTTGCTGAGCGTCTTTGCCGGGCTGCTGACCGTCGCCGTCCTCTACCGGCTGGCAGCAGACCTGTTCGGCGCGCGGACGGGCCTGGTTGCGGCGTTGATCGCTGCGCTGTCGCCCTTCCACGTCCAGTATTCGCAGGAAGCGCGCATGTACGCGCTGCAAGCCCTGTTGCTGCTGCTGGCGACGTGGGCTTATCTGCGGGCGTGGCGTGGGCGAGGGCGCGGCTGGTGGCTTGCCTTCGGTGTGTTGGCGGCGCTGGCGATGTACACGCAGCAGCTTGCCGCGTTTTACCTGGCTGCGCTCGGCCTGACCCCCGTGCTGGCGCGGCGGAAGGATCGCCTGTGGCCGACGCTGGCGGCGGCAGGGCTGGCCGTGCTGCTGTATCTGCCCTGGGCAATCAATTTGCCGGGGCAGGTGGGCAAGCTGCAAGCCTATTACTGGATTCCCCGGCCTTCCATTGTGCGTCCTCTGCTGACATTGCGCTCCTTTGTCACCGTTGCGCTCGACTATCCCTCTGCGTGGAATCTGCCCGCCTTTTTCGCCGCCGCTGCGCTGACGGTCATGCTGGTGGTGCAGGCGGTGATCCGCTGGCGGTGGATGCGCTCCTCTGAGCGGCGGGCGCTGGTGTGGATGCTATGGCTGGCTTTCGGGGCGCTGGCGTTCATGTGGATCGCGTCGCAGGTCCTCACGCCGGTTTACCTGGACCGCGCGCTGCTGGCGCAGGGCGTGATCTTCTACGCGGCGCTGGCGTGGCTGTTCGCGCGCGGCGGCCTGCCGAGGCCGATTCTGGCCGTGCTGATCGTGCTGTGGGGCGTGGTCGGCGCGGCGGGGCTTTACTATCACCTGACGTGGCGGACCTTTCCCAATTCGCCGTTCGACGAGGCCGCTGCGTGGCTGGTCGAACGCGCCGAGGTGGGCGATGCGATTGTGCATAGCAACAAACTCACCGCGCTGCCGATGATGTATTACGCCCGCGCCCTGCCACAGCGATATATCGGGGATCGGCCCGGCAGCCCGGAGGATACCCTGGCCCTGCCGACCCAGGAGGCACTCGGCCTGATCGCGGACGGTTGCGCGGCGCAGGCGGCGGGCGGGGCAGCACGGGTATGGTTCGTGATCTTTGCACAGGAAGAGGCGCAGTATCTGGGCTTGCCGGATGTAGAAGAACACCCACACCTGGGCTGGCTGCGCGCGCACTACCACGAGGGCCGGGCGGTGGCTTTTGAAGACCTGTTGATCGTCTCCTTCGATCAGCCGGACGCCCTGGCGCGCTCCGTTCCGGCCTGTGAGGAGTCTGCGCCGTGAGCCGCATTCCCCGCGCCGTGTGGCTGTTTGCGCTGATCTTCGCCCTGGCTGCCTTGCTGCCTTACGCCGTCGGCTACCTGAACGCGCCGCCGGGCGGGGCGTTCACAGGCAACGCCCTGGAACAGACCCGCGTCGATGCCAATAGCCACTTCGCCAAGATGCAGCTTGGTCTGCGCGGCGAGTGGCTGTTGCACATCCAGTTCACGCCGGAAGATCATCCCGGCGCGCTGATTCAGCCGCTTTACCTGCTGCTGGGCAACCTGGCCCGGCTGTTCGGCCTTTCCATCGACGTGGTGTACCACGCGGCGCGGTTTGCCGGGGCGTTTGGCATGGTCGTGGTGATCTGGCTGTTCGTCGCCCGGTTTCTCGATAGTCCCCGTGCGCGTTGGACGGCTTTTCTGTTGGCGACGGTGACGGGCGGGGCGGGCTGGTTGCTGTACCTGCTGGCTCCGGCGCAGACCGCCAACCTCGCGCCGATCGAGTTCTGGCTGTTCGACGCCTATACCTTCCTGACGGCGCTGATCTTTCCGCACTTTCCCCTGACGGCGGCCCTGCTGGTTGGCCTGCTGCTGGCGTTCGATTCCTGGCTGCGCGCGCCGACGTGGAAGCTCGCCGCGCTGATGGCAGGGTTGAGCCTGCCGCTCGGCTGGATGCAGCCTTTCGGCCTGCTGCTGACGGGCCTGGTGATCGCCATGCTGGCGCTGTGGGCGCTGATGCGAGGGCGGTTGCGCTGGCAGCAGGGGGTTATGCTGGTCCCGGTCGCCCTGGCGCATACGATCCCGGTGGTTTACCATGCCGCCGCGCTGGCGAGCCATCCTGTCTGGCGGAGCTATACCGCGCAGAATATTACCCTGTCGCCGCCGCCGGTTTACTACCTGTTTGGCTACGCCTGGCTGCTTGCCCCCGCCATTCCGGGCCTGTTTCACCTCTGGCGCGCGCGGGAGGAACGGCTGCTGTTGCCCGTCGTCTGGACGCTACTGACTGTGACCCTGGTGTACGCCCCGCTGCAAATGCAGCGCCGCTACCTGATGGGCGTGCAGGTTCCGCTGGCGGTGCTGGCGGCGGTGGGCCTGGAACAGGCGGCACGGTGGTGGGCGGCGCGAGGAGGATCGGCACGGCGGTGGCGCTTGTTGTTGACCGCCGGGCTGCTGCTGAGTGCGATGTCTCACGTGTTGCTGCTGGCCTCCACGATCCTGACGGTCAACCCGGCTTCACGTCCATTGCTATTCCTCACCGCCGACGAGCTGGACGCGCTGGCCTGGCTGCGCGCTCAGCCGCCGGAGACGGTCGCGCTGGCGGCGTTTTCCAGCGGGGGGAGAATTCCTGCGTACACCGGGCGGCGGGTCTACCTGGGCCACTGGATCGAGACGATGGATTTCCCGGCGCGCCAGCGGCGTGTGCAGGCGTTCTTCGATCCGGCGGGTATGTCCGACAGCGAGCGATTGGCCCTGTTGCAGGAAAACGGCGTGGACGTGGTGTGGTACGATGCGGCGGCGCGGGCGCTGGGAAGCTGGTCGCCGGACAAGGCGGACTTTTTGCGCCCGGCCTTCGTCTCCGGTGGCGTGACGATCTACGAGGTGACGCGGTGAAGCCACGCCTGGGGGAATATGCCGCCGTTGCCCTGATCGCGCTTGTGGTCGGCGCGCTGGTTGCTGCCGCCGTGCCAGGGCCGACCTACACCGATGCCTATTACTACTTCAACGCAGGCCACCGCCTGGCGACCGGGCGTGGCCTGACCGATCCTTACATCGCCCTGACCTACCTCGGCGCGCCGGAATCGCTGCCTGCGCCCTCGCACACCTACTGGATGCCGCTCATGTCGCTGATCGTGGCGCTGGCGGGTGGGGCATTCCGAGGGACGCAGGTTATGCTCGTGGGGATGTGGGTTGGGCTGGCGCTGCTGGCTTTTCATCTTGGCGCAGCCTTCGGCGGAACGCGCCGCCACGCCTGGACCGCCGGACTGCTCGCGCTTGCGTGCGGTTACTACCTGCCCTTCCTGGTTACGACAGACACCTTCACGCCGTTTGGTCTGTGTGGGGCGCTGTGTCTGCTGGCAGTCGGATGGGGGCGGGCGCGGCGGGACTGGCGCGGTTTTGCCCTCGGCGGCGCGCTGGCGGCCCTGGCCCACCTGACCCGCGCAGACGGCGCGCTGCTGATCGGTGTGTTGGCGCTGGCGGCGTTGTGGCCGCGCGGAAAAGAGTCCAACCGCCAGGATGCCAGGAGCGCCGCCAAGACTATCCTGCCATTCTCCGAATCCTTGCGGCTGGTTATCGTCGGGGGCGCCGCCTACCTGCTGGTGATGTTGCCCTGGTTCGTGCGGAACTGGCTCACGGTCGGCGCCATGTTGCCGACCGGCGGCGCGGCGACGATCTGGCTGCGCGGGTACAATGAGATCGCGGCCTATCCGCCGGACATCACGGCGGCGAACTTCTTCGCCTGGGGATGGGAAAACATCCTGCACAGCCGCTGGGAGGCGCTGACCGGCGGCCTGGGGACGTTTATCGCCGTTGAGGGGTGGGTGGCGCTCAGCCCGTTGATCGGGATCGCGCTATGGAAACGGCGGCGCGACCCGCGCCTGCTGCCCGTGTGGCTCTACGCGCTGGCGCTGCACGTCGCCATGACGATCCTGTTCGCCTATCCGGGTTACCGGGGCGGGCTGTTTCACTCGGCGACGGCGCTGCTGCCCTGGTGGGCGACGTTGGGCATCCTGGGCCTGGACGACGCAGTAGACTGGGTCGCGGCCCGGCGGCGTCGCTGGCGCGCGGCGACTGCCAAACAGGTCTTCACGGTGGGAATGGTGGTGCTTGCCATTGGGCTGACTCTATCGACCGGCCTGATGCGGCTGCAAAACCAGGGTGGCCTGGCGCCCCTGATCCGCGTCGCCATGACCCTGCCGGAGGATGCCGTTGTGATGAGCAACGACCCGGCGGCAGTGTATTATTACACCGGATTAGCGGGTGTGGTCGTGCCAGACGCCGGGCCGGAAGCGGTACGTGCCGTCGCGGAACAGTATGGCGTGACGCACCTGCTGCTGGACGAAAACCGCACCCTGCCGCTAAACGACCTGTACGAAGGGCGGGACACGCCGCCGTTCCTGCGCGCGGTGGAGCAGGACGTAGCCGCGTCGGTGCGGGTGTTTGAGGTTGTGCTGGAGGACGGTTCTTGAAGCGTTTTTTTGCCCGCTGTGACCTGTGGACCGCCTTACTGGCTTTCGCTGGGACGGCAGCTTACGTCGTGGGCGCGGCGAGCCTCGGCGAGGCGGGCTTTCCCCTGGACGACGCCTGGATTCACCAGACCTACGCCCGCAACCTGGCGCAGACCGGGCAATGGGCTTTTGTGCCCGGCCAGCCGTCGGCGGGGAGCACGTCGCCGCTGTATACGCTGCTGCTGAGCGTCGGCTACCTGCTGAACGTCCCTTACCTGTGGTGGGCAACCTTGTTGGGCAGCGCGGCGTTGGCGGCAAGCGGGATAATTGCCGCGCGACTGGCAGAGCGTCTCGCACCGGAAATCAGGGGCGTCGGGTTGTGGGCCGGACTGGCGACCGTCGGCGCGTGGCACCTGGTCTGGGCGGCGGCTTCTGGCATGGAGACAATGCTCTTTGCCGGGCTGACGCTGGCGCTGGTCGCCCTGGCGTGGCGGGAGATGCCTCCTTTCCCACAGAGAGGGAAAGGGCAAAGCGAGGATAGCAGCCGAACGTATGCTGCCATCGCGCGGCGTGGAATCGTCCTGGGGCTGGTCGGCGCGGCAGCGACCCTGACGCGGCCCGAAGGCGCGGGTCTCGTCGGGCTGATCGGGCTGGCGATGTGGCTGGCGAATCCGTTCCGGTCCCGGCGCGCGCTGCTGATCTGGTCGGCGGGTGTGGCGGCGGGTTGGGTCGTGGGTATCGCGCCCTACGCCCTGCTCAACTACCACATGAGCGGCGGTTTTCTCCCGAACACGGCAGCCGCCAAGCAGGCAGAAAATGCCCCTTTGCTGGAAGTTGCCTATCCTGCCCGCGTGATCAATCTGCTGTTTCCGTTGATTGCCGGGGGGCAGTTGGCGCTCATCCCCGGCGTGATCGCGGCGGGTGTGTTGTTGTTGTGGCGCTGGCGGCGGGACAGCACGGCGGCGCTGCTGCTGGTTCCGCTGATTTGGGCTATCGCGTTGATTGGCCTGTATGCGGCGCGGCTGCCTGCGCCCTATCAGCACGGGCGCTATGTGATCCCTGCGTTGCCGTCCCTGATCCTGTTCGGCGGCGTCGGGACGGCCCTGATCTGGCGGTGGGGTAAAAGCTCTCCCGGCAGGCGGATCGTCAGCCGTACCCTGGCGATCACAGGGATCGCCCTGTTTATTGTTTTCTGGGGGATTGGCTGGCAGCAGTACGGACGGGACGTGCAGATCATCCAGAGCGAAATGGTGGTCACGGCGCGCTGGCTGCGGGATAATCTTGAGCCGGATCAACTGCTGGCCGTGCACGACATCGGCGCGGTCGGCTATTTCGCCCCACGCCCGATCCTGGACCTGGCCGGCCTGGTCAGCCCGGAGGTAATCCCGATCATTCGGGACGCCGACGCGCTGTGGGCGCTGATGCAGCAGCGCGGCGCGCGCTACCTGATGGCCCTACCGGACCAGATTCCAGGGCAGAACCCCCGCGATCCGCGCCTGTGCCCGGTGTTTTCCAGTGGCGGGCGGTGGGCGCCGGCGGCGGGTGGGGCAAACATGGTCGTTTACGCGCTGGCCTGGGATGGTCGATGTCCGTGAAGGCGTTTAGCTGTTAGCGTTTAGCTGTTAGCTTGCTGTGGTGTTGATTCCTCGGCGATAGCTAATGACTGACTGCTGATCGCTGATGGCTGTTCGCTTCTTTGGGGAGGAGAGAGTCCGTGACGACTGAAGAGCGGCGCCCCCTGCGCATCATCAACGGTGTGGCTCCCATCCGCATCTGCGATAACGGCGGCTGGACGGATACCTGGTTCGCCGGACGCGGCAAGATTTTCAACATCGGCGTGTATCCTTACGCCGAGGTGCAGATCGAGGTCTATCCTTACGACGGCCAGGACGAGCGCATCATTATTTACGCCGAAAACTACGGGGAACGCTACGCTGTCCACCCGGAAAGCCCTGGCTGGGACCGCCATCCGTTGTTGGAAGCGGCCATTGAGTGTATGAGCGTGCCGCGGGATGTGGCCTTTCAGGTGACGATCTTCTCGGAAGCGCCCGGCGGCGCGTCTACCGGCACGTCGGCGGCGGTGACGGTGGCCCTGATCGGGGCGCTGGATTGCCTGACGCCGGGGCGACTGACCCCGCATGAGGTCGCCTACACCGCGCACGCCGTCGAGGTGGACCTGCTCAAGCGGCAGTCCGGCATCCAGGATCAACTCTGTTCGGCTTACGGCGGCATCAACTATATCGAAATGCACGACTATCCGCGTGCGTCGGTGTCGCAGATTCAGGTGCCCAATGGCATCTGGTGGGAACTGGAGCGGCGGCTGGCACTGATCTACCTGGGCAAATCTCACGACTCGTCGCGCGTGCACGAGAAGGTCATCCAGGAACTGGAAGACGCCGGGCCGACCTGTAAGCAGCTCGAAGACCTGCGCCAGACGGCGGAAAAGTCGCGGGATGCCCTCTACGCAGGCGACTTCACGGCCCTGGGCCGCGCCATGATCGAGAACACCGAGGCGCAGGGGCGTTTGCACCCGGACCTGATCAGTCACGACGCCTGGCGCGTGATCGAAATCGCACGGGAATACGGCGCGCTCGGCTGGAAAGTCAACGGCGCGGGCGGCGAAGGCGGCTCAATCACTATTCTTGGCGGGGCGCTGTCGCACGCCAAGCGGGCCATGCTACGTGAGATCGAGGCAGAGAATCCGCTGTTTAAGAGTATTCCGGTATACCTCAGCCGTCACGGGCTGCGCGTGTGGGAAGGCGATCCGGCGCGCAACGGCGATACCCGTTCGCCGCTGTGGGGTCGCAACGACGGGGCAGACTGAGCGTGGGGGTTTCGGGCAGTGAAAACAAAGGCGGTCGCACTGCGCGACCGCCTTTCATTGGCGGGGAGGACAGGATTCGAACCTGCGGTCGAGCTATGAAACCCGACAACCGCTTAGCAGGCGGCCCCATTCGTCCACTCTGGCACCTCCCCGGATATGCTGTTGTCTAGCGGAGGGAGAGGGATTCGAACCCCCGGAGACATAACTGCCTCAGTGGTTTTCAAGACCACCGCCATCGTCCACTCGGCCATCCCTCCGGGCAGCCTCGGCTCTCCCTGGCCGGATGTGGTTAGTATAGCATGGCGGGGAGCGGCGGTCAACCGTTTTTTAAGCTGGGTGAGTATTTCAGGATCATGGTAAGTCTTTCGCCGCAAAGCGCGCAGAGATCACAAAGGATTTTGGCGTGTTTTGCGTCCTTTGCGATCTCGGCGGTGAACCTGTTTTTGTTCTCTGGAAGACCGACTTTCCACAGCCGGCCCGCGATCTCACCGGAGAGTCCACTCCTGCAAATTGCGAAAGCGGTCGGTGGGCGAACTCAGGAAGCCGATCTGCACACCGTCCAGTTGTGTTGTGGTAACGTACTGGTAAACGGGATAGTACAGCAGCATCGCCAGGGCGCGGTCTGCGAACATCTGCTGAAAGGCGGCGTAGTACTCGGCGCGGTGGAGGCCGTTTGGGTCACGGCGGGCCAGTTCCAGTAGCTCGCTGGTGCGCCGGTCGTTGATCCCACTGTAGTTCTGTCCTGGGCCGTATTGCCCCTGGTGCCACAGGCGGTAAGGGTCAGGGTCGGCGCTGCCGCTCATGTCCAATTCGACCAGAGCAGCATCGAACTGGCCGCTTTCCAGCCGTGTGCGTAGCGTATCCGCCGGGACTGCCTCGGTTGTGACATGAATACCCAACAAGGCCCATTGCGCCGCCAGGTCTTCAGCCAGGGCGACCAATGCTGGATCGTCCGGGCAAAGCAGGGTGAAGGTGAACCCCGGCATGGGGGTGGGTGCTGGGGGGGCCGTTTCCTGGCCCTCGGCGGTCGGCGCGGGTGTGGGTATCGGCAGCGCAAAATCGATGTTAGCCAGCAAACTGGCTGCCTGCGCCGGGTCGTAGGCGGGCCAGATGACTGTCCCAGCGTGCGCCCATGATCCAGGGATGAAGGGGCTGTCTGCCGGAATAGCCTTCCCGCTCAAGTGGCGGTTAACCAGCCCGGCCCGGTCTGCGCTCATCACCAATGCCCGGCGCACGCGCTGTTCGCGGAAAACACGGGTGCGCTCGTTTTCCCAGTTGAACAGCACTGCGCCGATGATCGGTTGCACGCCGATATGTGTTCGCACTGCACCGGCCTGTTCCAGCGCAGCAGCCGCCTGGCCGTCTACGTTCCCCAGGGCGTCGATCTCGCCCGCCCGCAGGGCTTCCAGGGCAGCCTCCGGCGTGGGGTAAAGGTGAAAGACGATTCGTTCCAGGGCATACCCACCCTGGCCCTCCGGGCGCTGGCGATAGACCGGCGCGACGCGCAGTGCCACCGCCGCCACGCCGTCTTCGCCCGCGATTAGCCGTTCAAGCTGGTAGGGGCCAGTGCCGATGGGCGACAGGTTGAACGGATGACCGGCCAGTTGTTCCGGTGCGATGCCATTGAAGACGTGGGCCGGCAGCACCCCAATCCGCAGGTGGTCCAGAAAGGACGCCAGTGGCTGCGCCAGCCGGAAACGCACGGTGTATTCGTCCAGCAGTTCGATTTCGACGGTGCGCCAGAATGTCTGCAACGAGTCGGCGATGACGCTCCCCGGCGCTTGCAGCAGCGCAATCGTTGTTGCCACGTCCGCTGCCGTGAAAGGCACGCCATCCTGCCATAACACATCCTGCCGCAATCGGAAGACGTATTCTAGCCCGTCGCGGGTAATCGTCCAGTCCTGGGCCAGCAGGGGGAGGTATTCCCCGTAAGCGTTTGTCCCGACCAACCCCTCAAAGATCAGGCCGGCGATGTCCCGGTCCACCGGATTCAAGTCTACCAGCAGCGGGTTGAGGCGCTGCAACCGCCCGACCAAGCCTTCCCGAAAGACGACCGGCGCAGCTATCTCTGCCGGCGGCAGTGGAGCCGGAACCGCCGAAGTCGCATTGCTGGCAGAAGCGCCGGGAAGCGGCGTGGACGTGACGGGTGACGGCCCGATCAACTGCGGGCGGAGCAAGATCGCTCCGGCGAGCAGCAGCGCGGCCACGCCAAACAGGGCCAATTGCCACCGGAATCCTCGTAGCATAACGGCGCCTCCTCACGCCCGTAGTACAAACGACGGGCCAAACAAAGAAAGGGGTGTTCTGTTGATACACAAAACACCCCCTGGTCTATCAAATCTGGAAAGCCGAAGCGGGGTTATCCGAAGAAAGCGACGGTGATGATGGCGATGGACAGGAATGCAATCGCCAGCCCGACGGTCAGTTGAAACAGCGTTTTTTCCAGGCCACGCCGCGTCTTGGCGATGCCCGCGCCGCTATCGCCGCCCAGCAGGCTGCCCAGGCCTAACCCCTTCGCCTGGAGCACGACCAGGATGATCAGGGTGATAGAAATGATAATCTGCACGATCTGCAATGCAGTCTTCATATGGTCTCCTTAAAGCCGTCAACACCGGGGAGATGCCCGTGTGCCCGCAGTCCTGGGGATGAATCCTTGACCTGCACAAAGCGGCGGAATTATAACAGGTCCACCGTCGGATCGCAACGCTTAGTGGGCGACGGGCGCAGCGCCCGGCAGCACGAAGAAAGCCAGCGCCAGGATCAGGTACACCGCCAGCAGCATTGCCCCTTCCAGCCAGTTCGATTCGCCGTCTAGCGCCGCCAGCGCCGCGATGAACGACGCCGCCGACAGGGCGATCAGTTCGTACACGTTGAAGACCAACAGCAGCTTGTCTTGAAAAAACAGGCTGACGAACACCAGCACCGGGGCGACGAACAGCGCCACCTGGAGGCTCGATCCCAGGGAAATGGTCAAGCTCAGGTCCATTTTGTTTTTCACCGCCGCCTGCACCGCGACGAGGTGTTCGGCCACGTTGCCGATGATCGGCACGATGATCACGCCGATGAAGAACTCCGTCCAGCCCAACTGCGCCACCGCCGCCTCGACCGTCCCGACCAGGAACTCGCTCATGATGACGATTCCCAGCGTGGAAAGCGCCAGCACCCCCAGCGCCCTGGGGACGCTCCAGGTGTGGGCGTGTGGTTCGGTGGACTGGCGGGCCAGGCGGCTTTCGGGATCGCGGAACGAATAGAGGATGCTCAGGCCATACAGCACGATCAGGATGATGGCGACGCCCTCACTGAACAGCAGTTCGTTGTTCTGCGCGTTCACTTCCACCAGGGCCACGTCGAACAGGGATGGGATCGCCAGGGCCATGAAGGCCAGCACCAGCATTGTCGCGTTGACGCCCGCCTGCCGCTGGTTGAACGTCTGCCGCCCGTTTTTCAGACCGCCCAGCAGCAGGCTCAGCCCGGCCACCAGCAGCAGGTTACCCAGGATCGAGCCGACAATAGATGCCTTAACCAGTTCTAATAGCCCCCGGCTGAGGGCGAAAATGGTGATGATCAGTTCGGCGGCATTGCCCAGGGTGGCGTTGAGCAGGCCGCTGATCTGCGGCCCCAGCCTGCCGGATAGCTCCTCGGTCGCCTCGCCGATCAGATCGGCCAGGGGAATGATTGCCAGGGCAGAGCAGATGAAGATCAAAACCTGGTTGTTTGCTTCCCCGCCGAACAATCCCAGCCACTTGATGGCGATGGCAAGCAGGCCGAACAGCAGCAAGGCATTCAGCAGTTGTTTGAAAGAGAGGCGCTGTGTGTTCAAGGCGCCGGGCCTACCTTTCCCGGTTGTAGATCAGGATCAGATCGTCCCACAGGTTGTTGAAAGGCACGGGCACCTGAGCCGGGTAAATGACGGGTTCACCGTATTCTGCCAGACGAGGGTATTCTTCCACAATCGACCGGGTGGAAAACAGGATGTCCCAGGCGTAAGTGTGGATGTCCTGCCGCGTCCCATCGGGAAGAGCTACCTGCCCGGTCACGAGATCGATCTCGCGCAGGCGAGGGCAGAGCGATGCCACTTCCTCGGTGAAATGCCTGCCGGTAAAGTTGTTGCTGTACCACAGCCAGTTGCAGCGCGAATACATACCGAACGAGGTAAGCAGTTGCAAGGAATCTTCGTCCCGCCCGGCTGCGGAGGCGTAGTCGCGCAGGGCGTTTTCGACCGTCTCGTTCAGGGTGGACAGGGAGGCGGCAAACGCCCGATCATAGCCGATGGCCCCGATCCCGTTTCGGATGAACCCTGCCAGGACGACGGCAGCGATCCCGGCGCGCAGCAGCTTCAACTGGGGACTCGAACTGCCTGCAAGGATGAACAGGACGGCCAGAAGTGGCGGCAGCGCGGCTGCCACCGCCAGCATGTAGTTGATGCCCGGATGCTTGACGATGATCAGCGTCGTCAGGGCGAGCTGCGCCAGCAGGCCACAGGCTGCCGCCCACGCGCCCGGATTCTGCCTGCGCTCCCTGCGCTTCCAGATCATGACCGCGAGTACTCCGAGCGCGATCAGTCCGGCGGCGGTCCACAGTTCGGGCAGTTCGGCGGCCAGGTAGGCCAGGTTTTTGGCAGCTTGGTTCGCCGAGATGATGCCGGTTTCCCCTCCGCCGTAAACGCCCTGGTGAAAGACCAGCCGGATGAGCCAATCGGAGAACTTCGCGGGGTTGGCCGAAAACAGCAGCCAGAACGCAAATGCGGCCAGCGCCGACACCAGGACGTTCAAGACGGCCAGGATAGCCCGCTGCCAATGCTGTCCCTTTAAATGTTCGAAGACCCCCACCGCAACGGCGATGCCCACTACCCAGGGGGCGAAGAGCACCACCATCGCCGTGAGCGTTCCGGCAGCTATGCCCATTGCCGAAACGCTCTGCCAGCTCAGGCGGCGCGCAGCGCGCAACCTGAGCAGCAGCGCCGTGAGGATGAGTGTGCCGAATGGGAAGGCAAAGAAGGTGTGCAGCCAGTAGACGAGCGTCAGGAAGGACCGGGGGTGGAACGCAAAAAAAGCAGCGGGCAGGGCGATCGAGGCGAGGACGTCGCTCCAGTATTCCAGGGGCAGGACGCGGACCGCCAGCAGGGCAAAGCAGTACAGGCTGACCAGTGTCAGGAGCGCGTGGGCGCTTAGCAGAAACAGGCCGGGAGTCTGGATGTGGTAATCGAAGAATCCCGTCGGGCTTGCCGCCGCGATCGGGGACGTGATTCCCAGCAGCAGCGACCCCAGCAGCGCGACCGGCGTGCCGGGATGATCGACGTAGTGGTAGGGAATGCCCCGGAAGGCGCCAAGCGAGTCGAACAGGTAGGTCATCTCGGCTTCGAAGCCTGTATAGTTCGGCGTCGTGGAAACCTGGGCATGGAAGTAGATAAAGTGCCCTACCAGGAAGGCGCAGCAGAGGATCAGCGCCACGCGCCGCACCTGGATAAGCTGCTCCCTGCTCACCGTGACCGGGACTGCTGGGGACAAAGGCATACTATCCTTTCCGGCGGGCGCGGCACGCTACGTACATCGGGAACAGCGCCAGCGGGTAGACCCGCATGGTATCGACGGCCAGGACGTCGTGGATTCCCGCCAGGATGGTCGTGTGGCTGGCCGGGTGAATTTCGCGCGGGTTGCAGCCCAGCGAGCGGAACAGCGTATCTGTGAACGCGGTGCGGGCCGGGAATCCCAGCGCCAGGAAGCCCTCCGGCTTGACGACGCGCGCCATCTCGCGCAGGGCAGGGCGAGGGTCCTCAAAGTGTTCCAGCACGCTGATGTTCACCACCACGTCGAAGCTGCCGTCTGCATACGGGATGTCGAAGATGCTGCCCTGGCGCAGTTCGACCCGGCCCAGGTCCACCTGCTCGCGCTCCAGCATGGCCCGGACGCCGTTATACGTTTCGTGGATGTCGATCCCGACCATCGTATCGGCGTGCTTGAGCAGTTCCTTGATGAAAATGCCCGATCCGACGCCGACATCCAGCGCCCGGCTCACCCGGACGTTGCCCAGCAGGTCGGCGATCATTTGCAGGCGGTGGCGGTAAAACCAGCCGGAATACCAGGTGTAGTAGAGCTGCACCAGGTGGTAGTCCTCTTTGGTGCCGTTGTCAATCGACAGGGCAATCGATTCGCGCGCGGGCAGGCTGAGCGGCATTGACCTCTTCTCTACGGGGCATGTCTCCGGCGATGCAACTCCGGCGAGTATGGTACACTATTATGCGGGATTTGCACGGCCCGCGCAACTGGGCGCGTTCGGGCTTCTGGCACAGAGGAGACGGGGGTATGAGCCGCAGACAGGCCGCCGCGGTCGTGGGGATTGTGCTGCTTTCGGCGGTGTTGAACCTGATCGGCCTCACCTGGGGACTCCCGTCCGAGCGGCGCAACGCGCTCTATCCCGCAGGCCCGGCGCGCGCCGAGATCGTGACCGCCCCTCACCAGACGCATCCCTACTACTTCCTCGAACCCATCCTCAGCCGCCACCCAGACGAGTACATCTTCATCGTCGGGGCGCTGCAAATGAGCCTGAATCCGCTGGACCTGGTGCCGGAGAGCATCCCTTACGGCTATCTGTCCACCTACATGCTCGCTGCCGGGATCGGCGTCGGGGGCGCGTTGGGCCTGATCGACGTGCGTCCCGGCGATGAGGTGTTTTACGTCGATCAGCCTGACGAAATGGCGAAGATGTACCTGGTGGGCCGCCTGCTGAGCGTGCTGGCGGGCGTGGGGTCGGTCCTGCTGCTGTACGGGATCGGCAGGATGCTGCGCGACCATACGACGGGCGCGCTGGCGGCGTTCAGCCTGGCAATCACGCCGCTGTTCGTGACCCATACCCACTACCTGGTCGGCAACGTCGTGATGACCTTCTTCATGCTGCTGGTTATCCTGGCGGCGCTATGGATGCGCCGGACGCGCGGGGCAATCTGGACGTATCTCCTGGCAGGGCTGCTGTGTGGTTTTGTGATCTCCAACAAGCCTTCGGGGGCGGTGATCTTCCTGGTCCCGCTGTTCGTGCACTTCTGGCTGTTCCGGTGGAACGGGCTGCGGCGGCTGATTCCCCTGCTGCTACTGGTGTTGGGGACGCTTGTTGCCTTTGTCGTCACGTCCCCGATTTACGTTCTTGCCCCCCAAGACGCTGCCTACCGGACCTCGATGCTGTTCTTGTACGTGCAGGTGCCTTACCTGTTCCCTCGACTGCTCGCCATCATCAATGCGCTGAGCTGGCCGGTGTTCTTATGGCTGCTGGTGGGCGGCATATACATCGCCGATCAGGCCAGGCGGACGCGGGCCTTTGCCCCGTCCCTGCTGCTGATCTGGGCGCTGAGTATTCTGCCGACCATTGCCCTGGGCAACGGCACGTTTTCGCGCTATGCCATTCCGCTGATGCCGCCCCTGGCGCTGGCGTCGGCCTGGCTGGCAGTAGATGCCTACCGTTCTGCCGACCGCAGGAAGTGGCTGGCGCTCGGCCTGGGAGCGGCGGCTCTGGCGGTGGGATTCGTCTATTCCCTGCACTCCGACGCGGCGTTGGCGATGTTGCCGATCCAGGATCAGGTGGGCGAGTGGGCCGTGAGCAACATCCCCGTCGGGGCGCATGTGGCGACCCGCGTGCCCATGTATTTCTACGATCCCCTGCTGGATAACACGCGCTATGTCCTGCAAGACCTGGACGCGCTGGACTGCGCCAATCTGCCTGACTACGTGATCGCCAACGCCCGGCAGTTAGAAATCCTGGAAGCGGCTTTGAGGCTGCACTATCAAGAACGGGTGGACCTGGGCAACACGCCCCGGCTGCCCGTGCTGATCCCGGCCCAATGGGGCGGCGACGACTGGCACTACTTGCTCAACGACTTTGCAGTGCTCAGTGGCCTGTCCTGCGATGCGGGCCAGTGATCAGATGAACTTGATGCGCCGCGAGGCAAAAACCACCATCTTCAATAGCAGCCAGCCATGCTTCCAGCGGTGGATGTTGGTTGTGCCGTAGGTGCGCTGTCGGTAGCGAATGGGCACATCCACAATCTTCAGGTTTTGCTTGGCCGCGCCGAACAGCAGGTCAAAGTCGCCGAAAGGGTCGAAGTCCCCGAAGTACGCCCGATTGGCGGCGATCCGATCATAATCGGCCTTCCATAGCACCTTCGTACCGCACAGGCTGTCCCGGATCGTCTGGCCGAGCAGCCAGGAAAAGGCCAGACCGAAGAACTTGTTGCCGACCAGATTCAAAAAACGCATGGCCTGTTCTTCCATCGGGTAGACCAGTCGCACACCGTTGGCGAACTCGCCTTTGCCGGAGCGGAGAATCTCGTAGAAGCGCGGCAGGTCTTCCGGCAGAACGGTCAGGTCGGCATCGAGGATCATCAGGATGTCGCCGCGTGCCTGGCTGAAGCCCAATCGGACGGCATCGCCTTTCCCGACTCCGGTCTGTTTGAACAGGCGGCAGCGGCGCTCCGGGTGAGTAGCCATTTCTCGCTCAATGGCAGCATAGGTGTCGTCCCGCGAATGTCCCTCGACGAAGATCAGTTCCGTTCCGCACCCCATCTCCGGCACACGGGCGAAAATCTGCGGGATATTGCCCGCCTCGTTGCGGGCTGGGACGACAACGGAAACCAGCGGTTCCTGGGACAGCGAGCGGCGCTGTGGAGTGGGTCGTGCCACGAAGAAGTTGGTCAGCCCAAGATGGCGGAGTGGCCACAGCTTGACGGCGAAGCGGTTGCAGAAGGCGTGCAGCAACGGCGTGCCCAGCGGCCACAGGATTTCTTGCCAGTTGCGGATGACCTCGAAGCCGGCCAGGTTCAGCAGGTTAGCGATGTCCTCCCGCGTCAGCCAGTTCTGGTACAGCGTGGGCATCGCCAGCCCCAGCCGTTCTGCCGCGCCGAGGGGGAGCTGCCACAGGCGGCTGTCGGAGTTAAGGATCAGGCGCGTGTGCGGCGCAGACAGCCGCGCAGCCTGTTCAAAGACGGTTTGTACATCCCACAGATCGTTGATGACGTCGGAGAGAATGATTGCGTCGAAGCTGCCATCCAGGCTGAGGTTATGCGCGTCTGCCAGCACGAAGTGCAGGTTCGGGTGGCGTTGGCGCGCGCGTGTGATCATTGCGGTGGAAAAGTCAATCCCGATGCCGAACGACGGCTCCAGCGCCGCCAGCAGATCGCCCTGCGCACAGCCGATCTCTAACACCCGCCGCCCCGTTGGGATCAGAAAGCGGTAGATTTCGGCGAGGCGTCGGTGGTAGTACTCTGCCCAACGCTGCCGTCCGGCCAGGCGCTCTGCGGCCCGGTCCCAGTGGGCCTGGCGCGCCTGGGTGTAACGCTGACGGGCGGTCTGGATGTAGGCCGGAAGAGGTTCGATCATGCCGGCAACTCCTAAGGAAACGACTCGCGTGTCCATTGTAATGGATCGACTTCGACACCGTTCACCCACATTTCCCAGTGCAGATGCGCCCCGGTCACACGCCCGGTGCTGCCGATGGTGCCCAACACCTGCCCCGCACTGACGAAATCCCCGACCTCGACGTAGGACTCCTGCTGATGCCAGTAGCCAGTGTAAACTCCCCAGCCATGATCGAGGATGGTCGCCACGCCACGCACCTGAAGCGTTTCCGCCAGAACCACCCATCCCGGCGCCGGGGCGTAGATCGCCGCGCCGGGCGGCCCGGCAAAGTCCGCCCCGGTATGGAAAGTATCATAAGGCCCGCCGTTGTAGGAGCGCCGCGTGCCGAAGGGAGAATTCACCGGTGCAGCAGCAGGCAGGCCCATCGGCCCATCGAAGTAGCGTTCCGGTGTGTGGCCGCCCATTACCTCGGCTATCAGCGCGCGTTCGGGGGCGTTCACTGCCGGGTCGAGCAGGTCTTCGCGGCCAGGGATCAGGTTAATTACCTCGGTTCCGTAGCCGCCATCGGCCACGCGAACCATCTGTACGGTGGATGTGCTGTTGCCCTGTGCGTCCTGCACCGTCAGGGTCAGCGGATAAATGCCCGGCACGCTGAAGGCGTAAACGCCGTACAGCGCGTCGTAAGTGAACCCATCTTCGCGCGGAAAGAAGATCAGCGGGCGGTCCAGGAACGTACCGCTCAGTGTGACCGTTTGGGTAGCGACAACCCGAATCCGGATTGTGCGCCCCACTTCGGCGGGCAGCGGCGCGATCTCGAAGTCGGTCAACGCGGCGGGTAGGTCTAGCAGCCGGGGGGCGTCCTCTGGGCCGGGAATAAGGAGATGTTGGCCGGGAAAAATGCGTGTTGGAGACACCAGCTCGTTGGCGGTCAGGATGGCGTTCAGGTTGACCCGGTAGCGCAGCGCGATGCGGTAGAGCGTTTCGCCCGGCTGGACGATATGCACGTAGCCGTGTGCAGTGGAGACTCGCCCCGGTGTGGCCTGGCCGATGTCTAACTGCTGCCCGACGTATAGACGCGCCGGGTTGACGACAGCGTTCAGTGCAGCCAGCTGTGCGGCAGTCGTGCCATAGCGCAGCGCAATGCTTTCCAGCGTTTCCCCTGGTTGGACGGGATGTTGTTGGGCGGTCGGCAGGGCAGCATTAACCGCGCCGCTAGGGACAATCAGCCGTTGCCCGACCTGGAGGGCTGTCGGGTCGGTGATGCCATTGGCCTGGGCAAGAGCCTCGACGGACGTGCCATATTGCAGCGCGATGCGGTATAGATTTTCTCCGCGCTGCACCACGTGAATGGCCGTTTGCCCACCCTGCGCCAGAACTGCCGGCCCGCACGCCAGCCACAGGATCGCGCCCAACAACAGCCCCCACCGCCGCATGGTTCCATGTGCTCCGTTTAGCTTCGACAGGAAAATCATACCGCATTTATCGGTACACCGTAGGAGCGCAGCACGCTGCGCCCCTACCAGAGTCAACGTTTCGTAGCCGGGGGATTTTAGCCTGGTTCGGATTCCTCGAACACCAGCCGCTCACCGACGGTAACCCGTTCCAGCAGCGCGACTGGCGCTTCCAGCACGTATTGCGCCGGTTTTTGGGGCGCGTAGGCCAGCCGCCAGGGCTTCGCCAGTGCCTTATCGACGACCGTCCCTGCCGAGTCCAGCCAGATCGCGGCGATGGCAAAGCGCATGAACAGCATGTGGATGCTGGTTTCCATCACGCTCTCCCGCCGGTACACGAAGACGAGACCTTCTTCTGGGGGGAGGCCAGAGCGCAGCATCAGGCCCTTGAACTTGCACCAGAAGCCTGTGCACCAGCGCACCCGCAGCAGGATTTCGCCATCTGTCCGACGGACCGTCCGCCAGTTGCCGTTCGCTGCGCTCATGGAATCACCAACACCTGTCCGGCGAAGATCAGATTCGGGTTACTCAGGCCGTTGGCCCGGATGAGCGCCTGCATGGTGACGCCATAGCGCAGCGAGATGCGGAAGGCGTTCTCGCCCCGCTGCACAATGTGCGTCCGGGGTTGGGTGGGTTGCGGAACGGGTGTGGGCGTCGGCGCGGGCGGCGCGGCGATGGGCACGGTGAGCACCTGCCCGGCGCGGATCAGGTTCGGGTTCACGATGCCGTTCAACTGCGCCAGCGCCGCGACTGTCGTGCTGTACAGCGCCGCGATCTGGATCAGGGTGTCGCCTCGTCGAACGGTGTAGGTGGTGGTTGTCATGATCGGCCCGCCGGTGCCGGGGTTGGTTACCGGCCACGTGGGCGTGGGGCGGATGCCGATGGTCGTTGGGATGGGCGTGGGGAACGGCGTCGGGATGGCTTCACGTACCGGGATCACCAGTTCCTGTCCGACGAAGATCAGCGCGTCCGAATTCAAACCATTCGCGGCGATGATGGCGGCAACGGTGCTGCCGAGGCGCTGCGCAATTGCCCCTACCGTGTCCCCGGCGACCACGCGATAAATGACCTGTTCGTCGAAGTCCGGCGGAATACCTGTCACTGTTGTAGGTATAAATGTGGCGGTGGGTTGACCAGAGGGGGGCGTTGTGGCCGTTGCCGCGGCTATTGTCGGTGGAATGTCTGTTGGAACGCCGGTACCCACTTCCTGGGTTGGGGTGGGGAAGCCGATCTGCGTTTGGGTCGGTGGAACGACGGTGGAAGTGGCCGTCGGGATCGGTGTGAGGGTGTTGGTCGAGGTGGCCGTTGCAGTGGAGGCGACGCCGCTCACTACCAGGGAAGCCTCGTCCAGGTAGATGTTGTTGTGCATCTTGGGCTGGTCGAAACTGGTACGCACGAAGACCGTCACCAGATCGCTGTTGGCGGTTGTCTCCACTGAGACCTGGCGGTATTCGTCGTAGAATTCCAGCGGCATCGACCAGATGATGCGTTCGGCTTCACCGTCTGTGCCACCGTTCGGGTCGATGCCGACCTGAACCTGCACCCGTCCGGGGTCTTCGCTGCGATTCACATCGCTGAGCTGGGTAGACCACACGTAGACGAAGACACTGAACTGCACCCGCGCCCCGGCGGGAACGCGCACAGTTTGATAGACGCCGCCCGTGTGTGTGGCGAAGAAACTGAAGTACTCCTGAGCGTTGTTGCCCTCGCGGATGCGGGCCGGGTTGCTGGCGGTGGCGGGCTGATATTCCGGCGGCAGGTTGCGCCAGTCTTGATCCCCGGCGCGCTGAGGGACATTCCAGGGCGTCCAGCCTTGAGCCACCGTGCGGGTCGAGTCGCCGTTGAATGCGACAAAGGGGTCGTTGAAACCAGGGTTTTGCAGCAAATTGGTCTGTGCGGCGGGCGACGCCAGGGCGGCGACTCCGCTCAGCGCCATGCTGCCGGATAGGGCAAGCAGCGCGATGAGTGCAAATAATCGTCGTCGATCAATCATCCATCTTCCCCCTTGCTCTGGGACGGTCAACACGTTTTTTAGTAGGGCGGTAGGCAGTGTGGTGAGGTATGGGCTGCTCTAGGCGCCGTTTTTGCCACCGCGAGGGTGATCTTTTAACACCCGATCCACGCTACTCAACAATTCTGTCGGGCCGAACGGCTTGGTGATGTAATCGTCTACTTTGGCGATGTGCAACCCCAACACTTTGTCGATGCTTTGCGCTTTGGCGGTGACAACGATCACAGGGATGTCTTTGGTGGCGGGCCGGGCCTTCATCTGCTGGTAGACTTCCCAGCCGTCCATGTCTGGCATCATCAGGTCCAGCAGCACGAGGTCTGGCTGGAGCTGCTCAACTGCCGCCAGTCCTTCGCGCCCGCCTGTCGCGCCGATCACGTCGAACCCCTTTTTGCTTAAGATCAGCTTGACAAGCTCGATCATCTCCGGCTCATCCTCAATGCAAATTACCCGGATGAGTTCTTCTTCAGAAGAAGACATGGCTTTTCCGCCTCCCAACATGGCCGCGTCTGAGATGCAGCACAGTTAACCAGTGTTGATTCAGTCTACCATAGGCCGGGTCTGGCTGTCTACTCTACCCGCTGACTATTACCTTATTCGCAGTTTTCAGGGGCTTATTGACCGGGAATTTGCACATTTCCCCGCGTCTGGCAGTTGCGAACCTGACAACGAACGCTATAATCATCCTACCGTTGAAAATGGGCCTGGTGTTTTCTGCAAAAGAACCTCGCGGTTGGAGGCTGAAGTCTTGTTTGGGCGTCAAACCCTGACGGCGCGTTATTGGACCGAATCGCTGCAAGTCACCGACGCTGACCTGGAGTATTTGTTCAGCGTTATGCTGGAAGGGGAAAAACCCCTGAGCGCGCGCGACCTGGCGCGCCGTTTTATTCATTACCGTGTCAGGGTCGAGGAAGAGGTCTGGCGCAAACGCCTGGCGGAAGGCAAGCTCTTTCAGCCGAAAGAACAATACGCCATCGGCGATAAGTTGGTCTTTCCGGCGTTGGGGTTTGCCCTCGGCCAGGTCGTGGGCAAGCGTCCGGGCAGCAATCCTGAACAAGGCTCCTTTGTAGTGATCCAGGTTGAGTTCGAGGGCGGCGTGCGGCGCGAATTTGCCAGCGAACTGCAAACCCCTCATGTGCTCAACCTAGATGCCAATGGCGAGGATGTCCAGCATCTTTTGGAACCGGTCGATCCAGAGGCTATCCTGGCCGCGCACGGCGACGATCTGGCGGCTCAGATCGAGGCCCGGCTGCGCAAGGAAAAAGACGTCGCTTATGCCGCCGGATTGTGGTATCTCAAATCGCTGTTGCCGGTTATCAACGAGGGACATCTCAATCTGGCCGAGGCCATCCTGGATATGAACAACGGTGGCCCGCTGGCGCCAGAAGACATTCTTCCAATCCTGGAACTGCCCAAAGAGGTCAATCCGGCCTTGCAAACCCTGGCCCTGAATCACGCCCTTTACCACGACCCGCGTTTTGATGAGGTCGGCCCGGCAGGGCAGGTGCGCTGGTATCTGAAACGGCTGGAACCGGAAGAGGTCCGTGTCACGCCGCCGCGCCTGATCTACGATCCTATTCCTTATAACCGCAGTCTGCTCTCCAGAGAGGCCCTGCTTCTGGAAGCCGAGATCGGCGACGAGTTTTCGCAGTTGCCGCCGCCCGACGAGCCGCCGGACGAAGTGACCCTGACCCTGATCTATCCCCATCGCCGCAGTGGCACGTTGCCGCTCAAAGCGGACCTGGGCGCCTTGTTCCCGACGGCGTATGAGACGTCGCGCGTGCGAATCACCCTGATCGATGGACAGACCGGTGACGAGTACGAGGCCTGGGTGGTCCGCGAAGCGCGTTATGTGGTCGGGCTGGATCGCTTTTACCGCCAGCACCGTTTGCCCATCGGTTCTTATGTGCGCGTCCGCTGCACGGATGACCCGTCCCGTTTTGTCATTGATTTTGATGCCTATCGCCCGCGCACAGAGTGGATTCGCTTGGTCGTCCCGCAGAATGGCCGGATCACCTATCAAAACCACAAGCGGTCGATTGGCGCGGCCTATGATGACCTGATGGTGTTGGGGACGGACGACCTGGAGGCCGTAGACCAAATCTGGGCAGCCACACGCAGCCACCGGCGTAGCCTGCTCGACATCATCCGCGAAAATCTACCTGAACTGGCCCGCTTGAACCCCCAGGGCGCGGTCCATGCCAAGACCCTGTACAGCGCGGTCAACGTGGTGCGACGCTGCCCGCCAGGACCGATTCTGGCTGCGCTGGAAGCGCAAAGCGAGTTTGAACACGTCGGTGGGCACTACTGGCGCTTGCAGCAGCGCGCGCCGTAGGCTTCTGGCAGGGTGCAGCGCGGTTTGCAGCAGGGATCACAAACCATGACGCGAAGCGAGATCGACGTCCGGCGCATTCAGCCGACTTTGGAAACCCGGTTCTTCATTGACTACGACTGGTGGGAACGCTCCGGTCAGGATTTGCGCGTTTACCTGATCAGCCATCTGCTGCCAGAGCAGCGCGCCTACTTTGCCGAACACGCCGCAGAGGAAGAAATGGACTGGGTTGATCCCCAGACAGCAGAAGTACACCGTGTGGATGCGCTGCGCATGGCCTTGCAGGAGGCCGCCCGCGACCCCAACTTTATCACGCCGCATACCTCATTGGTGGATGGCGTGTTCCGGGCGCTGCTGGCGAACAACAATATTCCGCTAACGCCCATCGAATTGAGTGAGCGAATCGGGCGACCACCCATGACGATTCTCAAGACGCTGGTCGGCGGGCAGGTCTACAAAGGCATTCGCCCGTACCTGCCCTGAGAGGCAGTCCTTGACGGACCGCGCATCCCTCCGTACAATGCGAACGCGAAGTAGCCCCCTTAGCTCAGTGGATAGAGCACCTGCCTTCTAAGCAGTTGGCCGAAGGTTCGAATCCTTCAGGGGGCGCACTGTCAGGCTGCCTGCGACGGCAGGTGGTTTTGAGGACGTGTTCAGGACATCACCTGTTTTAAGACTGCCTTCGTTTCCTCGTCGATTTGTAGGCCCTGGCTTTCCAGCTCGCGCCTGGTCCGCTGGAAGTGCGCGGCGGCTTCGCTACGGCGCCCCAGTTCGGCGTAGAGAGTCATGACCCGGCGATGAATGTCTTGCCGGGTGTTGTCTTCGCCAAGCGCACGCAGGTAAAGGCGCAGCGCGTGTTCAGGATAACCCTGGCGCTGCCGGCTTTCGGCCATCTCGGTGATGGCTTCCAGATAGCCGCTGCGAAAGTCCATGCGGCGCGATGCGATCCAGGGATCGTCGTGACCCTGCAAAAACGGCCCCTTATAGACATCAATGGCCTGTTGCCAGTAGGCGATCCGGGCCTCGCCCTGGGCAGTGCGCGCTTTGACCAGCGCCCCGACGAAATCCATCACGTCATAATGTACGGTCAGCACCGGATTCACACAGTAGTAGCCACCCTCGTGCACCAGCACATCTTCGCCCAGGGCCTTGTGCAATCGCCGCTTGGTCACGTGAAACACGTTCACGGCCTGTTCCAGGTCCAGTTCCGGCCAAAACGCCTGACAGATTTCTGCGCGGGTGACGGTGGGGCGGTCCAGCGCGAAGAAGAACAGCAGGCGGGGCAGGTGGCCTTCCCAGGAGGTAATCAGGGTGTCGTTGAAGGCTACATAGCCAGGCCCCAGGGCTGTCACGTCCAGCCGCCGACTGCTGTCGCCTGCCTCAATCCCGTAGAAGTCACCTGTCACCAAGCGGTCATCGTTCAGAATGACGGCCTGGTTGCGCGCGATCAGGGATGTCCAGGGAAAACGGGGCAGGCTGCGGCTATTGATCACCAGCTTGCCGTGCGGCGGTATCAGCGGGATGAGCGCCTCAATGAACCGTTGGATGTCGTCGGCGCTATCCGTGCGGTCATATTCGTCCAGGATGAACAGAAACGGCTCGGTGGTCCATTCGGCCAGGTCGGTGGCTAACGCCTCCAGCCAGGGCCGGAAGTCTTGCCCGGCAGTCGGTGCCGGCATCAGATTCAGGTTGCGTCCGAAGGTGGGATGCTGTCCGGCGAGCATGTGGGTGAGACCCACCAATAGCGCCGGAACGTCTATATCGTCCGGCCCCATCGTGTAGTATAGCGTGCGCAACTGCGGCTCGTTGATCAACTTGGCAACCAGCATCGACCGATAGCGGGCCTTGGGATGCAGTAAGACAACCCGCATGCCTTCGGTATGACGGATAAATGTTTGGTAACTTACGGCGACCAGTTCGTTCAGTTTCATGATGGGTTTGTCTGCCGATCTGCGTATTTATCGTTAGTGTTTAAAGTATACTTAACTTTATTCGGTAAATCAACAGTTAAGCAAGACGTATTAAAGAATGTTCAGAGCTATTCACTGCCGTTTAAACACACTTTACGTTCTGGGCACTCCTTTGACAGGGCTGTTTGCAGGGACTACAATTTTGCACAAACCGGATTGAGCACGGATGAGGGCGAGCGATGGCAGCCAGACTCGGAAAATACTTGTTTGCCCTGGGGTTGTTTTCAATCGGCGCTGTGATCAGCGCCATTCTGATCCGGTGGCTGATGCGTCGGCAGGAGATGGCCGAAGATTATGCAGTGCGCGTTTCGTCGCTCCACCAGCCTGTCCGGCAGATTCCGGTGCCATTGCCGCCCGAAACTGCCGAGGAGGAGACCGCTCCTGTTCAAGGACTGCCTGCTGCTTCTGACCGACCGGTGGAATTCCCGGCACAGGACGATCTGTCGCAGATCACGGGTATCGGCCCGGTATATGTCCGTGCTTTGCGGTCGTTAGGGATCGAGACTTTTGCCCAGCTTGCCCGGCAGGATGTAGATGACTTGGCCCGGCGGTTGCGAGAGCAAGGCGTACGCATCATCGGGGATCGGATTCGCAAAGAAGACTGGATCGGCCAGGCACAGCGGCTGGCCACAGGATCGTAGTCGGCTGCCGGAGAAAAAGGGGGGAGCGGGTGCGCCCGACGAACATTCAATTGAACAAACAGACCGGCGAACTGCACATCGCCTGGGACGATGGGCGGACATGTGTTTATCCGCTGAGTCACTTGCGTGTGGCCTGTCCGTGTGTGGAGTGCCGGGGCGGTCACGACCGCATGGGCATGGAATATGCCCCAGACACGCTGCTGGACCTGACCCCGACGCGCACGTACCAGGTAGAGCGCCTGGAACTGGTAGGCAATTACGCCCTCCAGTTCTTTTGGGACGACGGCCACCACACCGGCATTTATACGTGGGAATACCTGCGCCATCTTTGTCCGCCCGAACGCGAACCGCAATAACTCCCTGTCAGGCGAAAACGATAGCGCAATAGCGCAGGCGGCGCGTCCCGCCTGATTGTGAAGACGGGCGTTTTAGAGATAGTCTTTCAGGTGGTGCTGCACGGCGTAGGCCGCTGCCTCGGCACGGTTGGAGACGCTCAGCTTGCTCAAGATGTTGCTGACGTAATTGCGTACCGTGCCTTCGCCCAAAAAGAGTGCCTGCGCGATCTCACGGTTCGTCTTGCCTTCCGATACCAGATTGAGTACCTGCATTTCCTGGGCCGTCAGGTCAGAGAACGCTTCGGCTTCTTCTTGTCGCTTGGCGCGGCGCACCTCATCCAGCACCTTTTTGGTCACGCTGGGATCAAGCACCGCCTCATCACGCTGCACCGCTTCGATGGCCTGGATCAGACTGGCGCCGTCGATCTGCTTGAGCAGGTAGGTTTCGGCGCCGGCGCGCAACGCGGCGAACAACATCTCGTCCTCTTCATAAGAGGTCAGCATGATGATCTTGATTTCCGGGTGTGCCTGCTTGATCGCCTGACAGGCTTCAATGCCGCTGGCCCCCGGCAGCCGGATGTCCATCAGGATCACGTCCGGCAGGTAGATGTCGGCTTTTTCGATGGCCTCTTTGGCAGTGCGCGCCTCGGCCACCACCTGAAAGCCTGTGCGGTGCGAGAGCAGGTCCTTCAGGCCCAGGCGGACAACTTCGTGGTCATCGACAATCATGATGCGCTGTTCGGTCATGGGTGGGTCTCCCGGTATCCTGCTTGCGACGGGTGAGGAAGGGTTCCCAGCACACTTTAACACAGGGATAGCAGATAAATCAAAAGAACGCCTGGGCAGGCGCTCTTTTGGGTTGAGGTAGCGGGGGCAGGATTCGAACCTGCGACCTCCGGGTTATGAGCCCGACGAGCTGCCACTGCTCTACCCCGCATCATCAAAAAATAGTATACCAGCCCGATAACGATTTGTCAAAGGTTAATTCAAAGGCAAAACTTAACGGCGCGTGCCGCACAACGAAATGGCCTGAATAAGCCGACTCGCCTCTTGACAGCCGACGCAAGCACGGCTAAAATGACAATCAAACCTGTGAGCCGAAGTGGCGGAATTGGCAGACGCGCTACGTTCAGGGCGTAGTGGGGAGACTCGTGTGGGTTCGAATCCCACCTTCGGCACAGTAACACCCGGCCAACATGGCGGGTGTTTTTGTTTTGGCGCAGGACGATGCTCTCGGCTATCATAGAAACATGGCTGCGCTTCCACCACCCCGTTCCGATAGAACTGCTCCGCCGCGTCCGTTTTCAGGGCTGCAAATCCTCTTCGCGTCTATTCTGGCAATTGGCCTGTTGCTGGCTATCGACTTCAGCTCGCGCATCGCCCAGGGACAGCTCGCGCAGCAAAGTCGCGCATCCCTGGAGATGGAGATTGCCACGCTGGAAGCTGCTCACGCTGCGTTAATTCAGGAGCGCGATTACGTGCAAAGCGATGCCTATGTCGAGGCATGGGCACATGCAGAGGGGAAAATGGTGCGCTCTGGCGAGGTGCTGGTGATCCCCGTTCCAGTCGGGCCGACCGGGCCAACGCCAACCCCTACCCCTGAAGCGCCGGCCATCCTGTTGGAAGAACAGGAAGAAGTCGAGACCTGGCGACTGTGGTGGGCGCTGTTCTTTGACGATTCTCCGCCTTTCTGAGCGCCCGGCCGTGGGCGATGGGCGACGTACTATCCTGCTGCTCCCTGGCTGCTCAAAGCCAGAATGACCAGCACGACCAGTACGAGGATCACGATGGCAGCGATTGCCAGCACCAGTGTACGCCGCGCGGCTTCTGGTTGGGCAGACTCCGTCGAGACGGTTGGTTCTCCCTGGGCAGTACGGACGCGCTGGTGGAATGCGCGCAGGTTTTCTTTGGACAGGGTGAAGGTGTCATATTCCCCGGCGACGACTTTTTTCTCCAGGGCGGTGATCATATCGCGCGGAGAGGCGAAACGGTCATGCGGGTTTTTTGCCAGGGCGCGCAAGATGACCTGTTCGATGCGCGGGTCCAGATCGACGGCAAGCTGTGAAGGTGGGCGGGGGGGCCTCTCGCGGTGTTGGGCGAGCAGGGCCTCTACCGTTTCGCCCTTGAAAGGGATGTCACCTGTCACCATCTCATACAGCACGATCCCCAGGGTATAAATGTCGCTGCTGGCGGTAGCTTCTCGCCCGGTGGCCTGCTCCGGTGAAAGGTAAATCGCATCGACCGGGCCGATGGCTGCCAGCGGGTCATGCGCCTGTACGTTCAGGCGTGCCAGCCCGAAGTCGGTCAACACCACGCGCTCTCCGGCATCGATCCATATGCTGCCGGGCCTGATGCCCTGGTGAATCACGCCTTGCGCGTGCGCATAAGCCACAGCATCGGCCAGTTGGCGAAAAACCCTGATCGCCACGTCGGAGGGCAGTCCACCGCGCCGTTCTGATAGGTAGTCGCGCAGGCTGGGGCCGTCGATCAACTCGCTGACGACGTAGTAAATACCGCCGCTGACGCCGAAGTCGAAGATGCGTGCGATATTGGGGTGTTCCAGGCGAGCGACCGATTGAACGACGCGCTGGAACATGCTCTGGCTCAGGCCGCCGGGTAGGCGCAGCGCCTTGAGCATCACTTCTTGGTCCAGGTCGGGCGCGTAGGCTCGATACAGGCCACCTACGCCGCTGCGTTCTAACAGGCGGCGGACTTCATACCCGCCGATTTTTTGACCGGCTGAGAACGATAAGGAAAGGTATGATTGCTCGCTCATCCGCGCCAGCCTTTCGGTGCAGTTTCGCAACACCGTGTAGCATAGCCGAAATAAGCCACTTTGCATAATGGCGGCGCTGCGGAAAACAAAACGCCCCTCCGGGGGCGTCAGTGGTGACGACTGGATTTGAACCAGTAACCTAAGGCTTATGAGTCCTTTGCTCTGCCGTTGAGCTACGTCACCCTGCTATTTTGATTATAGCAGCCTCCGCGTTTTGGTCAAGGCAGATTTTTCAAGGTCGCGTGAACGGATCGAATAACCGCTGATACTCTTCCAGAGCGAAGCGATCCGTCATGCCGGAGATGTAATCGGTGACGACCCGGTGCAGGCTGCGCTCCTTGAGCTTTTTTTGGGCTTCGTCGGGAAGCTGCTCCGGACGGGCGACGTAGGCTTCAAATATGGCGGTGATGAACCGTTCGGCTTTGGCCGCCATGCGGATCACGCGGTAGTGGCGGTACAGTTTGCTATAGAGCGTGTCTTTGAGGGCGCGGTTCATGGTGGTGTAGTGTTCAGAGTGGCAGATGACATTGTAGGGAAGCCGCTGAAGCTCTTCCAACGATTGTGGGTTGGCCACTTGCAGTTTGCGGCTGGTGGCCTCGATCACGTCGTCGATTTCCAGCCCAATCATGCGCCGGATCAAGCGATAACGCACCTGGTTGTCGAAATGCTTGCCATCCCAGCCGATACTTTCCTGAAGCATCTGCCACAATTCTAGATCGGCCACCTGATCCACGCGCAGCATTCCCGACCGCAGCCCGTCGTCCAGGTCATGGGCGTTGTAGGCCAGCTCGTCGGCGACGTTGGCGATCTGCGCTTCCAGGCTGCCGCGTCGGTCGGGGGCGAAGTCGGCGGCGTCGGCGATGTCATACTCCGACTCGTGCTTGACGATACCCTCGCGCACCTCGTAGGTCAGGTTGAGACCCGGCCAGTTGGGATAGCGTTCCTCCAGCCGGGTCACGATGCGCAGCGATTGCTTGTTGTGGTCGAAGCCGCCGTGATCGGCCATCAGCCGGTTGAGGATTTCCTCTCCCGAATGGCCGAAAGGCGGATGGCCCATGTCGTGTGCCAGACAGATCGCCTCTACCAAGTCCTCGTTGGCGCCGAGGGCGCGGGCAATCGTCCGCCCGATCTGGGCGACTTCCAGCGTATGCGTGAGACGTGTGCGGTAGTAATCGCCCTCGTAGTTGACGAAAACCTGCGTCTTGTATTCCAGGCGGCGAAAGGCGGTCGTGTGGATGATGCGGTCGCGGTCGCGCTGAAATGCCGTCCGGTAATCCTGTTCAGTTTCCGGGTACTCGCGTCCCAGGCTGTTTTGGGATAGCGTGGCGTAGGGCGCGAGGGTCTGCGCTTCGATCTCTTCTAGGCGTTGTCTGGTGACGGGCATGGTGCTCTCTGCCTCACAGGATTCATCACACAGGTTATCAAGACCGCGCTAGAACGCTGCTGCGGTCTTGGCGCTTTTTGCGCTGAGGGATTGTGTCTCTAACCTGAATATATCACATATCGATCAGCGGTGCGTGCTCGTCCTCGGCTTCGCGCAGGGCCATGATCTGGCGCAGTTCCATGATCTGGTCGCGCAGCATGGCGGCCTTCTCGAATTCCAGGTCCTTCGCGGCCTGCTTCATCTGCTTTTCCAGGTCGCGGATGGCCGCGTCCAGTTGCAGGCGTGGCAGCGAAGCCAACGCCTCGGTCGGCGAGACTTCGGCAGGGGCCGCAGTGTGCTGGCGGACCGATTCGGTCAGGTCGCGGATCTGCTTGACGATGCTGACCGGCTCGATGCCGTGTTCCTGATTGTACCGATGCTGCACCTGGCGGCGGCGGGCCGTCTCCTCGATGGCGCGGCGCATCGAGTCGGTGATATGGTCCGCGTACATGATGACCTTGCCCTCAATGTGCCGCGCTGCGCGCCCGATGGTCTGAATAAGCGCCTGTTCGGAGCGCAGAAAGCCTTCCTTGTCGGCGTCGAGGATCGCCACCAGCGACACTTCTGGCAGGTCCAGCCCTTCGCGCAGTAGGTTAATGCCCACCACCACGTCGTAGACGCCCATGCGCAGGTCGCGCAGGATGTCAATTCGTTCCAGGGTCTCGATCTCGGAGTGCAGGTAGTGCACCTTGACGCCCATCTCGGTGAGGTAGTCGGCCAGGTCTTCGGCCATGCGCTTGGTAAGCGTGGTCACCAGGGCGCGCTGGCCCTTGCGCACGCGGGCGTTGATCTCCTGAAGCAGATCGTCTACCTGGCCCCGGATCGGGCGCACTTCCACTTCGGGGTCGAGGATGCCCGTCGGACGGATGATCTGCTCGACCACCCGCTGGCTGTGTGCCAGTTCATACGGGCCGGGCGTGGCTGAGGTGTAGATAACCTGGTTCAGCCGTGCCTCGAATTCCTCGAAGGTTAGCGGGCGGTTATCCAGCGCGCTGGGCAGGCGGAAACCGTATTCGACCAGCGTTTCTTTGCGCGACCGATCACCGCCGGACATACCGCGAATCTGCGGCACAGTCATATGGCTTTCGTCGATGACCAGCAGGTAATCGGCAGGCAGATAGTCCAACAGTGTCCAGGGAGGGCTGCCTGCCGGGCGCTGATCCAGATGGCGAGAATAGTTCTCAATGCCGCTGGTGTAGCCCAGTTCGCGCAACATCTCCAGGTCATAGTGCACACGCTGTTCCAGGCGCTGCGCTTCGAGCAGTTTGTTCTCTTTACTCAACTGCGACAGCCGCTCCTTCAATTCGGCGTCGATGTCTTTGATGGCAAGCTGGAGCTTTTCCTGTTCGGTGATAAAGTGCTTGGCCGGATAGATACGGATTTCCTCAAAGTCGGCCAGAATTTCGCCCGTCAGAGGGTTGAATGCCTGGATGCGCTCGACCTCGTCGCCCCATAGGGCAAAGCGGATGGCGTGCTGCTCGTAGGCAGGCATGACCTCTACCGTGTCGCCGCGCGCGCGGAACGTGCCGGGGCGCAGTTCGAGGTCGTTGCGGTCGTAATGGATGTGTACCAGGTGGCGCAGCAGAATGTCCCGGCGGATGGCCTGGCCCTGCCGGACTTCCAGCACGACCTTGCCGTAAGCCTCCGGGCTGCCCAGGCCGTAGATGCACGACACCGAGGCCACGATTAACACATCGCGGCGGCTGAGCACCGCCGCCGTCGCGGAGAGGCGCAGCCGCTCGATGTCCTGGTTGATGTCGGTTTCTTTCTCGATGAACAGGTCTTTCTGCGGGACGTAGGCTTCCGGCTGGTAGTAGTCGTAGTAACTGACGAAATATTCGACTGCGTTGTAGGGGAAGAAGTCTTTGAATTCGGCATACAGTTGGGCCGCCAGTGTCTTGTTGTGACACATCACCAGGGTAGGGCGGTTAATCTGGGCGACAATTGAGGCGACGGTGAAGGTTTTGCCGGTGCCGGTGGCGCCAAGCAGGGTCTGATGTTTGAAGCCTTGCCGGAGGCCATCCACCAATTGGGCGATAGCTTGCGGCTGATCGCCGGTGGGCTGAAACTCGGAGACAAGCTGAAAGTCAGGCATGGTCGTGCTCCGTCAACAAGAACAGATGTGCTGAACGATTATAACGTCTATAGAGATATTATGCTATCATAAGAGTGAAGACCGGCGACGACTACCTCGCTTGTCGAATATACCAATGCCCAACTTCTTGCCAATCGCACAGATGTCTGACGTAATGTGCAAGTTTCAAAAACGACCGGCGCAGACACGGTCGCCAGGGGTTCAAAATTCCCGGCAAAGTCCGCTGAAGCGAACTAAAAATGCAGGTCGAGACGGCGGCTGTCAGCCCATTTCGGGGGATTTTACATCTGTAGCTGGGGACTTGAGTCCCCGGCGCTCTGTCGTTCCTGTTCACTTTTCCCAAAATGCGCGGCACGGTCCCCCAGGTTCTTATCTCAATTGAGCCTGCGCTCCGGCTGTGGTAAAATCGGATCGGATCAGTCCTGGCGTCAGGTTGTGACGTTGAGTGATGGCCGAGAACGTGGTGATGAAAACCAAAGCAGCCTCCGAATCTGATGAACCGTTGGGCCAGTTCACCTGGCGCCGTGTCATCGTCCGCCAATCGACCGTCTGGCGTCCGCCGACGGATGTCTACGAGCTGGATGACCGACTGGTGATCCTGGTCGAGATCGCCGGTATGCGCGAGGGCGATTTTCGTATCGCCTTACAGGACCGCCACCTGATCATCAGCGGCGTGCGCAAGCAGCTTGTGGAAGGGGCTAACCTGGCTTGCCATCAGATGGAAGTCCAGCGAGGAGAGTTCCGCACGGATGTATATTTGCCCTGGCCGGTCCGACGCGAGGAGGTGACGGCGGTTTACCGCGATGGCCTGCTGCGCATCGAACTGCCGCAGGCGCGCCGCCAGTATATTGCCGTTGTGAACGTGGACATTGTTGAGGAATAGGTTGTTTCGATTGCGCCATGCCTAAAAAGAAACAAGCACCTGAAGCGCCTGCCGAGAAGCAGGAAGAGACCACACCCGTTACCTATGTGGAACAGGAACAACCCATCGACGTGGCAACCGAAGAGGAACACCCCGCGCCGGAAAGTACGCTGAGTCTGCCCGAAGTCCTACCGATCCTGCCTCTACGCGGCACCGTCGTTTATCCGCAAACGGCCATCCCGATCACCGTTGGGCAGCCTCGCTCCATCCGCCTGATCGACGACGTTGTGCCCGGCGAGCGCCTGATCGGGTTGGCTGCTGCCCATGATCCGGACAATGAACTGCCCGGTCCAGACGAAATCTACCGAGTGGGCACCGTGGCCGCCGTGCATCGGCTCTTCCGCGCGCCCGACGGGACGATCCGTCTGCTGGTGCAGGGGTTAGCGCGCATCCAGATCGAGGAGTATGTTTCCACCGACCCGTACCTGGTCGCCAGAGTCAGGCTGCACCCGGAGTTCACCGAAAACAACATCGAAGTGCAGGCCCTGACCCGCAACGTCGTGGCGCAGTTCGGGCGGCTGGCGGAATTGGTCCCCAGCATCCCCGGCGAATTGATCACGTCGGCCCTGAACGTGGATGACCCGCTGCAATTGGTGTACGCCATTGCCACTTACATCCGCATCGATCTCAAAGACAGCCAGGAACTTTTGGAACTGGATGCGGTCACGGCCAAGCTGCGCCGCCTGATGGACATCCTGAACAAAGAATTGGAAGTCCTGGAGCTGGGCCGCAAAATCCAGACCGAGGCGCAGTCGGAAATGGAAAAGGTTCAGCGGGAATATTTCCTGCGGGAGCAGCTCAAGGCTATTCAGCGCGAACTGGGGGAGGCTGACGAGCAGCAGGTCGAGATCGAGGAATTCCGCCAGAAGATCAGCCAGGCCGGCATGACCGAGGAGGCGGAACGGGAGGCGCGGCGCGAGCTGGACCGTATGGAAAAGCTGCCGACTGCTGCCGCCGAATATGGCGTCATCCGTACTTATCTGGACTGGTTGGTGAGTCTGCCCTGGAGCAAACGCACCGAGGATAACCTAGACATCGCCCACGCCCGCTATGTCCTGGATGTCGATCACTACGGACTCAAGGACATCAAGGAGCGCATTCTGGAGTTTTTGGCCGTGCGGCGGCTGCGCACTGAGCGGGCCGAAGAACTGGCTGTTCAAGAACAGCCCGACGTCATCCGCCGCGAGCGGCGCGGGGCGATTCTGTGCTTTATCGGGCCACCCGGCGTCGGCAAGACCTCCTTAGGCGCTTCCATTTCCCGCGCGATGGGCCGTAAGTTCATCCGTATGAGCCTGGGCGGTATCCGCGATGAGGCGGAAATCCGAGGTTTTCGCCGTACTTACGTCGGAGCCATGCCGGGCCGCATCATCCAGACACTGCGCCGGGTCGAGAGCCGCAACCCGGTGATCATGTTGGACGAAGTCGATAAGTTGGGCCGCGACTTTCGTGGCGACCCGGCCTCGGCACTGTTAGAAGTCTTGGACCCGGAACAGAACTACGAGTTCCGCGATCACTATCTGGATGTGGCCTTTGACCTGTCGGAGGTGTTGTTTATCACCACGGCCAATGAACTGGAACCGATCCCCGGCCCATTGCGTGACCGCATGGAGATCATCCAGCTCAGTGGCTACACCGAGCAGGAAAAGATTCAGATCGCGCTACACTACCTGGTGCCCCGGCAGGCGCGCGAAAACGGCCTGAAAGCGGAGGAAATCTGTTTTACCCAGGACGCGCTCGCCGTGATTATTCACGATTACACGCGCGAGGCGGGTGTGCGCGAGTTGGAACGCCAGATCGGGCGGGCAGCGCGTAAAATAGCGACCCGTGTGGCCGAGTCGTCGGGCGATGAGACCGGTCAGGAGCATGTCATCGACAAAGACACCGTGCGCGAACTGTTAGGCAAGCCGCGCTTCAGCTATCAGACAGAAATCGCGGATCGCACTGAGCGGCCTGGTGTGGCCACCGGCCTGGCTTGGACGCCGATGGGCGGCGACGTGCTGTTCGTTGAGGCGGCCTGTATGCCCGGCAGTAAGGGCTTTCAGTTGACCGGGCAGCTTGGCGATGTGATGCAGGAGAGTGCCCGTGCCGCGCTGAGTTTCATCCGCTCGCAGGCAACCCAGCTTGGCTTGAGTGAGGATTTCTTTGAGCGGCAGGATATACATCTGCATGTCCCGGCAGGCGCGGTTCCCAAAGACGGCCCTTCTGCCGGAATTACCATGGCCACAGCTTTGGCTTCACTGTTGACCGGACGGCCTGTACGCCCCCGTGTTGCCATGACGGGTGAAATTACCCTGCGCGGACAGGTGCTCCCGGTCGGCGGCATTAAGGAGAAAGTCTTGGCCGCACACCGGATCGGCATCGAAACGGTTATCTTGCCGAAACGCAATGAGCCAGACCTGGATGACTTGCCCCCGGAAGTGCGCGAGGCGCTCACGTTCGTGCTGGTGGATCGGATGGACGAAGTGCTGGAGGCGGCGCTGCTTCCTCCCTCATCGCCGGAGGGCACGGCGCAGGCAGATGTGGTGGAACCGCTGTCGGAAACGGTGTAATACCGGTATTGGAGGCGCGCCTAGCGGGCGCGACATAGCTAGGAGAGAATTGCTTTGCCTAAGGTCATGATCGTTGACGATGACCGCACGACGGTCAAACTGTTGGAAACCCTGCTGCAAATGGATGGCTTCGATGTGGTGCTGGTGGCGCGCGGGGGAGATGTGCTCAATGCTGCCCGCCGCGAGCGACCTGACATCCTCTTGATCGACCATCACCTGGTCGATATTGACGGCGTGGAAGTCGTCCGCGCTTTGCGTGCCGATCCCCAGTTTGCCCGGACGCCGATTGTTATGGCTTCTGGCATGAACGTGGCCGACGAAGCCCGACGCGCAGGGGCGAACTTGTTCCTGTTCAAACCGCTGGAGGCCGGAACGCTGGCCAACACGCTCAAAAGCCTGCTCTGATCGGGCTGACGCCGGTGAGTGGTCAGACGGAGAAACGCCCTGTGGCTGGCAAAAAGCGTTCCGGTAAAATGCAGTGGTTCCTCATGGACCTGCACATCCATACACCTGCTTCTGCCGACTTTCAGGAATCGACAGAGGTTGGGTGTTTGGAAATCCTGCGCAAAGCTGAGATGCGCAACCTGGACATCATCGCCTTCACGGATCACAACACCGTCAGTGGCTACCGCGCGATGATGGACGACATCGATAAGTTGAGTTTTCTGGAACGGTTGGGCCGTGCCCAGCCGGAAGAAAAACGCCGCCTGGCCGAATACCGTCGTCTGTTGGACAAAATCCTGGTGCTGCCGGGGTTTGAATTTACCGCGACGTTCGGGTTTCACATCCTGGGTATCTTTTCGCCCCAGACCAGCATCCGCCAGATCGAGCACATTCTGCTGAACCTGAATGTTCCACCGGAGGTGTTGGACCAGGGCAGTTCTAACGTCGGCGCGTCGGCAGACGTGCTGACGGCCTACCGCGAAATCAACCGGGCAGGAGGGATCGTCATCGCTGCCCATGCCAATTCGAGTCACGGCGTGGCAATGCGCGGCTTTGATTTCGGCGGTCAGACACGCATCGCCTACACGCAGGACCTTCATTTGCACGCCCTGGAAGTGACCGATCTGGAACGCTCCGGGCGCGGCACGACGGCGCGCTTTTTCGATGGCACCAAGCCGGAGTATCCCCGCCGGATGCGCTGCATCCAGGGGTCGGATGCGCACCGCCTCAATGCCGACCCGAACGCCGCAAAAAACCAGAACTGGGGCGTGGGCGACCGCGTGACAGAGGTGTTGCTGCCAGAACGGACGTTCGATGCCTTACTGGAGATGTTCCGCAGCGACGACTTTGCCCGTACACGGCCTTACGCTGGCAACCGCGCCCCTTACGATCATATCCAGGCGGCGCGGGAAGAAGGCCCCAGCATCGTCCAGGCGTTTCATGAAAAGGCCACCCGGCGCGGCGGGATGCTCTACACCATTGTGGCCGATGTGTGCGCGATGGCAAACACCAACGGCGGCACGATTTATGTCGGTCTGAGCGCCGACCCCCGGCAGAAGCCGATTGGCGTGGACAGCGTGGTCGAGACGATTGAGATGCTCAACGCTGAGATTGAGCAGAAGATCACGCCGCCGTTGGAAGTGGAGATCGACACCCAACAGACGCAGGGCAAAGTTATCGTCCGCCTGCGCGTTCCCAAAGGCGACGATCCGCCTTATGCCATCGACGACAACAAGATTTACGTCCGTGACGAGGCCGAAACGACTCTGGCCGTGCGCGACGAAATCGTGCGTCTGGTGCTCGCCAGCCGACAAGCCTCTCTCGCCGTGACTCCGCCGCTGACGCCAGCTGCCCCGGCGGCGCTGCCGACCCCCGAAACTTTGCCGGAGACTGGCGAGATCAAGCCGACCATCGCCGATGACGATCTGGCGCCCAAGACCGGCGTCGAAGTGCTGAGCACAGAAGAGCGCAAGGGCACGCTGTATCACATCATGCGCGACCTGCGCAATGGCAACATCGTCAAAAACGTCACCCGCTCTTCGGCGCGTCGGCTGTGGCATTACGCCATTACCGAGAAGGAGAAGAATCCCGTCGATCCCCGACAGGTCGCCTGGCGCAGCAACCTGGGGCTGATCAAACGCCACCGTCGGGGTGGAGCGGTCCGCTATGATCTGGTGCAGCGCACGCCGGGCGGCCTGCGCGTGTACTATGGAGTTACCGAGGACGGGATGCACGGCCCCTGGGCAGAATTCATCACCCAGGAGCCGGTGCCGGAGGATGATGCCGGCTGATCCCTGTGGCGCAGCGGCGGATGCCGTCCGCCGCTGCCTAGACGGACACAGCAGGTAGCGAAGATGCGCGCCGGAATTCTTACCATCAGCGACCGGAGTTTTCGAGGCGAGCGGCCTGACGCCAGCGGACCGGTTATTGCGGAGATCGTGGCTGCTGCCGGAGGACAGGTGGCGTTGACCGGGGTTGTGCCCGACGAACGCGATCAGATCGCTGCGAAACTCGTCGCATGGTCCGAAGGCGACCAGGTGGACGTGATCTTTACGACCGGTGGAACAGGCTTCGCCCCGCGCGACGTGACGCCTGAAGCTACCCGCGCCGTCATCGACCGGGAGGCGCCCGGTCTGGCGGAGGCTATGCGCGCCGCCAGCCTGCTCAAGACGCCGCACGCCATGCTCAGCCGCGCCGTGTGTGGGATACGTGGGCGCGTGCTGATTGTCAACCTGCCGGGCAGCCCCAAAGCGGTTCGGGAAAACCTGGAGGTGATCCTGCCGGTGTTGCCCCACGCACTACAACTGCTCGGTGAAGACCCCGGCTCGGAAGCCGGGCACGTCTTCTCGACCTGAGCCTGAGCGCACTCAACGCGCCGGGCAGACATACTCCGGCTGCTCGCATGGGCTGCCGTCGCCATCGCGGTCCAGGCGTGTCGCGCCCTGCGCCAGGCAGTACAGCGCCTGCTCGCAGGAGGTGTAATCCCGGCAGTAGCGCGGGCAGTCATAAGTTTGGCCCACCGGAACAACCGGCAGCGAGGCCGGTTCGGCGGGTTGGGGCGTGGTGGTGGGTGGCGAAGCGCCGCCGGACACTTCCGCACCGGCAGAAGTCGTGCTGTCCACGACGGGCAATGTAGACAGGTCGCCACTGACGACGGTCAGGTAGCGGGTGTAGAGCCAGCCGGTAAAGTTATAATACGTCGCCTGAACCCAGGTGTGGCGGGCGTTGATGCCGGTTGCTTCCAGTTCGACGCCGCGTGGCACAACCGCCAGCACTGCCGAGTCGCGCGTACTGGGCCGGGCGCGCAGGCGCAGGTCGGTGGTGGTACGGACGACGACAATCTCCTGGGCAGCGCCGGGAATGGCTGCCAAAAGAAGCAACAGGAGGAAGATCAGCAGCCGAAAACGGTGGCGCATGAGCAGTTATCCTTGAGCGGCCCAGGCCGCGACCTTTTCTGGCGCAGGCTCCTGCGCCACGCCCGACGCCTGTGCGCGTTCCAGGCGCTTATGGGCGCGGCTGATTAACCGTGCGCGCTCCTCGTCTGGCACAAGAGATTCGGCTTCTTCCAACAACCGCACGGCCAGACCCACGCGCGGCAGGTCGTCCATCAACAGGCGTCCCAGCACGTCCAGAAAGCGGACCTGCCACACAACCGCTCCAACACGGTAAGCCAGGTCCAACCCCTGGCGGTAATAAGCCAGCATCCTTTCGCGGTCACCACGCACCTGGGCGATGTAAGCCAGGTTCTCGATCTGGCGTTCCTGCTCCTCGGCATCGCCCATCGAGCGGGCCAGGGTCAGGGCGGCCTGGTGGCGTGTCTCGGCTTCCTCCCAGCGACCCAACTGGCCGTAGGCCGATCCCAGATAGCCGAGCGCGCGCTCCTGATAGTCGGCGCGGTGTTCCTGCTCGAAGATCGCGCTGGCGTCGTTCAAGACTGGGACGGCCTGTGCTGCGTTATTCTGGTCCAGGTAAATGCCGCCGAGTTTGGTCTTGATGACGCCGACGCTCAGCAGTTCTCCAGCCAGGGTGAACTTGTCGATGGCAAGACGATAAGTCTCAATGGCCTGGTCCGGCTCGCCCAATTCTTGTCGAATGTCGCCCAACAGCGCCAGCAGATAACCCCAGCGGGCCGGGTCGTCGCGCTGGACGACTAGGTTTTCAGCACGTGTGGCGTAGGTAATGGCATTTTCCAGGTCACCGTCGCTCACGCTGATCGAGGCCAGCGACTCCAGGGCAACGAGCATCTGGTCGCTGTCACCGCTGTTTTCGCTGGCGGTCAGCGCCTCGACGAAAGTTTCTCGTGCCTCATCGAGGCGGTCCTGGCGTAGCAACGCCTGACCGAGGGCGTTTAGCGTGGCCGCTGCCTGGCGCAAGTTGCCCGATGCCAGAGCTGCTTCGCTGGCGGCGAACAGGTCGCCGATTTCGTCGGTTTCCTCGGCGGGAAGGGCGGGCGCGGCTTCTTCCGCCGCATCGAACGGCTCGAATATTTCTGGCCCTTCTTCGGCCACAACCCTGCCCGCGGTGGCTTCTGTGCCACTGATATCTGTCGTCGGGGCCTCTGCGCCAGGCTCCTCAAAGGTGAATTCGGGTTCTGCTTCGATTTCGGGCGGCGGGGGTGCTTCGAGCGCGGGTTCGATCTCCGGTTCGACGGTTTCCTGCGCTACCGGTACAGGCGGCACACCGCGCGTCGGGGCAGAAACCGGGGGCATGGGTTTGGTGTCGTAGGTCAGATCGCTCCCTGCCGCTGTGACGGACGGCATCGTTGCGACCGGCATCTGGGCAGAAGCGGGGCGCTCTTCCGGCGGGAACAGCGCCATCTGAGCCAGGTCGGCCAGTGTTTGCTCCGGGGATGCGGCTGGCGGGGCTTGCAGCCGTGCCAGCATATCTTGTAAATGACGCAGTTCGTAACCATAACCCCCGCTGGGGCCAAACGCAGCGGCGAGGGCTGCGACCAGCCGCTGAACCGTTTCGCGGTCGTTGCGCCGGGCGGCGTAGTGCGCCGCGCTCAGGATATTCGGCATCTCGGCCACCAGCGCGTCGCGTGCCTCGCGGGAATCGACGGCGTACCGCTCGACATAGGCGACGATGGCTTCCTGAATGCGCGCGACGGTGGATTCCAGGCGTTGTGCGCCATGTAGCCAGCTTGTGGCGAAGCTCTGGACCATCTCATGCATCCGGTAGCAGGTCGCGCTGCCCCCGCATGGCAGGGGTTGGATCAGCCCGCGCGCCGCCAGCATCCCCAATATGTGGGTGAGCGTCTCGGCAGGCGAGGGATTCAGTGATTCGAGCAGCGTCGTCGTGGCGCGCCCGGCAAACGTCGCTCCTAGCGTGAAGAGCATCCCCTGGAGCGCCTCCGGCAGCCCTTGAAAGACGCTATTGAGTCCCAACAAGGGACCACTACGCCCCGGCGTGGTGAGCGTACCCAGAAACTCGCCCGGTGTCTGCCCGGTCACGCGGACGCAGCGCGCCGCCAGCATGATCGCCAGCGGTGAGCCGCGCAGGATGTTGCAGACACCCTGAATATCCACGCGCACGACGGAGGAGACCTGCTCGTAGCCGGCAGCCTGCATAAACAGGGCGACCGCGTCAGTGTCCTTGAGATAGCTCAGTGGGATCGACGTCCAGGGGCCGGGTTCGCTGCTTTCATTTGTGAGAATGGTCGGCACGCCCGGCACGACCCTGGTGACGAAATCGCGCACTGCATCGAGGTTCAGCACGCCGTCCAGGACAATCAGCGGCTTTTGTTCGCGTTGCAACAACCGCTGCGCTGCTGCGATCTGACTTGTCGGGTTGGGACTGTCGCTGATGGCGCGTTCGCCGTAGGCCCGTCCCAGGCGAACGATGAGCAGCTCCAGGGGGTCGCTCTCGACTTGCCACCACAGCACGCCGCCGCTAAAGGCGGTGAACGCCGAGGCGATGGTCGTCGCCAGGGCCGATTTGCCGATGCCACTCGGCCCGTACAACAACACGGCTTTTCCGGCGCGCACCTGGGCGAAAGTCTGGCCTAATTCAGCATTGCGCCCGACCGTTTTGGCTGGGGGGAGTACCGGCAGCCGCCGGGTTTCGTGAATAGGCGCTTCGGCTGGGGTAAAGTGTTCCATCGCGCGATCCATTTGGGGTCTGAAATCCTGGACCAGTCTATTTTACAAATGCTGAGTATAGCAGAAGGATCGCTTCGGGGGAAAATGTCGCGCCGGGGGCAGCAGCGGTACAATTCCGCCGTTACAATCCGCCGGCGTTTTGCGCGGGGCGATCTCCGCGCCGTAGAGACAGGGCTGCACCATGATTGATCTTTATCACTCGACACGCCAAAGCTGGGAGCACATCTGGGACGACGCTAGCGTGGAAGCAGAACTGGAGACACTGCGCTTCACCCGCTCACAGGAGACAATTGCCGCTTACTTGCCGTACCTCCCGCGTAATGGCGTCATCCTGGAAGCGGGCTGCGGTCTGTCCGCCGTCGTGATCTTCCTGCGGGCACAGGGATACTCTGTGATCGGGCTGGATTACGCGGTCAATGCGCTGTTGAAGGCCCGTGCCTACGATCCTGCCCTGGCACTCCAGGCCGGGGATGTGCACGCGCTGCCTTACGCCGACGGCTCCCTTGCCGCCTATCTGTCTTTCGGCGTGTTGGAGCACTTCGAGCACGGCATGGGGCCTGCCCTGGCAGAAGCCGCCCGTGTATTGCGGCCCGGCGGGGTGCTTGTACTGACCATTCCCTATCCTAATGTCGTTCACCGTCTGGTGCGCTGGCGGCGGCGGGTGCTAGGCCGTTCTGCCCTGACAGACGACGAGTTCTACGAGAGCACCTATACCCGCCATGCCCTGATCACGGCGGCGGAGGCGGCAGGATTTGACGTGGTGGAGACGCGCCCACTCAGCCACGCCTATACCCTTTGGGGATTGGGTGGGCCTTTCCGGGCGGCGGGATACTACCGCACGACGCCACTGGCCGACGGGTTGGGTCGCCTGCTGCGCGCTGTTGTGCCCTGGCCGTTCAACTTCATGACCCTCCTGATCGGGCGCAGGCGGTAGGGGAATCTTTCCGGGAATCTGCCAACCCGGCTTCCCTATGGGATGCTTTCTGGGCAGGTGGTCAGTTCGACGACTACGCTGCTGAGCACCCAACCCAGCACAGGCCGATTTTCCAGGTCGAAGCTCACCAGGAACCACAGCCGGTTTTCTTCGTCGCCGCCGAGGCGGATGACGGCCATTGCCCGGCCCGGCGGCACGCCGATGATCACCTGTCCTGTCCGCTCACTGGGCTGATTGCGGATGTTCACGCCCTGCGGGTTGTTCACGTAAACATGGCACAGGATGGCCGGGGTTGGGGTCAGGGTTTGGGTTGGGGTCGCCGTTGCCGTCGGTGTATCGCTCGGCGTCCAGGTGGCCGTTGGGGTTGCAGAGGGTGTTGCCGTTGGCGTCGGTGTTAAGGTCGGTGTGAATGAGGGCGTGGGTGTGGCCGTTGCGGTCGGCGTGGTCGTTGCGCTTGGCGTCAGGGTCGGGGTCAGTGAAGGTGTGATCGTTGCCGTCGGCGAAGGCGTGGCCGTTGGTGTTGGCGTCAGGGTCGGCGTGAGCGAGGGCGTGACCGTTGCCGTCGGCGAAGGCGTGGCTGTTACGCTGGGCGTCCAGGTGGTCGTAGGCATTGTGGCGCGCGTGGCGGCGATGGCCTCTTGGGTGGCGATCACCGCATTCAATGCAGCCACTTGTGTGCCCATGTCTCCGGCGGCGTCTGTGGCAGCAACGGCGAGGGAGTCTCGCTCTGCCAGAGCTGCCGCCAGAATCGCCGCCTGTTGTGTGGCCGCCTCGCTTAACGCCTGTCGGTCCTCTGCAATGGCGGTCAGGGCGGCTTCCTGGGTGGAGACGGCGTCGCGCAGCCGGGCGGCCTGGGCGTTGGCGTTGAAAGCCAGGATTTCACTGTAGGCGATCTCGGTGGCTGCGACCTGGGCCGTGTCGGTCGCCCAATCGCTGACTGCTGCCTGTTGCGTCTGTGCCGCTGCTAGGGCTGCGTCCTGTGCGTGCAGCGTTGCACCCATGACGGCAATCTGAGTCAATTGTTCCCGTGATGCAGCGGTCGCGGTGGCCTGGGCATTCTCGAATGCCGTCACAGCGGATACGATGGCCTGCGTCGCCGTGTCACCGATGACGGTTTGCTGCGTGACAGCAGCGGAGACGGCTTGTTCCAGCGTGGCGACCGTGGTTTCTAGCACGTCGATTCGGCTGGTGTGGAACCGGGCGTCGGCGGTGGCGGTTGCTGCCAGCGCGTGTTGATCCATCTCAGCGGCGTCCAGCGCAGTCTGCTGTGCAGCAGCGGTAGCCCGTTCAACGGTGACGGCGGTGGCGGTGCTGCGGGCAGCCTGGGTGGCGGTTACGATGATCGCATCCCGTCTGGCAGCCGCCGTGACCAGACCCTCTCCTAGAGCGGCAATTGTCGCTTCCTGGGCGGCAAAGTCCGTTGCAGCGATAGCTTCGACTTCGGAAATGGCGTCGGCGCGGAGGGTGGCCTCGACGGCCCCGGCAGTGGCGACAGCCTGTTCGACGGCGTGGGCCTGGGCAGTGGCAGCGCTGCTTTGCTGCGCAGCTTGAGTGGCAGCGGCAGCCGTTTGCAGACCTGTCTGTAAAGCCGCCTGAGTCGCGGCAGCCTCAGTAGGCCAGGCCGTGAGGGATGCCTGCGCCGCGTCGATGCGTTGGTCTGCGTCGGCCAGGGCATTGGCCTGCGCGGTCAGTGTCAAGGGAATGTCGCCATCACTGCATCCGGCCAGCAGCAGAAGCGCCAGCATTCCGACAGCCAGGGCCAGGGAACGGCTCAGGGCACGATATACCGTACTCATAAGAGGAAATCCCCCGATGCCCTTCCAAATGTAAACCCAGGCGGCGGAAAAGACAAGGGGGTGGTTGGCAGCCGGTGACCGATGGAACGCGACCGTCGTTGGCCTGCCGATCACGCCGCTTGCCAGCAGGTATGCGTCTCTTGTGGGATGCGCACCACACGACCGTCGCGTTCTAGCCAATCCAGGTGGCCCAGCACTTCGCTCAAGGCCAGGAATTTTTCTGCTTCAGTCACGTGGGCGAACATCGACTCGGTCAGATCGTACAGGCTGCGCGGCGATCCACGCAACAGCGATAAGACGTGTTCGGCGCGCTGGCGGTGAAAGGTCAGCCGCGCTTCAACCAATGTGGGCACATCTGTAACCGGCTCACCGTGCCCGGCGTAGGCAATGCGTGGCGCAAGCTCGGCCACGCGCCGAAGCTGCGCCATATAATCCAGCAGGCGGCGGGGGCGCTTCTGGCCGGGATCGGGCGGCTCGATCAACGCATTTGAGCTAACCCGACCCAGCAGATGATCGGACGACAGCAGCACCCCGCCGGATGGCTCGTGCAGGCAGATCAGGTCGCCCGCGTGGCCCGGTGTATGCAGTATGGTCCATTCCCGGCCCAGCAGATCGACTGTCTCGCCGTCCTCCACCACATGGCTGATCGCCGTCGGACCGTTGCTCATCGACTCAAACCAGCGAAAGACCTGCTCTGTCAGGCTGAGCAGCGTCTCTGGCACACCGCCCTCCTGCCACACGCCCACGCTCCAGTCGCGCAGACGGGCGCGCGCTTCGGCAGGCTGGCTGACAAAAGGCACGCAGCGGCGGTGACACCACACTTCTGCGCCGCTTTCCTCTGCCAGGCGCGCTACCAGGCCCAGGTGATCGGTGTGGTGATGCGTGAGGATGATACGATCCAGGTCGCCAGGCCGGACGCCGAGTGTTGCCAGGCCGGCCAGCAGTTCGCCGTAAGATTTCTCCGTGTTGACGCCGGTGTCGATCAGCGTCAGGTTGTCTCCCCGTGCCAGGTAGGTGTTGATGCGCCCGATGGGAAATGGCGTCGGCAGGGGCAGGGCGAATAGGCCGGGAACGTCGGTCGGTACAGGCGTGGTCATGCCGGGTCGGCGGCCTCCGGGCGGCTGCGCACGACCAGAGTCCACTTCCCCTCTTGCGTCACGGTGTTGTCTTGCTTCACCACCTTAACGCCGAAGATAACGAATCCGCCGCCGCTGGCGGGCATAGCCTTCGACTGGTTGACGGTGATCTCGACGTGGATGGTATCGCCGATGAAGATCGGGGCGCGGTACTTCCAGTCTAGCGTGGTGAAGGCGATCACGGTGCCTTCCATGAACCCCAGTTGGTTCGCCAGGCCGGTGGCGATGCTCAGGCCCAGCGCGCCGTGCGCGATCCGCTGGCCGAACTCGGTTTTGGCAGCGTATTCAGCGTCGGTGTGCAGGGGGTTAAAGTCACCCGAAAGGCCGGCGAAGTTCACGATGTCGCTTTCGGTGATCGTGCGGCCTTTGGTGGTCATTGTCATGCCGACCTGTAAATCTTCAAAGTACAAACGACCGGTCATGGGCTGTTTCCTTTTGTTTGTGAAAACCGTCCGGCAGGCGGACGGCAGGTCTTGGGCGTCCACGCAAACCGGGGGAATTTTAGCGTTAGGCCGGGGGTGGGGCAATATCCGCCGGGTCAGTGTACAATGAAATTGGCGTTTTCGCCTGACCCTTTTTGTTCCAAAGGAGCTGTTCCCCATGCCCAAGACCTACAAGAGTCCCCCGGAGATGGTCATCGATCCCGGCAAAACCTACATCGCAACCTTCCACACCGAGCACGGTGACATTAAAGTACAGCTTTTTGCCGACAAGGCCCCCCGGACCGTGAACAACTTTGTTTTTCTGGCGCGCGATGGCTTTTACGACGGCACGACCTTTCACCGCGTCCTAGAGAATTTCATGGCCCAGGGTGGCTGTCCGTTGGGCACAGGGACCGGCGGTCCCGGCTATCGCTTTAACGATGAGCCGGGGGCGTTGGCCCTCAAGCACGACGGCCCTGGTGTGCTCAGCATGGCGAACGCCGGCCCGAACACCAACGGCAGTCAGTTCTTCATCACCTTTGCCGCCACACCCTGGCTCGACGGCAAGCACGCTGTCTTCGGCAAGGTGATCGAAGGGATGGACGTGTTGAAGAAAATTCGTCTGCGCGACCCTCAGCGTGATCCTAACCCCGGCAGCCGCTTGGCATCGGTCGAGATCACCGAGCAGTAGACGCTCCCACTCCCCTTCTGGATCAAAACGACCGCCCCGAATATTTCAGGGCGGTCGCCGTCTGGTGGGTCGTAGAAGACTTGAACTTCTGACCTCTCGGATGTCAACCGAGTGCTCTTGCCAACTGAGCTAACGACCCGTGATGTTTTGTAGTATACGCGATATGGGCCGTTTTGACAAGGCCAGGACCGCCCTCAAAGGGCGCACAAGGCCCGCTTTTCTCCGTGCGCCCTTCGCGGCAAATTATTCGACTTCTGCCGTCAGCAATGCCGCATCTTCGGCCTGGGCGACGCGGCGCCCTTCTGCCACGTTGACTCGTGTCAGCAGCAGGATGCCGATGATGAAGAACGCGATCAGGCTCAGGACAGCCGGGCGGCTGCTGCCGAAGAGCGCCCCTGCCATAGCGAACAGCAACGGCCCGATCAGCGACGAGAATTTCTCCATCACCCCGAACAGCCCGAAGAATTCCCCGCTCTTGGCCGCCGGAGACATGGCCGCATATAGGCTGCGGCTGAGTGCCTGACTGCCGCCCTGCACGATGGCGACCATCCATGCCAGGAACCAGAATTCCACCACCGAGTCGATGAAGTAGCCCCATACCGCGATGACCGCGTACAGGATCAGCGCCAGGATGATGCTGCGCTTGGTATCCAACAGGTCTGTCAGCCGGGAGAACAGGGGACGTCCCAGTGCCAGGGCGAACAGGACGCCGATCCCTTCCACCGCCAGAATCAGCCCGATCACCAGCGGCAGGTTGCTCAGGCGGATCGGAGGACGCACGTCTATCTGAGCCAGCGATAGCGTTGTCCCTGCACTGGCGGGGTTTTTCTCCCCGGTGCTGATCACGCTCAGGGTGTGTTCACCCGGCGTTGGGGCAGTGAAGGTGCGGCGCTCGCCGTAGCGCATCGTGGCATTGTAAGCGTCCAGGCGCAGCGGCTGGCCCGTGTCCTCATCGATCACCGGTTGACCGTCGATCTCCACCGCCCAGATGCCCCGGTCCGGCCCGGTGCTGTAGATGATGTCGATCTCCTGTCCGTTGAAGGGGAAGTCATAGTGCGCGCCTGGCTCCGTGCTGATGGCGTAAAGCACGCCGCTATCGTCCTGAGTCAGTTCGCCGTTTAGGAATCCGATCAACCCGCCGACGCGCAGTTCTGCTGCCGGGATGGTGACGGTCTCCCAATTGCCGCTGTAGGTGATCGCGGCACTGTCGGCCAGGTACACGCCCTCCCCAAAAGCCGTCGTGGTCGATTCATAGGGCGGCAGCGGCCCGCCGCTGATCTCGCCTGGCAGGAACAGCCGTCCCGCGATGCCCGCCAGCGGCAGGGCCACCAGGTTGAAGACGATGAACGCCAAAAAGAGCGGACGGCGGTTTTCGCCCTGGCTCGGCAGCCGCCCGAAGATCAGGCTGAAGGGGATGCCCACGAACTGCACCAGCAGTAATGCCAGGATCAGCTCTACGTCGCCGAAGCCGAGTTCTGCACCGTAGATGACCGCGATGCCGATGATGGTCCCGATGGCATCGTTGTAGATCAGGAAAGCGATCAGATACTTGAACAGCTCCCGATAGCGGCGAATGTCTTTGAGGGTTGCCCAGAGCTGTTTGAAGCTGGTCGAAACGACGTTTTCACCGGGGGCAAGCCGCGCGGCGGCGGCAGGCGGTTCGGGGACCTGCCGGAACAGGGGGATCGAAAAGACGGCCCACCAGATCGCCACACTGAGAAAGGATAGCCGCGCGCCCCATGTCCCTGGCAAAAGCTGGATCATGACGATGTTGATCGCCAGCAGCAGCCCGCCGCCTAGATAGCCCATTGCGTAGCCGCGCGTTGAGACGCGGTCACGGTCCTCTTCTCTGGCGACGTGCGGCAGCAGCGAGTCGTAGAACGAAATCGAGCCGCTGAACCCGATGCGGCCCAACACGGCCAGCACTGAGGCTAGCAGCCAGTCGCCCGTGCCGACCAGCACCAGCAACGCCGTCCCTACGATGCCCAGCCCGGCGAAGATCGCCAGCAGCGGTTTTTTGTTACGCGCTACATCCGAGACCGTACCCAGAATGGGCGAGAGGATGGCAGTGATGAACAGCGACACACTGAGGCCCAGGCTCCAGTAAGCGGTGGCGACGGCCTCGCTGGGCAGCGTCGCCCCGGCCACCTGGCTGTAATAGACGGGCAGCACCGCTGCCAGGATCGTCGTGGCGAAGGCGGAGTTTGCCCAGTCGTACATCGTCCAGGCGCGGATGCGGCGGCGGTAGGTGCGTTCGTCCGGCTGGACGCCGGCGTGTGAGACGCTGGCGGCGGCGGTCGTCATGGCCTTTTCCTTTTAGTGAACGTGCTGGTGTATACAGGACAAAACCCACAACGTTGCCCTACGTTGCGGGTATACCCAGTGTACACGCACCTTCTTAAGCCGCCGTGATCCTGCGATGAAGAAAAAGCGATCCGGGGGTTAAATCTTATCGGTTTCGGTAGACAAGTGCGGCCCTCCACGCTATGGCGCGCCTGTTCTTATCTCCGTGTGGCCGAAGCGCCCGTCGGCAGGCCTGCCAGCGGCGTGGCTGTCTGCACGGCTCGTCGGATGGCCTCCGTCGTTGCCTCTGCCGCAAACGCGCCGATCACGCTGACGTTGGCCCGGCCTACGCTGCCCGTCGCCAGGGCGAAGATCGTGTCGCCGTCGAGCATGGTGTGCGAAGGTCGGACGGCCCGCGCCAGGCCATCCTGTGCCATCTGCGCGACCTTGTTGGTTTCTTCTTTGGTCAGCCGGGCGTTGGTCGCTACCACACCCACGACGGTATTGCTGCCTGTCGGGGAGACCTGTGTCGCCATCATACGCATGACGTTGCGGCAATCCATAAAGGCATCGCCTTCTGGCGGCACGCGCACACCTGCCAGGATCGTCCCATCCTCGGCGATCACATCGCCCAGGGCGTTGACCACCATCAGCGCCGCGACCTTCAGCCCGCCGTCTAGGTCCACCAGGGCCGTTCCCAGCCCCGATTTACAGGCGAAGGCCGGTCCCATCGCCATGCCCACGCGCGCCCCTGCGCCCGCACCGACGCAGCCTTCCGCCACCGGTTCCGCGGAAGCGGCCCGGCAGGCGGCATAGCCCATCGCCGCGTCGGGCCGGATTTGGGGATTGCCCAAATCCAGGTCGAAGATGATCGCCGCCGGGACAATCGGCACGACGCCCACACCGACCGGGAAGCCGACCCCTGTCTCTTCCAGGTAGCGCATCACGCCGCCTGCCGCATCCAAGCCGTAGGCGCTGCCCCCAGCCAGCAGAATCGCGTTGACGTGTTCCACCAGATGTGCCGGGCGCAGCAGGTCGGTTTCGCGCGTGCCGGGCGCGCCGCCGCGCTGATCCACGCCGCCGACCGTTCCCGGCGGGCAGAGCATAACAGTGCAGCCGGTTGGCCCGTCCAGGTTGTGTGCGTGCCCGACGCGGATGCCTTCAATCGCGGTAAGAGTTTGATTGGTCATGGCATTTCCTCCCTGGCCGTTTTTTCGCCAAGTCTCCACCCCTGCTCCTATAATGGTAACGGTGAAATACAGCCTGCTGCTACTTTTCAGGACGTTCAAGGGAAAGAGAATCATGCTTCTCGCCATTGACATCGGCAATACCAACATCGTGTTCGGCGTACACGACGGACGTGCGTGGGTGCGCCTGTGGCGTATCCAAACGGTCCGCGAGCGAATGCCGGATGAGTACGCCGTGCTGTTCCGTGATCTGCTAGGCGAGGCCGACCTGGCGTTGAGCGGCTTCGATTGCACGGTGTTGAGTAGCGTCGTCCCTCAGTTAAAACTGGGGCTGGCGGAGATGATCACGCGGCGCACGGGCCGCGCGCCGTTGGTTTTGGGACCAACAACCTACCGGGGCATCGAGATTCGCACCGAGCACCCCGACCGCATCGGTAGCGATCTGGTGGCCGACGCGGTGGCGGCCTACCACCGCTTTCAAAGCAACTGTATCGTGGTGGACTTCGGCACAGCCACGACCTTCACCGCTGTCGCCGCGCCGGGGCATCTGCTCGGCGTCGCCATTGCCGCCGGGGTGAATGTGGTCGCCGACGCGCTGGTCAGCCGGACGGCGCAGCTCCCTCATGTGGAGCTGGTGCCACCGCCGTCGGTTATTGGGCGAAACACGGTTCATGCCATGCAGGCCGGCCTGATCCTGGGGCAGGTGAGTCTGGTGGAGGGGCTGATCGACCGCATCCGCACCGAACTGGGCGGCGCGAAGACGGTCGCCACCGGCGGGCTTTCGGCGGTGATCGCGCCGCTGACGGACCGCTTCGATGCCGTCGATCCCTGGCTGACCCTGGACGGCCTGCGCATCATCGCCGAGTTGAACGGGTAAAAGCGGCGAGGGTCAGGCGGCGCATCCTACACTTCCGCCAGTAAAGCAACTACCCGCGCGATGATAGCTTCGGCCACATGGGTCTTGCTGGCCAGGGCGAGCGCCTGCTGGCCACCTGCTGCATCGAGGAGGATCACGCGGTTAGTGTCTACCTCGAATCCGGCGTCCGGCGCAGTGATGTCGTTGGCGACCAGCAGATCCAGGCCCTTGCGCTCGAGCTTGGCGCGGGCGTTCGCCAGCAAATCCTGGCTCTCGGCGGCGAATCCCACGACCACGCGCGGCCAGCCGCTTTGTGCCCGTTGCTCCTTGACCGCCAGCAGAATGTCCGGCGTGCGGGCCAGGGCGAGGGTCGGCGCTTCGGCGGCGCTCTCCTTCTTGATTTTCTGATCCGCTGCCTGCGCCGGGCGGAAGTCTGCCACCGCCGCCGCCATGATCAGCACGTCGGCCTCGCGGATGTAGGCCAGCACTGCCGTCCGCATGTCTTCGGCGCTGTCGGCGGCCACGAACACCGCGCCGACCGGAACAGGCAGGCCGCGCGCTGCGCTGATCAGGGTTACGTCTGCTCCGGCGTCCAGGGCGGCCTGGGCCAGAGCGTATCCCTGCTTGCCGCTGGAGCGGTTGGTGATGTGGCGCACGGGATCGATGGCTTCACGTGTGCCGCCGGCGGTGACAACGATCTTGCGCCCGGCCAGCGGGCCGCCGTGCGCCAGCGCCCGCCGGATATGGCCGATCAGGGTTGGCGTCTCCGGCAGGCGACCTTTGCCCACCAACCCGGAGGCAAAACGCCCCTCCTCCGGCTCAATTACCAGGACACCCCGACTCTGCAAAAGCTGGAGGTTGGCCTGTGTGGCCGGATGGGCGTACATGCCGCCGTCCATCGCTGGGGCGACGATCACCGGGCAGCGTGCTGCCAGCGCCGTCACCGCGAGCAGGTTGTCGGCCAGGCCATGCGCCAGCTTCGCCAGGGTATTTGCCGTCGCCGGCGCGATCACCAGCAGGTCGGCGCTTTCGCCCAATCCGACGTGGGCAATGTGAGTCGGCAACCCGGCGTCGTCCGTCTCCCACATCGAAACGTAGACCGGGCGACCCGTCACCGATTGGAAGGTCAGTGGCGTGACGAACTGCCGCGCTGCCTCAGTCATGATCACGTCCACCTGCGCCCCGGCCTGGGTGAGCTTGCTGGCAAGGTCTGCCGCCTTGTAGGCGGCGATGCTGCCCGTGACACCCAGGACGATCCGCCTGCCCCTCAGAAGCGTGATAGGCTCCTGCATCTTTTCTGCCTCACCTGGAACGATTCTGCGCGGCTTATTCTAACGCCGGAAGCATGGTTTGGAAGCCGGGTAGTAGACGTGATGAGCGCGTTGTTTGTCTTGCCAGCCGGCATCCGGTACAATCGCACCCCATCGAATGCTCCCAAACGGGAATCAGACAGACAGGGAACGACCATGATCACTTCTTATGAGCAACTGAAGACCATGTTGCTCCAACAGCGTGAGGCGCTGCGGATGAAGGTCCAAACCCTGGATACAACCGCTTTGGACGGTACAGGCTATACCAATCACCAGGCCGACGATGCGACGCAGGCGTTTGATCAGGCGCGCGACCTGGCAATCCGCACCAGCAGCGAACATACGCTTCGCCTGATCGACGATGCACTGGCGAAGTTTGAACGTGGCACCTACGGCATCTGTGAGGGGTGCGGCAAGGAGATCGACATCGCTCGCCTAGAAGCCATTCCCTATACGCCGCTCTGCCTGGCGTGTGCTGAGACCCGCCAGTATCGGCGCGGCTGAACCGGGGAAGTGTCCTTATGCGCCGTGAGAAATGGCTGCTGCTCCTGGGCGTGGCGCTGCTGGTGGTCCTGGTGGATCAGGTGTCGAAGGCGATCATCGTCGCCAACCTCGATCTGTATGAGGAATGGGCGCCTATCGAGGCGCTACGCCCCTTGTTCGTCATCACGCACGTAACCAACACTGGCGCGGCGTTTGGCATTTTGCAAGGGGGCAACACGCTGTTTCAGATCGTCGCCATCGTCGTGGTGTTTATCATCCTCTACTTTTACCACCAGCTTACCGACCGCGTCTGGTTGCTGCGTGTTGCGCTGGGCCTGCAGCTCGGCGGCGCGGCAGGCAACCTGATCGACCGGCTGCGGCAGGGCTATGTGGTCGATTTCCTGCACCTCAAGTTCTGGCCGGTCTCGAACGTGTCGGACGTGTGTATTGTGGCTGGCGTGGGCCTGCTGTTGATCGTGATGTGGCGCGAAGACCGCCGCCGGGCATCTACACGACCCGCCGACGCTTCGCCTGACGAAGCAGCCTCGGACGACGAATCTGCCTCTGCTGCTCACCAGTAATCCCGCTGCGATTTTTCAGGCAAGAACGCCGTTTGCCGCTTGACAGCGACAGGCAATGTGCCCTATACTACGGATAGAACAAGTGTTCTTTTGGTGAAAAACAGGCACACCCCATGACCGCAATCACCTTTCGCACAGCTTACTCTGCTTCTCCGCTAACTATGCTGCGCCGCCGTCTGCGCGGACGCGGCCTGTGGTTCGGCCTGATCTTGCTGGCCGCGCTGGCCTCCTTCGAGGTGTTCAATTTCTCGACAACCGAATATGCCCTGACCACCCTGTTCAGCGGCCATAGTGCCTTTGGTGTCCTTTCCTGGGCAACGGTGTTGGCGGTGGCGTTCTGCGGCATCGACTTTGCCGGCCTGTCGCGTCTGTTCACACCGGAAGTGGGGCGCAAGGAGCCGAAGGAAGTCTGGCTGCTGACTGGGGCCTGGTTCCTGGGAGCGAGCATGAACGCCGTCATGACCTGGTGGGCCGTCGGCAGTGCTCTGGCAGAAAATGCCTATTTGGGCAATGAACTGATCAGCCGGGAACAAATCCTGCATGTTGCGCCAGTGTTTCTGGCGTTGTTGGTCTGGCTGACGCGCATCCTGATCATCGGCGCATTCAGCTTTGCCGGGGATCACCTCTTCACGACTGCCGACCGCCGGGCCGAGACTGTCGAAGCCACCGCCCGACCGTTGACTGCTGCGACGCCGGTTCACCCTGCGACTGCCGTCGCTGCTCCACCAGCCCGGCCTGCTATCCCTGAGCCGCGCCCGGCTCAGGCGCTTTCCAGTCAGAGCGCCACCCGGCAGGATGGCGAACATGCGTCGGTCGGGGCTGCTGCGCACGCCGTCTCCCCGGACCGCCGGGGAACGACTCCGTTGCCGGAGTTTGCTGCCCCTTATGCGCGCGCCGCCGACGCTCCCGCTTCCATGCCGCGCCGCTATGATCCACCCAGCCGCTTCTTTGGGCCGGGAGCAGGCAACAGCCGCCGGGCCAGCGTCACGCGGCCTGTCGAACCCGCCCGGCCTGCCCGCACGCAGACGGCAGAACTGGAGTACGTTAGTGTCGAATAGTTTCGTGTAGTTCCCCTATCCCCCTTGGCGACCCCGACCGTCCCCGCGGTTGGGGTCGCGCCTTTTTGCGGCTCGTCAGGTGAGGATGTATGCTCAGGCGAATCGATCCGGGAATATCTCTGGGGTACTCGTGGAAAGCGACATGGTAGAAGTAGACGATCTTCAGCCGGATTTTATGTTTGTGGCGGGCGATGACCTGCGCGGGGAACGGCTGGATAAGGCCCTGGCTGCCCAATTAGAAGACCTCTCCCGCACGCACATTCAGGCGCTTATCCACGACGGGCTGATCACGGTGAACGGTGTGCCGACCAAGCCTGCCTATCGGCTGGAAGGCGGCGAGGAAATTGTCGTGCGCGTCCCGCCGCCTCCGCCGCAGGACGTGCAGCCGGAAAATATCCCGCTGAGTGTGCTCTATGAGGATGCCGACCTGATCGCCATCGACAAGCCCGCCGGGATGGTCGTTCATCCGTCTTACGGCCACACGTCCGGTACGCTGGTGAACGCCCTGTTGTACTACTGGCCACAGGTGGCGCAGGTAGGCGACGAACACCGGGCAGGGATTGTCCACCGCCTGGACAAAGACACCTCCGGCGTGATCGTCATCGCCAAGACGCCGCAGGCCCACCGCGCCCTGGCCGCGCAGTTTGAAAACCGCCAGACGACCAAGCGTTATCTGGCCCTGGTGGAGGGCAACCCACCGAATGCCACCGGGCGCATCGAAGCGCCGATTGGCCGCGACCCACGTCAGCGCAAACGCATGGCCGTCACGCGCGACGGGCGGGAAGCGATCACGGAGTTCACCGTGTTGGAATACTATGCGGAGCAGGCGCTGTTGGAAGTGTTCCCCAAGACGGGCCGCACGCACCAGATTCGCGTGCACCTGGCGTTTATCGGGCACCCGGTGGTGGGAGACGAGGTATACGGCTACGCCCGGCAACGCATCCGGCTCAAGCGGCATTTTCTCCACGCCGCCGACCTGACGATCTTTTCGCCCTCGACGGGCCAGCCGCTCACGTTTTCTGCGCCGTTGCCGGTGGGCCTGCAAAACGTGCTGGATAAGCTGCCGCGCTGATCTACGCTTCCCGCCCCATTGCCGCCCGACAGAAGGCTGCCGACGCGGCCAGGTTTTGCCGCAGCTTCGATTCGTCCACCGCTTCCAGCGAACGCGGGTCCAGTTCCAGCACCATGTGGCCGTCGAAGCCGTCCGCGATCACGCTCCGTAGAAAACCCACCAGGTCCAGGTCGCCCCGGTGGGGAAGTTGATGTTCCTGCCCGTCGTGGAAATTGCTCAGGTGAATGTGCCGCACGCGCTTTCCGGCGGCGCGGTAGGCCGCCAGCGGATCGATCCTGTGCGTGGCCCAGTGAGTGGTGTCCAGGGTTAGGTGGTCGTGCACCTGCGACCATGCTTCCACCGTGTTCCACCACGTCAGGTAACGGTCGGGGATCAGGCCGTTTAGACGGCGGGCCAGAATGGGCATATTCTCCAGGCAGACCTGCACCGCCGTCTCAGCCTGGAAGCGGGCCAGTTCGCCTTCGGCGATCCACTGCCGGATTTCGCCATCGATGGCAACCCAGGGCAGCCGCCAGGTGCGCGTCCCCTGCACGACCAGATAGCCCACTTTGCGCGGCACGTGAACGACCACGTGTTCTGCGCCGACCTGCTCCGCTAGTGCGACCGTCTGCCGGACGGCGGCGACCAGCCCCGGCGTCCAGCCCGGCAGCCGGGCGGTCACAAAGGGCGCGTGCAGACTGGTGATGGGTAGGTGGTAAGTTTCCGACAGGTGGCGCAGGTAACCCGGCTGGCGCGTGTCCAGCCGTTCGTCGCACATGACCTCGACGCCGTCGAAGCCGAATTCGGCGGCCAGGGCAAAAACGCGCTCTAGGCCGTAGAGGTAAAGCGATCCGGTGGAAAACGTCAGGCGCGGCGCAGGCATCATCGTCTTCCGGCAGGTGGAAAAACGTATCCCCAGGTACGTGAAGCGCCGAGTTTAATCAAGCTGCCGGTAGAACGCCAGGGTGCGGTCAGCCATTTGCTCGACGCTGAAGATAGTCTTCTGTCGCCGGGCAGCGGCCTCGGCGAACTGCCGGCGCAGCGGCGCGTCCGACAGCAGCAGGAGCAGGCTGCTGGTCAGGTGATCCACATCGCGCGGCGGGGCCAGCAGCCCCGTTTCACCGTCGAGGATGATCTCCGGGATGGCGCTAACCGAACTGGCGAGGACCGGCGTTCCCAACGCCATCGCTTCCAGCAAATTCAGCCCGAAGCCTTCCCACAGGCTGGGAGCCAGCAGCACGTCCAGGGCGGCGATGATGGCGTGGGCGTCGTCTCGCCAGCCCAGGAAGTGGACCCGATCCCTCAGTCGGTAACTGATGGCCTGCCGTTCCAGTTCGCCGCGCAATGGACCATCGCCTGCGATCAGCAGATGCGCCTGAGGAAAGCGCGCCGAGACGCGCCAGAATGCCTGGAGGCCGTAGATAACGCCTTTTTGTTCGATCAGGCGGCAAACCATGCCGACCAGGAGCGCATCGGGCGGGATGCCGAGTTCGTTGCAGATCACGGTCCGCGCGCCTTTACCGACGCGCAGACTGTCGCCGTTTAGCCCATAGGGAATGGTGGTGATTTTGTCCGGTGGTGCGCCCTCGGTGGTCAGACAGAACTGCCGTACGTGCTCGCTGATGGCAATGCCGCCGTCGAACTGCCGCCATAGCCAGCGGTTAAGCCAGCGGATGGGCGCCAGGCGACGAAAAAGGTCGTCGTTGTGGCGGCTGCTGACGACATGAGGCACCCCAGCCCAGCGCGCGGCGATCAGGCCGTACAGGTCGGCGTGAAAGAGGTGGGTGTGGATCACGTCGGGCCGCGCAGCGCGGAAGCGCCGCGCCAGGCGCAGCAGCAGGCCGGGGGAGATGTCACGTGGGATAAACTCGCGGTGGACGGGGATTGCAGCTTTTTCGGCGGCGACTACCATCTCGTCCATCGGATTGCCCGGTTCGGCCAAGACCAACAGGTCAGCTTCGACGCCGCGGGTGCGCAGCGCAGGCAGCAGGATCAACAGGTGGCGTTCGGCCCCCGCGACCGCCACAACTTTGATCACGTGCGTTACATGCATGGCAGCCCCCCTGGAAACGGTCCGTCACGAGCGGTCAGGTCGCAGTTGTATGCACTAAAGATATTCCCCCGGCGGAGGTGAGGGAATAGGACTTTTGAGGGGGCGTGCTGCACTTGCTTTCCGTTGCTCAGCCGCCGTTGTGCGCCCGGAACCATTCCACCGTGCGGGCCAGGCCTTCCTGAAAACCGACCTGCGGCTCGTAGCCGAGCAGCCGCCCGGCCTTGTCAATGGCAGCGCGTGAGTGCCTGATGTCGCCGGGGCGTGGCGCCACGTGCACCGGGGCGATGTGGGTGCCAAGCAGGGCATTCAACTGGTCAAGTAAATCCAGCAGTGTGGTCCGCTCCCCGCAGGCGAGGTTGATCACCTCTCCGGCGGCTTCGCGCGGCGCTTTACAGGCTAGCAAGTTGCCGTAAACGACGTTTTCCACATAGGTGAAGTCACGGCTTTGCAGCCCGTCTCCGTGTACAGTGGGTGGTCTGCCTTCCAGCAGCGCGCGGATGAAGATCGGGATCACGGCGGCATACTGGCTGGTTGGGTCCTGGCGCGGGCCGAAGACATTGAAGTAGCGCAGGGCGACGGTTTCCAGGCCGTAGACGCGGTAGAACGCCTGGCAGTAGTATTCGCCGGTCAGCTTGGCGACGGCGTAAGGCGAAAGCGGCTGCGGCTTCATGTCCTCGCTTTTATATTCCCCTTCGATTTCGCCGTAAGCCGAGGACGACGCCGCATAGATCACCCGCTTGACCCCGGCATGACGCGCCGCATCGAGCACGTTGAGTGTGCCGGTGACATTGGCATTGTTCGTGCCGAGTGGATCATCCACGCTGCGCGGCACGGAGGGTATCGCTGCCTGGTGCAGCACGTAATCCACGCCGGCCATCGGCTCGTCGAGCGCAGCGCGGTCCGTGATGTCCACTTCGTACAGGGTTAGGCGATCCAGCAGGGGAGCGATGTTTTCACGCCTGCCGGTGGCGAAGTTGTCGATGACGCGGACGTTGTGCCCGGCTTGCACCAGCGCCTCGGCCAGGTGGGAGCCGATGAAGCCCGCCCCACCGGTAATCAGGTAAGTTTCGGTCATGGTTTTTCTGCCTGCCGTTGTTGAAGGATGCGGAAGCGTTCCAGCCACACGAACGCGGCCAGCCCGGCCAGCGCCACGACGGCGACCAGGGCGGGCGCGAGGTTAGGGTTGCGGCTGACGACGATAGCGACGATGCCCAGCGCCACGCAAACGCCATAGATCACCAGCACAGCACTGCGCATACTCAGGCCCATCTGAACCAGCCGGTGCGAGGTGTGATCTTTTCCGGCCTGCCAGGGGGGGCGGCGCTCCCGCAGCCGCGTGAAGACGACCAGCACGATGTCAAAAATCGGCTCGCCCAGCACCAGCAGCGGCACCGACCATGTCGAGAGGCCGAACGGCTGGCTGTCGAAGCGCAGCTTGATGCTTAGGACGGCCAGTGTGAAGCCTAACACCAGGCTGCCCAGATCGCCCATAAAGGTGCTGGCCGGGTTGAAGTTGAAGATCAAAAAGCCGATGGCCGATCCGCACAGCGCCGCCGCCAGACTGGCAACCAGGCCTTGACCTTCCATGACCGCCAGCAGAAAGAAAAAGCCGCTGGCGATGGCCGTCAGCCCGGCGCACAGGCCGTCCATGTTGTCCTGAAAGTTGACCGCGTTGGTGATCCCCGCGACCCAGATGACGGTGAGGGCCGCGTCGATGATGGGGACGCCAGTCAGACGGATCATCACCCCGGTCAGGACGAGCACCCCCCCCGCGACAAACTGGGCCGCGAACTTCTGCCAGGGAATCATGGCCTTGCGGTCGTCCAGGAAGCCGATCAGGGCCATCCACGACGCCCCGGCTAGGATCGCCAGCAGTTCGACCAGGTAATCATCCAGGCTAAAAACGGCCAGCGCCAGCATCATTGCGCTGTAGATCGCCAGGCCGCCCAGCAACGGTGTGGCCTCGCGGTGGACCTTGCGCGCGCTGGGCTGGTCCATCACGCCGAAGCGTCGGGCAAGCCGGCGCGTGATCGGCGTCAGGCCCAGGGCGGCGGCAAAACTCACGATCATGATCGGGACAAACTGCATCATCACGTCTCCTCGCGCCGTTGAGATTATCTTGGCGCCTGCCGAAGGGAAAATATACCACCACAGATAGCCAGCCGTCAGCCACCGCCGCAGCGGTCGAGGTAAACGCCGACAGCTACGCCGCGCCCGGTTTCGGCAGCCGCCAGACCAGCAGCACGGCCACCGCGCCGATCAGCGCGGCAACCACGAACAACACGTCGTAGGAGAATTGGGCGACGATCAGGCCACCGAGCAGTGGTGAAAGCAGCGCGGCGATGCTGAATGTATTTGCCATGCCACTGTAGATAGGCCGGTAGCCCGGCGGGGCATATTCAACGACCCAGTTCAAAAAGCCGGGCACGAACGCTGTCCCGGCCAGCGAGAGGGCGATCCAGGTGAGATGGATTCCCACCGGGCCGACAACCCGCCCGCTCAGGGCCAACAGCGGCGCGATCAACGCAGCGGATGTCGCCAGCCGGACGACATCACGCGGGCCACGCTTCGCGTTTAACTGGCCCATGATCAGCGCCGCAACGACGCCGGTGAGCGTTGCCAGCAGGATTTCGTCGCTAACGGCGACAGCATCTTCCTGACCGATCACGCTGGTCGCGTAGACGATGTAGAACGGCTCGGCGATCCGGATCAGGTCATAGGCGAAGCGTGCTAGCAGGTAGCGGCGGAACCCGGCATCCTCTCGCAGCAGCCGCACCAAAAACGGGCCGTATTCGCGTAGGCCCGGCGAGTTCTGTGGCGGCGGGGAGTGGCCTTCGCGTGTCAGGACGAATGAAGCCAGCGCCAACGTCAGCAGCACGCCCGCCACGATCATCAGCAGCGCGTAGTTGTTCGGGAAAGCCGGCCCTTCCGGTCCTAGAACATGTCGTACCAGCGGCACGGCGATCAGGGTCACGAGCACGCCTGTCGCTGCCTGCGACCAGGCGAACAGCCGTCCACGCAGCCGGTTGTTCAGGCTGCTGCCTAAGATGTCCATCCAGGGGATGACACTGCACCCGTCGCCGATGGCAAGGGCCACGTAGCCGCTGAGGAATACCAGAATCAGCAGGCCTGCCTTATCCGGTCCGATGGCGATCATCAACAGACCAACGGGGATAAAGATCACCCGCGCCGGAAACGCCGGGATAGTGATGTAGGGCTTTTTGCGCACGGCGCGGTTGACGTAAGGCGCGAACAACAACTGCGGCATCATCCACACGACGCTGAAGAGCAGCCCGGCCAGCCCCACCAACACAGGATCGCCGGTCAACTGATCCACGAAGTTCGGCGGCAACACACGCGGACTCAGGATGGCGAAAGCAACCCCGAACAGCACGTAATCGCCTGCCAGTGCCAGAAAGTTGCGCCGGTAGACGCGCTCGCCGTTGGCTTCTACGTCGGCAGCGGCAGCGGGCGCAACCAGGGGCAGCGAGTCCAGGGCCTTCTCAATTGTGTCGGTCATGGCAGTTAGAACAGGCTCAATTGGACAGGGCGCTCATTTGCCGGAGGGGGTGGCTCGTCGTCGGGCGGTTTCTGCTCGGCCTGCCGCGCTTCCTGAAGCAGGTCTAGTATGCGCCTCATGTCGGCGTCCATCACAGGACGCAGGTCCGGGTTACGCAGGACCGCCGCCGGATGGTACAGGGGATAATAGATGCGCCCGCCTTGACGTTTGGGCTGGCCGTGAATGCGCGTGATTTTGCCGTCCGGGAAGAACAGCCCCATGCTGTAGCGCCCCAGCGTGATGATGATCTTCGGGTTCAGCAGAGCGATCTGTCGTTCGAGGTAGGTCTTGGTGCAGATTTCGACTTCGCCCGGCAGGGGATCGCGGTTCTGTGGCGGGCGGCACTTGACCACATTGGTGATGAATACCTCTCGGCGGCTCAGGCCGATGGCAGCCAGCAGCTCTTCCAGGTACTTGCCGCTGGCTCCGACAAAGGGCAGCCCCTGTTGATCTTCGTGAAAGCCCGGCCCTTCGCCGATGAACATGATCTCGGCGTTCGCTGGGCCGTCGCCGGGCACAGTGCGCGTGCGGCTCCTATGCAGGACGCATTTCGTGCAGCGGGCGATCTCGGCGGCAATGGTATCCAGCCTGACTTTGCGCTCTTCCGGAGTCGGGGAAGCGTGATCGGTCATCGTATCTTTTCCTTCTCAGGGGCGTTGGAAAAGCGGTCTACAAACGCGACACGCGCTTGCAGGGCCTTCCACCGCTTATCAAAACGCGCCCGGTAGCCGTCGTCCAGCGCATGGATGCGCAGATCGTAGGCGTCTTCGCCGTTATCGCGGTAGTAGGCCGTTTTGCGTCCACACTGAGCAAACTCGTACTTGAGGTACAGGTTGATGGCTGTCTGGTTGCTCACGCGCACTTCCAGCGAGACGTAGCGTGCGCCCAGGGTGATCGCCCGGCGAACCATCCCGGCCAGCAGCAATTCGCCCAGCCCCTTGCCGCGATAGGCCGGGTGGACGGCAATGGTGCTGATGTGTGCCTGTGAACCGCCGTACCAGAAGCCGCCGTACCCGACGACGGTATCGCCCCCGCCAGAGCGGCGCAGCCGTAAACGGTCCAACAGCCCGAACAGGCCGGGACGTGCAATGGGCGATGGGGGCTTCTGGCCGGGGGCGGTCAGCACGACCATGTAACTGGTCGGGTTTTCCGCGATCTCGTAGGCGTATTGATTTGCCGACCAGGGACAGGGGAAGGAGCGGCGGTCGATCTCCATCACCTGTGCGATGTCCTGACGGCGCATGGGATGCAGTACATACACGGGTGGCAGGCTCACGGGTGCGGGATTCCGGGTTGGTGCAGATAAATAGGAACCAATGTGTAGGGATCGTCGGACTGACCTCGGCGTAGACGCACCCAGGCCAGATCGGCCAGATAGCCGGCGCGGCGCAGACGTTCGGCTGCCGGGGCGACAGTCAGCGGTTTCCCGGCGGCGATAGCTGCCTGGAGCCTGCGCGCACCCTCGGCGTCGATCTCACCGCTGACGAACGCCTCCCGGTCAAAGCCGTCCAGCAGTGCATCCCATGTTGTGATGGTCGGCTCGTCCTGGGGCATCCAGGCATCCTCACCCCAGCAGAACTGTTGCGTACAAATGCGCCCACGTCCAGCTTCCAACACGGCGACAAGCCGTTCGCGGCGGCGTGGCTGGGCCGACGCCAGGATGTCCAGGGTCGGCACACCGATCAGACGCACATCCCGCGCAGCGGCCAGGCCCTTTGCCAGCCCCAGGCCGATGCGTAGCCCGGTGAACGATCCGGGGCCGAGCGCGACGGCGACGGCCTGCAGATGTGGAATCTCCACACTGGCGCGCGCCAACATCGCCCGGACGGCGGGGGCCAGTTCGACCGTGTGATAGTTGGCCGTTTCCCAAGACGACTCGGCGATCAGGCGTGTCCCATCGTGCACGGCCAGGCTGATCATGCGCGTCGCGGTATCAATGGCGAGCAGCATTCCCTTGTTCCCACCGTAGTTGCAAATCAGACCCTCAGAAGATAACGCGAAAGCAGTCTCCAAAGCAATTCGCCGCCCTGGGAGCGGCAGCGGTTTCACCCGCCGAAAGTGCGCCGGCGATAGGCTTCGAGCAGTGTTTCGTAATCGCTGCCCACCGTCTCGAAGGTGATTTGGCGGCGGTCGCCTTCCTGAATAGCAAAGGTGATCCACAGCCGTTCGGCAGGCAGGATGTCGGCCACGCGCTCCGGCCATTCGATCAGCACCGGGTTGTTCCCGGCCAGCAGCTCGTCCAGACCAAACGAAAGCGCGTCTACTGCGCCGGATAGTCGGTAGCCATCCACGTGGTAGAGGCGCTGATCGTCGGCGCGGCGGGTATGCTCGTGCATCAGCACGAACGTCGGGCTGGTGACCAGCTCGACGGCACCCCAACCCTGGCCGATGCCCCGCGCAAAGGCTGTCTTGCCTGCGCCCAGCCTGCCGGAAAGACAGATTATGTCGCCTGGACGCAGCAGTTCGCCCAGGCGCTGGCCCAGGCGGACGGTCTGTTCGGCGCTGTGGCTGACAAACTCAAGTGTTCCCGGTTTTAGAATCGGCACGATAGCCCCTCGACAGCATGTGCGACACAGCCGTCGATTATACAGAGTCGGTCCGGCCCCGGCTATCGACTTCCGGCGGCTGTCGCGCGTCACGTTGCGATCTCGTGACTCTTGCGTTAGGCTTGCAGGGATAGACTTTATTCATGGTTCCGGTCTGTTTCCAGTCTACACTGGCGGCTGCAAGCTGGCTGATAGCTTTTGAGGGAGGCGCAAACGTGGCCCGAAGGTTCAGTCTGGTTGTTATGTCCTTAGTCCTGGCCCTTGCGGCCATGGCATGTAATTTGTCTTCTCTTGGTAGTGGTGGCAACGGCCAACAGCAGCCAGGCCATGCGGATGCCCCGGTGGTCGAGATTCGTGTCCCGGCCAACAATACCCCCTTTGCCGAAGGGACGCGCGTGATCATTCAGGCGGTCGCTAACGACTCTGGGGCGGGCGTCAGCCGGGTCGAACTGCTGGTCGATGACGTGCCCGCTGGGACCAGCAGCGCGCCCGCCGCGCAGGGACAGCCGGCCTACGTGGCAAACCTGGAGTGGGTCGCCCAGGGCATCGGGCTGCATTCCATCACGGTTGTCGCCTATCGTGCCGACAATACCGCCAGCGCCCCGGCGACCATTAATGTCAGCGTCGTGGCTGGGCAGCCGCCCACGCAGCCCCCGACCGCCACGCCGACGACCGCGCCGACCGTCGAGGCGACTCAGCCGCCTGCCGGCGGTGGGGAACAGCAGCAGCCGACGGCTATTCCCCCTTCGGCAACTCCCAGCGCGCCGCGCGGCGTGACTACCATTGGCCTGAATGTCCGCACCGGCCCCAGCACGCTTTACCCGGTTATCGGCGCGTTTTTGGCGGGCAGCGACGTGGAACTGGTCGGGCGCAACCAGGATAGTTCCTGGTGGGTGGTGCCCTTTGGATCGCGTCAGGGCTGGATTTCCGCCCAGTTCGTGACAGCTACCGGTGATACGGCCAGCCTACCCATCGTTCAGGCCCCGCCGCCACCACCGACCGCTACGCCGACGCCGATCATCCCAACGGCTCCACCCGCGCCGAGCATTGTCTTCAATTCGACGGCTCCCGCCAGCGGGGTTCCTGCTGGCACGGTGGTTCGCCTGACATGGGAGACCTCCAACGTGCGCGAGGTATATCTGAATAACGAGGGTGTGCCCGGCACGGGATTCCGTGAGGTGACGATCAATTCCAACACGACCTACACCCTGCGCGTGGTCAAGCTGGATGGCACAACCGAGGAGCGGTCGATCACCATCAATGTCTCCGGCAGCGGCGGCGGCAGCGGCATCTCCTTTACCTCGACTGCGCCGAACGGCCCGGTGTCCGCCGGCACGGTGATCCGCTTCATGTGGGAGACTTCCAACGTCCGCGAGGTGTACTTCCAGGGCGCGGGCGTTGAGGGTACAGGCTTCCGCGAAGTGACGGTCAACTCCACCACGACCTTTACTCTGCGAGTCGTGCGGGCTGACGGCGTGGTAGATGAGCGACATATCACGGTCACTGTCCAGTAAGGTTCACGATAGCGGGGGGCGCTTTTCCAACCGGGGAAGCGCCCCTGTTGTTTTCCTGGACTACAGTCCGGTTGCCGTTCGGCGCGGGCTGAGACTACAATGAGCCTGTAAAGTTGTTCAACCAGGAGAATGCCCTATGCGACGGGTCTGGCTTTTATTGTTCCTGGCCGTGTGGACGCTGGCTGCCTGCGGCGGTGCGCCTACCCAAGTCGGTGACAGCGCCGTCGATACCTTGGGCAGTGTGTTGGACTGGGACCGTTCCCCCACAGCCGTGATCGTGCGCCTAGAAACGCGCGGCAATTCCGGCGATCCGACCATCGACCTGAACCAGATTCCCTTCTGCACCCTGTTCGGTGATGGCCGCGTGGTGTGGACCGATCCGTTTGCCGATCCCGAACAGGTGTTAGAAGACCGTATCGGCGATGAAACGTTCCGTAATTTTCTCCAATATGTGATCGGGACGGGCTTTTATAGCTGGACGTCAGACACGGGCTTTCAGCCGCCTACCAGCCCGGCGGGGATCGGGCCGATTGTTGAGACCATTACGCTCACGCTTTACGGCGAAACGCGCACTCTGGATGCCTTTTCTAACTGGCCGCCGGATGCCTTCAGCCGTATTCTGGAGCGTTGTCGGACGTTAAGCAGCACGCCGGTGCTGTATCAGCCGCAGGGGGTATGGGTGAGCGCGGTCGTTTCCCAGACGCTCGATGACATCCCCAGCCTGCCCTGGGAAGCCTGGGCAGAGGCTTATCCCGACTTTGACCTGGCCGCGATTCCGGTGGGCAGTCCGCGCTGGGTGACGGGCGACCTGGCGCGCGTGGTCTGGCGCATTGCCCGTGAGGGCCGGATGCAGGTCATGTACAACAACGTGGCCTACCAGTTGGTCGTACAAGATCCAACCATCCAGCCCAATGCGCCGCCTGCACCGGCACCGTAGGGAACGTAGACACGCCTCGATGGGCGGCGTACCTGCTGCGCCGCCTGCTTTTTTCTCTTGACGCTCACCGGATTGCCTGATACACTGCACTTAACCAATCGTTGAACGACTCTGACGGAGCCAGTAGGTTGTCTGCCTTTTCAGAGAGCTGTCGGTCGCTGCGAGACGGCAAGGCAAGAGGCTGAAGTCCACTCCTGAGTACGTCGCCCCGGTAATGCGGGGTCGGGTTCGCCCGTTAGCGCGACAGGGTCGCCTTTGCCGACCCGCCGAGGCGCCGGCTGTGAGGTCGGCGCGAATCCAGGTGGCACCACGAGGCCCCTCGTCCTGGTTCGTTGACAGGACGGGGGTTTTTTGTTTAGCCGGCTTAGAGGTTCAACGTCTGGATGAGGTGAGGGGTGTTTCAGTTTCTCACGCCGCAAGTCTTCGATGCCCTGATCTGGGGCGTGATCCTGATCGGCCTGGTACTGGCCGGGTTGCGCCTGTATCGTGATCTTTTCGTGCCGCGCCGGGGCAGACCGTCGGTAGCAGATGTTCGGCGGCGGACGTCAGAGGGGGAACAGCCGAAGATGCCCGGCACGTTGCCGGATAAGCAAGAGAAGTAACTACCGCTGTTTATTTTTGAGGGCGCAGGTGCCTTTATCGACGAAGGGAGCGTAATCGATGTTGGATATGGCTTTGCTGCGTGAAAAGCCGGAATGGGTCAAGGCTCAGGTCGCTCGGCTGCACGATCCCGGCGCGGTCGAGCATGTAGATGCGGTGCTTGCATTGGACCAGCGCCGCCGAACCATTTTGCAGGAGGTCGAAACCCTCAAGGCGGACCGCAATAAGCTGAACAAGGTGTTCGGCCAGTTCCGGGGCAACCCAAAGCTCACCGATGCGCACCGCATCGCTACCGCCGTCGAGGCGGCGCAGGCCATCGAGGCCGGGCACAACGCCCAGGCGCTCGACCTGTTGGCGAATCCTACCGACCGCGTGCGCGCTGCCCAGATTCGCCTACTCGACCCAGACAGGGGCATCGCGGTGCAGGAGGTGGACGGCCTGGTGCCGCCGCAAGATATTCACCCAGAGCACGCCCAGGCGGCGCTGAACATCCTTCAGGCTACGCTGAGCGCGCTTTCTGACCGCATCGGCGCTCTGGACGAGCAGGTGAACACCATCGACGCCGACTTGCGCGAGCACCTGCTGTGGATTCCCAACCTGCCGCACGCCAGCGTGCCCGACGGCGTGACCGACGCGGAGAACATCGCCCATCCGCATCACGGCCAGCTTCCGGTCTTCGACTTCACGCCGTTGGCCCATTGGGACTTGGGACCCAAACTAGGGATCATCGACTTCGAGCGTGGCGTCAAGCTGGCCGGGACACGCTTCTACATCCTCAGCGGCCTGGGCGCGCGGCTGCACCGTGCCCTGACCAACTGGATGCTGGACTATCATCTGGCGCGCGGACGGCAGGAGGTCTACACGCCCTTCATGGTTAAAGAAGAGGCCATGTATGGCAGCGCGCAGTTCCCCAAGTTCCGGGATAACGTCTACCTGGACCCGGACGCCGAACTCTATCTGCTGCCCACTGCCGAAGTCAGCGTGACCAACATGTACGCGGGCGAGATCCTGGAAGAGGCCGACCTGCCGCTGCGCTACATCTGCCACACGCCGTGTTTCCGCCGCGAAAAGATGAGCGCCGGACGCGATGTGCGCGGCATCAAGCGTGTGCATCAGTTCGAGAAGGTCGAGCAATACAGCTTCGTCCGTCCCGACGAGAGCTATGCCGAGTTGGAGCGCATCGTCGAAGCTGCCGAGGAAATGTGTGGCCTGCTGGGGCTGCCCTACCGCCGCGTCGAAATGGTGACGGGCGACCTGGGCTTCGCCGCCGCCAAGAAATATGATGTGGAAGTGTACGCGGCAGGCTGCCAGGAATGGCTGGAAGTCTCAAGCTGCTCTAACTGCGAGGATTTTCAGGCGCGGCGGGCCAACATCAAGTTCCGGCCTCAAGACGGCGGACGTCCGCAGTTCGTCCACACCCTCAACGGCTCCGGATTGGCACTGCCGCGCATCCTGATCGCCGTGCTGGAAAACAACCAGCAGGCCAACGGCAGCGTGGTCGTGCCGGAAGTGCTGCGCCCCTACCTCGGCGTTGAGGTGATCGGGCCGCAACAGTAACCGCATGGCGTGAAGCGTCTTTCCGCCCCGACGCTGCATCTAAGGATTGACAGTCGGCGAAAGGGGCGAGATAACGTGGGCGAAGGCACGGCGCGCAGCGCCACCATGCTGAAGATCGACGAGACGCGCTGCCGTATCTGTGGGCAATGTCTGGCGCGCAAGGTCTGCCGGGGCAGCGCCATCCGCGTCATTGACCGGGATGAAGCGCCTGTTATCGATATGAGCCGCTGCTGGGGCTGCCTGGTTTGTATGCAGGCGTGCCCCTTTGAGGCAGTGGTGCGCCACGCGGTGACGCCGTGAATCGCTCCGACGACCCGGCAGCGCGGCTGGCGCAGTTGCGGCAGGAGCGCGGCGAACTGGTCGCCAGTCTACCTGCGCACTCGCTTCCTGCCGCCATGCTGATCCGCCTGGAAGACCTGGATGAGGAGATCGCCGCCCTGGAACGCACCTTGCAGGACGACGATTCTTCGGCTGCCGAGACTGACAGTTCGGTGTCCGTCGGCTAACCGCCAACAACCGACTTCGCCAGCATGGCTGCACCCAGCACGCCCGCATCGTCGCCCAGGGTGGCGATTTCGATGCGGATGGCATCGGCGTCGGCTTGGTCGATGAAGTGTTCGCGCGCCACGCCGCGAATCGTCGGCATCAGCCATTCTTCGCAGCCGACGATCAGCCCGCCGCCCAGAATGACCATTTCCGGGTCTACCAGGTTCACCAGCGAAGCCGTCAGTAAGCCCAGATAGTGCGCCGTGCGTGCCAGAGCTTCCAGCACCAGGGTATCGCCTTCGCGGGCGGCTTGCGCCAGAATGCCACTGCGGATCGGCTCCGTCTCCGCGATCATTTTGCTGAGCACGCTCTGCCGCCCAAAACGGATGGCCGTCCGCAGGTCGCGTTCCAGGGCCGTCCGGCTGGCGACGGCTTCGGCGCAGCCTTGCCGCCCACAGCCGCACATGGGGCCATTGGCTTCTAGGATGACATGGCCGATCTCGCCTGCCGCGCCGTGTGCGCCTTCCCACAATTTGCCGTCGAAGATCAACGCGCCGCCGATGCCTGTGCCGGGGAAGATGCTGGCAACGGCCTTGCAGCCTGTACCGGGGCCGAGGGTGTATTCGCCGTAAGTTGCCACATTTACGTCGTTGCCCACCACGACGGGCCGCTCCAGGCGTTTTTCCAGTTCCCGGCCCAGGGGAATTTCGTGCCAACCGGAAAGATTCGGTGCGATGTGCACGATGCCGCGCTTGGAATCGACGACGCCCGGCGTACCGATGCCAATCCCTGCCACGTCTTTGGCATCCAGGCCGGCTTTGCGCAGCGCCTGCCGGATCGTTTCCGCGATGCGGGCGATCACGGCGTCGGGGCCTTCTTCATCCAGCGTGGGCTGTTTTTCCCGCTCCAGGATTTTGCCCTTGTGCGAGACGAGCGCGACCAGAATCTTGGTCCCGCCGAGATCGACGCCGATGTAGGGGGCCTTGTTCTTGTCTTTTTTGCTCATATTTGCCTCACAGTGGTTTGCGGCTGGGAATACCCGCGCGGCGCGGAAAGTGTGCCGGGCTGGCGGCGACTTTTTCCACCAGCACCAGGTAATGTGTCTCGGCCACCTCCGGCAGCTCTACTGCGATCAGGCGGCGCAGTTCCCCGCCCAGCAGACGCAGCCCTTTTTGGGCGGCGCTGGCTTCTTGGGCGGCGCTTTCCCCTTTATAGGCCACCATCTTGCCGCCGATCTTCAACAGCGGCAGCAGATATTCGACCAGCACGGGCAGGGGGGCGACGGCGCGCGCCAGCGCCAGATCGTACTGTTCGCGGTGTTCGGGCATCTGGCCGATTTCCTCGGCGCGACCGTGTAGCACCGTCACATTGGTCAGTTCCAGTAGATCGGCGGCGTGTCGGATGAAATCGGCCTTTTTGCCGGTGGCTTCCAGGCAGGTGAGGATGATGTGTGGGCACAGAATCCGCAGCGGCAGGCCGGGAAAACCCGCTCCCGATCCCACGTCGATGACGCGCATCCCTGGTTTTAGCGCCGTCGCACGCAGGAGCGAGATCGAGTCCAGAAAGTGCCGGGTTTCGATGTGGCGCGGCTCGGTGATCGCCGTCAGGTTGACCTGCTTGTTCCAGGCCAGCAATTCGGCAGCCAGGGTCACAAAAGCCTGGCGGTGCTGCGCCGTCAGGTCGATGCCAAACAGCGCACGAGCATGGTTAGCGAGCCGATCCGGATCGATTCGCTCTTCTATCGCCTCCACGTGGCGGGTATCTTGCCGGTCGTCGGCCTCAGTAGGGTGATCGGTTTCGATAGCGCAGCCTCGCTCAGGGTTGTTGCGGTTCGCGTTCGGTGACAACAGCAGTGAGTTTGATTATACGGCCTGCCGGAGAGAAGGCCAATGGCGGTTGGGTGTGTGAAAAAAACGTCAAATTAGTGCAATTTGTGCATCTCACCGATTGCTGTCCGGCATGAAATCGATTACCCTGATGAAGGGGTTATCGAAAACGATTGCCTGCGCTCAGTTGATGACTTGCAAGCGGAAGGTCCAGTGTTTTTGTACGCCGCCGTCGGAAAGAGCAACAACGGCCTGGTTGATGGGTTCAAAGCCATCAAAGAGCACGGCGCTGATGAGCTGCTGGGCGTTGTTTCCGGCGTTGAAGGGCAGCCGGTACACGTCCAGGCTGCTGTCCGCTTCACTTAGGGGACGGTACAAAATTGCTTCGACCAAGACCCCGTCCCGTTCGACGATTTCGAGAATTTCCCAACGTAGCACGGCCTAACCCTTTGAGATGCAACAAGGAGAAGAACTTAGTCCAAGTATGCCATGCTTGTCCGCGAATGCAAAGTAGTTCCCCCGCTTTTGCTTTCCCTTTTGTTTCTGTGGGTCAACCGAGGGCTATTCAGGCGAAGCTGCACGCCTGCTACAGGAGAAGTGCCGTCATGGAGAATCAACGCTATTATGGCATCGTGTGTGAATTCAATGTGGTTCGCGGCACGGGGTACATTGTGATGGACGGCGCTGAAGCGCCAGTCTTTGTTCGCTACAGCGCCATCGAAGGCCAGGGGGTGCGCACGCTGCGTGTGGGTGAGCGTGTGTCCTTTGAGATTGAGCGGAACGGACGCGGCCTGTTGAATGCCCTGCACGTTGTGCGCATGTAGCCGCTTACTGCGCCTTTCCAGGAGGGTCTACCGTTGCGTAGCCTGCGCTTTTGCAGGATTTTTGTGTTATTATCTCTCCCAAAGTAGGCCGAATTTCAGACCCGTTATTTTTATTGCATAACCCAATATTATCGGTTGTGGTGGAGTTGGAGTTCCTGATGAGTTCAAACAAGCTACGGATTATTCCCCTCGGTGGCCTGGGGGAAGTTGGTAAGAACATGATGGTGTACGAGTACGGCGGGCAGGGCCTGATCGTCGATACCGGCATCATGTTTCCCGAAAACGATATGCTGGGGATTGATTACATCATCCCGGATTTTCAATACCTGTTGAGTCGTGAAGACCTGGACATCCTGGCGATCCTCATCACGCATGGGCACGAGGACCATACAGGCGCGATTGCCCACGTGCTTCAGCACTTCCATGTGCCCGTCTATGCCACCCGTCTGACGGCAGGGCTGTTGGAATTCAAGATCAAGCAGGCCAAATTGCGCGACCAGGTGAAGTTGCACGTCTTCAACGCAGGAGACGTACTCCGGCTTGGTCCCTTTACCGTGGAGACGTTTCACGTCTGCCACAGTATCCCCGACTGCGTGGGTCTGGGCATCACCACACCGGCTGGGCTGGTCATCCACACAGGCGACTTCAAGTTCGACCATACTCCGGTCGATAGCTGGCCAACGGACTTTGCCAAGCTGGCCGATTTCAGCGGACGGGGGGTGCTGGCCCTGTTAAGCGACAGCACCAATGCCGACAAAGCCGGCTGGACGCCCTCGGAGTCGGTGATTGATGAGGCGTTCAACCGGGTATTCCGCGACGCACCGGGCCGCATCATCGTAGCGACATTCGCCTCGTTGATCAGCCGCATCGAGCAGGTTGCCCATGCGGCGCAGCGATACGGACGCAAAATGGCCGTCACCGGCACCAGCATGGCCGACAACATCAAAATGGCAAGCAAACTGGGCTATCTCAAGCTGTCCAGCGACATTTTCATCCCGCTCGATCAGGTGAACCGTCTGCCGCCGAACAAGGTGGTTATTATGACGACCGGTACACAGGGCGAGCCGTCGTCAGTGCTCAGCCGTCTGGCGACCGGCACACATCGCCAGCTTGAGATTCAGCCGGGAGACACCGTGATCATGTCGGCCCATCCGATCCCCGGCAACGAAGAAACGGTCCATCGCACAGTGAATCGCCTATTCCAGCGGGGGGCCAACGTCATTTGGGATGCCATTGAGGCGGTTCATGTTTCCGGTCACGCCAGCCAAGAAGAACAAAAGCTGATGCTCAACCTGGTGCGTCCGCGCTACTTCATCCCCATTCATGGCGAGTTGCGCCACCTCAAGATGCACGCGCGCCTGGCTCAGCAGGTCGGCATCGACCCTGAATGCATTGCGGTGGTGGAGAATGGCACACTGATTGAGTTCGACGGCGGCGAGATGACCATCGGTGAGCGCGTGCCGGGCGGTTATGTCTTCGTGGACGGCGCCGGGGTGGGAGACATCGGACCGGCGGTGATGCGCGACCGCGAGGTGCTCGCCAGCGACGGATTCGTGTTCGTCATCCTGACCATGGACGGCGCGACGGGGCATCTGTTGAACGAGCCGGAGCTGGTTTCACGTGGGTTCGTCTATCTTAAAGATGCTGATCTGTTGTTCACCCAGGCCCGCGCGAAGATACAGGAGGTCTGGGCAGGGATGAATGGCGTGACCGGTCAGCGCAAGCGCGTTGAGCAGGTCGAGAGCGCCCTCAAGGCACTGTTTTATCAGGAGACAAAGCGCCGCCCGATGATCTTCGTCCATATCAATACCGTCTAGAGCCTCGTTCTCTCACCCTAAAACGATCCACTTGATGTTGGGCAGCGGCGACAGGGTCTCGCCGCTGCCATTTTTTTCCTTGTTTGGAGACTTGCTGTCTGAATAGGTTCTACATACAATGCGCAGGTAAGGGCTTACAGGGAAAACCGGCGAGCCTTCCTGACCCATGTGAATACAAAGGAGTGTTTCATGCGAAGCAAAGAACGGGTGACATGGCGGTTGGCCGCCCTGGCGGCGTTAGTGATGCTTCTGTTGGGTATGGCGATGGGACCGGGGATGGCGCTGGCTGCGCCCCTGCGCCAGGGGGCCATTCCTATCAGCTATGGTCAGACGCTTCAGGGGACAATCAGCAACCAGCAGTGGCGGGTGATCTATTCGTTCCAGGGCCAGGCCGGGGATGTGGTGACGATAGCGATGAACCGTATCGACACGACCCTCGATCCCTATGTTGGACTGCTGGATGCCAGTGAGAATGTCCTGGCGGAGAACGATGATTTCCAGGGCCAGCGGGACTCCTTTATTGCTGAAACGACTCTGCCTGCCACAGGGACGTACTACATCGTTGCCACGCGCTACGGCCTACAGAACGGCACCAGCTTCGGCGCGTATAACCTCATCCTGAACCGCGTGGGAAGCGGGACGGGCGGGCAGCCAGGTGGCCAGACGAGCGGCCCGATCAGCGGCGGGGCGTTCGGTGGCCTGCCGACGGAGGGCACGACGGGCGATAATACCGGCGGTCAGACCGGTGTGACGGTCGGAGGCGGTCAACAGGGGGGAACCGCGCAGCAACAGCCCAGTGGCCTAACCTTCGAGTGCAACGGGCAGACGGTCAACGGCGCAACGCTGGTCACGTTCCGCGATGTGCGACCCGGCTTCACTTACCAGGTCACAGTGATCGGCCTGGATAACTTCGACCCGGTGATTGCCCTCCAGGCAGAAGACGGCAGCATGTTATGTAATGACGACGAGCCGCGCGCTGCCGGATCGCAAATCTCCCTGCCGGACATCGGCTATGTGGAGGCGAGCAACCTGACGGCCCAGTTGTCCTTCAATACCTCGGTGGCGACGGGCGACCTGATGATGGCGATTGGCGGCTTTGGCAGTACCGGCGGGCACTTTGTGGCTATCTTTGAAGGATTAGCCATCTCGCCTGCCACCGAGCAGGACGCCGTTACGTTCAACGTGTCCAGCGCCATTCAGAACGAGCCGATCCTGGTCTACATGATCGCCGAGACGACTAACCTGGACTCGTATATGTTCGTGGACGGGACCAACATCGTCTGTGACGACGCCGGAGCCGGGCCATGCGCCGACACACCGGCCTTCTCAACCGACCAGAACAACGCGAACGGCGTGATCATTGCCAACGGTGGGCGATATATTGCCTGGCAGTATGACGCCGGTATCCGCGTGGTGCCGGGCAACACTGGCGATCTGACTTTCGTCTTCCAGAGCTACAACGGGCAGTCGCAGGGTGAATATGCGATGGTGGTCGTTGGTGCAGCACCGGGCGCGGGCACAGTCCCGGCATCGAGCGGCGGTGTACCTGCCGGTATGCCGGCGTCTGCCTCCATCGCCTATGGGCAAACCGTGCAGGGCACAATTGACAACGCCAATCCAGTGCGGCTGTATGCCTTTACCGGGCAGGCGGGCGACCGCGTGACCGTCACGATGCAAGCTGCGCAGGGCAGTACCCTCGACCCCTACCTCGGCCTGATGGATGCCAATCAAAACGTATTGATCGAGAACGATGACAGCCCGGCGGTGGGCGGCTGGAATTCACAGTTGGAATATACCTTGCCTGCCAGCGGGACGTACACCATCGTCGCCACGCGCTATGGCATCGACCAGGGGACGAGCAGCGGTGCGTTTACCTTGACGCTGCAGAGCGGCGCGGGCAGCACAGGCGCGTCGGGAGGTCAGCAGCCGGCCAGTACAGGCGGCGGGACGGTCAACGCCGAACCGATTGCCTACGGCCAGACGGTCCAGGGAGTCATCGACTCCAACCGCTACGGGTATGACTATGTGTTCAGCGGACAGGCGGGGGATGTGGTGACAATCACCATGCAGGCCGCACAGGGCAGCAATCTGGATACGATGCTGGGTCTTTTCGACTCGGCAAGTGTCGATGCTCAACCGCTCATCACCAACGACGATATGGCTTCGGGCAACTACAACTCGCAGATCGTTTACACACTTCCGGCCACCGGCCAGTATTGGATTTACGCCACGCGCTACGGTGGCGAGGACGGCACAAGTACGGGGGCATTCACCCTCTCGCTGACGGTGGGCGGTGCTGCCCCCGCCAGCGGCGGCAAATCCGGGAATGTGATCGATACTGGCAAGTAACTGACGCCAGACCGAACGCGGTTCGGCTTTGCAGGGGCACGGCGCACCGTGCCCCTGGCTGTTTCAGCAAATCACCCTGCCGTCCGCAACAGGCTCATCAGGGCCTGGAGTTGTTCTCCATAAGCGGCGGCTTCCGCGCTGGTCTTGAACATGCCCGTCCCAAACTTGTTGGTCGCCCACATGGCCCAGCCGACCAACCGCGCAGCATGGAACGAGACGGCGGCGGTATCCCACTCGGCAGGGTCAGCGGCGGCGACTAACTGGCTGATTTCAGCCGCAATGCCCTGTACCGCGCCCAGTGCCAACACCGGTAGGCGGTCTTGCCGGGCCGCTTCGGCGGCGCGCTGCGCGCATTCGGCCATTGCAGCTAGGTCGGTCACACTGCTCGCCTCTCTGGCGTGACTGCTTAACCCTGATGCCTGCAAGACCTGCGCAAAGGCGGGACGGGCCTGCTGCCAGATACAGAATTCGACAAACTTTTGCTCCATAGAGGCCGGGAGTTTACCCGTCCCCAACAGATCGAGCAGTGTGGCGTGAGGCATCGCTCATTCTCCCTGCTGAATATGCACAATGGGTGCGGCAAACGCGCGCATCCCTTCAGCCAAGGCGCGCAGGCGTGCTTGTACCGCGTCGTGGACCGAGTCGGGGGGATAGCTCCCGTCGGGTCGGCGTTCACCGGCAGGTCGCCCGGTGAGCAGTTCGATTCCCTGGTCGATGTGATCGATGGCGTAAATGTGAAACAGGTTCTTCTTCACCGCCGCGATTACCTCATCGGACAGCATCAGGCTGCGGACGCTGGCGCGCGGGATGATCACGCCCTGCCGGCCGGTGAGTCCACGCGCCTGGCAGATGTGGAAAAACCCCTCGATTTTCACCGTCGCGCCGCCGACCGGCTGGACCATGCCGCGTTGGTCTACCGAACCGGTCACGGCTAACTCCTGGCGGATGGGGTAGCCAGACAGAGCCGAGAGCAGGGCATAAAGTTCGGTGCTGGACGCGCTGTCGCCCTCAATGCCACCATAGTTTTGCTCAAAGGTCAGACTGGCCGTCAGGGATAAAGGAAAGTCCAGCGCGTAGGCGCTGCCCAGGTAGCCGCGTAGGATGAGCACGCCCTTGTCGTGGATGGGGCCGCTCAACTGTACCTCGCGCTCGATCTGTACCACGCCCGCTTCGCCCACGTAGACACGCGCCGTGATGCGATTGGGCAGGCCAAAGGCGTAATCGCCTAATTGCACAACTGTTAGGCCGTTGATCTGCCCCACCACCTCACCCTCTGTAGCGACGGTCACATCGCCGTCGATGATCTGCCGCCGACTGAGTTCTTCATAGAGATTGCTGCGGTATTGCCGCTGCTGAATGGCCGAGGCCACATCTTCGGCAGTGACGACCGGGTGTCGGCGGCGATGGGCGTGGTAGGCTGCTTCCCGGATCAGGTCGGCGATTTCGCCAAAGCGGGTGCTGAGCCGTTGCTGATCTTCGGCCAGCCAGCTTCCGTAATCGATGATCTGTCCAACGGCGGCAGCGGCAAAGGGTGGCAGGGCTTCTTCCTGGCAGCGCGCAGCGACGAAGGCGGCATATTGTGCCTCGGTTTCGGACGTGCGGTCCATTTCGGCGGCAAAATCGGCCTTAACCTTGAATAGTTCGGGAAAATCCTCTTCGGCGTCAAACAGTTCGTAATAAAGGTCCGGGTTGCCTACCATGATGACTTTGAGGCGAGCCGGGATCGGGGCAGGCTCAAGTACCTGGGTGGTAATCACGCCTGTGCGCTGGCTTTGTGGCTCTTCAATGACGATCTCTTTAGATGTTAGGGCACGTTTGAGGGCCTCCCAGGCGAATGGCTGCTGTAAGATGTCCTGCGCCTTGACTACCAGAAAGCCGCCGTTGGCCTGATGCAGCGCACCCGGCTTGAGCATGGTGAAATCGGTGGTCAAGACACCGTGAAAGACGCGGTGCTCGATGCGCCCAACCAGGTTCTGATAGGTGGGCAGGGTCACGACTACCACCGGCGCGCCCTTCGACCCACTGTGATCCACAAACAGGTTAACCTCGTAGCGGCGCAGCCCGCTGACATGGCCGGCGTTTTCGGCTGAGAAGTCATCGCCGTCGTTATCGGGTGGCGGCGGCTGACCGCCTGCCGATTCGCTACTATCCCGCGCGAAAGCGTCGATGTGGTTGAGGATGTCCTCTTCTACGTTGTCGAGGTAGGTCAGTACGTCGGGGTAGTCAGCGTAGCGTTTGCGCAGGGGTTTGAGTTGCGCGTTCAACAACCGGGCCGTTGTTTCGCGTTGAAGCCGGTCGTAGGCATCAAGCGCCTCCTCTTCGATTTCGGTGATGCCGCGCACGGCATCTTGAATTTGCTCCTCCAACGCTGCCTGCTGAGATGTCAGGGCGTCCCGCTCCTCCTGGCTCATCGACTGTTCTTCCTTGAGCGGGGCAAGGATGATACTGTTGGTCGCCCCCCGGATGACAAACCCTTTTTCCGCCGCCATGGTCTGAAGCTGCTGAAAGGCCATATCCCGCCGCTGGGTAAACTCCCGCTTAATCGTCTGAGCCATCTCGGTGAAACGCGGCGACTCGAAGGCGTGTGGAATTTTGGTGGCCAGGCGGCGCACAAGCTGGTACATGTCGTCGCGGAAACGACGGCCTTTGCCAGCGGGCAGGCGCAGTGCCACCGGCTGATGCGGCTGGTCGAAGTTATGGACGTATAACCAGTCATCCGGCGTGGGATCGTCGTGGGCGCGTGCCTCAATGAACTGCTCAATGGCGGTCAGCCGTCCGGTGCCGCGCGGCCCCATCACGTAGATGTTGTAGCCGGGGCTGGGCATGTCGATACCGAACTCGATGGCGCGCACGCCGCGCGGCTGCCCGATGATCTCGCGGCTCGGTTGCACTTCGGTGGTGGTCTGGAAGCCCAGCGCGGTAGGGTCAGTGCGGCGGGCCAGGCGGTCCGGGGACAGTTCGAGCGGGTGGCGGCGCTGGGTCACAAAAAGCTCCTTCGCAAAACCGGGCAATCAGCCGATAGCTTTTAGCGATCTATGCACAGTCTGCGTGTGCGCAGTCCGGTATTCGCGCCGGCTGCTATATCCTCAGTATAGCACTACGTTCCGTTTGCCCGGAAATACGCCACAATCTGATCAATCGTCTCGTCCAGGGAGATGGTCGGTTCCCAGCCGATAACATGTCCGATCTTGGAAATATCCGGCACGCGGCGCTGCATATCCTCAAAGCCCGGCTCATAGGCTTTCTCATAGGATACGAGCACGATCTCCGATTTGCTGTTCGTTCGCTTGATCACACGCTGCGCCAGGTCACGGATGCTGATCTCATCGTCGGACCCAATGTTGAAGACCTGTCCGATGGCAGCTTCGGATTCGCCCAAAGCTGCGATGGCCCGAACGACATCGGACACATTGCAAAAACAGCGCGTTTGTGTGCCGTCCCCATACACCTGGATCGGTTCGTCGGCCATGGCCCATTGGATGAAGCGCGGCAGCACCATGCCGTAGTGCCCGATCTGGCGTGGGCCGGTGGTGTTGAAGAAGCGCATGATGACAACCGGCAGGTTGACGGCGCGGTGATAGGCCAGGGCCAGGAATTCGTCCAACTCCTTACTGGCGGCGTAGCTCCAGCGGCTGCTGGTGGTGGGGCCGAGCACGCGGTCATCGTCCTCACTAAACGGCACTTTGACGCCTTTGCCGTAGACTTCGCTGGTGCTGGCGATCAGCACCTTGCGGCGATAGCGCCGGGCCGTTTGGAGCACCACTTCTGTCCCGCCGACGTTGACCTCAATCGTATCGATAGGGCGGGAGACAATGGGAAACACCCCTACCGCCGCCGCCAGGTGGTAGATGACGTTGCACTCGCTCACCAGACGATCCATCACGGCGTGGGCACGGATGTCTTCGATGGCGTAATGAAAGCGCGGATGCCCTTCCAGATGGGCGATGTTCTCGAAGCGCCCGGTCGAGAGGTTGTCGATGATCGTCACCGTGTACCCGCGCGCCAGCAGATATTCTGCTAGGTGGCTGCCGATAAATCCCGCCCCGCCTGTGATCAGTGCATGGGTCATCCGTTGTTGTCTCCTGGTTCCCGGTTCGTCAGGCGGGAAAAATTATACCGCGCCGTTGGCAATGCGCTTTTGCGATTTGTGCTACACTAGCGACCAGCATTTAGCTTTTGGCTGTTAGTTTTTCGTGGTATTGGGATGTGATTGGCTGAATGTGAAGAGCTAAACCGATGTGCAAGTTTCTTGCAGAATAGCTTGACGCCCCGGTCCTCACCCCAACCTCTCTCCCTGGCCAACGACGCCGGAACAGGCCCGCAGGGCGAGGAGGTTCCAAACGCGGAGATTCCCCCCTCTCCATGAGGGAGAGAGGGACAGGGGGTGAGGACAAGCGGGCAGCGCGAGAAAACTTACACATTGGATAAGAGTTAATAGCTGACGACTGATCGCTGATTGCTGTTTCTGAGTCGCGGGGCGTCTATCCTATGTTCAAACGCACGCTGATGATTGCCATGTTCGCCGTGATCGCGCTCGGCTTGCTGGCCCCGGCGCTGGGATTAGCCCAGGGCGGCGTGACTGTCACGCCGAACCGACCGTACATCAATGTGCGGCTGTGGCCCGCTATCGGCGCAGACGTGATCGGCAGCATGGAAACGGGCGACGTGATGACCGCCACCGGTCGCACGGTGGACGGCGAATGGCTGCGCATCGACTTCAACGGCAGGGAAGGCTGGGTCGCCGCGCTGGTTGTCGCCGTGACAGGGGATGTAAACAGCCTGCCGCTAGCCGACCCGCGTATCATCCCTTATAACAGCAACACCGCGCCCAATGCGGGTGGCAGCAATTTGACCAGCATCATCACCGCTCGGCTGGAAAACAGTGGCGTGTACCTGCGCGCCGGTCCGAGCCTGGCTTACCCGATCATTGCCAACCTGCCACGTTACGCCGAGGTGTCCGTCACCGGGCGGACGGAGACCGGCAGTTGGGTGCAGGTGACGTGGGAAGGGCTGATCGGTTGGGCTGCCGCCGAAAACCTGACCTTCTACAGCCCCAGCGGGCTTTCGGTGATGAACCTGGCCGTGATCGGCCCGTCGGCGGATACGGGTGTGCGCCTTTCCGACGCCAATGCGCGCTTCCGCTTTCTGGTGGTGGACGAAATCCGCCGCTCCCTGGATCAAGCCAGGGCCACGCTAGACGTGATTGAGCAGGCATGGTACGGCGTCAGCGTGGGCGGCATTCCGGCGGTGTGCTCTGCGCCGCCCGCGCCGGAGGATTTTTGGCTCACAACCGTCGAGCGGGCGAATTATCCCGACCTGGGCGAGGCGGTGGATCGCTTCAACCAGGGCCTCAACGACCTGCGCAACGCCATTCAGGATTGGTTAGACGCCTGTCTGACCGGCGGCTTCACGCCGCAGGCCGTCGCCGAGGGGCAGGCGACTTTCAACAGCGCGCGTGCCGCCTTCGACGAGGTGCAGTTCCGCATCACGCGCAGCAAGGTGGTGATTCTCACTGCCATTCACGCGCACATCAACTATGCCCAGGACCAGTTCGAGCGCATTGAGGCAATCTGGCTGGATGTGCGCGCCGGGCTGGTGGGCAGCGAAGGCGATGCGCCGTGCGTCAATTTGCCGGAGCAGCCGCCGGACTTTGCCCTGACCGCCTGGGAGAGCGCGGCCTACCCGGAACTGATCCCGCTGGTGAACCGGCTCAACGAAGGCCTGGCCGTGCTACGTCGGGCGATCCAGTTGTGGCAGGACGAGTGCAACCGCTGGAACGCTAATCCGTCTTACGCGATGCCGATGGACAACGCCGTCGCCGGTTACAACACCATGCTTCAGGCGCGGACCATCCTCAACGAGACACGCGACGTTTATCTGAACAACGCCTACGGCAGCGGCAACGTGATCGTACCCGCGCCGTCGCCCACGCCGAACCCGGTGATTGCTACCATCTTGCATCCACCCTTCACGCCGACCTTCACCCTCACGCCGACGCCGGGCTTTAGCTTTACCTATAGCCAGGCGTTCCTGGTCTCCAGCGGGAATTATGCGCCGTGCGCGTGGTTCGGCATCGGCGGGAATGTGCTCGGTGTGGGCGGTGAGCCGATGCAGGGCGCGCTGATCCACGTGGTGGGCGGCGGGCAGGACGTGTTCGTGACCAGCGGCAGCAATCGTCGTTACGGCGAGGGCGGCTGGGAAGTGCCGCTGCGCGTGGATGCGGCGCAGTTCAACCCCTACACGGTGCGTGTCGAGGACGGCTTCGGCAACCCGCTGTCGCCGTCGATCACCATCCGCTTTGACGAGAACGACTGCGCCCTCAACACGGCGCTGATCACGTTCGTACAGTATCAGTAGCTGTCAGCCGTCAGTATTCAGCATTCGGTTGGGCCGGGGTGGGGCGATTGTCTCTATCCCCGGCCCACTCTATAATGTCGGCAGGGTGAAGTCCGGGCAGAGGGATGAGCATGATAAATCGGCTGTACTATGGCGACAACCTGGACGTGCTGCGGGAATACATCGCGGACGAGAGCGTGGACCTAGTCTACCTCGACCCACCGTTCAACACCCGGCGAGGCTATAACGTGATTTACAAGACTCCGAAGGGGCATGAATCCCAGGCCCAGATCACGGCCTTTCGGGATACGTGGGTTTGGGGCGACCAAACGGAGCGCGAATACCGCGAAATTCGGAAATCCTCGTATACCGAAGTTGCCGAGATGATCACGGCAATGCGCCGCTTTCTCGATGAATCGGACGTGATGGCTTATCTGGTCATGATGACACGGCGGCTGATGGAATTGCATCGTGTGTTAAAGTCAACGGGCTGTATGTATCTGCACTGCGATCCGACGGCCAGCCATTACCTGAAAATCGTTTTGGACGCCATCTTCGGAAAAATGCACTTTTCCAATGAGATTGTTTGGAAGCGAACGACCACCAAGAGCGACTATAAACAGGGGGCCGTCAATCTGCCGCGCGTGCACGATGTCATTTTGATGTACTACAAGGATGTAAGGGCGAAACATGTGTTTAATCAGCCCTTTGCAGAGTACGATCAGGAATATATCGATGAATTTTATCGCTATACTGATGAAGACGGACGACGCTATGCCCTGGACAACCTAGCCGCTCCTGGACGTGGAGAACGTGGGCATCCGAAGTATGTGTTTCTGGGTGTCGAGCGATTCTGGCGTTACAACAAAGCGAAAGTGACGACTCCGCCGTCTAAAGGCGGCGGCTTCCCAGGGCACGCCTGACCCAGTGGTCTACGTTACGCCCTGGCCGCTCCGTCCGAGCGGGTTTGAGTTCAGGTAAAGCACGATGCAAGATATTCCGGGCGGCGTTGAGGTCCCGGTCAAGGACAAGACCACAGTGAGGGCAGTCGTGAACCCGGT
>CAZGXI010000020.1:71967-90034 GCA_964529715.1 uncultured Anaerolineae bacterium | reverse complement strand
GATTCCCCGTCGCGTCGATGGCGCAGCCGCCGATCCGTGCCTCGACGTATTCAAAACGGTGCCCGCCAGACGCGGCGACGCCGTCAAGCACGCGCACAGCCTGTGAAACGACTTCCGGGCCGATTCCGTCCCCCGGAAGGAGGGTGATCTTTGCTTTCATGTTTCTATACCTTTGCGAGTGAAAGACCGTACTCAACGCTGTCTACCAGGGCGCGCCACGAGGCGTCGATGATGTTTGGCCCCGCCCCGACGGTGCTCCAACGTTCATGGCCGTTCTGGGTATCGATCAGCACGCGCGTGGTGGCGGCAGTGCCCTGGTTGCTGTTCACAATGCGCACTTTATAGTCAGCCAGTTGGAACTCTGCCAGCCGGGGATAGACAGGCGTCAACGCCTTGCGCATGGCATGGTCCAGGGCGTTGACCGGGCCATTGCCTTCCGCGACGGTGTGCAGGGTTTCGCCATCTACACGCAGTTTGACCGTCGCCTCGGTGATCAGACCACGTCCTTTATGTCGTGCGACCATCACCACAAAGTCGAGCAGTTCAAAGGGCGGCGTGTAACCTTCCTGCGAGCGATGCAGCATCAGGCGAACTGACGCCTCTGCGCCTTCAAAGACAAAGCCCTCATGTTCGAGCTGCTTGATCTCTTCAAGAATGCCTTGAGCTTTCTCCGAGGAGAGGTTCATCCCCAGCTTTTCGGCCTGATGCAGCACGTTGCCGCGCCCAGACAGGTCCGAAACGAGGAAGCGCATTTCATTGCCCACGACAGCCGGATCGATGTGCTGGTAGCTCTGGACGGTGCGGCGCATGGCTGCCACGTGGATGCCGCCCTTGTGGGCAAAGGCGCTCTTGCCAACGTAAGCCTGGTGGTCGTCTGGGGCGAGATTGGCGATCTCGGCTACCGTGCGCGAGATGTGGCTGAGGCTGCGCAGCGCGCCGTCTGGCAGGCAGCGGAACCCCATTTTCAGTTCAAGATCGGGGATAATCGAGCACAGGTTGGCGTTGCCGCACCGTTCACCGTAGCCGTTAATTGTCCCCTGTACGTGTCGCGCGCCCTGTCGGATGGCAGCCAGGCTGTTGGCGACGGCGGATTCGCCGTCATTGTGGGTATGAATGCCCAGTGCGACGCCGGGTAACGTTTCCATGACCCGTGCGACCATAGCCTCTATTTCCCAATACATACTGCCGCCGTTGGTATCGCACAGCACCACCACATCCGCGCCGCCTTCGACGGCGGCTTGCAGCGTCGCCAGGGAATAGTCGGCGTTCAGTTTGAAACCGTCGAAAAAGTGCTCGGCGTCGTAAATCACTTCCTTGCCCCGGCTCTTGAGGTAGCGCACGCTTTCGCGGATGAGGCGCAAGTTTTCCTCCGGCGTGGTGCGCAGCACCTCTTCCACGTGCAGCATGGACGTTTTACCGACGACGGTCACGACGGGCGTGTGGGCGTCCAGCAGGGCGCGGATATTGGCGTCATCGGCAGGGTTGCCGCCCACACGGCATGTCATGCCGAAGGCAGCCAGCCGGGCAGACTGGAAGCGTATTTCCTCGGCCCTGCGAAAAAACTCGGCATCCTTCGGATTCGAGCCGGGCCAACCACCCTCGATGTAGGCCACGCCCAGGTTATCCAGCAGTCGGGCGATCTTCAACTTGTCCTCGACAGAAAGCGAGATTCCTTCGCGTTGCGTTCCGTCGCGGAGCGTGGTGTCGTAGATGGCTACGGTATTCATGGTATCCCTCTCTCGTTGTTGTCGGGATGGTGTTTATAGCGTCCCGACACGGTGTTCGGATACAGGCTGAAGCGTGTTCACACGGGCCGGGTTGACGGCTTCATAGGCTTCGACTTGTGGTATTTGCTCGACCAAGTAGCCCAGTTGATCGACGCCATGCAGCAGGCAGTGGCGCGCAAAACCGTCAATCGGAAACGTGACCTGGCGGCCATCGGGCAGTATGAGCGTCCGTGTTTCCAGGTCCAGCGTGACTTCCGTTCCCGGTTCCTCTCCGACCAGGGATAAAAGCTGCTGATGCGTTTCGCTGTCTATAATGACAGGCAGCAGTCCGTTCTTGAGCGCATTGCTGCGGAAGATGTCGGCAAAGCGGGTGCTGATTACGGCCCGGAAACCGTAGCCGACTAGCGCCCAGGGGGCGTGCTCGCGGGAACTGCCGCAGCCGAAGTTGTCTCCCGCCAGCAGGATTTGTGCGCCTGCGTGCTGTGGCTGATTCAGGGGGAAGTCTGGGCGCGGGTTGCCGTCGGCATCATAGCGCCAGTCGGCGAACAGGCTGTCTCCCAGGCCGGCCTTGTTCGTAGTCTTAAGAAAACGCGCCGGGATGATCTGGTCTGTATCGATGTTCTCGATAGGTAGGGGGATCATGCGGCTGGTGAGCCTGGTAAAAGCGGGCATGGCTACAAACTCCTCACATCTGTAATCCGTCCGGTCACGGCGGCAGCGGCGGCGGTCAGCGGGCTGGCGAGAAAAGTGCGTCCACTTTTGCCCTGCCGTCCCTCGAAGTTGCGGTTGCTGGTGCTGACGGCATACTGTCCCGGCTGGAGCTGGTCGCCGTTCATGGCGATACACATTGAACAGCCGGCTTCGCGCCATTCTGCACCTGCCGCGCGGAAAATCTCATGCAGCCCTTCGGCCTCGGCCTGCGCCTTCACTTGCTGTGAGCCGGGCACGACCAGCATCCGCACGCCCTCTGCCACCCGCCGTCCACGCATGATCTCGGCAGCAGCACGCAGGTCGGAGATGCGCGAGTTGGTGCAGCTTCCCACAAAGACGACATCCACTTTTTGGCCCAGCAGCGGTTGACCGGGTTGCAGTCCCATATATGTCAGGGCTTTGTCGAGCGCCTGCCGCTGGCTCACATCGCGGACTGCTGCCGGGTCGGGCACGCGCCCGGTGATGGGCATTCCCATGCCGGGGTTCGTGCCGTAAGTGATCATCGGCTCCAACGATGTTGCATCGAGGGTGACACTTTGGTCATAAGAAGCGCCTGGGTCGGTGGGCAACATCCGCCACGCTGCGACAGCGCGTTCCCACGCCTCTCCGCGCGGTGCATAGGGTCGCCCAGCCAGATATTCAAATGTCGTGTCGTCCGGGGCGACCATCCCGGCGCGCGCCCCACCTTCGATAGACATATTGCAAATGGTCATACGGCCTTCCATGTTTAGGGCACGGATCGCCTCACCGGTGTATTCGATCACGTGCCCTGTGCCGCCTTCGATCCCGATCTGGGCAATCACGGCCAGGATGATGTCTTTGGCGGTCACGCCGGGCTGCAAGTGTCCATCTACGCGGACTTGCATGGTTTTGGGTTTATATTGGAGCAGGCATTGGGTCGCCAGCACATGTGCGACTTCGCTGGTGCCAATGCCGAAGGCCAGCGCACCGAACGCGCCATGTGTGCTGGTGTGACTGTCGCCACAGACGATGGTCATGCCCGGCTGCGTCAGGCCCTGCTCTGGGCCGATCACGTGGACGATGCCCTGGTTTTCGCTGCCCAGGCGGTAGAGTGGAATACCGAACTCGTCACAGTTGGCGGACAGTTTTTCAAGTTGTGCGGCGGCCAGCGCATCCGTTACGGGGATTACTCCCTCTGGACTGCGCGGCGTGGTGGGAGTGCTGTGGTCCATCGTTGCCAGCGTCCGATCTGGGCGACGGACACGTAGCCCACGCTGGCGCAATTCGTCAAACGCCTGCGGGGATGTCACCTCGTGGACGAGGTGCAAATCGATGTAGAGGGTCGCCGGATGGTCGTCGGCCTGGGGTGAGACGACGTGCGAGGCCCAGATTTTATCGAACAATGTGCGGGGGGGAGTGTCGGTCATGGACGGATTCTCTTCTCACATAGGGTCAGAAAGCATGTGGGGGAGCCAGGCTCCCCCACACGAACGCTAATGCGCGGCGGAGCTGTCTTGGGGCGGCGGCGAAATCTGAATGGCGATAGTGCTGGCCGGGGTATCGGGCATGAAGTCAAAGGTGCTGTCGGGGTAAGGCGTTCCGGCCCAGGCCCCTCCCTCGTCGGCCAGGTGATAGACGCGCGGGGCGGGGAAGTCGGGGATAGGGCTTTTTTCACGCACCCCGCTGCGCACGGGTTCGGCATGATCAGTGTGGTACATGGCTTTTCTCCTCATCACATTTCAGGTTTCCCTGGATAAGTTCAAGCAGATACAGGGGTGGCAATGGTCGCCGCTTCGCCTTCGGGCTGGCCATGTGTTCCGCCGGTGACAGCAAGCATCCGGTTGAGGGCAGCCATATAGGCTTTTGCGCTCGCCGTGATGATGTCTGTATCGGCGCCATGACCGCCGAAGGTACGTTTGTCGCCGTTTTCGCGGCTGATGCGGACGGTGACTTCGCCCAGCGCGTCGATGCCGGCGGTGATGCTGTGCACGCTATATTCGACCAGCGTGTTTGGCGCCTGAATGATCGCGTCGATAGCCTGGAACGTGGCATCGACCGGGCCGGTGCCGACTGCCGGGGCAACGTGTTCCTTGCCGTCCGGGCCGCGCAGACGGACGGTCGCAGTGGGCATACCGGGCCGTCCACAGGCAACTTGGAGGTCCAGCAGGCTATAAATTTCCTGCGGGCCGTAGAACTCGTCGGCGATCAGGGCTTCCAGGTCGGCATCGGTGACGGTCTTCTTCTTGTCGGCCAACACTTTGAACCGCTCGAAGGCCGTTTTGATCTGATCGTCGCTCAAGTTATAGCCCAGTTCTTCCAGACGCACGCGGAAGGCGTGACGCCCGCTGTGTTTGCCCAGCACCAAACGGCTCTGGCTGAGGCCGACCGTTTCGGGCGTCATGATCTCGTAGGTGCGCTGATCCTTAAGCATCCCGTCCTGGTGGATTCCGGCCTCATGTGCGAAGGCATTGCTGCCGACAATGGCTTTGTTCGGCTGAACGGGGATACCGGTGTAGTTGCTAACCATGCGGCTGGTGCGCGCGATCTGAGTGGTGTCGATGTGTGTGCGCAGGCCGTAGTACGGTTGGCGTGTGTGCAGCGCCATGACGACCTCTTCGAGGCTGGTGTTGCCGGCGCGCTCCCCGATGCCGTTCATTGTGACCTCGGCTTGCCGCGCCCCGGCGCGGATGCCCGCCAGGGTATTGGCCGTCGCCATGCCCAGGTCGTCGTGGCAGTGAACGGACCAGATGACCTGATCGCCGCCCGGAGTCTCGGTGATCAGCTTGTGCATGAGTGCATAGTATTCGTCCGGCATGGTGTAGCCGACCGTGTCGGGGATGTTGAGTGTGGTTGCGCCTGCGGCGATGACGGTGGCCAGCACTTCGATCAGAAAATCGGGGTCGGAGCGCCCGGCGTCTTCCGGGCTGAATTCGACATCATCGCACAGCGACCGAGCGTAGGCGACCATTTCCTGCGCGCGGGCCACCACCTGCGGGCGCGTCATGCGCAGCTTGCGTTCCATGTGGATGTCCGAGGTTGCCAGGAAGGTGTGGATACGCGGTTTGGCCGCCGGGCGGACGGCTTCCCACGCCTTGTCGATGTCGTTCTGGGCAGCGCGGGCCAGGCCGGCGATCACCGGGCCGTCGGGTGTGCCGACTTCTTGCGCGATGCGCTGCACGGCCAGCAAATCATCCGGGCTGGCGGCAGGGAAACCCGCCTCGATGATGTCTACGCCCAGGCGGGCCAACTGGCGGGCGATCTCCAGTTTTTCGGCGCTGGTCAGGCTTGCGCCGGGCGACTGTTCCCCGTCGCGCAGGGTGGTGTCGAAAATGCGGACTACATCAGGTTCGCTATTGACGGGCATGTCGGGGTGTTCCTCTCCGGTCAGCATTCAGGTCTAGGCAAAGGTCGAGCAAGCTAAGGTCGCTAAGGCCATCGTCTGCCAAATGAATCACCCCCTTTCTGCAAAACTCACAGCGCGCCGCCGGTGGCGCAGCATTAATCAGGAACGTCCTTTGCGTTCAGGAACGGCATCATCTTGCGTAGTTCTTTACCGACCTGCTCAATCAGGTGATCACGCTCCTGTGCTCGACGCTGGTTGAACCAGGGCCGTCCGTTCTTGTTCTCTTCGATCCATGCACGGGCATAGCTGCCATCTTGAATGGCTGCCAGGATGCCGGCCATTTCCTCTTTGGTCTCGTTGGTCACGATTCTCTCGCCGGCTGTATAGCCGCCGTGCTCCGCCGTGTCGGATACGCTATACCACATATAGGCGAGGCCGCCCTGATACATCAGATCCACGATCAGCTTGAGTTCGTGCAGACACTCGAAGTAGGCGATCTCTGGCTGATAACCGGCTTTGACCAGGGTCTCGAATCCGGCGCGAACGAGCGCCGTCACACCGCCGCAGAGGACGACCTGCTCGCCGAAGAGGTCGGTTTCGGTCTCCTCAGCAAAGGTTGTCTCAATGACGCCTGCGCGGGTGGCGCCGAGACCTTTGGCATAAGCAAGCGCCTGGGCCAGTGCCTTGCCGCTGGCGTCTTGCGCGACGGCAACCAGGGCAGGCGTCCCGCCGCCTTCCACAAAAACTTCCCGCACACGGTGACCAGGCGCTTTGGGCGCGACCATGCTCACATCCACAAAGTCCGGCGGCTTGATCTGTTCGTAGCGGATATTAAAGCCATGCGCGAACATCAACGTGTCGCCTGGCTCCAGATGCGGTGCGATGTGCTCGGTGTAAATCTGCGCCTGCATCGTGTCCGGCACGAGCATCATAATTACGTCGGCGCGCTGTGCAGCTTCGGCGACGGACAGCACGGTCAGCCCTTCGGCTTCGGCCTTCGTGCGACTTTTGCTGCCTTCGTGTAGCCCGACAACCACGCTCACGCCGCTGTCGCGCAAGTTGAGGGCGTGGGCATGTCCCTGGCTGCCATAGCCGATGACGGCGACGGTTTTTCCGCTTAGCAGACTCAGGTCTGCATCCTGGTCGTAGTAGAGTTTTGCCATGAGTGTTTGCTTTATCCTTTTGCAAAAGTACGGCGCAAACGAAAATCCAGAGCGGCGGCAACATTACCGCCGCTTTCTTTCGGGTTACCTGGACTAGATCGGCGTGCGATGGCCATTGCCATTCATACGGGCCGATGGCTGATAACCATTGGTGTCCAGGCGGTGCTCACCGCGCCCCATTGCTACGACGCCCGTCCGCACCATCTCGATGATCCCCATTGGGCGCAGCAGATCGGCCAGGCCCTCGATTTTGCGCTCATCGCCTGTCACCTCCACGATCAGCGAACTGGCCGACACGTCTACAATGCGCGCGCGGAAGATGTCACAGAGTTGCATGACCTCGGCGCGCGTCTCGTTGCTGACCGCCACCTTGATCAGGGCCAGGTCACGCGCGACGGTGGTCTCGTCGTCGAGTTGGTTCACATGGATCACGTTGACCAGCTTGTACAGGTTTTTTTCCACCCGTTCGGCTTCCATATCGCTGCCTTCCATGACGATGGTCATGCGCGAAATGTCGGGCGAATGGGTGCGGCCTACCGTCAGGCTGTCGATGTTGTAGCCCCGGCGGCGAAAGAGGCTGGCAACGCGGTTCAGAACGCCGGGTTTGTTTTCCACCAAGGCAGTCAGGGTGTGTTTCACAGTGTTCTCCTCCCTAAGCCATATCCGGTTCGGCCACCGGACGGCGGATCATGGCGTGCAGGTCTGCACCAGCCGGGACCATTGGGTAAACGATGTCGTGCTTTTCCACCACGAATTCGATCAGCAGGGGGCGATCTTTGGGCTGCCGCGCCTGCCGGACGGCGTCCGCGATCTGGTCACGTTGAGTGACTCGGATCGACGGGATGCCGAATGCGTCTGCCAATTTGCAGAAGTCCGGGCTGAACATGGGCGTGGCGTTGTAGCGTTCTTCATAGAAGAATTCCTGCCACTGGCGGACCATACCCAGGTAGCCGTTGTTGATGATGGCGATGTTAATATCAACTTTCTCCTGCACGGCGGTTGCCAGCTCGGCCATGGTCATTTGAAAGCCGCCGTCGCCGGCAATCACCCACACCTCTTCCTCTGGGCGGCCCATCTTGGCCCCAATCGCTGCCGGGAGGCCGAACCCCATCGTTCCCAGGCCGCCGCTGGTGATCAGGGTGCGGGGCCGCCGGTGTGGAAAATATTGCGCTTCCCACATCTGATGTTGGCCCACGTCGGTCACGACGGTCACATCGCCGCCGGTGCACTCCCACAGGTCGCGGATGACGTGGGCAGCGTACAGCTTGCCGTCGTTGACCTGCTGGTAAGCGATGTCACGGCGGCGCGTGTCGGCCTGCCACTCGTGAATCTGGTCGAACCAGGCGTCATCGCGCTCGCGCTCCACGAACGGGATCATCTGAGCCAGCACGGTACGCAGGTTACCGACCATGCCTACATCCACAGGCACGTTCTTGTTGATTTCAGACGGGTCGACATCTACGTGAATCTTGCGCGAGTTGGGTGCGTAGGTCTTGAGGTTGCCCGTCACACGGTCATCGAAACGCATCCCGAAGGCCAGTAGCAGGTCTGCCTGCTGAATGGCGTTGTTGACGTAAGCCTCGCCGTGCATTCCCATCATGCCCAGGCACAGCGGATGATCTTCCGGCATTGCGCCCTTACCCAGCAGAGTCAGCGCGACAGGAATCTGCGCCCGTTCGGCGAATTCGCGTAGTTCATGTGTCGCTTCAGACATCAGCACGCCGTGTCCCGCCAGAATGAGCGGGCGTTTGGCTTCGTGAATGAGGGCCAAAGCGTGCCGTATTTGTGCTTCGGAGGCGTTTTCGGCGGGATGATAGCCAGGCAGTTTGATCGGGGCATCGGAGGGGTCGTACTCGGTAGTAGCATTCTGGACGTCTTTGGGGATGTCCACGAGGACCGGACCAGGCCGCCCTGTGCGGGCGATATGGAAGGCTTCGCGGATGGTGTAGGCTAGGTCCCGCACGTCTGTCACCAGGTAATTGTGTTTGGTGATGGGCAGGGTGATGCCGGTGATGTCAGTTTCCTGGAAGGCATCTGTGCCGAGGACATTGGTCGAGACTTGCCCGGTGAGGACCACGATGGGTGAGGAGTCCATCATGGCAGTTGCGATGCCGGTGACGGTGTTGGTCGCGCCGGGGCCGCTGGTCGCCATGGCGACGCCCACTTTGCCGGTCGCGCGGGCATAGCCGTCGGCCATATGCGTCGCGCCTTGTTCGTGGCGCACCAGCACGTGGTGAATCTGGGGGTACTTGGTCAGGGCGTCATAGGTCGGCAAGAGTACCCCACCCGGATAGCCAAACAACAGGTTGACGCCTTCCCGTAGCAATGATTCCCAGATGATCTCAGCGCCTTTGAGTTTCATTGTTCTTCTCCGTGTGGCCTCTCTCTCCGCTCTCAGATAAGTGAACAAAAAAGCCCCCGGCGGTCCGGGGGCTTCTGGTTGCGCTTGCGTTCTGCTTGCTCTTGGCTTGACAGTCTACGCTGTTCCCGCCTTTGCCGCCCAAACCGCCAAATCCTCGTCCACGACGAGGCTAAGAAGTACGACGATAATAAGGCTGAAGAGGCGGTTGTTGGCGGACATGGTCGAAAATCGTTCTGTCAATTGAGCCTGTGTCACTCTTGCTTACCAGCAAAGGTAGCAGGGTTTGAGGGGTGCTGTCAACCCTTTCGCCCCAGATTCGCAAAGTTCGTTGGTGTTGTTGACTGCCGTTGTGCAGGATGCATAACCGCCGGCGGTAGGTTTAGGGCGCGTCGTCTACGCGGTGATTTTTCCCCTGTAGCTGGGTTTTCAATTGGACGATCTGGGCGCGCACAGCTTCGGGCGCGGTCCCGCCGAAGACATTCCGACGCGCGACGGCGGCGGTGAAATCGAGCACGCGGTATACATCCGCCTCGAAGTGCTCCGAAATGGTCCGATAGTCTTGGGGCGGTAGTTCAGAGAGGGTGACGTGCTTCTCCTCGGCCAGTCGGACGACCTGCCCAGCCAGGTGATGCGCCTGCCGAAAGGGAACGCCTTTCATCACCAGGTAGTCCGCCAGGTCGGTCGCCAGCATTGCTTCGTCTAGCGCGGCGCGCATCCGCTCTGGATGAAGGGTCATCGTCTCGATCAAGCCGGCCAGCACGGGCAGCAGAACTGCCAATGTGTCGTGGGTGTCGAAGAGTGGTTCTTTATCCTCTTGCAGGTCTTTGTTGTAGCCGCCCGGCAGCCCCTTGAGTGTGGTCAGGAAGCCGGTCAAATGGCCGATGATCCGTCCGGCTTTGCCGCGCGCCAGTTCGAGTGGATCGGGGTTGCGTTTTTGGGGCATCAGGCTGCTGCCGGTACTGTAACGCTCATCCAGTGTCACAAAACCGAAACGTGGGTTGCTGAACAGGATCACGTCTTCGGCCAGCCGCGAGAGGTGGACCAGCAGCAGCGCCGACACGTACAGAAAGCCGGCCACAAAGTCCCGGTCCGAAACGGCATCGAGGCTGTTGGCGGCAGGTGTATCCAGGCCCAGGGCAGCGGCGAGATCGGCGCGGTCGATGGGGTAGGGTGTTCCGGCCAACGCGCCGCAGCCGAGCGGACTGACCCTGAGTGCGGCGGCGACCTGTGTCAGCCGGGTGCGATCTCGCTCCAACATCTGGACATAGCTCATCAGCCAGTGGGCGGCAGTAATCGGCTGGGCAGGCTGAAGATGGGTGAAGCCAGGCATGACGCTCTCGATGTGCCGTTCTGCCTGCCCGATCATAGCCTGCTGAATTGCCATGATTTGATCAATTAAGGGGGGCAGGGCGGCAGCCAGCCAGAGGCGCAGGTCGGTGGCGACCTGATCGTTGCGACTGCGCCCGGTGTGCAGCTTGCCCGCTACCGGGCCGACGATCTCGCCCAGCCGACGCTCGACGGCGGTATGGATGTCTTCATCGCCTGGCGCAGGCTGAAACACCCCGGCGGCGAATTCGGCTCGTACCTGTTCTAGACCGGAGAGAATTGCCAGGTGTTCACTTTCGGCCAGGATGCCCGCTTTGGTCAGTGCGCCGGACCACGCCTGGCTGCCGGTGATGTCGGCGTCGTAAAGCCGCCAGTCGAACGGCAGGCTGTCGTTGAGCCGCCGAACCGCTTCATCCGTTTGTTGCCGGAAAACCCCGCCCCACAGAGTCATGTTGCCTCCCTGAAAGAGATTCACCGCAAAGAACGCGCGGAGTTGCCGGGGAGAATCCGTACACTCCTGGCGTCCTTTGCGGCCAAGTGTACCCGATTGGCGGCTGAACAGGGTCAGTCGCGCTTGAAGGTGGTGTAATCTAGGTGGCGGTAGCGACTTTGACCGCCGCCTTCGATTGCCAGCAGCGCCTCCACCTTAAGCGGCAGGCCGAACAACTGAATGAACCCTTCCGCGTCGGTCTGGTCGTAGATGTCCATCTGGCCGAAGGAGGCGTAATCCTCCCGGTAGAGGCTGTAGGGACTCTTACGTCCGGCAATGATGATGTTGCCTTTGTAAAGTTTGAGCCGCACCGTGCCGGTGACATTGCGCTGCGTGACGTTTACGAAAGCATCCAGGGCTTCTCGAAGCTGGGTGTACCACTGACCGTTGTAGACCAGTTCGGCATACTTGACGGCGATCATGTCCTTGTACCACATGGTGTACTTATCTAGGCAGATGCTTTCGAGCGCCTGGTGCGCCGCCCGCAGAATTGTGCCGCCGGGCGTCTCATAGACACCGCGACTCTTCATGCCAACTAGCCGGTTTTCCACCATATCCACACGGCCAATGCCGTGTACGCCGCCAATGCGATTCAGTTCACTGAATAGCTCCACCGGCGGCAGGTTTTGCCCGTTTAAACTGGCCGGTGTGCCCTGCTCGAAGGTGATCTCGATGTAGTCTGGCGCGTCGGGGGCGGCCATTGGGCTGGCGGTAAGGAGATACATGGTCTCTTCCGGCTCGTTCCAGGGGTTTTCCAGCGGGCCGCCCTCGTGGCTCAGGTGGAACAGGTTGCGGTCGCGGCTGTAGATGCTCTTGAGCGTCTGGGTGATCGGCACATTGAACTCCTGAGCGTAGGCGATGGCATCCTCGCGGCTGCGGATGTCCCACTCGCGCCAGGGGGCGATGACCTTGAGGCGGGGGTTCAGGGCCATCGCCGTCAGCTCAAAGCGCACCTGATCGTTGCCTTTGCCGGTGCAGCCGTGCGCGATGGCCTGGGCGCCCTCGGCTTCAGCTACCTCAACCAGGTATTTGGCAATGAGCGGACGTGCCATCGAGGTGCCAAGCAGGTAGTTACGCTCGTAGATCGCGCCTGCCCGCATGGTGGGATAGACGTAATTCAGCAGGAATTCTTCGCGCAGGTCCCGGATAATCAGCTTGCTGGCCCCGGTTTTGAGGGCTTTTTCTTCCAGCCCGTCCAGTTCTTCTTCCTGGCCCAGGTCGGCGGTAAAGCAGATGACTTCACAGTGATAGTTGTGTTTGAGCCAGGGAACGATGATCGAGGTATCCAGCCCGCCGCTGTAGGCCAAGACGACTTTTTCGATGTGCTGTTCGGCCATGGAAAATGATTCCTTTCGTTAGTGTGGAAGTGAAACAAAACCCCCAGGCCGATCTGGTCTGGGGGCGCGCATGGTAAGTGTCGCTCGCGTCAGGGCTGCCGGGCAATACCGCAGTCCCCGCCGGACCAGATCGGGGTCAGGCGGCCACGGCGGCGGCGTAAACGCAAAACACGAGTGAACATATTGATAGCATAGGCCGGGCAGACCGGCGGGGTCAACGGTATTTTAGACCAAATTTGCAGCGCGTTATTGGACAGGTTGGACAAATGCCCTTAGGCGCAACGTCCTTGACGTCCTGCCAAGCGTCGCGTTAGCATCACCTTACCCCGGCGTGGTGGAGCATTTTCAGGAGCAGACAGGTGACCGAGCGCGTGGCGTTCCAGGGGATTCATGGCGCGTATTCCGAACAGGCGATTCGCCAGCATTTCGGCGATGCGGTTGAGGTCGTGCCCTGTCGCTCGTTTGCCGAAATGTTCCAGCTTATCGAGGCCCATGAGGCGCAGTGCGGCATGTTGCCCATCGAAAACGCCCTGGCCGGAACGGTCGCTCAATCTTACGAGCTACTGATGGATCATGACCTGCGCGTGCAGGGCGAGGTGATTCTCCACGTACAACATGCGCTGTTGGCCCCCCAGGGCACGCGCCTATCTGATCTTCAGCGTGTGCGGTCTCATCCGCAGGCATTGGCGCAGTGCGAGCAATTTCTCCGGCGATACGGCCTGGAAACTGAACCCTGGTACGACACGGCGGGCAGCGCCCGCGACCTGGCTGCTGCGCCGATCCCCGGCGTCGGCGCGATTGCGGGGCCGCTGGCGGCCAAATTGTATGGGCTGGACGTGCTCGAAAAGAACATCGAGGATGTGCCCTTTAACTTCACGCGCTTTTTCATCGTCGGCCACGACGACCCGCCCCGCGCCGAACGTAACAAGTCCTCGCTCGTTTTTGCCGTGCGCCACCGTCCGGCGGCGCTTTACGAGTGCCTGGGCGAGTTTGCCGAACGGGGTATCAACCTGACTAAGATCGAGTCGCGTCCCCGACGCAACCGTCCCTGGGAATATCTGTTTTATCTGGATTTTGAGGGGCACTGGCAGGACCCGACCTGCGAGGCGGCGCTGGTGGCGCTGCTACGACGCGCATCGTTTGTGAAGATGCTCGGCTCGTATCCTGCTGCCGAAGCGCCGATGATCAGCAATGGCCTGAAGGAGGGCGCTGCATGAACACTGTCAATGTCGCCGTTCTCGGCGCGACCGGTGCGGTGGGTCAGCGGTTCATCCAACTGCTAGAAAACCACCCTTTTTTACGTGTTGCTGCCGTCATTGGATCGGATCGCAGCGCCGGGCGCACTTATGGCGAGGCAGCCCGCTGGGTGCTCAGCGGAACGCCTCCTGCTGACGTGGCCGGGATGACCGTCCTCCCGCTGGATGCCGCGCCGGACACGCCGATCATCTTCTCTGCGCTGCCCGCCGACATCGCCAGGGAGCGCGAATTGGAACTCGCCGCCGCTGGGCACTTTGTCTTCTCCAATGCCAGTGCGCATCGGATGGCCCCAGATGTGCCGCTGCTGATCCCGGAAGTGAATCTGGAACACCTGGGATTGGTCAGGGTTCAACAGCAAAAACGTGGCTGGTCTGGCGCTCTTGTGACCAATTCCAACTGCACCGTTATGCCGCTGGTGATGGCGCTGGCGCCGCTGCGTCGTTTTGGGATTACTCAGGTTAATGTGGTGAGTATGCAGGCGATCAGTGGCGCGGGCTATCCTGGCGTGGCCTCGCTGGATATCTTTGACAATGTGATTCCCTTTATCCCCGGCGAAGAGGAAAAGCTGGAAGCCGAGGCCAAGAAGATGCTCGGTGCTCTCGATGGTGATTATGTCCGGCCACTGGATGCGTTGATCAGCGCATCCTGCAACCGTGTTCCCGTGCTGGATGGGCATACTGTCGTGGTGTCGGTGGCGCTCGCGGAAAGACCGTCGCTGGACGCAATTCAGCAGGCCTGGGAGACGTTCAGGTCGCCGGAGCAGGTGGCCTGCCTGCCTTCGGCACCGAACCCACCGCTGGTGGTGCACACGCTGGCGGATCGCCCGCAGCCTCGGCGGGATCGAGACGCTGGGAAGGGCATGGCGACCTCTATCGGTCGCCTACGCGAGTGTCCGGTGTTGGGATACAAGTTTGTTGCCCTGGCACATAATACCGTGCGCGGCGCGGCGGGTGCCTCGATCCTCAACGCGGAGTTGATGGTGACGCAAGGTTATCTTTAGGCGGTAGACGTATCGTTGCCTGCTGCGGTGTGTTTTCATAGCCGTGTAGTGCGCTTCGTGCGCGCTGCCTGATCTTGCACATGCAGCAAAGGATAGGAAAAACGCGATGAAGGTTTTGATTGCCGGTATGGACGGCTATCTCGGCTGGGCACTCGCGCAGTATCTCACTGCGCGTGGCCACGAAGTCGCCGGGCTGGACCGTTTTCTGCGGCGAGAATGGGTCGCCGAGATGGGCAGCGACAGTGCCATTCCGATCTTCTCGATGGCCGAGCGGTTGAACGCCTTCGAGGATCGCTTCGGCGTGCGCCCCGATTTCCGGGTGGGTGACCTGCTGGACTACGAGTTTGTCTACAAGTTCCTGGCGGGATTTAAGCCGGACGCCATCGTGCACCTGGGCGAGATGCCTTCGGCGCCCTATTCGATGGTGGATGCCAGACATGCCGTTTTTACCCAGACGAACAACGTTATGGGTACGTTGAACCTGCTGTTCGCTATGCGCGATGCCTGCCCGGATGCGCACATGGTCAAACTGGGGACGATGGGCGAGTATGGCACGCCCAACGTAGATATTCCCGAAGGCTTCTTCGAGATCGAATATCGCGGGCGCAAAGACCGCCTGCCGTTCCCGCGCCAAGCAGGCAGCTTCTATCATTGGAGCAAGGTCCACGACTCGAACAACGTCATGTTCTGCTGCCGTATCTGGGGGTTGCGTTCCACCGACATCATGCAGGGCGTGGTGTTCGGCACACGGATCGACGAGATGGGCGATGACCCACGTCTGGCGACCCGTCTGGACTTCGACCAATCCTTCGGTACGGCGGTCAACCGCTTCTGCTGCTCGGCGGTCATTGGTCACCCACTGACGCTGTTTGGCAAGGGCCACCAGCGGCGTGGTTTTCTACCCCTGCGCGACTCGATGCAGTGTCTGACTATCGCCATCGAGAACCCGCCACAGAGGGGCGAGTATCGGGTTTTTAATCAGTTCGAGGAAGTTTATGACCTGACCGAGCTTGCCCTCAAGGTTCAGAAGGTCGGGCGCAGCCTGGGGCTGAACGTGGAGATTCGCAACCTTGAAAATCCGCGTGCCGAAATGGACGAGCACTACTACAACCCGGATCACGCCCACCTGCTCAACCTGGGCTACCAGCCGACTCACGATGTCGAGGCAGAGATGGCGATCATGCTCCGCGATCTGATGGCGTATAAAGATCGCATCGCCCGGTTTGCCAGCGTGTTGATCCCGGACATCCGCTGGGATGGCAGCCGCCGTAAATCTGCCTATCTGGAAGACATCCATCATCACCAGGAGAAAACCGCCGTCCCTGCCCGGTGAGCCTTTTGCGCTGTCCGCTAACAGCCGTCAGCCTTCCGCTTACCGAGGGCTGGCGGCTGTATTTATTTCCGCATCCTTGAGGAGGATAACATGATCAAGGTCCGTGAGTTGAATAAAATCTCTGCCGACGAACTGGCCCGTCTCATGCGTCGTGGTGAGCAAGACATTACGGCGTTGCTGCCTACCGCCGAAGAGATCATCGCGCATGTGCGCCGGGAAGGGGATGAGGCGCTCGCCTTTTACAACCGCAAATTCAACGCCCCAGACTTTACGCGGGAGATGCTTCGCGCTTCGGATGCCGATTTCGCAGCGGCGCGCGAGGCATTATTGCCGGAGGTGCGCCAGGCGATCCAGCAGGCGCACGAGAACATCCGCAAGTTTCACGCCGAGCAGATGCCGGAGCCGATGTGGTTCATGGAGGTGATGCCTGGCGTTCTGGCAGGCGAAAAGATCACACCGGTTGCCAGCGCCGCACTTTATGTGCCGCGTGGCAAGGGGGCGTTTCCGTCGGTCATGCTGATGCTGGCCGCGCCGGCAGTGGTGGCCGGGGTGGAACGCGTGGTTGTGGTGACGCCGCCCGGCCCAGACGGTAAAGTAGACGCTGCCTCTCTGTACGCTGCTGAGGTTGCCGGCGTGAGGGAAGTCTATGCCGTTGGTGGGATGCACGCCATCGCTGCGCTGGCCTATGGGACGGAAACTGTGCCGAAAGTGGCGAAGGTCGTTGGACCCGGCAGCAGTTATACATCTGCTGCCAAACGTTTGCTCTACGGCGTGATGGACGTGGGTGTGCCTGCCGGGCCGAGCGAGTCGATTATCCTGGCCGACGAAGCTGCCGACCCGCGCCTTGCCGCGCTCGACTTGCTGGTGGAAGCCGAACATGGCCCGGACTCGGCGGCGTTGTTGGTGACGCATAGCCGCGCTCTGGCCAACGAGGCCTTGCGTCTGCTGCCAGACCTGATCGCCAAGTTGCCGGAGTGGCGGCAGAAGTTCGTGCAAACGGTGCTGGGCGATTACGGCGGCATCCTGATCACAGACAGCCTGGACGAGTCGATCTGTTTCGTCAACGACTATGCGCCGGAGCACCTGGAGATTCTGACTCAGGACCCCTTTACCACGCTGGGCCGTATTCGCAACGCAGGTGAAATCTTGCTCGGTCCGTACACGCCGATCCCGATCAGCAATTACTGCCTGGGTCTCAATGCTACGTTGCCGACCGGCGGCTTTGCCCGCTCATTCTCGTCGGTGAGCGTCTTTGACTTCCTCAAGCGCAGCGGCATCGGCTACCTGTCGCCGGAAGGATACGCCGCCCTGCGCGAGACGACGGTCCGTTTGGCCGACTACGAGGGCTTTCCGGCGCACGCGCTGTCCATTCGCCAGCGCGACGAGTGGTGGCGATGACCGTCCTCGAAGACATTCAGCGTCTGCAATATACCGACCTGGAGACCGCACACGACCTGCTCCGGGGCTTCATTCGAGATGTCTTTGGCCTGGAGGCTGCGGCGGTAGTGCTGCGGCCCCAGGCCGTCTCGTTGAATTCGTTCAACGGCTTTCTGACTCTGGCAGATGGGCGGCGGCTGTTCTTTAAGTCGCACGTCGAGCCAGGGAACGTTATCGCGGAGTATTACAATAGCGACCTGCTGGCCGGGGTCGGGTATCCGATCATCCGGCCTGTATATGCCTCTACAACGCCGGGCCGCCAGATGCTGCTCTACGAAGTCGTCGAGGACCGTTCCGTCTTTGACGTCGCCTGGGAGATCGAGCAGGGTGGCGTCGGCGACCCGGAGGCCCTTTGCGCAGCGCAGAACGCTGCCGATGATCACCTGTGGCAGATTTATCGGGCTGTGCTGTCCTGGCAACAGTCCGGCGATCATGCCCGTGCGCCGGTGCACCAGTTATTCTATCACCGCCTGACGCGCGGGCGACTGGATGCTTTTTATGGACCGGGAACGCGCGTCACACTGCCGGGCCTGGATGCAGTATCGGTCGAACAGGTCCGACGCGCGCACTGGACGATCAATGGCGTGCCGTTCCGTGATTCGCTGAACGATGTGATCGCG
>CAZGXI010000020.1:39478-71957 GCA_964529715.1 uncultured Anaerolineae bacterium | reverse complement strand
GGGCTGTGAACCTGCTCGAACCTGCTCAAGACGGTCCGGCAGTGGTGGGGCATGGAGATGCGCACAACGGCAATGTTTTTCTGCGCGGCGATGCACTGGTGTATTTCGATCCAGCCTTCGCCGGGCGGCACGATCCGCTGCTTGACCTGACCAAGCCCCTATACCATAACGTTTTTGCCATGTGGATGTATTTTCCACGCGAATTGGCAGGTAGAAAAGGTGCTGATCTCACTTGTGATGGGGATCGCTTTGTGGTCACATATTCACAGGAGCTTGGAGCAGTGCGTCGGATGTTCTGGCAGAGCAAGACCGAGCGCGTGCTTGTTCCGCTGTTACGCGAATTGCGGATGCGCGGTTGGCTGCGCCCTGATTGGCGGGCTTATCTGCAAGCGGCGCTGGCCTGCTGTCCGCTGTTGACGATGAACCTGACCGACGGTGGACGTTTTCCGCCATGCATTGCGTTGTTGGGATTGGCGCATGTTGTGGAGATGGGGGGACGGTCGGTGGGGGGGACAAGTCGGATTGAGTGTTGGCTGGACGAAGTGGAGACGGCTCTCTGAACAAACAGCGGCCCTATGACGTGATCATCTTCGATATGGACGGGGTGATCACGACCGAACATATCTACTGGGAATGCGCCCGGCTGACGTTGTGGGAATTGCTGCACCTGCGCCTCCAGGCGGGCCGCGCTTATGTCAACGCCGTGCACGACCTGCCGGCGCGTGAGGCCATGCTGCCCCAGGCGCTCGTCTATGAACTTAAGAACCGGGCGGTGAACTCTAACTACGACCTGACCTTTGTTGCCTCTTGTGCGCTGCTGGCCTCTCTCGCGGGAGCCACCTGTTTGGGAGAGGGCGAAATCGAGGATGTTTTTTATGCGCTACGTGCGACGGCGCACTACCCGGCAGCGTGGCCGGAAGGGTTGGAATGTTTTTTGCAGGCTGCCGGAGATCGTCGCGGCGCGGACCTGATCGCTTTTGCCGGACAGTTCGCCGGGGAAGCTATCCAGTCAACGCCGGGCTTTTTCGCATTGCATGGCCCCTGGTGGACGTACATGCGCGAGCGGTTTCAGCGTTGGTACGACGGTACACAGATGGGCGTATGGGGGGCCTCGCCGTTGCAAGAAAAGCCTGTTGTGTCTGCACCGCTGCTTCAGCAAACCTGTAAAACGCTGCGCGCAGCGGGGTATACGCTGGCCGTTGCCACCGGACGACCCCGCGATGAAACGCTGACGCCTTTGAAGGCGCTGGGGGTGTTGGACGATTTTGCCCTGAATCGTATCGTGACGATCAACGAGGTCGAAGCAGCGCAGCGAGAAACCGGCCAGGCTGCCCTGGGCAAGCCGCATCCGTATAGTATGCGGCGGGCGTTGTGTCCGCTGTGTGCTGCCAGTACCCTGCTGGAAGGTGAGCTGCTGACCGATTTGCGGGCAATCGTGGTGGGAGATGCCGTCAGCGACGCATTGGCTGCGCAGGCCGCTGGGATGCCCTGTGTCGGTGTGATGAGCGGCGTTGCCGGGGCAGGAGAGGCAGTGCAGGCGCAACGCCGCGCCGCGCTGGAAGCGGCAGGCTGCATTGTTATCCTTGATGACCTGACCGCGCTGCCGGCCTGGTTGGGAGTATTATGACGCTGCGTTTTTCAATACCTGTTCCAGGCGTGCATCACTGGTAGACTCTTCCAGAAACACATAGCGCACCGGTGTGACCGTCGCCTGTGCACCGCCGACGGCGCGCAGATGTTGTACTGCCGGGAGCAGATCACGGCTGTGGACGACGACGGTCACGGCGAACCACTGCCCGCCATTTTCCGCTGATGTGCTGGCAGCGTAGATCGGCGCGACAGTCGGCCCTTGCAGACCGCGTGTGAGCGGATTCTGTGCCACGCGCTGCGCCACAGCTTCGGCATGTTCACCCTGCATGTTTGCCGTGATGCTGTAGTAGTTCTGTCCCTGAATGGCCGCATCGATCAATTCAAGCAGCGTCCGGGTTGTCTGACGCACCTGAGGTAGGTTCAGCAAAGCCTGGCGGTTGGCAACCAGGCACGCCTGCGAGGAGAGGATCACGCCGTCCAGCACCGGCTTGAGGTGGTTTTCTCGCAGGGTCGTGCCTGTCGCCGTCAAGTCGGCGATGGCATCGGCATAGCCGAGCGTGGGCGCGACTTCCAGGGCGCCTTCTGATTCGACCAACGTGAAGTGATGCAAACCGTGTTCATGCAAAAAGCGGCGGGTGAGGTTGGCAAACTTGGTGGCAATGCGTAGGTTGCGCCGCTTGTGCTCGCGGAAATCCAGAGAGATGTCCACTAGATCGGCCATCGTCTCCACGTCGAGCCACGCTTCTGGCACGGCCATTACCAATTCGCAGCTTCCGTAACCCAGGTTATTGTGGACGATAAGCAGGTCGTCATGCGGATATTCCTGCACCACGTCCAGCCCCGTGATGCCCAGGTGCACTGTCCCATCGGCGATCTTGTAAGCGATGTCGCGCACGCGCTGGAACAACACGTCGATCTGGGGCAGAGCGGGGATCGTGGCCGTATACTGGCGCGGATTTGACTTGTGTACACGCAAGTCGCAAGTGCGCAAAAAGTTAAGCGTCGGCTCTTCCAGCAGACCCTTGCTCGGCAGTGCCAGAGAAACGCGTTCGGTCATGGTTGTCCCTCTCTCACCTGCCGCAGACGTTCGACGTAGGTCATCAAGCCGACGGCGGGGACATCTCGTCTGGCCCCCAGCAGGCGAATTAACTCGTCGTAGCGTCCGCCTCCTGTGAGCAGGAGGTCTCCAGCATCCGGTGGTGTGCGGTACTCGAATACGATCCCCGTGTAATAGTCCAGGTTGCGCGTAAAAGTCAGGTCGAAGCTGATCCTCCCCGTAGGAAGGCCATACCCAACGAGGCGTTCAAATGTGTCGGCGAGTTCGGCTGCGATAGCGCGCAGGGCAGGATCGTCAACGGCACGGGCGACTTCGGCAGGTGTACGGAAGCGTTCCACGATGGCGCGAAAATCCTCCAGGGCGGCCAGCGCCCCAGCCCGCTGATCGGTCTGCTGTTGTTTGCTTAGCAGACGGCGTGCGATTTCCTCCCGTGTGCGTCCGCCACTGGGGCCGCGCTGCGGCGTGGCCTGCAAAAGCGCCTGGAGAGCGGTTTCTGCATCCGGTTGCCAGCCATTAGTCGGCGCGAGCGACACGTCGTTTGCGAACAGCGGTTGGCTGTCGATGGCGGCGCGCGCCTGGGCATAGCCTTCCGGTCCGGTACGCAAGATGGGGAGCTGCTCTAACACCAGGCGGCGCATCTGCCGGTTCAGATCATAGCGATCCAGAAAACGTCCTACTAACCCGCTATGCCCGATGATCAGCTGCCACTGGCACACCCCAACCGCATCCAGCATTTTGCCCGCCAGGGCGATAATTTCCGCATCGGCGGCAGGGCCATACTCGTTGAGCAGTTCCGCGCCGACGGCGCTTTGCTGCCAGATATGGTTGTGCCCCAATCGCTCGTACTGCACAATTGGTCCGGCAAACTGGAGGCGCACAGCACCAGGCCGGTCTTGAAAGTGCTCAATGTACAGGCGGGCGGCCGGCACGGTGAACTCCGGGCGCAGACACAGGGTTCGGCCTGGCAGGTCGAATGTCACCAAACGGTTGATAGCCGCATCACCCGCTTTGATGAGAAACAGGTCAGCTTGTTCGATCAGCGGTGTATCCACGAGATCGTAGCCGAATTGGTCAAGGGGGATTTGAAGTCGCCGGATGATCTCCTGGCGTACTGCCAGTTCGTCGGCAAGTTGATCAAACAGGCCGGGCGGGAGAAATGTCATGACTGCCTCAAGATACCTTTAGGGGCGCCTGATTGCGCCCCTGCAAACTTGCAACGAAGCATATCACCTGGGGTCAGCGGTATTGTCCGCTGCTATAAACATAGACGTAAGCGTTCGGGTAGCCGCCTTCTTCGGTCCACTGATAAAGCCAGTGAGCGTCGGTGATGGTCAAGTTAACACAGCCATGACTATGCCGGTAGCCGAAGCCGTCGTGCCAGTAGGTACCATGCAGCGAGATGGCATCGTCAAAGTACATCGTCCAGGGCACTTCTTCCAGATAGTAAAAATCCGGCATTCCCTCACCGCCGCTCATGGGCGTGCTGGCAAAGCGTGACCAGATCTGGAATAGCCCTTCACGAGTGGGCCAATCTGGCAGGCCAGAGGAGACCAGCGTGGCAAAGACCATACGGTCATTTTCGTAAGCAATCAGAATCTGCTCGTAAAGATCGACGGCGATCCAGCGCCCGGAGACGCCGGTAGGTCGCTCGACGGGGATTACTCTGGCGATGCGCGTCTGGTGAATCCACTGATCCGGCCCGATCAGATACCACTCCCATCCGTCAACGACGGCTCTGGCAAAGATGTTCACCAGGGTGTAGCGCGGTATCCAGGCATCTTCGCGGATGGTCGCTGCGCCGGGATGACGGCTAGGGCGAGTGTCCAGCAGCACCCAGGCAAAAGGGTAGGGGGGCGGCTCGTCGATCAGTACGCCGGTGAAATGCGAAATACGCGCGCCGCCCAGGTATTCTTCCTGTACCCATTGGCCAGGGTTGACTTCAACCCAGTTATCCACGCGGTTGAGGGTGGTGAAAAAATTGAAGCCGGGATCGAGGGTGCCGATTGGGTTGCCGTTGGGCTGGTCGTAGATCGTGACTTGCTGCAACACGCGCTGGTAGTTGCGATTGTACAGCATGGCCTCGTCCGTCGGGAGCGGCGTGAGGGCCGGACGTGGATAGGCGGCGATTTCGGCGTTGAGGGCGCGCAATTCGATGGCGCTCAATTGCGCGACAGGCACAGGCAGACAGGCTCCGGTGGTGTCGGTCCCCGCTGGGCATTGGCCCGGCCCATCTGCTGCGGCAGGCATGATGGAAAGGAGCGAGATTATCCAGACAAAGAGCGACGCGATCAGCCGGTAGCAGTTGCGCATCAGTTTTTGTGTCCTCCGAATCCTTAGGCGACGGTGTCGGGTGTGATGCAGGCACAACAATACCGTCAACAGTGGCGCACGTCAATTTTCCTCTTGGCGTGCTACGGGGGCGTTTTGCCTGTGTTTTTTGGGTTACAATCGCGCTTCGGTAGGGCGTTTGCAACGCGGCGGCGTTTGCGTCGTATAAAGGATCGGACGTCACGGGACGCCGTTGATCCGGATGTTGATCGGGCAGGAGTATGTTGCTATGACGCCGTCGAACGGGCATGGTGAAGTGCTGCGTATTCAGGGGGTGGTCAAGGACTTGCCCCTAGGCAAAGTGTCTATTCACGTGTTGCGCGGCCTCAATATGGTCATCCAGCGAGGCGAAAAAGTCGCCATCATCGGGCCGTCTGGCAGCGGCAAATCGACCCTGTTGGGACTGATGGGTGGTCTCGACTCGCCGACGGAGGGCCGGGTTTTTATCGACGGCCAGGACATCACAGCGATGAATGAATCCCGTCTGGCGGAACTGCGCAACGAGAAGATCGGGTTCGTTTTCCAGTTCTTCAATCTTATCCCAACGCTCACAGCATTAGAAAATGTGGCCCTGCCGATCCAGTTTGCCTCCCGCCCGAAGTTCCCGGCGGAAAAACGCGCCAGGGAACTGCTGACTCTGCTTGGCCTTCAAGATCGTCTTAAGCACCGCCCTGCCGAACTGTCGGGTGGAGAGCAGCAGCGGGTTGCCATCGCGCGAGCGCTGGCGAATGCCCCGGCGGTTATCTTGGCAGACGAGCCAACCGGCAATCTCGATACGGCTTCTGGTGAGATCGTCCTCCAGGCATTAGACGATGTGCAGCGCGAAACGGGCACCACCATCGTCCTGGTGACGCACGACCCAAACGTGGCTGGGCGGATGGACCGGGTGCTTCGACTGGTCGATGGCCGTCTGGTGGACGGAAATGGGAACGGCATGGGGAGGACGTCGTGACGCTGTGGCGCTTCTACTTGATGCATTCCCTGCGTGATCTGGCCCGCAACCGCCAGCGCACGCTGTTTGCGCTGTTTTGTGTGGCGGCAGGCGTGGCGGCGGTGGTGGCTCTGCGGATGATGGGCCTGATGATCACCGACGCTCTGACGACCAACATCGCTGCCCTCAATCGCGGCGACCTCCGGCTTACGGCAGGCGGGGGGCAGGTGATGGAGGAGACGACGGATGGGCGCAACGTCTTTTCCGCCGAGGGAGAAGCGCAAATTCGCGCCTGGGCAGCGGAGCAGGGTTATGCTATCACAGTGGCGATCACGGACGCCGATTTGCAGCTTGCCGTCATCGGCGAAGATGGCCGCCCAGGAAGGCCGCAGTACGTGGCCTCCTATTTTGTAGAACCTGCCCTCTACCCTTTTTATGGTGAAGTTATCGCGCTCGACCCGCCAGGTGTTCCCCTGCGCGATTTGCTGACCGGTCCGTTGGACATTGTGGTATCCGACAACCTGGCGTTGTTTTTAGATATTCAGGTGGGCGATTCGGTACGGCTGAGCGGTACGGAGGACACGTTCACAGTTCGCGGCATCGCAGCGATAGAAGGTGAGGCCGCGAATGGAAACATGATCGGCCTGCTATGGGGTTATGTTTATCTTGACATCGATCAGGCAGCGGCGGTGCAGTTGCCGCCCCAGCCTGACGAGATATATCTACAGGTTCCTGAAGGGACGAACTTGCCGGCGCTGGAGAGCGAGCTTCGGACGCGGTTTGGCAATATCGGCGTGCGGACGCGCGACAAATTTCTGGCGCAAAACCGGTTTATTGCCGACACGATCAACGACTTCGTGCTGGTCATGGGGCTGGCGGCGATGGTCGTCGGCGGGATCGGGATCATCAACACAATGTTGGTTGTAGTGCGGCGGCGCACGGTGGAAATCGCCGTTCTCAAGACGTTAGGGTTAAAGGGTTTCCGCGTTACGCTGCTGTTCTTCACCGAAGCTGTGTTGATGGGGGTGTTAGGCAGTTTGCTCGGTGTGGTTTTCGGCTTGGCGCTCAGTTTTGTGGCGCAGCGCGTAGGAGAACAGTTCCTCCAGCAGCCGCTCCGCTGGCGGTTGTACGCCGACCCGATGATCCTCGGTATGGCGATGGGCGTGCCGGTGACGGTGGTGTTCGGCTTTCTGCCGACCCTGGCCGCTGCGCAGGTCCGCCCGGCAGCGGTGCTACGTCCAATGGAGGCTTTGATGCCGCGTGCCGGGTTGCTACAACGCCTATTTGCGTTGGTTGTACTGACGCTGGTGTTGGGTGTGATCGTCGGCCAGATCGTTGGGGACTATGGAACGATGTTCCAACAGATGTCCAGACATGGCCCGCCCTCGATGGAGAGGATGGGCGACGTGGTGGAAGTCCTGGACATCAGCCCGCTGACGAACGGTATCCTGCTGGCTGCCGCCGGGATGCTGGCTCTGGGCGTGTTGGTGGCGCTGTTCTGGGTGCTGGTCTGGCTGGTGAGCAAGCTACCCTCGTTCGGCGTGATCGACCTCAAGTTGGCGCTCCGCTCGCTGACGACCAACCGCGCACGCACGGCCTCCTCGCTGCTGGCGCTCACCGGCGGCGTTTTTGCGCTCAGCCTGATCACGCTGATGTCCACCACGGTCATCGAGATCATGAACATCAGCTTGACCGAGCAAATGGGTGGCAACGTGATCTCGACCTCGTTTCTGCCCGGTGGCCACCGGATGATCGCGGCGACGTTGGACGGGCGGCCCGGCGTGACTTATACCCAGTATGGCAACTACCGCGTCACGCTAACGTCTATCAACGGTGACCGGGAGTGGTATGCCCGTCTGGATGAAGCTTTGGGGGCAGATCAGGCGGCAGTGCAGAGCCGTTTTCTGTCGTTCATGGTCGGGCGAGATGTGCGCACGTCGCTGCCGATGGACGAACCGATGTTGGCGGGCCGTTCCCTGGGGCCGCAGGACGCAGGACGGGACGTGGCGGTGTTACGCGGTATCCCGGCAGTCCGGGAATTGGGGTTGCAGCCGGGTGACGTGCTGCGCTTCAGTATCAGTGCGTTCAACCGGACCATTATCCGCGATTTCGAGATCGTGGGGATCACCAGCGAGATGCGAGGATTCCTGTTCGGCAGGCCAGATACGATTATCGTGCCGCTGGACGCTTTGGAGAGTTCACTGTCCGCCGAAGTCTACCTGACCATCATCAACGTGGAGGAACCTTATCTCAACGAGACCCTCAATGCGCTGGCAGGGGTGCTGGGCAGCTTCACGCTGGATGTTAGTTCGCTCAATACCGCTCTGGAGCGTCTGATGCAGCAGATGGCGTCGATTCCGCTGCTGGTGGCGGGACTGGCGCTGTTTGCCGGGGCGACGATCATCGCCAACACGGTTGCCCTGGCGACGCTGGAGCGGCGGCGGCAGATCGGCGTTATGAAGGCGTTGGGCCTCAAGACGCGCCGCGTATTGGGAGTGCTGCTGCTGGAAAATGCGATTATCGGCTTGGTCGGCGGGTTGGTCGGCGTTGGCGTTGGGGCGTTGTCCGTCTTCGTAGCGATGCTGATGGGCGGCGGCGTTGGGGAGATGGTCCGTCTGGTTGGCCAGACGATCTCCGGTGAACAGGTATTCTTTCTGGTGGCGCTGTCTGTTGGTCTCTCGCTGCTGGCGACGATCCTGACGGCCTGGGGTGCTTCCCATGAGCGACCACTGAACGTGCTCCGTTACGAGTAGAGTGGGCGTCGGTTTGCGGCGGTGGTTTCGGATTGCTGCCGTCTATAGGCGGATCGGATGGTGAACGATGAATGCTACGCGGTTATCCGATGTGGAAACGGTGCTCGCCGGTCTTTCGTCGGAACAGCGAGTCGGGCAGATGATGGCGGCGGGCTTCGACGGCCTGGAGGCGCCCGGTTACTTTTTGGATTGGCTGCGGGCAGGCCGCCTGGGAACGGTGATTCTGTTTGCGCGCAACGTCGCCGGACCTGCCCAGCTTGCCGATCTTACGGCCAGCCTGCGTGAGGCATCGCCCCTGCCGCTGCTGATCGCCGTCGATCAGGAAGGGGGTATCGTCGCTCGGATGCGCGCGCCTTTCACTGAAAGCCCTGGCAACATGGCCCTCGGCGCGGCGGGTGATCCCGACCTGGCGCGGCGGATGGCGGGTGTTTTGGCGGCGGAGATGCGCGCCGTCGGCATCAACTGGAATCTCGCCCCGGCGGTAGACGTGATGAGCAATCCGGCCAATCCGGCTATTGGCGCGCGTTCCTACGGCAGCGATCCTGCAAAGGTGGGGCTGCTTGGCGCGGCGCAGATTCAAGGCTACCAGGCGGCGGGTGTTGCGGCCTGCGCCAAGCATTTTCCGGGGCACGGCAACACGGCTATCGATTCACATCTCGATCTGCCGGTCATTGCCTCAGATCGCGCGCGTCTGGACGCAGTGGACCTGCCGCCGTTCCGCGCGGCGATTGCGGCGGGTGTGAGCAGCATCATGGCGGCGCACATCCACTTTCCGGCGCTCGACCCAGTGAACCCTTCGACGCTGTCGCGCGCCGTTCTCTATGACTTGCTGCGCGGCGAACTGGGGTTTGAGGGCGTCCTGACGACGGACTGTATGGAGATGCGCGCTATTTCCGACCGCTACGGGGCGGGAGAATCGGCGGTGTTGGCGGCGCTGGCTGGGGTGGACGTGATCTTCTTTTCCCACACGGCGGAAAAGCAGGCTGCCGCCCATGATGGGGTGCTCAAAGCGGTGTATTCGGGGCGTATTTCGACGGATCGCATTGCAGAAGCAGCGCGACGAATTCTGACCCTCAAAGCGCGCTATACCAGCGCGCCGCAGCCGTTTGCGCCGGAACTGATCGCCGCGCCGGAGCACCGCGCCGTCGCCCAGGAAGCTGCGCGGGCGGGCGTGGTGATGGTCCGGCAAGAGGCCAGTGTGCTGCCGCTGCGTCCCGGCGATGGCAGGCGTGTGGTGATGGTTGAGTTCGCTTCCTACCTAGATTCGGAAGCTCTGGAACGCGGCGGTCAGACGGGTCTGGCAGAACGACTGAAGAAGCGTCTTGCAGGGTTGGAAGCGATTGCCCTGGAGTCGAATTTTACGCCGGACCAGGCGGCCCGCGCCCGCGCATTCGCAGCCGGGGCGGACGTATTGCTGCTGGCAGTGCGAAGCGCCCATCTGTATCCTCCAGAGGCGCAGTTGGTCGATCTGCTGATCGCAGATGCATGCCGAGTCGTGCTGGTCGCTCTACGCAATCCGCACGATGCCGCGCGTTTCCCGGCCTGCAAGACCGCGTTGGCAAGCCTGGGGGATGCCAGTCCTTCCCTGGATGCGGTGGTCTCGGTGCTGTTGGGGGACTACACCCCTTCGGCGGCACTGCCGGTGCCATTGTAAAATACACCCGGAGAGCGGTTCGCCACTGCTGGTGGCAGAGCGGCGAACGCACAATATTGTTGGCTCATCGATAAGGGAGCGAGCGGATGGCTGAAAACGACCTGTATGATATTACGATTCTCGGCGCCGGGCCGACCGGGTTGTTTGGCGCATTTTATGCTGGGATGCGTGAGATGCGCACCAAGATTATCGAGGCTTTGCCGGAGCCGGGTGGACAGTTGGCAGTGCTCTACCCAGAGAAATACATTTACGATGTGGCCGGGATTCCCAAAATTCTTGCCAAAGACCTGGTGCACAACTTGGTTGAGCAGGTGGAACGCTGGCATCCGGCCATGTGCTATGAAGAGCGGGCCGAGGAACTTCGCCGTCTGGATGACGGTATGTGGGAACTCGTCACCGACAGGGGCAGTCACCACAGCCGGGCGGTGATCATTTGCGCCGGGATTGGCGCATTCCGGCCTAACAAACTGCAAAATGACACCATCGACCGGTTTGAAGGACACGGAGTGTACTATTTTGTTCAGGACAAAAAACCTTTTTACCGAAAGAACTTGCTGGTCGTGGGCGGCGGCGACTCGGCGGTGGACTGGGCGCTTAACCTCAAGGACTATGCCCGCTCGGTGACACTGATCCACCGGCGTGAGGGCTTCCGCGCTCATCCCAGCAGTCTGACCGAGCTAATGCATTCATCTGTGCAGGTGTTGACGCATTACGAAATTCGTCGCCTGGAAGGTGATGCACAGGTCGAGGCGGCAGTCATCTTCGATAACCGCACGCAGGAGGAAATGCGCATTCCGGTGGATGCCGTGCTGCTCAACCTGGGTTTCAAGGCCGACTTGGGCGGGCTGAAAGATTGGGGTCTCCAGATCGACCGCCGCTACATCGTGGTGAACAGTCGCCAGGAGACAAACCTACCCGGTATTTATGCAGCAGGCGACATTGCCGCGCAGCCGGATGCTGAACCGCTGAACCTGATCTCGGTCGGCTTCGGGCAGGCAGCCATTGCGGTCAACCAGGCGTACAGCTATATCACCGGCAAGAGTGTTTTCCCCGGCCACTCGTCAGAAATGCGGTTGTAACTGCCTTTTGCGGCGGCAAAAGATAAGCCGGCGGCGGACTCGATCCGCCGCCGCTGCTGCGATCTGTCAATTCCCGCGCAGGTAGTCGTTGATGGCGTACGCAGCGCGGATGCCTGCCGCGACTGCTGTGCCGACTAGGTCTGCACCGGTGACATTGTCGCCGCCTGCGAAAACGCCCTCAAGAGAAGTTCTGCCGGTTTCAGGGTCGGCGGTGATCAGTCCCCAATCGTGTGTTTCCAGGCCGGGCGTTGTCTTGCCGATCAGCGGATCGGGCCAGTAGCCCAACGCCAGGATCGCCTGGTCGGTTTCCAAAATGAAGTTGCTGTCTGGAATCGGGACCGGACGACGGCGCCCGCTTTCGTCCGGCTCGCCGAGTTCCATGCGCAGACATTCGACGGCGCCAAGGCTTCCCTGCTCACCAGAGATGAAGCGCACCGGCGCGGTGAGGAATTCAAACTTGCCATGCTCCTCGCGGGTATGAGCGCGTTCTTTGGTGTTGCCGGGCATCTCCTCTTCGGTACGGCGATAGACGCAGGTGACATCCAGGGGGTATCCAGCTTGCTGTTGCAGCCGTAGGGCGCTGCGCATACAGTCCATTGCGGTGTCTCCGCCGCCGAAGATGGTGATTTTGCGTCCAATAGGCAGCGGTCCTTTGGCGCGGATTTCAGGGGCCAGGATTTCGGGCGGTAGGTTGGCTCGCAGCAGAAATTCGGTTGCCTGGTAGACGCCCGGCGTGTCAATGCCTTCGATTTTGGCAGTGGCGTCCACGTTCGCACCCGTCCCCAAGAAGACGGCGTCATAGAGGCTGCGCAGTTCTGCCAGGGGGATGTCTCTGCCGATGCGGGTGTTGCAGACGATTTCCACACCCAAGGCGCGAAGCTGGTCGATCTTCGCGCGGACGATGTCCTTATTCAGCTTGAAACTGGGGATACCGTACACCAACAGACCACCTGGTTCGGGTAGTGCCTCGTAGATGGTGACGGCGTGTCCGGCGCGGCGCAGCCATTCGGCGGCGGCAATCCCGGCAGGGCCGCTGCCCACAATCGCCACGCGCTTGCCGCTATCCGGCCCGACACCATCGGTGGGTAATCCCTCACGCAACCGCTGGTAGTCGGCCACGAACATCTCCAGCCTGCCCAGGGCAACTGGATCGCCCTTTTTGCCCAGCACACAGGCGCCTTCACATAACCGTTCTTGGGGGCACACCCGCCCGCAAATTTCTGGCATAGCACTTGTTTCCCGGTACAGCCGGGCGGCGGTCAGAAAATCGCCCTGGCTGATCAGCCACATGGCGCCGGGGATGTCGTTGCCGAGCAGGCAGGCATTCGCGCAGGGCGCGCCGGGGCAGAATAAGCAACGAGATGCCTCAGCGATGGCTTGCTCTGCCGAAAACGGCACAATAATCTCCTCAAAATCGTTCAGGCGTACTTCTGGCGGGCGTTCCAGCAGGGGCTGTGGCGGCAGGGCCATCTTTTCGCGGCGGGCCTCTTTTTCCAGACGTGGGGCAATCGACGGTTTGTGGGAATTGTGCATGATCGTAGCCTCGGTTTGTGCAGATTTGACAGAAAACGCTCCCTTACAGCGTAGCCGAAGTTGACGCTTGCAAGGTAGTGAAAATTGTCACACGCGCCAGGAACTGAAGTGCACGTTAAAGGTTGTTCTGGACCGAAAAACACAGGAATCGGTCTTACTCTTGGCTTGGGAGGGTTAGCAGAATGTGTCGTGCCATCTCCGCGCCGACGACGACCGGTGCATTGTCTACCAACAGATGGACTGGGCCGTCAAAGGGATCATGCGCGGTGACGATCACCTGTGCGCCGGGGATCAGACCCAGTTGGCCCAGGTAGCGCAACGCTTCCGGCGACTGCGCCGTGATGCGCCTGATCTGGCCGGTTTGCTGGAGGGGCAGGTCTGCCAGCGAGGTCAGGTTTTGGTGAGGCAGTGAGCCATCGGCGGCAGGGATCGGATCACCGTGCGGGTCGTGGTCTGGGTTGCCCAGTGCGGCAGCGATGCGGTCTACGAACTGGCGCGAGATCACATGTTCCAGACGTTCGGCTTCTTCGTGTACCTGGTCCCACGAATAGCCGAGCGCGTCTACCAGGTACATCTCCAACAGGCGGTGGCGTCGGATCACTTCTAAGGCGATCTGCTGGCCTGTTTCGGTCAATCGCAGTCCTCGGTAACGTTCGTATTCCAGCAAGCCATGTTCGGCCAGTTTTTTTGCCATCTCCGTCACCGAAGGCGACTGGATTTTGAGTTCACCCGCCAACGCCGACGTGGAAACCGCATCTTCCTGGTGCTGAAGCAGGTAAACCGCTTTGAGAAAATCCTCGACGGCTTTCGTGCGCAGGGCGTCCGGTGGGTTGCCTTTTGGCGGAACATCGTTCATGATGCAGCGCGCCTTGCTCCTTGCGAATCCTAGCTGCATTGTAACCGTCTCTGTGCTTGAAATACAAACAGTCGGGGCCTGTGCTACTGCGCTACAATCCCCGCAGATCAGGAGGGATGCCTTATGCGTGAGGTGCGACCTGCGCAGTTGTTGGACGGACTGATCGCAGCGCGTCTGTTGGATCAGGATGCCGGCGAGGTGAGCTTTCGCCATGCCTGGCTGCGGGCATTCTTGAATGGCGAATTTCTGCCTCCCGCCCGTCGGCAGCGGATTGTTCTTGGGCTGACGGGTAACATTGCGATGGGTAAGAGCACTGTCCTGAATATGCTGGCGAAACTGGGCGCGCAGGTCATCGACGCGGACCGACTGGTGCATCGTCTCCGCGAACCCGGCGCACCCGGCTATGCGCCGCTGATCGAGGCGTTGGGGCGTGATGTGCTGCTGCCGGATGGCCGGTTAGACACGGCGGCGCTCTCCAGAAAGGCGTTTCAAGACCCGGCGGTGTTGGCCCAGCTGGAACGCATCTTCCGCCCGCTGGTCGTGGCCGAGATCGGGCAAATGCTTCAGTACAGTGTCCATGCCGTCGTGGTGATCGAGGCAATCAAGCTGCTGGAAGGCGATCTGCGTAGGCAGGTCGATCAGGTATGGGTAGTAGACGCTTCCCGCGAGCAGCAAATCAGACGGCTGATGGCCGACCGGGGATATTTGCGCGAGCAGGCTGTCGCACGGATCGAGGCACAAAATCCCCAGGCAGATAAACTGGCCCAGGCAGATGTGGTTATCTACAATGAGGGTGACTTGGCTGCAACCTGGCGGCAGGTGCTTGATGCCTGGGGCGGTGTGCTCGAATGGCTTGCTCAGGTTGGCGAACTGCCCGCTACGTTAGTTGAGACGTTTGTTCGAGTTTCGTTGGAACAGGTAGCCTCCCCCGATTTGCCGGAAGGCGTAATGGCCGCTCTGAGGCGGCTGGCGCAGGCCATCGGCCCGACGGACAGGGGCATCACGCAGGAGCAGGCAGAAGCGTTTTTTCAGTAGGGGATGTCCCGATTGGCAATGCGTTTATTCTAACAGCGGCACGTCGGCGGTTGCCAGTTCCTCCAGCAAGGAAGCATCCACCTGGCAGGTTTCACTGACCACCTGCGGATGGATCGCGTCCAGGGGGGCATTGGGATTATAGGCATTGTAAGCCAGCCGTGCGATCTCCGCCATCGTCGGCCAAGACAGCTCATAGGGGAGCCAGTCCGGTTGGTGAAGCGTCATGGTCAGCACGAAGTCACCACCGGGCGTAAAGACAATAGCCGCATCGCCGTGCGTGTCGTTGATCCAGCCGTGTTTGTGCGCCACGCGCGTCCCCGTGGGCACGCCGGCTTCTGTGAGCACACCGATCTCGTTGGCGCTCATGGCGAGGATCATCTGGCGGCACTCGACCGGCGTGATCTCGCCGGGGAAAGCTATCAGCAGGGGGCCACTCTCATCCATCGCACACTGATAGACAGCGTTGAGCAGCCAGCCCAGGTCTTCTGGTGTGGCCTGGTTGTAGGGGTCGGGGGCGGCACGCTCTTGATCGGCGGCTGTCTGCGGCGGTGTGAGCGCCTGGCTCGGCTGCGGCATGGGGACGCCTGGGATCACGAACGGCGTCAGAATGAAGGTGTTTTGCAGGCCGAGGGCGCGCATCGTCGCCGTGACCTGCTGCCCGCCTGTGTAAGGATCGCCGCCGCCAATCCGCGCCAGCAGTTCGTTGGAGGCCATGTTGTCGCTGCAAATCATGGTGTTGGCAATTGTTATGGCCTCTGCCGGATCAGGTGGCCGATCCAGTTGTCGGTAGAGTGTAACCAGGATCGGGATTTTGATGAGGCTCATGCCGCTGTAGGCGATCCCGTCGCCGAGTGAGATGTTAGCGCCGGTCGCCAGATCGAGGAGGAAAACCGAGCCGAAGCGATCTTCTTCCGGCGCAAAGCCTTGTTCCAGCAGATAGGCCAGGATGTCATCGCCGAGCGCCGGTAGATCGATGGCGGGCAACATCGGCGTCGGTGCGGGCGTTTCGGCGTTCTGCCAGGGTGGAAGGCTGGTTATGACAAAAGGGGGCGTTGGCGTCAGCGTTGGCCAGCCGACGGTTTCCACTGTGATTACCGGCAGGGCAGAAACATCCCCTGTTACTTCCACGACGTCCATGTAGACCCATCCCGCGCCGTTCGGCGCGCCGGGGAAGCTGATCAGCAACCAGGGATACAGCGCGTGGCGGCTGAGAGCGGTATAACGCTCGCCGGGGAAGATACGCCCGATGCGCGGATAATCGACGCCCGGCCCGAAGCGCACATTCGTCTCCGCCAGCGCCTCGACGGTGACGAGTCCTGCCAGGGCCGGATCGCTGGTAACGACGTTGCCGGGCAGGGCAGTCAGCGTTGCCACCGGGATCGGGCTGGGCGTGCTGACCAGGATCGTGCCCGATAGATAAGGAACCTGCGCGAGTGGCGCAGTTAACGTGACTAGATCGGCAAAGACCCATCCTTGCCCGTCTGCCGAGCCAGGATAGGCAATCAGCAGCCAGGGGAAAAATTCGTGCTGGCCGAATACGGCGTAGCGCGTGCCGCTGAAGATCGTGCCGATCACGGCGTAATCAAGGCCCGGACCGGCGCGTACGTTGGCCTGACCAACGGCCTCGGCCTGGATGCCGGTTGGGGTCATTTGAGCGAGCGGCGCGCTGGTGGCCTGGGGAACGGCAGTCGTCAGTAGCGTAAGCAATAGCAGGGCCAAACCCAGACTGGCCTGGGATATGCACCTGTAAAGGGGGCGCTGAGATTGGTTTTTCATGCGGCGAATCATAGCGCGAATGTCTGCCGGCGCCAGCGGTGTAGCGTGCGTCCGAGTCAGGAGATAAGCTGCTCGACCAGACGACATAGTTCCCGGCGACGGTTTTCGAGCGGAAACAGGGTCAGAATGCGTGCGCGCGCTTCCCGGCTGTGATCTGGGTCGGCGAGAGGCAAGGCCTGCCGGATCGAGTCGGCAATGTCTTCGGGACGATTGGATGGGATGTAAACGCCTGTCTCTCCAACGACTTCTGGCAGCGCACCGACTCGCGTGACGACCGGAATGCACCCGCCGAGCATGGCTTCTGCCACCGACATGCCGAACCCTTCGTGTTGCGATGGCTGGACATAGGCGGAGGCGCGTCGCAGGTGTTCGGAAAACTCTTCCGGCGGCAGCCAGCCTGTGAAGGCGACGTTTTCTGGCGCGACACGTTGTAATTCTGTAATGGAGTCGTCTAACCAGCGGCCTGCCAAAACGAAGCGAACATCCGGCAACAGCCTCGCCGCCTGCACGAACGGCAGTAGCCCTTTACGCAGTAAGTTGCTGCGCGTCACGCCACCGATGGTCAGTGCGACCGCTGCTCTGGGTTCCTGGAACAAGGCGTAATCCTGTCCGGCAAAGGGATCGGGGATGCCCAGGTAAATCAGGTGGATTTGTTCTGGGGGCAGATGCAGATTGCGCTGAATTTCCTGGTGGCTGTACTCGGAAAAGGTGCTCAACCGGCTGGCGCTGCGGATGGTCTGGCGGCTGATCCACTTCTTGAGGCCGCCGCGCTGATGGCCGTAGCCGATCTCCGGCAGGTTGGCCGTGTCGTAGCCGCCGATCACTAGCAGGGATGGTTTTTTTAGCCATCGCGCCAGCATCATGGGCCAGAAGGTATGCCAGGAGGCGAACCAGCCGAACACGAGATCGCTTTGCCGGACGGCAGCCGCCAGCGCCGCTAAATTGACTGTTCGCCGGGATGCATACCAGGCGTGTACTGTCCAGCGTTCGGCCAGCAGATCGCGGTCGATGGCGACGAATGACGAGGTCGTGTTATAGACGTACAGGATTTTCCTGGCTGTCGAGGATGGAATCATACAACGCGATAAACTCCGTGTAATAGCGCGGCAAGCCGAAAACATCCCTGACGTGCGCCTGTGCGCTGCGTCCCATCGCCTCTGCCAGCAGTGGGTTCTGGATCAGGCGCAGGATGGCGGCAGCCAGGGCTTCTGAATCTTCTGGGGGAACCAGGAGTCCCGTTTCGCCGTCCACAATCACTTCGGGGATACCTCCGACGCGCGTCCCGACGGCGGGTTTCCCGGCGATCCCGGCTTCGAGAAGCGCCAGCCCCAACGCCTCCCGACGCGAGGGCAGCACCAGACAGTCGATTTGGGATAAGTAGGAACACACATTCTGAGTATATCCCAGCCAGTGCCAGTGATCGCCGATTCCGACGCCGGCTACCTGTTCTGCAAGCGCCTGCTTATAGCCCGTCTGCCCGAACAATGCCTCTCCGAATAAGACGAAGTGTACCTGGGGGGCCGCGCTGATGACCCGTTGGGCTGCCTTTGCCAACACATCCAGCGCCTTGACGTGCGCAATGCGCCCGACGTATCCCACCAGCCGGGCATCCTGAGGAAGGCCCAGCCGTGCGCGCAGGTCCGGCGTGGTTGTTGCCGGCGGGTCTGTCTGTCCGGCATAGATAACCGTCCCTTTGGAATCACCGATGCCCAGCGAATCCAACACGGCCTGCGACACGGCTACAACGTGCGTCGCCAGAGCAGACGCCAGTAGTCGCCAGAATTGGACAATGCTGCCGCGCAGCCGCCGTGTCTCGACCAGATCGTGGAAGTACCAGATACAGGGCAGGCCGCACCATCGCGCTGCCAATCCGCCGTAAAGGTGGGCAAACGTGCTGTTGGTCTGCACTAGGTCGGGATGCATATCTTTCAGGGCGCGTGTCATCTGAGCGGCAGCAACCAGAATTGTGGCGGCGTTGATCGCAACGGCCAGGGGATCGAGAATTTTCCGCCCCCAGATCACCCGGCTAACAGGGTGCAGCCGGGGCAGGGGGATAACCCGTGTGGAAATGCCCCGCGCGCGGGCCTGGTCTGGAAACGGCCCTTCGGCGGTGCAGATCAGGAGCGGGTCAACGACATCTCGCGGCAGGCCGTCTAGTAGGAGGAGTAGCAGGTGTTCTGCCCCTCCCATTTCGCCCGTTGCGTCCAGATAGGCGACACGGATCGGCTTTTTATGCATCAGAACTTCCTCAAGGCTGCGGCGGTCCGGCGATCCAATTGCGCAGATGGCGGCCCAGCGCCGCGAATGGGGTGTTGCAGCGCGCATCGACGAGCAGGGCCAGGGCCAGGATGCGCCGTCGCAGGCGTGGGTGCTGGCGCAGGGCATACCACAGGTGCGGGCGGGCTTCGGCGCGCCTACCTTCGCGCAGCAGGTTATCGCCCCAGTATAGTTCACAGTGGGCGTAAGCCTCTCGACGGGCGGCGTGCGCTTCGGCGGGCAGGTCGGGCCGCGCGAAAATCTCATCCAGCAGACTCCGCCGTTCTGCCCAGAACCGCGTCTCCTGGGACATGCTCTTGGAGCTTGGATGGAAGCGCATCTGGGCGCGCACGCCTGGCAGATAGCAACCCTGGCCGCACAGACCGATCCGCAGCCAGAAGTCGAAGTCCATCATGTAGTGCAGGCGTTCGTTCAACGGGCCGGCCTGCTCCAACGCGCGCCTCCGAAAAAAGGCTGAGGGCTGGGCAAGGGTCGAGAAGCGGGTGAGGATATTGGTGAGTGAAAACGGCTTACTGGCGACGAGCGGCCTGATGATGCAGCCTTCCGCGTCGATCAACTGGGCGTCGCCGTAGACGAGGTCGATTTCGGGATGGGCTTGCAGGAAAGCTACCGATTGGCTCACCGCGCCGGGCAGATAAACGTCGTCAGAATTCAGCCAGGCCAGAATTTCGCCTCTGGCGCGCGCGAAGCCCTTGTTGATGGCATGAGATTGTCCCCGATCCGCTTCGGAGACCCAGAAGAAACGGTCGTCGTAGCTGCGCAGCACCTCCAGGGTGTCATCGGTTGAGCCGCCGTCGATGACGATGTATTCCAGGTTAGGATAATCCTGGGACAGCACGCTCTCAATGGTGGTGCGGATGAATGTGCCCTGGTTGAACGAGGGCGTGATGACCGAGACGAGAGGCAGCGGATCAGGCATGTTGCGCCCTTTCTTTGCGGGATTGGGCTGTTTCAAGAACTTCATCGTAAAAGCGCAGATAGGCCGCTGCCATGTTGCGTCGGTCGAAGTGGGCCTCGACGCGTGCCCGCCCGGCGAGGCCCATCTGGGCGGCGCGGTCGGGATCGGTCAGCAGCGCATGCAAGGCAGCTGCCATTGCCTCGACGTTCCCCGATGGGACGAGCAGGCCGGTTTCGCCGTGTACAACCTCCTCGCCGATACCGCCCACGTCGCTGGCGACGACGGCGCAGCCACAGGCCATCGCTTCGAGGATCGAAAGCGGCAGAACTTCTGCGCGCGCCGCGTGGGCCAGGACGTCAGCAGCCTGGTAGTAGAGGGCGACTCTGTTCTCATCCGGTGTGAAGGGAAAGGCGCGGATATGTTCCCCGACCGTTTCCCAATCAACCGCCCGATTTTCCCGGTCAGCGCCCAACACCAGCAGGGTCGGCCTCTGTCGGGCAGGAAGGGTCTGGAAAAGCTGATCTACGGCCTGTCGTAGCGTGCCGAAGTCCTTGTAGACACTGGTGGGATCGGCCACGAAGAGCAGGATCGATCCCTCCTGGGGCAGTCCAAGCTGGCGGCGCGCTTCTTGGCGCGACGCCGGGTGGAATAGCTGGGTATTGATGCCGTTCGGGATCAGCTTTTGGGGTCGCCCGGCCAGCAGACTGTCGTCCAGCAGGTCCAAAAGCCACTGTGCAGGCGCGGTGATCCAGAGATCACTCGCGGCAAACAGGCGCTTTTTGCGCTGCCAGTTAAAGCGCGTGCCGTCGGTGCGGATTGGCTGGTAGCGTTCCAGGTCGGGGCAATGGCCGCAGCCCGTGCGCCAGCGTGTACATTCCAGCGCGTAGGCGCAGTGCCCGGTGATGGCCCACATGTCGTGCATGGTCAGCACTACCGGTGCGCGGCGCGCCAGGGCCGGGAGTGCGCTCAGGTCGAAATAGAAGCAGTGCAGGTTGTGTGCGTGGAGGATGTCCCAGCCTTCAGGAAAAAGCGTGGGCAGGCGGTGACTGCCAGGGTAGCTGATGTCTTGCCAGCCAAGAGTGCGCTGGAGCACGCCGCGTGCCAGCCACGTGGGGTTGTTTTTGCGGCGGTTGTCCAGCGTGCGGATCCGTTCATTCGGCTGCTGGGCCACACCGACGGCCATATAAGCGTCATGCCCGCTATCCAGATACAGGCTATGCAGGGTGCGGGCGACTTTAGCCGCGCCGCCCTGTATATCGGCAGTGTTGAGCTGGAGGATGCGAAGGGGATGAGATGAAATTAGCGTCATTGTCCGATGCTGTCATTTGAACTTGCTTGCTATTTTACGTCAACCGGCCTGCTGTCGGTATAGGCAGTCGGTTATTCTTTGGACACAAAGGCGCAGTCGATTTAGAATGGGGGTAGGTCATTCGCTTTCCGAGCCGAGGAGCTGAGCCATGAACAGACACCTGGCATATCGCGCGGGTGGGTGGATTCTGCTGTTGGGTCTGCTGCTGTTTTCGTTGGTTCCGGTCTGGGGGCAGGGAGAAGAAACGGCGACGGTCATTTCGCCGGAGGCGTCGCTACGTGCTGAACCCAGTATGCAGGCTGAGGTTACTGCGACCCTGACGCAAGGAGCGTTGTTGCGTGTTCTAGGATGGGATGATAGCCGGGAGTGGATGCAGGTCGAAACGTTGGATGGCGTTGTGGGGTGGGTCAGCGTCTTCGATGTGCATTTCAATGGCCCTTACCTGCCGCCGGAAAGGGGACCGATCTTTACGGCAGTGGATGGCCGTGCCGACGATTGGGCACGTTTTACCGGTCCGTTTGTCGATGTGGCGGGGGACAGCACGGGGACGGTGGACCTGACGGCGGTTCGCTCATACATGAACGATGCTTACTTCTACATGCTTATTGAAGTTTCGGGCGATCCGTACAATGTGGGTCTGGTGTTGATTGATCTGGTGACGAATACGGCGGGCGAATACCGGACCTATCAGTATGCGTTGCCGCGCCGGGGCGCCGGGACGCTGTTTGTCATTACGGAGCGGGCGGGCGAAGCGCGGAGTGCCGCCGACGTTATCGAGGATCGGGATATTGCTATTGAATTCCGAATGCCGCTCGAATTGCTCGACTCGCCTGACAGCCTGAACGTGGTGTCGGTACAACTTCAAGAAGTTGTGGATGGCATTCTGACTACCACCGACGACCTTGTGGAGGTAATGCCTGCCGTCGTCACGTTGGAGACCGAGCCGATTGCCAATGCAACGGTTTCGGAGGAGCGGGTTAATTTGCGCGCTGCACCGGTGAATGGCCGGATTGTCCGGGTGTTGGTGGCCGGCGAAGCTCTGGCTGCGCTGGGGCGCAATACAGAGGGTGACTGGCTTTTCGTGCGCCTGCCGGATGCGCAGCAGGGGTGGGTATCGTCTCAGTATATCCTGGCGGATCTGGACCTCGACCTGTTGCCGGTTGTTGAACCCTGATGTCTTTTAGGTTGGGTTGGTCGAAGGCCGGGGAACTCCCCCGGCCTTTTGTATTGCTTCTCTACGCTTGGACGGCGGCTGTTCGACGGAATCCGTGCGCTAGGAAAAGAGGTCTTATACTGAGGTTGAGCCATTTTGCTGTGAGGGAGTTTTCCAAAAATGTCGTCCTGTTCTACTTCCTTTTCCCGGCGCATTCTGGGCTTTGCTGGCCTGGCAGTGTTACTGCTGCTGGCAATGGCCGGGGCCGTTCTGGCCGCGCCGGAAGTGAGCGAGGGACCCTCTGCTCTGTTCCAGGAGTCCGCCTCACCGACTCCGACCCTGCCTATCGGGACGTTTGCACCGCCGGTCGAGCCAACGGTGACTGCTGTGCCACCTTACGCCGTGCCTGTGCCGCCTCCTGAAGGGCATGATGTGCTTAACGTCCTGCTGTTGGGCAGCGATGCGGATCATCTGGCTGCCGGGCGCACGGACGCTCTGATGATCGTCTCGCTCAACCGCACCGCCGGAACGGTTAGCCTGCTTTCACTTCCGCGTGATCTGTTTGTTTATGTTCCCGGCTGGACGATGCAGCGTATCAACACGGTCTTTGCGCATGGTGAGCAAGGCGGGTACGAAGGCAGCGGTTATCAACTGCTCAAGGACACGATCCTTTATAACCTGGGTATTCCCATCCACTTTTATGCACACGTGGACTTTGGTGGCTTTCGGCAGATCGTGGATGCGCTGGGTGGCGTCGAGCTTACGGTTGATTGCACGTTGGAGGATTGGCGGCTGATCTCCCCAAACCTCGACCCGACAGTCGAGGAGAACTGGGAGTTGTTTACCCTGCCGGTGGGCGTCCACCAGATGGATGGCGATCTGGCGCTGTGGTACGCGCGCAGCCGTCGGACGACGACCGATTTTGATCGCGGGCTGCGCCAGCAACAGTTAATGCAGGCGATCTGGCGACGGCTGGTGGGTTTGGGGCTGTTGAACCAGCTTCCCGATCTGTGGGGGCAGGTGACAGAAGTCGTGACGACGGACATGCAGTTGCAGGATTTAGTGGGCCTGATTCCACTGGCGTTGACCATCGACTCCAGCCGAATCGCCCATTACACCTTCCGGGCCGGCGAGGATGTCCGTTCCTGGCGCACACCGCAGGGGGCCAGCGTCCAGCTACCTGTGCCAGAGCGCGTCCAGTGGATGATGTACAACTTCATGCAGCCGCCGACGGCCAACCGTCTGGTGCAGGGCGGCCCGACGGTCGAAGTGTTGAATGCCAGCAATGTGCCGGGCCTGGATCGCGTCGCAGCGGATCGGCTGGCCTGGGAGGGATTCGCTGCTGTGGCAGGAGGCGAAGATGGCGGCACGTTCCAGCCGGTTTCCGTCGTGTATGATTACACAGGTCGGACGAAAGGCAACGCCATTGATGTGCTGCTGGCGGTGCTCCGACTGACACGCGAGAATGTGATCCTTGAACCGGACCCCAACCGCACGGTCGATTACCGCGTGGTGATCGGCGGTTCATACCGCTCCTGTGCTCACAACGTTGCCTTGCCTGAACCGTCCTCTGATCCTATCGAAGCGGCGGCAGCAAGTTCGGTGGAGCGGTGATTTGGGCGTCAGGTGTCGAGCAGAGTAGGCCTGACTCGCCCGGCGGTCAGGTCCAGGATGGCCTGCGTCAGTGCGTCCAATCGGTCGGTCGGCAGGGTGACGTATAGTGTTACGCCCGCCGCGAATTCGCGGTCATCGATCACCGCTTCGTATTCGGGCAGCAGGCGTTCCAGGCGTTCGTAAAGGGGATAGTCGATCTCGATACCGACGGTTGATTTGTCTATCCGGCGATCTAGGGGCAGGGCTGCCAGTGCGGCGCGGGCAGCATCTCCATAAGCGCGCACCAGTCCACCGGTGCCGAGCTTGGTTCCGCCGAAGTAGCGCGTCACCACGATCACCACATCGCCCAGGTCTGCCCCACGCAAGACGGCCAGTACCGGTGGCCCGGCGGTTCCACTCGGTTCGCCATCGTCCGTCATGCCCTCGGTAACGCTGCTCCCATAGCCGACCCGGTAGGCATAGACGTGGTGTGTGGCGTCAGACATCTCCTGTCGAACGGCTGCGATGAACGCTTTTGCGGCTTCTACCGTCTGCGCCGGGCCGATGGTGGCGATGAAGCGCGAGTTAACGACACGGTTTTCGATGCGGATCGTTTTCGCTGGGATCGGATATCCACGCATGGCATTCAGGTAAGCAGGTTATCTGGTGCGGCGCGGCTGAAGAAGGCCCGGTAAGCAGCCGTTTCGGCAAGGGCCGCGCGCAGCGCATCTGCCGCTTCCTGGGTGTCGGTCAGGTTGCTTGCCGGATCGGTTTGAGCCGGGCTGATCCGGATTTCTGTTTCTTGCTCGTCTAGCAGAATCACTCCTTTGGCTGCCAGCAGTCGCAGCCCCCACCGGACAGCAATTTCCGTTTGCGCGGTGGCAGCGGCCAGATGGTCGAATTCTACACGTCCAGCCTTGTGATTAATGGCATATTTCGCCAATCCCAGCAGCCGTCGCAAGAATGCCTGCGCCGATGGGTCATTGGGTGGAACGCCCAGTAGATAAAGTCGCTGCGGTTTTGCCTTTGCCAGCGCCTGGTGAAGCACCTCAGGGGACGGCGGTGTGGTGTAGATCAGCAGTGCCTCGGTCCGAGTCAGTTGGAGACGGTTGCAGGCTGAAACCATCCTGGCAACTTCACCCTCGGCCCAGATCAGGCCTCCTGGTTCTTGCTGGCGAAATGCTTCGACGGCATCATTTTCTGTCGTACGTGTGCGCCAATCCGTGATGGTCTGCTGCGGCGCGGCATTAACCTGGACGGGTTCACGCAGACGTAGACCTTCGAGGATCAGGACTAACTCCTGCTCACCCTGAAACATGCGTTGTTGGAGGGTAAAGGCTAGGTCAAACGTCCCGTCGGGCAGGGGATGTTCTGCGCCGTTCCACCATAACACCGTCCGTTCAACACCCGGCTCAGAGCGGACGGTCAGCCGTCGGTGGCGGCGTTCCAGACCGATTACCCGGTGGCGCATCAGAGCTAGGTCGGTGGCAGCTAACACGACCGGTGGATTGCCTTCTCCGAATGGCGCCAGGCGTTCGAGGTCGGCTGCCAGTTCGGGCGTTGCCTCGGCCAGGTCGATTTCGGCGACGACTTCCAGCGGTGGCGTGGAGGCTTGCGGCATTTGCAATCGAATGGCTTGAGAGAGTCGGCGGCGTAGACGGGGAATGTTTTCGATGTGCAGCGACAACCCGGCTGCCCCCGGATGCCCGCCATAAGATTCCAGTAGATCCGCTTGCTCCGCGAGGGCCTGGCCGATGTCGAAACCCGGCACGGAACGGGCCGATCCGCGTGCCAGAGATTCGCCTGCCGGTGTCACCAACAGGATACAGGGACGGTCGTAATACTCGGCCAACTGTCCGGCGACGATACCCAGCAGCCCGGCATGCCATTCGGGATGGCTCAGGACGAGGACGCCATGTTCCAGCAGTTCCGGCTGCGCTCCGATCATTTCCTGGGCCGAGGCTAGGATTTGTCGCTGCAACACCTGTCGGGTTTTGTTCAGGCCATCCAGTCTGGCGGCCAGAACGCGCGCCTGGGTCGGGTCGGTAGTCGTCAGCAAATCAATCGCCTGTGCGGCGTCGTCCAGCCGACCGGCGGCATTCAGGCGCGGCCCAAGCTGGAAACCGACATCTTCGGTGGATATATGCGCGATTTCCAGACCAGCTGCTTCAATAAGCGCGCGGATGCCTAACCGCTGCGTGCTGCGCAGCCGCCGCAGCCCTTTTTGTAGCAGGTAGCGCGTATCGTGTGTTTGCACGGCTACATCTGCCACGATGCCTAAGGCAACCAGGTCTAAAAAGCTATCCAACTCGCTGTCACGTCCGGCGTTTTCGTAAAGCGCCTGAATCAGCTTGAACGCCACACCGACGCCTGGCAAAGATCGCAGGCGGTGATCTGGCGGCAACCGCTGGGGATTGACGATTGCTGCCGCCGGAGGCAGTGCAGGGGGAAGAGCATGGTGATCGGTGATGATCACGGTCAGCCCATGCCGATTGGCATATTCGACGGCTGCGTGGGCGCTGACGCCGGTGTCGCAGGTCAGCAAGACGGCGGGCTGTTTCTGTGCGATCACCTCCTCCAGGCGGGCGACAGGGATGCCGTGCGAGTCACGCAGGCGAAGCGGGACAAAATAATCCACCTCTGCGCCAAGTTTACGCAGCCCATCCAGCAAAAGAGCCGTCGCCGTCTGGCCATCAACATCAAAATCACCCCAAATTAGGATTTTCTTTCGTGTAGCGATGGCGCCATCTAACAACGTAGTTGCTGCAATAAGGTCAGGCAGGTCCGAGGGAGGGGCAGGGGAATAAAGAGTAGGATCGAGAAAAGCTGCTGCTGCGTCAGGCGTGACGATTCCGCGTTGTGCCAGTGCATATGCTGTTAATGGGTGCCCGCCAATAGTGGCATGGAGACTGGCAGCCTCAGGCAGCGGTGGGGCAATAAGCCAGCCTGTTTTTCGTGTAGTCATAAAGCAAACACAACCTCAGCGAACCCACCTCAATAGGCGATCTCGTCTACCTCACTCAGATCGAACACACCAACATCCAAATCACCTACAGCGAAATCGTCAGGATCGCCTTTTCCCGCCCCAACACCTCGGCCACACAGCGACCGATAGATGCAAAAACGGCAGCGTCCCACATCAGCCGTCAGCTCCCACACCGCGTCCTTGACCTTGCTGCTTTGTTCAATCTGCTCAACGAGCGAAGCCAGGTACACACTATTGGTGTGATGTTGCCCAGCATCGTAGTGAAAGACATGGGGGTGATCAGGATAATTGGCGAACCAGTAAATCATCGTTACACGCGCCGGATCGACCGGCCCACCGAACAGATACGCCCCGGCTTCGACCGCTACAAACGGGTAAACATGTGTCTGCAAGTGGCTCTCGATGGCCTCACGAGATGGACGGGAGCGCCCTGTTTTCCAATCTACAATCACCATCCGTCGGCCCGGATCGATAGCCAACAGATCGAAAACTGCCACCAGCCGCCGTCCGCGGACCCTCGCTACCAACCGGGTTTCCGGTAGCAGCCTTACTGTGGGGAGGTTCAAAGGCGGCTCATCCAGGAATGCCTGCCACCACCGATGCAGCGGCTCCTCACTTGCTTCGACCCTCAACAGATCGCGGGGCACCCCCAGATAATTCCGCTCCAGGAGCCGATGAAACCGCTGACCTTGAACATTGTATTTCTCATGTTCCAATGCCGGTTCAGCCTCAATGGCAGGCCAGGGCTGTTCAAGCAAATAACGCAGTTGGAATCGACGATGGCAGTCGGTATAGTCTTGCAAACTGCCCTGGCTGAACTCAAAGGCTGGTGGAAAAGCCACGACAAACCTCTCTCCTCAGATCTACGACTTACCTTGCAGATGTTCCCATAAAACGACCAGGGGGAGGGCAGGGCGCTTGATCGCATTCCCACCTCGCTTCCAGTAGCGCCCTGTATTCCACGTCACGATCAGATCTCGTCGGGCGCGCGTAATGCCTACATACAGCAGCCGCAGCCGCTCTGCTGCATAATCTAGACGAGCCTGAGCTGAAGCCTCTCCCTCAGCATAAGAGCCACTGTTCCGTATGACATCCAACTGCGCCAGAACTTCGGCTTCAAGATTCAGATTGTCACGGATGAACCACCGCTCGGAACGATACTCGTCATAAGGTTCAGCAGAGGGAAAGTCATAATTATTGACGGCCAGGAGATAAACCCGATCCCATTCCAGGCCCTTAGCCCCGTGCATCGTGGAGATAGTGACACAACCCGGTTTAGGGCTGTATCCATGCTCAGCATCATCGAAGCCAATGAATTTGCGTTCGTTTTCGCTGATCGTGCGTAGTTCCTCTGCGAATTCCGGCAGCCGCCAATCCGTATGTCCTTGAGCCATACTGCGTAACAGCACCGCAACCTTATGACCCAAAGCGATGTCCGACGGATCAATAAACAAATCCTGCGTTAGAGTCAACACCAGTTGGTCGATAGGCAGCGTTGTGGCGCGCAGCCAGGTTTGCACCTTAGATCGGAAGGCACTCAAGTCGGCCAGAACGTCCAGTTGGTCAGCAAGAGCGGGTAGACTATCGAGCCAATCGCGTCCAGTTGTCGGCCACAGAAAAGACTCGATCAATTTACAGCCAGACAGGACCCTGCCGACAGATTCCAGAAGCGCCGTATCCTCCCGCTCCAGGGTGCAAAACCGCGATGACCACCAGACAAGACGGTAAAGCTGAGCTAACATCGCCGGGCTGAGCGGGTTGCCCAGGTAATTCAACACGGCGCGCAATGTTGCTACTGCCTGCCGCGTGGCTGTTGTACTGCGCAGAAGTTCATCTTCATACGGAATATTGCGCGCCTTAAGGATTTCGACCAACTCATAGGCCCGTTTGTTATCCGGGATGAGCGCAGCAACAGTGCGATCTTTATGCTCTGCCAGGTATCGCTCAAGGCTGGCAGCAACCACTTCTAACTCAGACTCCGGTGAAACATTGTCTCCTGGCTGATAGTGGATGTAGACCTTTGTGTCATCCGCTGGCGGGTTCGGTTGGGGATCACCGCGCCGGGTTGGACGAATCTCCTGTTCATAAAAAGCATCTCTCAACGCAGGAACAATGTGTTCGTGAATGCTCCACTGGACAAGTCTGTTCGCCAGATCGATGATCGGCTTGGCCGAACGCCCAGAGATTTGCAGTGGTGCTCCTTTCACCCCGGACTCTTGCAGAAAATCACGCAAAAAGCGCGGATCGGCAGTGGTAAACGTTGTGTTGATCGCCTGGTTGGGGTCGCCCACACGCACCCAGTTCTTCTCACCACTCAGTAGCCGAAGCATACGTTCTTGCAGCCAACTGCTATCCTGCGCCTCATCTTCCAAGATATAGCACCAGCGATCCCGCAGGCGAGCGCAGTAGTCCTCTTCTGTTTCCAGTGCATAGATCGCCAGACGTACCAGATCGTCAAAATCCACCGCCCCTCGATAGTTCAGGCTGCGCTGGTAATCCTCGTAGACGGCCAGCCCGAAGTGTGCCAATGGAAGGTCCGCCCGATCAACCAAGGCTGCACGCAAGGAAACCGGGTCTAGCAAACGATTTTTGGCGTGCTTGACAAACTGCTGCGCGATCCTGACAGCCAGTTCAGGTAGATCATGCTGTCCAATGCGCTGCCGCTGTTTATCACTTCCGATAGACGCCAGATTGAGATAGCCTGAGAAGATTTCCAGGTAGCCCGGCAGCAAACTCTGCGCCACATCGTGGATGATTCCCTCGGCCACACGCTCGTCAATAATCTGGAAGTCTTCCGCCAGGCCGACCAGTGCCGGGCGCTCCCGGACAATGTCGTGCGCCAGGGCGTGCAGCGTGCGCACCCGGTAGCCGACATACGGCAGCAGACCGCGCTCCCGATTTAAAATTTCAGCAATACGGCTGCGAAAGTTGTTGACGGCAGTATTGGTAAATGTCACCACCAACACTTCTTGGCGGTCGATTAGGCCGCGCTCGGTCAGCCGTTCCACCAGACGAGCAGCCAGGTGAGACAGCGTGAACGTCTTACCGCTGCCGGGAACAGCCGCAATTCCCAGCTTGCCACCTTTGTAGCCGTCGATGATCGCCCGCTGTTCAGCGCGAAAACGTACCTCACTTGCCATCGTCCCCGGTCTCTTTCCGCCGCTGCAAAATCTGCTGGAACAGGAACAGCAGCGGACCACGCTGTTCGTAGCCCTGTTCGCCCAAATCGGAAATTCCCAGGTAAATCCCTCGTCGGCAGCGCCGCACTAACCCAACGACCAGGCGGTATAATAGATCACTCTGTGCTTCCACCTCGTCGTTCTCCGTCCAAACAGCCCCTTTGGGATAGTGACGCTTCAGAACATAAGGATGGGTTAACGGCTGATCCAGGCGCTCCCACCAGCTTTGGCTACCCACGTCGAGCCAAAACTGGTAATCGACGAAGCGGTTCCGCATCAGAAAAGTGTACGCCGGTGCCATCAAGACTGCATCAGCTTCCTCATCTCGCCAGCTCAACGTGTACAACGCCGCCAGCAGCCCTTCGTTAACCAGTTGAAAATACTCCCGTCCCATCACATTCCAATCGTCCAACCCATCGGGATAGAGTACCTGTCGGAACTTACGTGCCGACTCGATCAACTGCGCCACAATGCGCCCACTTTCCAGATCGCCATAGAAGCCAAATCCGGGCTGCGAAAGTATTTCGCCGAAGACCCGGCTAAGGAAATAGTCAATAGGCCAGGCCCCGCGCGCCGTCTCGACTCTGGCCTCAGACAACCAGGCCCGAAGCTGCTCATAGTGTTCCCCGGCTACGTAGGTAATCCGATCTCGCACGGCAGGTTGAATACGCTCAAACGTACCGAGTTCACCGTGCCGCTGTTTGTATACGATGTCCGTAAGGAGTTTCGCCCGCACCGGGTCCAGACCGCCGATCACCTGAGTCAACAGGTCTGTCACGTCGCTGGGTGGGGGCAACATTTCCCACTGCGGATGTCCCAGTGCAAGGAGTGTCAGCATCGCGCGTGCGGCAGGTTCATCACGCAGGGCACGCGACGGACGGTGCGACAGCGTCGGAATGCCTGCCGAGTCCAGACGGCTACGCAGGGAAAAACGCAATGAATCGCTAAGGAACGGCGCCAGGATCACGATCTCACGCGGCGGAACCCCTTCTTCCACCAGCCGGATAACCTGCCGGGCAACCCAGTCGATCATCTGAGGATAGTAGGTGTGATTCTCATAATGGATCACTGCCAGGGGGTCCGGCTCTAAGGGCGGCAAATCCCGGTAATTGGGACTGAGAATAAGTTGCACTTCGCGTTCCAGGGAGGCCATTTCTGGGGAAGCTGTCGCCGGACGCTCCTCCCAGAAGATACGCTCGTCGCAAAGGTTGGCCAACCCAACGGCATTATCAGGATCGGCTCCCAAAAATGTGCGATACCCGCCATCGGAGTCGTAGACCAGCAGGGCACTTTGCCAGTGTTCCCACCAAAACTGAATGAAGTCATGCACCAGCGGGCCGGTTTCTTCCAGGTTATCTACAATCAGGTGATGGTAACGTGTGGCAAAGTCCTGTTGAAAGATCGGCTGATGCAGCAGCACGCCCATAAAGACTTCCAACTGCAACGCATAATCGAGCAGCCCTTTTTCCAGGCAGAAGGCGCGAAACTCCTGGGCAAGTTGCACTGACGCCCTATAGACCGGCGGTCGGCTGGAATGCCGATCACCCCAGGCATCGACCAGACGATCCGCCACTTCTTCCAGCGGAAACCCGGCAGTAGCCGCTTTTGCCATGTTGTCGAGCAGTTGTGTCACGAGGCGCGGCGGCGTCACACTGACCGCATCGAAAACGCCTTCCTCCATTGCTGTCCTGGCAAAACGCATCATGTAATACTGAGCCGTCTCGACAGTCAGAAATATCGGTTCCCGCGCCGGATCGAACCCGGCCGGCCCTGCTACAAGAGGCCAAAACCGCTCCAGGCTGCGGCGAGCCAGGCCGCTCAGCGTCACTACCGTAACGTCACCACCCAAGGGGGCTGTCGGATCGTGGAGAGCCAACTGGTAAACACGTCCAACCGTGCGCTGTGGCACCAGAACCAGCACACTCTCAGCGGGTATTCCATCGGATAGCAGACCGCGCATATACTCGACGGCATAAGTTGTTTTGCCCGTCCCTGCCGGACCCTCCAAGAATACGCGCGAATCTAACTGCCTTGTGGTCATATGGCCCTTCGTAGACTACCCGTTCTAAAACGCAGTATAACTTGAAGGTTTCTTCAACACAAAACGGGCCACGGTAGCCCGCAGCCCGTTATAGAAGCCAGATGCAGCCGGCAATCTCACTCAAGCACCGGGATATACAACACCTGGTCAACAAAGATATAGCGTGGGTTAATCACGATGTCCTGGTTTGCATACCAGATCTCGATCCAGTCGATCCCTCTGCCGTAGGCGCTACGAGAAATATCCCATAGCGTATCGCCCAACCGAACTACGTAAGGCCGCCCTGGGCGCGGAATTTCCACCGGACCGGTCGGCGTCGGTGTGCGACTGGGCGTAAAGGTCGCTGTCGGCGTATAAGTCGGCGTAAATGTTGGTGTAAAGGTCGGCGTGTTCGTGGCCGTTGGTGTGAAGGTTGGCGTGAATGTGGATGTAGGGGTGTTCGTCGGCGTAT
>CAZGXI010000020.1:0-39378 GCA_964529715.1 uncultured Anaerolineae bacterium | reverse complement strand
GCCGTTGGTGTGAAGGTTGGCGTGAATGTGGATGTAGGGGTGTTCGTCGGCGTATCGGTGAATGTCGAGGTAGGTGTTGACGTACTTGTAGCCGTTGGCACAGGCGTATCCGTCGGCGTCGAAGTGCTCGTCGCGGTGGGTGTGGATGTCGGTGGAATCGGCGATGGGGTATCGGTCGGCAGTGGTGTGTTCGTCGGCACCGGTGTACGGCTGGGACGCGGCGTCCACGTCGGCGACGGCGTGATAGGGGATGAAGTCATGGTGGGGTAGGGCGTAGACGTCGGCATGAGCGCCACTCCCTGCGGTGTTTCAGACGGTTGCGGCACGCTGGTTGTTGACGTAGGACGCGGTGTGCGTGTAGCCGTCGGGCGCGGGGTACGGGTCGCCGTCGCTGTAGGTTCAGGCTGCGTGGCTGTCGGGCGCGGAGTATTGGTCGCCGCCGCTGTGGGTTCAGGCTGCGTAGCCGTCGGACGTGGGGTATTGGTCGTCGTCGCTGTGGGTTCAGGCTGCGTGGCCGTCGGACGTGGGGTATTGGTCGCTTGCGGTTCCGTCACTGTCGGATTCAAAACATTGACCTCGGTCGGCACCGGTGTGTTTGAAGGCAACAGGGTGTTTGTTGCTGTAGGCTCAGGGGTATCACTGGGCACTACCTGGGTAACGGTCGGCGGTACAGGCGTTCTCGTCACCGTCGCTCTCAGGCCGACAACGGTTGGTGTCGCCTGGGGAACCACCGTCGAGGCGTTACTGAGAAGATATAGCAAAACAAGAATGATCAGTGCCGCAACGACGATGGCGAGAATCAAAAGACCCCTATTCGTCCGTCCACCACCTGCGGACTCCGGAGAAGACGCGCCCTGAGCCATAGAATTTTCTCCCCAACGAATTCTGCACACAAGAATAGAGGATATTTCACCGATTATCTAGCATGATACCCCGTTCGCCAAATATTGTAAATTCCTGCAACCCACCGAAGTACAGGAAGGAAATCTCTAACAATAGATTGCCAGACGTAAATAGGGCATATAGAATCAAAATATACGCAGGTATTCAGCGTGCCCATACTGATTAGCGCCCCAAAACGCTAGACAGTGCCGAGGCCAGGGAATACCTTGACAAAGAGGATGTACTTCATGGCCGACACAGAGCGTGTTCTATTGGGACAAGGTGGAAATGCACCTAAAAAGGGCGAAGAATCAGGGAAGAACGGAAGAGCAAAGAACGAAAAAAAAGACACACCTGGATCGGAAAACCTAAGCAGACGCCAGCGCATTGTGATGGTCTCAGGGTTTTGCGTGATCGCGGGGCTGATCCTATCTGCCCTGGTCCTGATCATCATGGGATTGATGCTGCCCGCAGCCGAACAAAACGAACAACTGGTGCTGCCCAGTTTGATATTGGCGTTCTTCATTATCATGGCCGTCTTCGCGCCCGTGATGCCTATCTGGCCTATCGACGTGCCTGACGACCAGGTGTGGGCAATCATTGACGGCAACAACCATCTGCTACGCTACGTCGGTCCTGGCACTTATTACATTCGTCCCATTCAGAACACACAAATTTACCCCAACCAGGGCGTCATCTCGATTGATTTCGACGATGATAGCTTTTTCTCCAGAGACCTGTTTCCCTACCGTGTACGAGCGCATATTGTATGCAGGCACGATGTCTTCGCCGCTGAACCCAACCGGCTGAGAGGACTGCTGATGATGACCAAAGACAGTATGCAAAACATGATCAAAACGCGGCTTGACTTCGTCATCCGCGAGCAGCTTGCCAATTACCATTGGCAAGGGTTGAACTTATATGGGCTGGAAATGCTGAGAGACCCGCTCACTGCTATCAGCGAATCTATCCAAAAAGTTATCGACGAATTCAAGCCATGGGGCATCGCCCTGATTCCACCGATTAATATCTTCCTGGATCTGCCTAAAATCGCCGCTGACGCACGCCAGCGCCGCATGGCAACAGCGGCCCTGGGAACCAACGTTACTGGCGAAGAGCATTCTTTTGCCGATCTGGTCAAGCTGACTTCGCTGTCGGGAGATACCAATTTTCAGATCGACGACAGAGGAAAAATCCGTCTCACTCTCGATCCCGGCAAGCGGACCGAAGTCACCGTGTCGCAGGCCCTTCTGGGCGCGCTGGAGGCCTTCAGCAGGACCAAGCCGCCTGCCGAGTCGGAGAAGCCACCTTCGCCACCGCCGACCGCAGGACTCATCCCCGCGACCAGCGCATCCTCGGCTGACCTGGACATTCGGTCAGTAGAAACCTCGGCAGATGAACATACCCCCACGCCACGTGGCAATTCAACGCCACGCAAGGAAGAAACGTACTATCCACCTAACCCCATCAGCGATCCCCGACCGCCTAAAGAAGATGTTATTGACGCAGAGGAGGACGAGGAAGGGCACTTTACTGTCCCACCCAATCCGCTTTTTTAAGAGGGCACAAACTGTGTTCTACAAGGCGGTCATATCATTGCGTTGCACAAACTCACGGAACAGGGGTGGAGTGATCTTGATAGCGCCTTCCAATTGCAGTAGCTTCTTTTCTTGAAGCAGACGGAGGGCCGTCTTTGAAATACCATCCAGCTGGTTGGCAGCAACTTCGCGCAGGGCCGCTTTTTCCTCTTTACTCAAACCACCCCAGATAGTTTGGCACTCAGTTTGCACCGCGGGATGTTCTACCAAAAACTGTACTGCTTTTTCTTTGGGCATATCGAAGGGCGGCAAGTCTTCCATCAACCGGAAACTAGCGCGTAGCAAGCCGGCATGTCCTCCGGTAACATCTACTAAAAAGTGGCGGAACTGGTTGGTGTAGTCCTTGCCATGCCTCCGAGCAAGCGTGTCTAGCATGTTCATGGCGTCAGCTTCGTTGTACGGGCCGAGGTAGTACGCGTTGTCTGTAAACAGTTCAATGAACGGCTCCAATGCGTGATAGTCGTATTTCTCCTCTTGCACAATCTGCGCCAGGGGCCGCCGGGTGAATGTTAGGTACATCAGCCGGTACTTGTAATCGTCACGCAAACCACGCAAAGCGCGAAAGAACTTCGACGGCAGGTTCGCCAACATTTCCTCAAATTCGTCGAATACAAAGACAATCTGCCTACGACTGCGCGGCAAACTCTCCGGATTCAGAAGGATTTCCAACCCCAGTTCCAGATAGCGCAAGCCAATGAAAGGCAGCAGCTGGTTGCTGCCTTCGGTCATCCGGCGGTAAGCGGACAAAAAATCTTCTTTTTCCCGATCGGTGAGGCCGGTCAACGGGTAAAACGCCTTGTACAGCCGGTGCATCAGCACCTCGTAACCAGCCCAATAGCTTGGCGTTCCTGCATTAGGCTGCGCGGGCGCATCCAGCATGGTATTGGGATCGATCAAGACCAAAGTGAGCAGGCCGCCTCGCTCAGCATCTTGATAAGGGCGTTCACTGTTAAGGCGTTTGATCACCTCGGTTTGCACTTGCGTAGTAAGAGTGTGGCGCAGAAAATTTGATTTTCCCACACTTCCCACGCCAACGACAGAGCAGCAATCACCACTCAATAATTTGGAGAAAACATCCAGGGTTTCTTTTTCCCGAAAGTTCAAATTCGTGTTTGGAGATGAAGTCTGGCCTTGTTCTACCATACGATCCTCACAGGACAAATAGGTGGCATGTAATCCCGTTTTCAATCCGCAAGCACAGGAACCTGCCCGCAATCGGTGTCCACAGATACATACTGCCCATCAACCCAGCCCCACAGATCATTATAATTCACAAACCACCAGGTGCGCTCACCATTGGTTCCCCCAATCTGGATGATCGACCGGTAAGGAATCAGAAGCAACACATTTTCGTCACGACCAGGACCAGCCCGCATATTTAGATTATACTCCACGATTCCACCACAATAGACGGACGCCGTCGGCGTCGGCAGTGGCGTCAGCGTGCGGAACCGCGCCCGCGTAGAGGTGGGCGTAGGTGTGTCCGGCAGTGAAGTTGGTGGCGGCCAGGTCGCCGTCAGCGTAGGGCGCAGTATGAGCGTGGCCGTCGGCGCTTCAACAGCTACCGATCGGGTCGGTGAGTGCAAAAGGGCGGCTACCGTTGCTGTAGAAAACTGGCCAGGCAGGATGGGAATCAGGAATGCCGCACAAACCATTAAAAACCCGATCCCGGCGGACAGCAGACCAAAGGACCGTTCCGCCGCAAAAATTGGCATCCGGCGCTCGATCAGCAGCAGCGACAGCCCGGCGAAAAGCTCTACCAGCCCCAGAACCGCGACGACAACGACCGGATCAAGGGATGTAAACGCTTCCCCTACCACGAACGTGTGCAGGATCAGCACAACGACGGCGGCAATTCCCGTCAACAAGGCCAGCACACCGTTGATTGGCCCGACAAGAGATTCCCGGTGGCGCAGCAGCCGCCACATTGCTGCTAACAATCCCACCACGAGGGAAGCAGCGATGATCAGCAACAACGCCACACCGGAAGAAGTCACAGACATTGTTCACACAGTGCTTTGGGGAGAAGCGAGCCACCGTGTCGGGTAAGGCTCGAGGTCTTCATCCGTCTCCGCTTCAAACAGGTGGATGAAAAGGTGTTCCAGACTCTCGGCGGACAGCAACAGCATCAGTACACGCTCATGCGGGTTAACTTTCCGCTTGCGGGCGAAGCTCAACCCTGCCGCCGCCCGCGCGATCCAGAAAGCCTGCTCAAAATCGCGGTTCCCCTGGCATACATCCGCAACCATAGCCCGCAAGGGAACGATCAGATCGATCAGATCTCTGATGTACCTGGAACTGATGTCCGGCCATGGAACACCTTTAAGATCAAGCGAGCTGGCCAGGTACGCAGACAACTTGAGCCACATGCGGCGGTCGTCAATGCTGCCAGGGTTGGTCATCCGCATTGCCAGGTCGCACTCCAGGTAAGCCAGATCGTATAAAGTCAGATTTTCTGCCTCGTAGGTGTCGAAATCGATCAGCGCCAGATTGACTTCGCGGCCCGGTGAACCGGTTACACAGATGACGTTATTCGAGTGCAGATCCCCATGAATGTGACCTATTGGCCACGATACATTGGGCGGAACCGCAGCCCACAAATCCGGCCGCATCAAGTAGGCCACCGGATTGGGTAGAACGCTGTGTCCCCCGAAATACAGCTTGGTGCGCTCGGCAGTCAGTCCCGGCAGCACATTGGCGATACGATCCGCAATGGGTTCCTTTTCTTCATAGATGAACCGCCGTAGAGGTCGCCGCAGCAGATCGAAGGGGGAACAGTAGCTCTGTCGCTCAGGGATATTCCACTCGCGCAGCAGTTCTGTCAAACGGACGACACTGGCTACCGCTAGATCATGGTCGCGCGGAGACAGCAGTTTCCGTAAAACACGCGCCACCCCCGCCGAGGAAGGGGTTGCCGGAGCGTACAGGGAAGCCATCCAAACCTCATCGATAATCGGTGTAGAGTCGACTAAGGCCGGGATATAAGGGCTTAATTTAGTCTGGCGAACCAGCCGGTTTCGCTCACTTTCGGCACCGTCGCGCGTGCGGTAGATCTTGACAAAGTAGTGTCCGCGCAGCAAATCCAAACTGGGCCGGGCCGGTTCGATGCCTACCTTAAACACCGCCGACCCAGACTGTCCGCTGGTGATCTTATCCAGGATATACAGTTCAGAAACAACTGAGAAGTACTTTAGAGTCTCTCTCTGCGGCTCGTACAGGTCCTTAAGTAAGTTGGCCGGGTCATGAACCTTGCAGCCCGCCAGCGGTTGAGCGCCTGCGATTCCCGCCACCCTTTCCGGCTTGGAAATAAAAATGAAATCCCCGCTGCCACTGCCGGGTAGAGTCAGCTGATACGGTTTATGGCGCGCATGTGGGTAGGTGGCTACTTGCTGCTCAAGATACAACCCCAACTGCGTCGCCGTCAATAGACCGTCGTTCAAAACCGGATTCTGCAAACCTTCCAACAGGAAATGTGTGAATACGGAAAGTCGCCCATCCGGGCTGCCGTCATCGTCCACCACTTCGCCTTCACTGCCTGCCGTGATGGCGCGAAGCGCGCGGCTCGTCATCAGGCTGTCGTGATATTTCTCAATACCGCCGGCCCGTGTTGCCACCAAGCCACTAAAACAGGCGTCAAAGATAAAGAGGATGTGTTTGGCGACCAGGGTGTCGCTGGCTTCATTAATAATATCACTAATTTTAATCGCCGTTCCTCTGTTCTGAGGATCGGTGTCAGTAAGCGCCAGGTAAGGAATTTTGCGGTCTGTGCCAGGGAATGTCAGGCCGTGACCGGCAAAGTAAAATAAGACACGATCGTCGGGGTGGCCCTGCTTTGCCAGTTCGCCGAACCAAGCGCGGACCGCATCGTTCGACGCGGCTTGATTCAGGAGCTTGCGGACTTCAAAACCGTGCCGCTCGCTGGCAAGGACCGCCTCGAGCTCATGCACGCCACGCACCGCGGTCTTGAGTGGAGAGAGTTTGAGGTAGTTATCGATGCCGATGAGCAGCGCATAAGAATTGCGATACGTGGTGCTGTAACGGCTTGTAGCCATAAACAGTCATTCCCATCGAGATGGTGGTATACCTGAAAATCCTCGATGTTCCCAACAAATAGAGCACAGCGCCCCCGGTAGGATTCGAACCCACGACGCACGGCTCCGAAGGCCGTCGCTCTATCCCCTGAGCTACGGGGGCTGAAAAGTAATCCTATTGTACCTGCCAGCTAGACTTAGATCAACTCGCCCCGTTGCCGCGTCTCTGGCTGTGTCATATCGGCCAGTGCACGCCATTCGGCGTCGATCTGGCGTATCCAGATCGCCAGGTCTGACGCACGTTCCTTGTCAGCGGACTCCAACACGCGTGCCGTTAGATCGACACCGACGGCCAGCGTCGTTTGCAGCGTAGTAAACAGGCCAACCTGATCTCTGATCACGCGCTGCTGCGCTGCCGCCTCTTCTAGCAGAGGACAGGCTTCATCGATGCGGCCCTGAAGATGGTATACACGAGCCAATGCCCCAGCGGCGCGTGCCCACCCAAGAACGTCCTGTCCCCGTTCCAGCAGCGACAGCGCAGCGGACAGGTGATCCTCAGCCTCGTCCAGCCGTCCCATCACCAGGTAAGTCCGGCCTACCGTCGCCTGTGCCCGTGCCAGGTTAGGACGGTCGCCGGCGGCAAGACTCAACGCCCGTTCGGCGAAAATGAGCGCCTGGCGGAAGTTCCCCAGCGCCAGATGGGCGTCACAGGCCAGGGCTGCCACATAGGCCGAAACCGGCAGTCCTTGCAGTTGTTCAAGAGCCAGGGCGGGCTGCTGCTCATCCAATGCCAGACGGGCTAGTTCCAGCCGGCAACGATTTTCCCCCTCCGAATTCCGAAGCTGTTGGAAAATCATGGTGGCCTGCTGCACATGTGACCGGGCTTGGGCGTAACGGCGCTGGTAGCGATACACGACGCCCAGTTCAACCAGCGCACCCGCCTGCTGCTGAAGATCACTCGCCTCAGCAGCCAGTTGCGCTGCCAGATTGAGATACTGCTCTGCCAGATCACTTGAGCCGGTCCAACGGCAGGCAACTCCCAGCCAACAGTGCAACGCAGCCTGAACCTCCGGCGATACCTCTCCTGTCCACGCGATCAGCCGTCCCAGCAATGGACGCCAGGTAGACCACATTCCCTGGCGAGTAATGTCAGTCCAGACGGCGCGGATCGCCTCTACGCACCATGTCGGCGTAAGGGCAAGAACATCTGCCATATCCAGCAGATGATAGGCCAATGACGCCGCATAGGGCGATCCGGGGAGGGCTTTTCCCAGCCGGAGCGCGCCCTCATGCGCCCAGCCTGCAATTTCTGACTGGGCGTTAACCTTTTGTCGAAGAAACGCCCGCGTCACACTGTGCAGCCGGTAGCGGTCTCCGTCGGCGTCCAGATCTAACAACGAAAGTTGCCCTAACTGCTGCGCCGCCTGAGCTGCCTGCACCGGAGAAAGTCCACCGGCAAGGGAAACCAGATCGTGCAGAATCGAACGGGGAGGCAACAGCCATGCTGCCAGCCAGAACCGGCGTGCGGCAGGGTCAAGCCGATCCCAGGCGCGCTCGTAAAGACTGTCTAGCAGGGCGACCTGATCAGGAAACTGGGTCTGCGGCCAGACCGCTTCAAGTGCATGTCGGGATACACGTGCTGCCAGCCGTGTGGCGACTTCTAACGCTAGTGGATTACCGCCTGCCTGCCGCCAGATCAGCCGCCAGCGTTCCGGTTCGAGCACCCGATCTTCCGGCCATACGCGCGCCACAATAGTCTGAGCATCCCCTTTCGAGAGTTCCGGCAGCTCGACGGCGAAAAGATCAAGCTCCCCTGGCACGGTCAGGCGACTCGTCAACAGCAGCCGGGCTTCCGCAACCAGGCTCAAAAAAGCGGCCATTCCCGGCTCGTCTTCGAAAAGAGAGTCCGCTTCGTCCAGGATGATCAAAACATTCCACGCCTGACAAACCGCACGCAGGGCATTCCCATCACCAGACGGCAGCGCCAATGCCTCAGCGCAGCGTGCAGTCAGAGCAGCAGATGTAAGGTTTCGAGAGGCGACGAGCCAGATCACACTATCCAGATCGGCCTCGGCGATCAGACGATGAGTCAGCAGCAGCGCCAGCGCCGTCTTGCCGATGCCCCCCGGCCCAATGAAGGCCACATGGCGGCGCGATGTATTTGCCATTAGCCTGGACCACGCCCGATTGAAGGATGCGGCCCGCCCCACGATCTCATGACCCGGCAGGGGAGGAATGGCCCGCCGCAGACGGTCTCGATGTGCCTCACGGCGCGCCATCTGCTCGCGCTGGATCAGGCGGTGCGTCAGCCGCCGCAGGCCGCGATCCTGACGACGGCGCAGGGTGCGTTGATCTTGCCCGGTGATGGTCTCCAGCCGCTCCCAGGATAAATCCAGATCAACGCGCACGTAGCGCATAAACAGTAGACTCCAGGCCTCCAGTTCTGCTGCGCCTTGCCGGAAATCAGATGCCAGCGCCTCGACCACCCGCTCCAGCGACATCGTGACGTCCGGCGGCGGCAGGTGGTAATGGGCGCGCTGGCCACACAGCCCCTCGATAATCTCGTCGTTCAGCCATTCCAGCAGAGCCAGGTCGGCGGCAGCACTCCCGGCGACTACCGACGGATCGGTTAGTCGCTGTTCAAGCAGCGCAAATGCTCTCAGCGGCGTGGCAGGCAGCGGTCTGGCAGCACGCGCCGCATCCAGAACGCGCTTGAGATTCGCAGCAGACAGCACCAGAGAACGCGAATGAGCCTGCATGAAGGTGACTGAACACCTGGCAACAACACGTTACCAGCGCGCGTCGGGGAACGTGACTACTCCAGCGCGAACACCGATACGTTTGTACATCTGGAAACCCGTGAAAGGATGGCCCAGGATACCGTCATGGATAGCCCAGGATCGACCACGCACCGTTTTCCAGGCATCGGGCTGGCGGAATGGCGTCGAACCGTCGAGTTTCCGGTACAGCTCGCCGCCGGGCTGGAACTCCTGGTGAATCCATTCCATCTGTTTACGCCCTTGCATATAACTGAAACCGTACCGCTCGAAGCTGATGGCATTATGATAGGCGAACGGCTCGATCAGGAACATGTTGTGTCCCATACGGGTGACGAATCCCTCGAACGCAGGCACGGCCATCCGAAAGACTCGCAACCCTGCCCGAATCTGCCCTGGTGCAAGCCCGGCCTGCATCGCAGCCACCTCTGCCAGAATATTGCGCCCTTGCGTTCCCAGGTGAGTCGGATTGCCATCCGGGTCACGGTCAACGGCAAAGCGTGGTGAATCAGGATCGTTGATCATCACCAACAACACCATCAACTGGTGATTGAATGTATCAGCCATGTGCAGGTACATGACCGGGTCCTGATCGCCGGGATTCTGTCGGATACTGATCTCAACAGATCGGCTGCCAGGCGGACCGTTGATATTGACAACATCCTGGCCGTTATGAGTCAGGGTCTGATAGTCAATGTCGAACCGCTCATAAGCCCAAGAAAGGATCAATGTCCGGTAGATAGCGTATTTTTGTGGCGGCGGCAGGTTGTTGATGCCGCGAATGGAGGTCGGCCAGACTTTAGGCGGCTCAGGCGCGATTTCCACAGCGGACTCCTCGGCTAAAAATCTATTCCCGGTAGCGCTCGCGCAGAGCGCGCTCGATCTGGCGCTTACTGTCGCGCTCGGCGATGGCCTCGCGCTTGTCATACTGTTTTTTGCCGCGCGCCAGGGCGATCTCGACCTTCGCCAGCCCACGCTTGAGATACATCAGCGTTGGAACAAGGGTATAGCCCTTTTCCTGCACGCGCCCGATCAGGCGATTAATCTCCTTGCGGTGTAACAGTAGCTTACGCGCCCTGGTGGGATCGTGCCCGAACCGTCCAGCCTGACTGTAATCCGCAATGTGCACCCCCACCAGCCACAGTTCGCCGTCACGGACCTCAACATAGCCTTCCCGGAGATTAACGCGGCCTGCCCGGACAGATTTGATCTCCGATCCGACCAGGACGATCCCGGCCTCAAAGCTATCTTCAAGAAAATACTCGTGCTGCGCCTTGCGATTGGTCGCCACGATCTTGCGGTCGCTGCCGGGAATTTGCTTGCTCATAGATTGGCCTGAGGTCTTCCGCCGGGAGCACTGCGCTCCCGGCATGCTGCCGCGCTATTCTGCGCCCGGATAATGCTCATCAATGTACGCCATTGCCGCATCGAGCCAGGGGTCATCGCCGGGCTGAAGTGTGGTCAGGTCTTCTGGCAGTTCGACTAGGATGTCCGGCTGTAGCCCCACGCCCTCCAGCGGGTCTTCGTTCGGGGTGTACCATGCGCCGTAAGTGATGCGCAACTGCGAACCGTCTGACAGATCATGAAGCAACTGGATCGAGCCTTTGCCGAACGTAGGCGTGCCGATCAAGATGCCGCGATGGCGGTCGCTGATCGCCCCGGCGACGATCTCCGAGGCGCTGGCGCTGCCGCCGTCGATCAACACGATCAGCGGCACCGTTTCCGCCACATCACCGCTGTCTGCATAGAAGGGCCGTTCCTCAGCAGCCAGACTGGTCCGCTGTGTGGCAACCAGGCCCTGCGGCAAAAACAGGTCGCTGACGCCAATCGCCTCGTCTAACAACCCACCCGGATTGCCGCGCAGATCAAAGATCAGGGCGCGTGGGTTTTCTGCCAACAGCGCCGTGATTTGTTCCTCCAGCTCGCTGGTAGCAATGCCGTTGAACTGGAACAACGACACATAAGCCACATTGCCGTCTAGCATTTGGCCGTAAACCGTCGGCACTTCAATCTGGCGGCGTTCAACATCGACCTCAAAACTCTCGTCGGTCGAAGGGCGGTATATCTCCATATGCACGACCGTCCCGATAGGGCCACGAATCAGGGCAGTCCCTTCTGCCAGCGTGAGGTTTTCTAGAGAGCGCCCGTCTACACTCAGTACGATGTCGCCATCGCGCAGACCAGCAGCCTGCGCCGGGTGATTGGGGAAGGCATAGACGATATATAACTGCCCAAACTCGTTCAGGCGGACGTAAGCGCCGATCCCGCCGAAGCTGCCCTCGACGTTCTGACGTTCAATCTGGGCGATGCTCGGCTGAATGAAAGCGGTATAGTCATCTCCTAACGACGCCAGCATCCCTCGGATTGCCCCATAGGTACGCTCTTCGACCGAGGGGGTGTCGTAGTAAAACTCCCGCTCAATATAATTCCACACTTCCCAAAAGACCTCGAAACCGGGCGGGTTAGCCTGCTGCGGCGTTCCGGCAGCAGCCCCGCCCGCCGTCACGAAGCCGACAAAAAATCCCCCGCCGGCTACCAGGATCAGCGCAATGGCAATGGTCATCACCTGCCAGCCCGGCTTAAGGCGAGGCAGTTCCAGTCCCTGTGATGAAGTTGCAGAAGATGTCAGTTTCATTGACCGTGCATCCTCACCAAATACACCAAGTTTCATCGTATTTGCTCCTGAAGATAACGTATCGCTTCCCCGATTTCCACATCTCGCCCGTCTTCTGCCGGGATCATCGCAATATCCGGCGTAAGGCCGTTGTTTTCCAGTTGTGCGCGGTTGGGGGTGAGCCATTCCGCCGACGTGATGTGCACCGAAGACTGATCGGACAGCCGGAAGATCAACTGGACCGACCCTTTACCATAGGTTGCCTGACCGATCAGGATGCCGCGCTCGTGCGCCTGTAACGCCCCAGCGACCAGCTCGGCGGCACTGGCCGTGCCGTGATTGATCAAGACGGCCATTGGCAGTTCAACGCCCAGGCCACCGGATGCAGCCAGATATTCGTGCTCCGAGTCGCGGGTTCGTTCGTAGACAATCACCCCTTCATCCAGGAATTCGTCAGCAGCCTGGATGGATTCTTGGAGCAGCCCACCGGCATTGTCGCGTAAGTCCACAATCCAGGCAGCAATCTCGGCATTGCGCAGTTCTTGCAGCGCAGCTCGCAGTTCATCTGGCGTGCGGCTGGTGAAGCGCTGAATCTGCACGTAGCCGATCCGGGCATCTTCAACCAGCGTCCGCCAGATTACCGACGGCACTTCGATCACCTCAAACGCAATGGTATAGGTTTGTTCCTGATTGGTCGCTCGCTTGAGGACGCGCAGAACCACGCCGTTGCCGTTACCCACCTCGCCTCGCATGGCCTGATCGATCACGTCGATGCGCTCGCGCGGCGTGATCACTAGGTCGTCTACTTGCAAAAGCGTATCGCCGTCCTCAATGCCTGCACGCTCAGCAGGACCTTCACGAAACGGGTACAAGACAAAACTGCCGTCAGCGGCGTGCTGCACCTGGACGCCAATGCCGCCATAATGCCCAGCCAGCACGTCGGATTCGCTCTGCGCAACGGGCGGATCGACGAAAAAGGTGTAAGGGTCATGCAGGGAATTGAGCGCGCCGCGAATAGCCGCGTATTCAAATTCCTGCTGCGTGGGCAGGTCCCGCAGATAGTTGCCCTCCAGCAGGGTGTGAACCTCGGCCAGCAAGGGATAATTCCCCGGCTCGGCCAACACCCGTGACGGGGTCACGGTCGAACCCAACCCGTCGCGGAAAAAGAAGCCGGCCATAAACACCGCACACAAAACCAGACCGATCAAAAAACCCCGACCTATCAACGACAGTACCATGCTTCGTGAAACTCGTTTGGGTGGCATACTGTTAACCATTGCCCTTGAAGTAACCGAGGTACACGCCGCATTTTAGCACAGCGCCAGTTGAAACACGAGTGCAGCCGCTCAAACTGGCTTTACCTTGCATTTTGCTGTACGGTTATAGGAAAGATCAGTGGCCGGGAAAATCTTTTGTTTGAAGGAATTCCGCTATGCCCGAAGAACGTCAACCCCTGGTGCTCATTGCCGACGACGAGCCGGATATGGTGGTGTTGCTGCGGCGATTGTTTTCGCGGGATGGGTTCCAAGTTGAAGGTGTAGCTGATGGAACGACGGCATTGGAACGGGCCGAAGCCCTAAAGCCGGACCTGATCCTGATGGACGTACAGATGCCGGGCCTCAACGGCTTTGAAGTGTTGCGGCGGCTACGCCAGAACAAAATCACGGCGCATATCCCGACGATCTTCATCACTGCGGCGGCGCGTGAACCGACGGATGTCGCCAAAGGGTTGGGCCTGGGCGCAGACGACTATGTTCTCAAACCCTTCAACCCCCATGAACTATTAGCACGCGGGCGCAGCAAAATCCACGCGCGCCAGCTCGAAGAGCGCCTGCAACGTCGCACCGAAGAACTGGAAGCCCTGGTGCGGATCGGGCGGGAGTTTAACCAGCGCCTTCAACTCGACGCGCTGCTGGACCTGATCGTATCCGTATGTACCACTGAGCTGCCGAGTGAACAGGTGTTGCTGTGCCTGTTGGACCAGCAGACGCGCCCGACAGCCTGGCGCGTCCTCGATCCGCAGGGGATGTCTGACACGGCCATCCAGAAACTGATCGAGCATCCCGACTCGCTGGTGGCTACCATGCTCCAAACGGAGCAATCTGTGCTGTCATCCGACCCCCAACGGGTGTTACTGCCGCCGGACTGCCATGCCATCGTGGGGACGCGCATCGTGCATCACGGCGATGTGCTGGGCGTGTTGGTACTGGGGCACCGCCAGGCCGAGTGGTACGATGAGAACCATCTACGCCTGCTCGAATCGATTACCGAGCAGGCAGCCCTGGCAATCCGCAACGCAGAGCTTTACGCCGAACTGCGACACTATGCCCTCAACCTAGAAAATATGGTTGCGGAGCGCACCTCGGCATTGCGGGCGGCACAATCGCAGTTGGTCCGCTCCGAAAAGCTGGCCTCGTTGGGGCGTCTGTCTGCCGGGATTGCCCACGAAGTCAACAACCCGCTCCAGGCCATCCGCAACTGTCTGGAACTTGCCATCGAAGACGTTGACTCCAGACGCCCGGTGGACCGCGAACTGTTAACCGTTGCCGAGCAGGATGTACAACGCATCCGCCGCATTGTAAGCCGCCTGCTAGACTTCGCACGGCCCGGTTCCGGCGAGATGGCGCCGGTAGATGTACCTGAACTTATCTCCGAAGTGCTGCGTCTGGTCGAACCCCAGTTGGCGCGGGAACAGGTGGTTGTTTCCAAACAGATCACGCCAACCCGTCCGGTGCGGGCAAACGAGGATCAACTCAAGCAGGTTATTCTGAATCTGATCCTGAATGCTCAGCAAGCCATGCCCGGTGGTGGCCAGTTGACGATAGCCGTCAGTCAACAGGGCGGGGAAATACATATCCGGTTCACCGATACAGGGGTAGGCATCTCTGAAAGTGACCTGGGCCGCATCTTCGACCCGTTCTTTTCGACCAAGCCGGACGGATCGGGTCTGGGTCTGTCGGTGAGCTATGGAATCATCGAAGGGCACGGCGGGCGCATCGAAGTGAGCAGTACGATTGGCCAGGGCACAACATTCGTCGTGATCTTGCCGACCGACGAGCAGGCGTAACCATCGAGACGGCAATTGTCGTTCTCGCAGATGTTGCTCAGTCGATAGGTCCCAGGTCTTCGATCCGTTTCTGGGCACTCTGCAACGCTTCATGGCCCGTCTTTTTGCCGGAGAGAACCAGGGCGTACTCCTCCCCCAGGATGTCTCCGAAGGCGAACGAATGCCGCGTGACCGGGCGTTCTCCGCGTGCGAAAGCCCGCGTGGCGCGCGTCGATTCCAATAGATCGGGGCGGAAACGCGCCGTGAAGCGCGGATCGTGCAGCACGGACGTGCGCGATACTTCCACAAAGCCACTGTGCTGCGCGTCTTCGATCAATTGTTCTGGTGCGCACAGGAACTTCGCTAGTTCCCAAGCAGCCTGCTTGACTGTCGAACGGGCCGGAATAGCATAGGGCGGGCAGTACAGCCCAGCGTGGCGTGTGCCGAGCGGACCCGCCGGAACGAGTCCGGTCATCGTGTTGTCTGCGATAAAGCCGCCTGCGTCGTAGACAATCGAAGCCTCGTTCGCAGGTTCGATCACCATCGCCGCTCTGCCGCTGCGATAAGTCGCCATACACTCCTCGAACCCCATCGTCGGCGCTTCCGGCGGGCCAGCGCGCCGGAGTAAATCAACGTAGTGCTCCAACGCAGCCAGGTGTTCGGGTGTATCGATGGTGGGCTGACCGTCCATGTCGTACCAGCGAACGCCCCACGCCGGTGCCCAGGTGGAGCCGACCGTCCAAAAGTTCAAACCGCAACTCGGCGCGCCGCGCAGGGTAATGCCGTAGAAATCGGTGATGCCATCCTGCCGGGCAGCTTCCTGCACGGCCAGGGCGGTGGAAGTAAGTTCATCCATCGTCCGAGGCAGCGCAATACCATACCGCTCAAAGAGATCGCGGCGATAGATGAGCACATTGGACACATCGCAGTAGGGAACGCCATACAGCGTTCCTCGGTAGCTGACAGCTTCAATCGCTGCTGGCTCAAAATCGTCCAGTGCGTAGCCGTCGGCAGTGACATAGCCATCCAACGGTTCTACGTGACCGTCGCGGGCGTATTGCAGTAGCAGCAGTTCATCGCAGCCGATCAGGTCGAAGGGTGGACCGTCCTCAGTGAAGCTACGCTCCATCAACGTCCACAGTTCAGGGATGTGGCTGAGCGTCACTTCGACCTTGATTCCCGTCTGTGCGGTGAAGCGCAGTGCCGAGCGATACAGGTTATGAAAAGGCGCCCAATCCTCTTGCAAGACACGAACGGTTGTTCCGGGAGATACGTCGCTCATCATCAGCATTGGCGCAGGAGACTGCCACCTTCAGCTTTCAGCAAGTCGCTCCCCACTGACCGCTGACTACTGACCGCTAACTGCTGGCAGAGGAATGCGCCTTGCTCCTTTCTTGCTTGTTGAACGGTATACTTGACCTCAAGGCACTCCGCTTGCGGAGCAACGGTTTGCAGCACCTGACCAACTGAAGATAGCAGGTTGCAGGCGGGAAAACGTCGTCTGCGTAAACTTCAACGTCGGATACCCTCCGCACACGCGCCGTCTCCGGGCGGCGGGCTGCGGTCAACCAGCCGGTCGTTGGATCGACTAGGCCGGGTTAGCTATCGTCCCGGCTGAACGGGTCCGCCGATGCTGTGAGGCCCAAGCTGTCGCCTAAAGGCGACAGTCGTTGACTTAGCCTCCTGCCTAGAGATCGACGGAAGACAATCCGTCTAGGGACTCCATTGCCAGCTTGCACGAAAAGCGTCGGCAGAAAGGCTGCCATTGGCAAACGCCACCACACGGTCCATCGGCGCTGCGGCGCTCATTAACACATCTTGACGGTCACAGTTCACCAGATCAGCTCCAACGGCGGCGATCTCATCCTGAGCAGCTACACCGAAACGGGCTGCTGTTTCCATAGCGAACACCATCGCACGGGGCAGGTCTGTTCCTGCCGGGCGGCAGACCCGGATAACCAGCGTCGCGCCGAAGCCGCGCTCCTCAAGCCGAGCCGTTGCCGGACCACCCAGAAGATGCGTCTGCGCATTGGCAGCGCTCTGCGCCGAGTCCAGCACAACCTGCACGGTATCTGAAACCGTTGGATTGGGAACCATCGTCATTTGGACTTCGAGTGCGACTTGATCGGCTGGCGGCTGTTGTCCGAGGACCAGAATTACTGCCAAAACGCCGATGAGCACTAACACAACGAGCAGGGCCAGTAAGGTGCGGCGTGAAGAACGGCGACGCGGCCTTTCTTCGGCGGCTCCAAACAGGAAATCCGGCTCCCCCTCGAAGGAAGGCAATTCTTCATCCCCTGCCAAGGACGGCTCTCCTTCTCCGAACAGGTCATCCAGGTCCAGCGCCGGCGTCGTCCCTTCAGTTTCGGTGCTTAACCGTCCGATACGGGGTTCTTCTCGTCGGATGGCAGGCATTTCAGGCGGGGTGGAAGGCGGCGGAACAGCGGTCTGCGCATCGCTGTCCCCGAACAGATCGTCGAAGTCGGCGCTTTCACCGAACTCGAAGGAACTGTAGGCTGCTTCAGGAAGTGGAGGATACAGCTCGTTCAAGCGATCCAGCAGGCTTCGTGCCTCAACATGGTTGGGATTGGCTACCAGGACACGCTGCAAAGCCTCACGGGCCTCTTCAGGATCGCTGACGGCGTTCGCCATCAGCCACCAGGCATCGGCGTTGTCCGGTTCAGCAGCCACAACGGGACGCAGAATGGCGACAGCCTCCTCCAGCCGCTCGTCTTGAATCAACCGGTAAGCCTGTTCTAGCTTCTGATCGTTGGACGCACTCATGCACCCGGCCTCCCCGCGAACAAGGGTATTTTGGAAAGATTATAGTCCTGCTCAGATTGGGAGACAATCGGAGCACAGGCAGAACGTCGTCTCTACGGGCTGGGCTTGCGCCCCCAGTGGACAGCCATCGTTCCGAACATGAACTTACGGAAACTGACATCCACCAGTCCAACCTCGCGCAGCAGCGCGGCCAGATCGTCTGCCGACTTGAAAGCCTGCGTGCTGTTCGGCAGGTATTGATAGGCATCCGGCGTGCCGGCAACGAGACGGCCCAAGAGGGGAATCACGTAGCGCAAGTGGATTTCGATCAGTGGGCGCAGCAATGAGCGGGGTGGGGGGGTGGTGTCCAACGCCACGATCATCCCGCCCGGACGGACAACGCGCAGTTGTTCGATTAGGGCGCGCTGCAGATCGATCACATTGCGCAGTAGGTAGCCTGAAATGACGGCGTCAAAAGCATCAGCCGGATAAGGCAGGTGTAGCGCATCGCCCTGGCACCACCGCACGTGCTCTCCTGTCGGGCGTTCGCGCCCGACAAGCATCATCGGCAGGGCAAAATCGGTGCCTACAACCGTCAGGGTAGGATCGCGCTTCAGCGCGGCAAAGGCCACATCGCCCGTACCCACCGCCAGGTCCAACATCTGCCCGCCAGGAGGCAACGCTGCCTTCTCTACCGCAAAGCGCCGCCAGCGTCGATCCTGCCCGAAGGTCATCAGGCGGTTCATCAGGTCATAACGGCGCGCGATCCGTCCAAACATACCCCGGACGTAATCCGCACGTTCCCTGCCCTGCAAATGAGCCATCTCCAACGCCTCTATTCGGGCTGCCGCCAGCGGTTATAGCGCCGCTCCAACAGGTCGATGACCACGTAGTAAGCAAACCCCAGGATACCCATTGCCAGGATACCCGCATACATCTCCGGGTAGCGAAGCGCCTGCCAGGTACGCACCACAATATAGTAGCCGAGGCCAGACCGCGTGGCGTAGGTTTCAGCAATGAACAACACCGCCACCGCCGTTCCGACGGAAATGCGTAGCGCCGTGAGGACCGCCGGCAGCGAAGCAGGCATATAGACATAGCGAAACAGGGCACGCCGCCCGGCCCCCAGGCTACGCACCGACTGGATCAACTCTGGGCGCAGACCTGCCGCTGCATCCCTTACAACGACCAGGATTTGAAAGAACAGGATCAGGGCGATCAGAAAAATTTTGGAGCCGTCCCCCGATCCGAACAACACCAGAATCACCGGTAGAAAGACGATCTTGGGAATCGGATGGACAATAGCGATCACGGGATAGAAAATGCGGTCCAATGCCTTAATCTGGCCCAGACCTAATCCGGCTGGCACGGCCAGCACGACGGCAGCCGCGATGGCCGCCAGCACACGGAATGCGCTTACCAGGAAATGTTGGCCCAACTCGCCCGGCAGTTGGGCGAAGAAGATCGGGATCACTTGCCAGGGGTAAGGCAGAATAGCCCGGTCGATCAAAACCGCCAGAGCAATCCACCCGGCCAGGAAAATGCCCAGCCCCAACAGCAGATTTCGCCACGTCCAACGCATCAGACCGCCAGCCCCATCAGCGTGCGAAGCCGGTTACACTGCTGTTGATAATCCGGCAGGCTGCGATAGCTCGCTGTTCCCGTACCTGGGTTTTCGACGATCTGTGGGGCATGGTTAGGTGGTTCGTGCAACACCAGAATACGACGGCCCATGAATACTGCTTCCTCAATGCTGTGTGTCACGATGAGCATGGTAATCCCCGTTTCGCGCTGTAAATCCATCACGACACGCTGTAAGTCTTCCCTGGTCGGCGCGTCCAGCGAAGAGAACGGCTCGTCCATCAGCAACAGGTCAGGCTCTAAAACTAGCGTGCGAGCGATAGCCGCACGCTGGCGCTGCCCGCCTGAAACCTGACCAGGGTACTTGTGTCCCTGGTCGGCAATACCGAGGCGGTCCAACCAGGTTTGCACCTGTTCGATACCTGCAGCGGTCGGTGCGCTGCCACGGGGAGCATGCTTACCATCCGGGCCGTAAAAGCGGCGGATACGCAGCCCTAACTCCACATTCTGCCGCAGAGTGGCCCAGGGCAGCAGCCCGTAATCTTGTAGGATTAACCCTGTTCCTGGTCGAGGACGGCGGACTAACTGTCCTCCGATGGTAATCTGCCCGCGCGATGCCAGCCGCAGGCCGGCGATCAGGTACAACAGGGTTGTCTTGCCGCACCCAGACGGCCCGATAATGGCCCAGGACTCACCGGGAGCAACACGCCAGGAGAAGCCAGCGAACACTGGCTTCTCCTCTGCGCCGTAATGAAAATCGAGTGCACTGATTTCGATCATGGTTCTGCGCCAGGGATGCAGCAGAGGCACCCCTTAGCCGCACAGCCTTATTGTTCCGGCAGGAAACTCGCATCCACACTATCTGTGTAGGCGGGCGCCGTCTCGATGATGCCGCGTTCGATCAGCCACGCAGCCACATCATTCCAGGCCGCCTCACTGGTGATGGCATTGACCGGAAAAGGTGGGATCACATAAGTTTCGCGGACGGCCTCCGGCACGCTGGTATTCTCAATCCACAACTGGCGGTAGGCGTTCGGGTCAGCATTGAGGTCTTCGACGGCACGGTTCCAGGCGCGTAGAAAGGCACGAACGGCTTCTGCTTTTTCTGCCAGAACCACGTTGCGGAAACTCAACACACTCTGACTGAATTCCTGATCCGGCAGGGCAGTGTCATCGATGACGGGGATAGCCCCCGCCTCGATAGCCGCCTGCGCCAGCGGATCGGGCAGGATAGACGCTATGAGCTGCCCTTCCATCATCAAACTGAACCGGGTAGGAATAGCGGGTACAGATTCGTAAACGATGTCCTCTGCCGACAAACCGGCTGCGGCCAGCAGGCGATCTGCAAGATACTGGATGACCGAGTTCTCGCTGATCCCGATTGCCCGACCGGCCAGATCAGCAGGCGATGCGATCTCACTTCCCGGTGCTGCCAGTAAACGGAACAAAGGCGCGTTGGCATAGGCACGGCGGGCCATTGCCACAATACGCACCGTTGGTCCCCCCTCAGCGGCATTCGTGATAACCGGGCCGATCACATCGGTCAGCACGCCGTCCACTTCGCCCGCCGCCATCAACTGCTCGCGCTCCAGGGCGCTGCTCACAGGAATAAGTTCGACAGACAGCCCTTCATCGGTAAAGTAACCCTGCTCCTGCGCGATGAAAAACGGCAGCACGTCCAGCACAGGGAGCAAGGCCATCCGCAAAGACGGCGTTTCTTGCGCTGCGCCGACCGCTTCTTCGGTCGTCTCTGCAGCCGGAGCGGTTTCCTCCGTCTCCTGAACGGCGGGAGTCGGGGACGGGTTTGCGCCGCAGCCCGACAGAACCAGGCTAAAGATCACGAAAGCAAGCAAAAAAACAGGGAAATGCGCTTTTGGCGACACCTCAAAACACTCCTTAGAAGCCTGATTGTGAGACACAGGATACTTTCAAACGTTCTCAACATTCAGTTTGTTCTGAAAGGTACAAACTGTCGGCGATTGTAGCGCAAGGAACAGACAGGTGCAACACAAAAGAATACCGAAATCCTCTAAAAGCATAGGGGGCACCACCGAACGTGTGCCCCCTGTTAAGGCTGAGCAGAAGGATGGTCTCAAATGGCGCCTAGGACCAAAGAGGCGTTTTGCCCGCCCAGGCCGAGGCTGTTCGAGAGCGCCGTGCGAATGTTGGCGTCGCGCGCCACATTGGGCACGTAATCCAGGTCACATTCGGGATCGGGTGTTTCGTAGTTGATCGTCGGATGGATGACCTTCTCTACCAGCGACATCACGCAGGCTATCGCCTCAATCGCGCCTGCTGCACCCATGCAGTGACCGATCATGCTCTTGGTAGAACTGATGGCGAGCTTGTAAGCATGCGCCCCGAACAGCTTCTTGATGGCGAATGTCTCGATGGCGTCGTTGGCCTTCGTGGACGTGCCGTGCGCGTTGATATAGTCGATGTCCTCCGGCGCAAGGTGAGCATCTTCCAGCGCCCAGCGCATGGCCCGCTGTGCGCCTTTGCCTTCTGGATCGATGGCGGCGATGTGGAAAGCGTCCGACGAAGAGGCATACCCCAACACTTCGGCATAGATGCGCGCGCCGCGCTTGAGGGCATGTTCCAGCTTTTCCAGAATCAACACACCCGCACCTTCACCGTATACAAAGCCATTGCGGTTGGCGTCGAACGGACGGCTGGCCGCTTCGGGCTGATCGTTGTAACCGGTCGCCAGGGCGGTCATTGCCTCAAAGCCGAGAATGGCATACTCCATCATCAGCCCTTCGACGCCGCCTGCGAACACGATGTCGGCCCGGTCGTTGCGGATTAAATCCAGACCCTCGCCCACACTTTGTGTACCGCTGGCGCAGGCCGTGCTGACGGCCACCAGCGGCCCTTTGGCCTGCACCTCGCGGCTGATATAGTGAGCGGGCATATTGGGCAAGCCGCTGATGATGGCGAACGGGCTGGGCTTGCGTCCTTCTACTTTATAGCGGTACGTGCTTTGCTCACTGACTTCAAATCCGCCCAGGGCCGTGCCCATCACGACGCCGATCCGGTCCGACTCCTCGGCCAGTTCCTCATGGGTCATGCCGGCATCCTGCATCGCCATCCGCGCGCAGGCCTGGGCCATCTGGGCGCAGCGCGACATCCGTCGGGCTTCTTTGTAATCAAGGTACTCTTTTGGATCGAAATCGACTTCCGAGCCAATCTTGACCTCGACATTGGATGTGTCAAAGCTCTGAATGCGGCGAATGCCGGAGCGCCCAGCCTTCAGATTTTCCCAGAGGGTTTTGACCGTCCCTAAAGATGTGAGCGCTCCCAATCCTGTAACGACGACGCGAGGTCGTCCAAACCGTGTGAGGTCCATGCCACAACTCCTAAACAGATATGCTCGAATCCGCAGCCGCAAGTTGATCAACAGGCCGATAGGCTGCGATGCCTGTGCGAATTGCATCGATGATTTGCCCGGCGACAGCCTCTCGCGCCTGGCGAATGGCATTCTTGACGCCCAGGGCATTCGTTCTGCCGTGACCGATAATCACAACACCATTGACGCCCAGGAGGGGCGCGCCGCCGATTTCAAAAGGATCGATCTGACGGTAGACGCGGCGGAAAGCGGGCTTTCCTAACAGGCCACTCAATTTGGAACGCAGGTCGCGTTTTAATTCGCCCCGTAACAGTTTAAAGACGGTGTCGCCCAACGCTTCCATCGATTTGATACAGATATTGCCCTCAAAGCCATCGCATACGATCACATCTGCATGGCCGTCGAGCATCTCTTTTGGCTCCACATTGCCAATGTAGTTCAACGGGCTGCCAGACAAGAGCTTGGCCGTTTCTTTGATCAGTCCGTTTCCTTTGCCCTCTTCTTCGCCATTGGAAAGGAGGGCAACCCTGGGTCTGGTCCGACCCAGCGCGCGTTCAGCGTAGATGCTGCCCATCAGCGCAAACTGCTGAAGCCACTCTGGCTTGCAGTCGGCGTTGGCGCCGATGTCCAGCAGGATCATGCGGTTGCCGCTAACGGTGATCAGCGTGGTAAGAGCCGGACGCTCGATGCCCGGAATGCGGTGCAACACACGCAACAGGGCGATTGCCAGCACGGCGCCGGTATTTCCACAGGTCACAAAAGCGTCGGCCTTGCCTTCCTTGACCAGTCTCATGCCGACGTGCATGGAGGAATTTGGTTTGCTACGAGCCACAATGCTGGGGGTGTCACCCATTTCAATCGCTTCTGTCGCGGGAATCACCTCCAACGACAGGCCAGATGTGTGGTGGCGGGCAAGTTCCGCCTCGATCAGGCGTGGATCGCCCACAAGCAAGATCGTGTCAGAAAACTCGCGCGCTGCAGCCACAGCGCCTTCAACGTCAGGACCGGGCCGCCGGTCGCTGCCCATAGCGTCAAGCACGATGCGCATCTGTTGTCTTTGCCTCTACCCGATCCGAAATCGCCGGGCCGCAGGATTTCAAAAACAGCATAGGTTCTATATCGGATGCATTTTACCACGCCTGCGCGCTCCGCCAAAGATCGCATTGACTTTGTTCAGGGAGTAGGTATAATTTTGAAAGTAGATTGTGCCCCGGTGGCGGAACTGGCATACGCGGCAGGTTGAGGGCCTGTGCCTTCGGGCGTGGAGGTTCGAGTCCTCTCCGGGGCACCTGGACGATCTGGAGACAGGCAGCTCATTCCCGATGGAATGGGCTGTTCGTTTTTGACCGGGTATGATCGTGGCGTTTGAACAGGCATAAAATACAAGGATCGCTGTGGATACCCTGCTGGATCAGATCGATCAACTGCTGGACGCGCGTGAGATTAAGAAGGCTGAAGTGCTGATTGCCCGTCAACTGCGCGCCGATCCGGCCTTACATGACCGCGCCCAACTCCTCCTCCGCCGCGCCCGCGCTCGCCTGATCGCGCAGCAACCCGATGATGCGCTGGAAGACATGCAGACGGCCAGGGCGTTAGCCCCGGCGCTGGCCGAGACGCCCGCTGCACTGGAGCTGTTGGCTGACATCAGCTTTGCGCGCTTCGAGCTTTCACCGGTTGGGTTTGCTGAACGGAGCGACGCCGACACGGCGCTTCAACTTTATCAGCGCCTAATTGACACCGTCCCCGACTACCCCAACCTCGGTTGGGTGCTCTATCAAAAAGGGCGCGTGCTGCTGACGGACAATCGCGTCGATGAGGCCATCGCCTGCTTCCACGAAGCCTTGTTGAAGCCCAGTCAGGTGACGGCGTTGACCGCTTTCTGTTATGAGCGTCTCGGTTTTGTCCACCTGTTTGACCGACGTGATCCGGCTGCTGCGCTGGCCTTTCTGGATCGCGCTGCCGTGACCTACCCGCCTGCCGAACCGGAAGCCTGGCTTGGTCAGCTTCACATCCTCCGTAGCCGCGCCTTGCGAGAGCAAAAGCGTTACGATGAGGCGCTCAAGGCCGCTCAGCAGGCGCTACAGGCCATGACTGCCGCCGGACCAGAAGCGCGCAGCGGTCAGCAAGACGCACACCTGGCTTTGGGAGAAATATTGGCCGAGATTCCGGGGCGGGAACTGGAAGCGGTCGAACATCTGCAACAGTTTCTCCAATTGGGCAAAAAGCCGCTCGGCGTAGACGTGACCTGGTCGCGCGTTAACGAGCAACTCGGCGACCTGCTGTTTTTGCTGGGACGCTACGAGGGTGCGATTGAGGCTTACCATAATGCGTTGGCGTTCAATCCCTATCATCCCTGGGAAGTGTCACTATATTACCAGATCGCGCGTTGCTATTATCGTCTTCGTGCCTATGAGAAAACCATTGCCGCCATCCAGCAAATGCAGCGCGCCGCCGTCAGCGAGTCGGTGGAATTAACGGATTACCGGCCCTTTCATGTGCTAGGCAATGCTTACTTTGCCCTGGAGCAGTACCGGGAAGCTGTTGCTGCCTATGAACAGGCTGTGCGCTTGGCGCCGGCCCAGGCCGAAGACCTGGACAAAATTCAAACTTATCTGCGTTTTGCTCAAGAACTCAGCAACCCTCAGCCCAAGTAATTCAATCAGACTGTGGAAAGGCGCGCCATGCTGACGTTACACAGGGTGTGTAATCCTCTCCAATGATGACGGTAAAATCCGCCGTCCGGGTTGCTTCCGGCGCGGTGATGACTGCCTCGTCGGAGACTCCCAACACTGCCTGCAACGCCCTTAGGCTGTTTCCTTTGGCACGCCCCGTGTGATCGTAAATGGTTGTCTGCGCAAATGCCTGTCCCCCGGCCCGGCCCTGCGGCGTAGCGACAAAACCGGCCCATTCCAGCCGCGCGACGGCCAGACGATCTGCATCCTGGACGGAGGATGCGCTGATGACGTGCACCCGCGCCAATTCCTGGACAAGCTGGTTTTGGGTGGGCGGCGTGAAAAAACGCTGCATCGTCGCTTGGAAAGGCTCCGGGTCGATGACCAGGATGCTGGCACCACCTGGACTGTGCGCCAGGTTGACCTCGTCCAGGCCGAGAAAGTGGCTTTCGACACGACTGGCATCCAGCGAAAGCAGCAGCGGCAGCAAACTGAGGGCATCTTCGAGCGTCAGGTCCGTTTCTACCAGGCTGATCAGGTCTTCCCAGATGGCAGGTAGGTCATGGATATAGTTGCTGTTGGTGAGCTGCCCCCACAGCGCGCGCAGCACGATCTGTTGCCGCCGGTTACGCTCGAAGTCGCTGCTATTGGTACGCTGCCGCACGTACCATAGCGCAAGACTGCCGTCCATCCGGTGCACGCCGGTCTCCAGCGTAAATGGCGCCCAATTTTGCAGATTATTCGGATCGAGTTCGGGGGACTGGAGGCGGAAGCCGGTTACGGGGCAATCTACCGGAACAGTCAACCCACCCAGGCGGTCAATCAGCGTACGGAAGCCGTCGAAGTCCACACGGGCCAGGTGGTGAATTTCTACACCCAGATTATATTCAATCGTCTCGGCCAGCAGTCCTAAACGATGGGCCGATTGATGCGTCTGTAACTGGTGGATTTCCGCCGTGTTGATCCGATCCATGCCCCAGCCAGGAATGTAAACGTAGAGGTCGCGTGGGATGGACAGCAGGCTGATGGTTTGTGTTGTGCGATTGAGCGAGACGACGATGATGACGTCTGTGCGATAAGCGCCCTGGTCGCCCCAACGGTCGCTGCCGAGCACCAGCACATTGAGCAGATCACCATCGTGCGGAAACAGCGTCGCTGGTGGGGGGGCATCCGGCGATGGGAGATAGGTTGGCGGCAAGGTCGGCAGGATGTGTAAATCCTGGGCCGTTGGGATCAAAATCGGGGTGAACGTCGGCTGGGGCAGGGGAGTCGTCGGCGTGATCGGCTGAGCCAGGGCTGTCGCCGTTGCAGCGTAGGCGATCCGCCGGGATTCCTGTCCCTGTACGACCGCCGTCTGCTGAAAGATTTTCACGCCGGCCAGAACCAGCAGCAACGTGAACAGCAGCAGGAAACAGCCGTAGCGTCGCTGTCTTGGACGAGTTTGTTCAGTCATCCGTCTCACCGTAGCACACAGAAGCTCCGAAAAAGTTGCTTGGCACGTGCATTTACCCCGCGCTAGAATCGCACCGCAATGTTAACGTATTGTGACCGTTCCAGGGTTAAAGATGAATCGCCGTGATGAGTTAATCGTCGTTGGCGGCGGCCTGGCAGGTTCAGAGGCGGCCTGGCAAGCAGCGGCGCGGGGAGTTTCGGTCCGCTTATATGAAATGCGCCCACGCAAAACCACGCCAGCACATGTCAGTGGTCAGCTGGCTGAACTGGTGTGCAGTAACTCATTAGGGTCCGACCTGCCAGACCGTGCACCGGGCCTGCTCAAGAATGAACTGCGGCGGCTGGGATCATTGCTCATGCGTTGCGCCGCCGAGACTGCCGTCCCGGCGGGAAGTGCGTTGGCTGTTGACCGTGATCTGTTCATGGCGCGCGTCACCGAGGCCATCACAAACCACCCGCGCATTACCCTCGTGCGGGAAGAGGTACAGACCATCCCTGATGGCCCCTGCATCATCGCCAGTGGTCCTCTGACCGCTGAGACCCTTGCAGGGGAAATCGCCGCGCTGGTGGGGGAGGAGTATCTTTATTTTTACGACGCTGTCGCCCCGTTGGTCGAGGCAGACAGCATTGACATGCACATCGCCTATCGTGCCAGCCGCTATGACCGGGGTGAGCAGGATGAAGGGGATTACATCAACTGCCCATTTACTGAGGAAGAATATAGACAGTTCGTCGCTGCCCTACGCGAGGCCGAAGGGGTCTCCCTGCGTAACTTTGAACAGGAAGACCCGCGCTTTTTCGAGGGCTGTCTGCCGGTTGAGGAGCTTGCACGGCGAGGGGATGATGCACTGGCTTTCGGCCCGTTGCGCCCGGTGGGCCTGCGCGATCCACGTTCGGGTCGGCGCCCTCACGCCGTTGTGCAACTGCGCCAAGATAACCTGGCCGGCTCGCTCTACAACCTGGTGGGTTTCCAGACCAACCTAAAATACAGCGAGCAGCAGCGTGTGTTTCGCCTGATTCCAGGACTACAAAATGCCGTCTTTGCCCGCTATGGACAGATGCACCGGAACACGTTTCTCAATGCCCCCCGGCTGTTGTACCCGACCATGCAATATCGAGGACGGGAGGACCTGTTTTTTGCCGGGCAGATTACAGGTGTCGAAGGTTATGTAGGGAACATCGGCACTGGACTGATCGCGGGCATCAACGCAGCCCGCCGGATTCGTGGCGAGCCGTTGCTGACTCTGCCGCCCGAAACGATGCTCGGCGCGCTGTGTCATTATATTTCACATGCCGATCCTCGAACCTTCCAGCCGATGAAAGCCAACTTCGGTTTGTTGCCACCACTGGAAAACCGGGTCCGTCACAGGCAAAGCCGTTACGGCGCTTACGTCGAGCGGGCGACGCGCCTGCTGGAAGACTGGCTGGCGGTGAACGTCCCTACAGGAGACTCCCCGACTGCTTGAGCCTGGGTAGGAGGCAGCAACCTGCTTGCTCTCCCCTTGATCGGGCGCAGAATCTCAGGTATGGATATAATACACACCAATTGCTCATACCGGCATGATTGAAGATACATTCGACAAAACCACCTGAAGCGCGTCGGGGCGGCGCTGTTGCAGTGCCCGGAATGGCGTGGGGATGTCAAGCCGAAAGAAGATTAGCCAGCCCATGCAAGAACTGGCCGAATGGTTGCAAGCTCAAAACGCTCTGTTGGTTGAGCTGGCAGTAAATGAACTCGCACAGACCGAAAAACTCCGCGCCACTGTCGTTGAGGCGACAGAGGCATTCTTTGACAGTCTGTTGCGCACTCTGCGACAGCACACACCGGTCTCGCTGAACTTGATCTTGCTCGACTGGGTTGAGGCCCGCAGTGCCCCGACGGCAGAAGAGCCGGTCGGTTTTTTGCCCATCTTGACAACCCTCAAAAAGATCACCTGGAATACCATCTGCACCTACGCTCCCAGCGAGTGTGTGGTTCCCTGGTTAACGGAGTTGGAGGAGGTATTTGCCAGCGGCGCGGCCTACCTGGCGACCCTCGAGGCCGAAGCCCTGGTGACGGACATTCGTTCTGAGTTAAACCGGGCACTGGTAGACGTGGAGCGTCTAAACAAGAGCAAATCCGACTTTATTGCGGTAGCCGCGCATGAGTTGAAAACACCCCTGACTCTCATCGAAGGCTACACCAATATGTTGCGGTCGAGTTTCCCGGAGGAGCAGGTTCCTGGGATTGGGGTGATGCTGTCCGGCATTTCCAGCGGCACAACACGTCTGCGCCAGATCATCCAGGACATGATCGATGCCTCGATGATCGAGATGGGACTGTTGACGCTACACTACCAGCCTGTCTGGATTCGCCGTCTCATTGACATTATTGAGTTCGAGTTTGCGGATGTGTTCAAACAGCGCAACCTGACGCTTCAGATACACCGTGACACCCTGCCGGAGAAACCGACTTATGGCGATCCCGAACGGCTTTATCAGGTGATCTACAAGGTTATCTCCAATGCAGTCAAATACACTCCTGATGGCGGAAAAATCAGTTTACGCGCCCGTGAACTCTCTGGCTTTGTCGAACTCGTAGTTGAGGACACGGGGATCGGCATCGCCCCGGAGGACTTGCAGCGTATTTTTGAGAAATTTTCCTCCCTGACCGATGTCTCGCTGCATTCCAGTGGCAAAACCAAATTCAAGGGTGGCGGTCCGGGGCTGGGCCTGGCGATTGCTAAAGGGATCATCGAAGCACATGGGGGAACAATTTGGGCAGAAAGTCCCGGCTATGACGAACAACGGCTGTCGGGCAGCACATTTCATATCATGGTCCCCATGCGCAGCGCCCCTCCCCAGGATCGCCTGAGTGAACTGTTTACTGAAACACAGCCAGTAGATTCATTTTCAGAAGTGGTGTAACTCACGCCGACAGGCTTCCGGCAGAGGCCGGAGTCAGGGTTTGTTTGAATGCATGACCTTTTTCTTCATGATTCCCCTTCCCAGGCTGAAACAGAACGGGGCTACCTCGTTGGGGTGACGTTTAAGCGAAGTCACCCTCTATTGAGCGTGGAAGATTCCCTGAATGAACTGGCGCTCCTGGCTAAAACAGCGGGGATCGACGTTTTGGGACGAACTTACCAGCAGTTAAGTCAGCCCCATCCCGCTACCTTTATTGGCCCTGGCAAAGTTGAGGAAATCAAAGAGCAGGTTGTGACGTTGGGTGCAGATGTGGTGATCTTTGACGATGAGCTTTCTCCACGCCACCAGCGCGAGCTGGAGAAAGCCTTTGGAGAGACGATTAAAATCCTGGATCGGTCGGCGCTGATCCTGGATATTTTTGCCCGTCATGCGCAGACCCGTGAAGGTGCGCTCCAGGTTGAGCTGGCGCAGTATGAATATCGTTTGCCACGTCTGACTCGCCAGTGGACTCACCTGGTTCGGCAAGCGGGTGGGGGGGCCGGGCGTGGCGGGATTGGTGGGGTTGGTCTGCGCGGCCCCGGCGAGACGCAGCTTGAAATCGACCGCCGCGAAATCAGCCGCCGTATCAGCAAGCTGAAGAAGGAGATCGAAGAGGTTCGTGCTCACCGCAGCCGTTATCGCCAGAAACGTGAGCAGGAAGGTATCCCGGTCATTGCACTGGTCGGGTACACCAATGCAGGGAAGTCTACCCTGTTGAATGCGCTAACCGCAGCAGATGTCTATACGGCGGATCAACTGTTTGCCACATTAGACCCGACCACGCGACGCATCACACTGCCCGGCGGCAAAATAGCGCTGCTGTCGGACACGGTTGGCTTCATTCAAAAACTGCCCACAACTCTGATCGCGGCTTTCCGCGCCACTCTGGAAGAAGTCGCCGAGGCATCGATTCTGCTCCACGTGGCCGATGCCAGCCACCCGAACCTCTTGCAGCAGATCGAGGTCGTAGAAGACACACTGGCAGAACTAGACATCCCGCGTATTCCCTGCATCCTGGCACTGAACAAGCTTGATCTGTTCGATGCAGAGTCTTTCCGCATACCTGACGGCATCGACACGGCGGCATACCAGGCCGTCATCCCGATCTCGGCCAGGACGCGCGCCGGCCTGGACGAGCTGGTGAGTGCAATCGAGGCGGCATTGTCCGCTGCCATGCAATTCGTGCGAATACTCGTTCCTTACCAGCGGGGCGACGTGATTGCCCTGGTGCACGAACGGGGAGTGGTTCTCCGCGAAGACCATACCGCGCAGGGTGTGCTGATTGAGGCACAGGTCCCGCACGATCTGGCGGTGCAGCTCATGGTCCTAAAATCGATAGCCCATCACTCGCAGTCAAATACGTCTGGATAACAGGAAATCTATTCAATGAGACCGTTAGCCGACAAATTGAACACCTCCCGTACATTTAACCGGCTTCTTTCCTTTTTTTCCAGCGGGCTGGCCCGCTATCGCGGTGTGCCAATCCTGGCAGGCGTGATTTTGATTGTCATCAGCTTTGTGGTTCATCTGATTGCCGCCGCGACTCGAGACATTGGCTGGCAGGTGTTGGCATTCAGTGTGCTGCACCTCGCTATTTTCCTGGGACTGCTGGGTGTCTTGTTGGCAGAGCCGGTAGGGCGGGGATAAGTATTAGTAGTTCACGGGTGCGGGTGGGCGTTATTTCTGGGGGTGGGTGTGTCCTGGCGAGAGCGTCAAGCAGCGGTCATGCTGGATAAAATGTCGGGGGCGGTGGACATTGCCGAAGCAACGGTGCAGGTGATGCTTGCCTTCACAGCCGAGGAGCACCATACCTCGGTGGACAATCTGCTGACGGCGCTGCAAAAAATGGGGCGCGAGCTTCTCACGGCGCAAAGCGGCATGGCCTCCCTGATTTCGTTGTTCAATCGCGCCTTTTTTGCCGCCAGCGGCGCTGCCGATCCCGAAGAGGCTGTCTCCATGCTGCGTAAAGCTGTCGAGACATTCCAGACGGAGCAACAGATAGGCCGTGAAACGCTCAGCCGTAAGGCAACAGCGCTGTTGCCGGTCGAAGTTTCCATCTTGACCCATTCAGCTAGTTCGACAGTCTTCAGAACCATCCTGCACGCCAAGCAGATCGGTCGCCGTCCTCGTGTGTATTGCCTGGAAAGCCGCCCATTGTACGAGGGAAGAAATCTGGCAATGGGCCTGGCCGAGAATGGCATCGATGTCACGCTGTGTGTCGATAGCGCCGTGTATTCCAACCTGAAAGACACCGAATTGGTCCTGGTCGGTGCAGACAGCCTAGCGGAAGAAGGTGTTGTAGCCAAAGTCGGAACCGCAGGTCTGGCCGTATGCGCCCAGAATCTTGGCATTCCCTGCTACGTTTTGGCCGACAGCACCAAGATATGGCCCGCGTCGCTCGGCGAGCAACCCTTGCACGAGCGCGCACCGGCTGACGTGTGGGCCGATGCGCCGGAGGGTGTGCGGGTTCAGAACCGTTTTTACGATGTCACTCCCTGGCAGGCCATCGCCGGTGTCATCACGGAACATGGGTTGTTTACGGCCAACGAAATTCGCACCCAGAGTCGCGCTCGCACAGTTCACCGCCTGCTGCAAAACATTATCGCCGAAGTGCGCAGCACCATTTAGTTGCTCGGCCTAATCTAGATCAGATCATCCTCGCACAAAGGGTATGGCCCCATGCCGATTGAGTACCGCCCTCTGGCAAACCGCGCTGAAATTGAACAGGCTGTCAGTCTCTATAGCCAGATTTGGGTGTCCGGCGACCGTGAAGCAGTTCCCTATCATATCCTGACCGCCATCGGCCACGCCGGCGGCTTGGTGCTGGGTGCATTTGACGGCAGTGAACTGGTCGGCATGACCGTTAGCTTTTTGGGACGGCGGGACGGGATTCTCCTCCATTGGTCGCACCTGGCCGGTGTGAGACCTGACTATCAGGGCAGGGGCATCGGCTCGGCGCTGAAGTGGCTTCAGCGCCGCCTGGTGCTGGAACAGGGTTACAACTGTATTTCCTGGACCTACAGTCCACTCCAGCGTGGCAACGCAGCTTTCAACATTCACCGCTTAGGTTGTGTCTGCAACTGTTACCAGGTTGAATTTTACGGTGAGATGCAGGATAGCCTCAATGCCGGGCTGCCGTCGGATCGCTTCGAGGTCCGCTGGTGGCTGGAAAGCCCGCGCGTCTGTCAGCGGGCGTTTGGTGTGCCGCCTGAGCCGGACGTTACAGGTTGGCATGTTACACTCGCCAGTCAGAAGGATGGTGCGCCGGGGAAGATAGACTGGCCGGAGGGTGTAGGCGAAACGCTGGTCGAGATTCCCTATGACATTAACCTGCTGCGCAAGGAACGCCCCGATCTGGTGTCCGAATGGCTGCTGCGGGCAAGAGAGGTGTTTACCCGACTGTTCAGCGAGGGATTTTGCGTGGTCGATTTTACCTCCCGGTGGGCGGAAAACGGCGCGCGAGCGTGGTACATGCTCCGACGCGGCGGTGAAGGCTGATGCCTGACGAAGTGCGCCAGTGGTATCTTTATGTGGTGCAATGTAAAGACGGCACGCTTTACACCGGCATTACGGTTGACGTGTGCCGGCGTATTCGTCAACACAACCGGGGACGTGGAGCGGCCTACACCGCAGCGCGACGCCCGGTTGTTCTATTAGCTGTCTGGCCCTACGAGGGGCGCGCTGCGGCCTTGCGAGCTGAGAGCGCGTTCAAGGCGCTTAATCGCCAGCACAAAATGGACTTTGCGCTCAACAGACGGCCATTTCAAGGGAGTATGGCAATTCTGCCAAGTTTTTTTGGCGATTTTTCCTCTTGATCTCAGTTGGATTTCTGCGAACACAAGATATACTGACCCCACATTGATGCTTAGTCTCTTGTAGGCACCTCAATGTTTCCACGCAGGTAAGGACCACAGCAGATCGGTTTCTCCAACAGCTCGCAAATGCAGGGGTGTTAGAGCGTCTCGAACGCAAGGGGGGCAGACTAAAGAGCAACGAAAATACCTGGCGCTTGGAGCAGCAGAGACTCTATTCTTAAACTAAGGATAGCGAGGAGAAAATGATGCGAAACCGAACAGGCTTAGCCCTTCGCGTTGTTTTGTTGGCAGCCATCCTGGTAATGCCGTTGGCACTGGTACAGGCCCAGGGAGACGGCGGACTGCCCGATCTTGGCGGGCGCGAAGTCGTTGTCGCCGTCGAAAACCTGTATCCGCCCTTTAACTTTATTGATGAAAACGGCCAGGGCGTTGGTTGGGACTATGACGCCTGGGCAGAGATTTGCGCCCGCTTGAACTGCGTTCCTGTGATGCAGGAAACGGCCTGGGATGGCATCTTTGCGGCGGCGGCGGCGGGGGAATTCGATGTTGCAGCGGATGGCATCACCATCACTGCCGAGCGCGAACAGACCGTCGATTTCTCCGATCCGTATATGCAGTACGGTCAAATGCTGCTGGCGCGAATGGACGAGGACCGTTTCACCGACGCGGCCAGCTTTGTTGCCAACCCTGATCTGCGTGTGGCCGTTCAGCAAGGCACGACCAACGAGATCGCTGCGATTGACCTGGTTGGCGAAGAGCGCGTGGACAGCTACGCCAACTTCGGCGTTTCTGTGCAGGCCGTACTAAGCGGTGACAATGACGCCGTTGTGATCGACAGTGTAGCCGGGATTGGGTGGATCAACGAAAATCCGGGCCAGTTGAAGTTCGTCGGCGAGCCGTTTACGACCGAACTGCTGGGTTTCATCTTCCAGCCAGGGTCGGACCTGATCGAGCCGGTCAACCAGGCGCTCTGGGCCATGCGGCGCGACGGCACCCTATGGGCACTCTACCAGAAATGGTTTGAACCGCAAGCAGAGCCGATTACGCTGCCCGATCTCGGTGGTCGTGAGATCGTCGTAGCAGTTGAAAATCTATATCCACCTTTTAACTTCATCGGCGAAGACGGCCAGGGCGAAGGCTGGGACTACGATTTCTGGGCGGAATTTTGCCTACGCGCTAACTGCACTGCCGTCATGCAGGAAACAGCCTGGGATGGCATCTTCGCAGCAGCAGCGGCAGGCGAGTTTGACGTCGCGGCAGACGGCATCACCATCACTGCCGAGCGCGAAGAGACGGTTGACTTCTCTATCCCCTACATGGAGATCGGGCAACTGCTTTTGGCCCGCGCCGACGAAGACCGCTATGACGATGCGGCCAGTTTTGCCGCCAACCCCGACCTGCGCGTGGCGACGCAGCAGGGCACAACTAACGAGATCGCCGCGATTGAACTGGTCGGCGAGGAGCGCGTGGACAGCTATGCGAACTTCGGCGCTTCTGTGCAGGCCGTGCTCAGTGGCGATGCCGATGCGGTCGTCATCGACACAGTAGCGGGGTTGGGCTGGATTGCAGAAAATCCGGGCCAGTTGAGGTTCATTGGCGAGCCGTTTGTCAAGGAATCGCTGGGCTTTGTCTTCCAGCCAGGTTCGGACTTGATTGATCCGGTGAACATCTTCATCCGCGCCATGCGTGTCGATGGTACGCTGGCGCTCCTGTACGAACGCTGGTTTATCCCGGCGGAGTAGTCGCACGACACACAACAGTATTTCCGATTTTGGAGAGGGGTAGGGCAGGGGGCTTTACCTCTCTCCAATAGCTTTTTGAGGGCCGGATGCATGACCGAAAGTGCAGGTAAAAGTAAAACGGGGCTTGTAAACTCTCTCACGGCGACGCTGGTCAGCCCGCGCAACTGGTGGGGATACGTCGTATTGTTGCTGGGAGTGTTGCTCGTGCTGGCAATTATTTACGACCCCCGCTATACCGATGCTTTTCATTTCATCCTGCCGGGCGTGGTGATGACGCTCGGTCTCACCGTGATCTCTTTTTGCATTGCCCTGGTTATCGGTCTGTTCATGGGCCTGTCGCGCGTTTCCAGCAATCGCTTTCTGTACAACTTCTCGACTTTTTATGTCGAGACGATTCGCGGCGTGCCCATCCTGGTGCAGATTCTTTATGTGGCGTTCGTGATCTTCCCGGCGGTTGTTGATCTGCTGAACTCGCTGGGAGCGCAAACCTCGATCCGTGATGTGGAGATGTATGTCCGTGCCATCCTGGGACTGGCAATTGCCTATGGCGCGTTCGAGGCTGAGGTATTCCGCGCAGGAATCCAGTCCATCGAACGTGGACAGATGGAAGCGGCGCGGTCATTGGGCATGACCTACATCCAGGCAATGCGCTATGTCATCCTGCCGCAGGCAATTCGGCGAGTACTGCCGCCCATCGGCAATGACTTCGTTGCCATGTTGAAAGACACTTCTCTGGCCTCGGTGCTAGCCGTGCGCGAGATCACGCAGTTGAGCAACCTCCAACGCGCGCGCAGCTTTACGACCTTTGAGCCGCTAAACGTGGCTTCATTCCTCTATCTTTCATCCACACTGCTTCTGACCCGTGTGGTACGCTATTTGGAGCGGAGGCTGTCGCCCAATGAGCAGTGAAGTTCCTCCCAGCGACGACATCATCATTGTCGAGAATGTCAGCAAGTCCTTCGGCAGTGTAGAGGCTGTACGTAATGTCAGTCTCCGGGTCAAACGAGGCGAGGTCGTCGTCATCATTGGCCCCAGTGGCTCCGGGAAAAGCACATTGCTGCGCTGCATCAATCACCTGGAAACCATCGATAGCGGCGACATCTGGGTCGATGGCATCCATCTCACGCATAAGCAAACCGATATCAACAAAGTCCGCCAGGAAGTGGGTATTGTGTTCCAGTTGTTTAACCTGTTTCCCAACTACACCGCATTGCAAAACATCATGTTGGCGCAGTGCGTTGTCCGCAAGCGCAGCCGGGCAGAAGCGGAACGTATCGCGCGCGAAAATCTGGAAAAAGTCGGTATCCCCGAAAAAGCCGACAGCTATCCCGCCCAGCTCTCCGGTGGGCAGCAGCAACGGGTAGCGATTGCGCGCGCCCTGGCGATGAACCCGAAGATTATGCTTTTCGACGAGCCGACGTCAGCCCTTGACCCGGAGATGATCAAGGAAGTGCTGGACGTGATGCTTGCGCTGGCCAAAGAAGGCATGACGATGCTCGTCGTGACCCACGAAATGGGTTTCGCCCGCGCCGCCGCCAGCCGGATTGTTTTCATGGACGAGGGCAGAAAGATCGAAGAAACGACGCCGGAAAAGCTGTTCACTGCCCCTGAACATGATCGCACGCGACAGTTCCTGAGCCGGATACTGCGGCATTAACCCGTAAAACCCCGCCTGACGGTTGCCCGATGTGCTCACTGTGTAGTTAATATACTATCAAAATAAATATTAATAAAACGGTGTATTGAGGGTGGCAATGGTCCGGGAAGGGAGAAAGGGCCAGCAGAGGCAATAGGGCGCTCGCTTTGTCGAAAACACTGCCTGGGATGCCTCTGCGAGCTGTTGTTGTTACACTACGCTTTATACCGGATCACAGCCCGTTTTAGACAAAAAACAGGTGCAGAGCCGGAAAAATGGTGCGATTTCGGTTTTCTTCGTGAAACAATTCACAAACTACCCCTTTTCATCGTTTTCTGCCGGCAGGCGTGTTTGCTGCGCTGCCGCATCAACCCGGCGTGGGTCGGTGCGGGCGTAGTATGCGCGTGTCGTTTCTACGGACCGGTGCCCCAGAAAATCTTGCACAACATCCAGAGGTTGACCGGCGTTAACGAGTTGGGTTGCGCGCCAATGGCGAAAGTCGTGCGGCGAAATGCTGCCCAGACCTAGCGCCCGCGCTGCGTTCTGGACCACATGCCAGGCAGAAATACGTGTCAACCGCCGTCCTTCTCCGTGTGGTGCGTGGCTGACAAACAGCGGAACCCGTCCTCTAGAGGCCCGTAAATCTGCCCCGCGCGTTTTCAGATAGGTCCGAACGGCAGGTAGTGCGTCTAGAAAACGCAAGGTATAGGCATGCCCACCTTTGCCGACCACACGAATCCGCACAACCTCGCCACGTTCAAGCAGACGTGGCGGAAAATCTTCAACATTGAGGCTCAAAACTTCGCTGATGCGCCCGCCGGATTCGGCCAGGCAATGCAGCAGGGCATTGTTGCGCAGGCGGATCAGCTCCCATCGAACGATGCTGGCCTCACTAACCCCCGGTTTTTGGAGGCGTGCCGGACGCTCCTGGCGCTCATAGTAGTGGAGCAACTCAACGATGTGGTCCGGCGGCTGTGGGGGGGATTGTTGACGCGAGCGGCTATGTAGTTCGTCACGCACGATACGTCGCGCTTTCGCCAGGGGAAAATCGCGCGGCAGCCAGTTGTAGTCGTCCAGAAATTGAAACCATCGCTGCACGCCCATCAGCCGCAGCCTGACAGTCGAGGGTTTATAAGGACGCGGTGTATCCGCTGCGGGCGTCAACATCCATTCCGCAAACTGCAAGAGAATCGGCGCGTCATCCGCGCATAAGGCATCCAGAGGAATTTCTGTCGCCATTGAGCAGGGGTATTCCTGGATCGGGAGTAGAACGGTGCTTGTACGGTCTCCCAGAAACTCCAGAAATAGATCGATGGCACGCCGATAGGATTCGACCGTGTGAGGCGATTTGAGCGTTGAGCGATGAAGGTAACGGTCCCGCGCGTCGGCAAAGGTTTTAGGGGCGTTCATCACCGTTTTCCAATTTCAATTCAACATTTCTTTTGTTATGTTAAAACAGCTTCAGCAAACACGCAATAGAAATAACAGTAGTAGACATAAAGCCTGAACACAAAGCGACGCCGGTCACAACCCAACAACTCAAATGGTAATCGAGAACGAGGGTAGGATTTCCAGAGATGCCCCCCCCAACCCTCCCGGTACTAGCAGCCGGAAATTGTACTCGCACATCTTACAGCAATCCCGTTGTGCTAGGTTGTAGAGACAGATCACAGGGCCGGACACGACCTGTGCCAGAAGCGTTTCTGCTACGAGGACCTGATCGCCGAGCTGCTACGCCAGGAGCAAACCCCGGCGGCAGAGATGCTGGACGTGCCCTTCGAGGATGCGATACGGCGCGGCGGGCAGCGCGGTGCACGGCAGTTGCATCAGCCAAAACACAGCCCTTGAAGGCGGCGGAGTGTACAGCAGCGCGCCCGCCTTCGACGCGAGCGGCAACTGGTGGAACGCGGCGGACGGGCCATCGGGGGCAGGCCCCGGGTCCGGCGACGCGGTGAACGCCAACGTCATCTTCAGCCCGTTCCTAACCGAGGGCTGTCCCCTGGGCGGGATGGCGCTGGCGACGGGCAGACGCTGATGAGTCTCGTCAACGCCGCCAACCACACCCTGGGCCTGCATGGGCTGCGCACCCTCACCTCGGCGCGCCGGGATCGGCAGGCGCGGAGAGCATCTCGTAGACCCGTGACCATGTGGGACGCACCCAACCCAGGATACGTGTGATTTCGGTCAGCACGGCTACTGACAGGCCCTTTTCTACCCGCTCGAAGCCGGGCGACCACCCTTCCGCGACGACCTGCACGAACTCCTCCGGGGAGCGCGGACCAAGCGCCTCGACCGCCGCCGCGAAGCGCCCCGCCTGGGCCAGGGCGGCGGCCAGGTCGCGCAGCGCCTCCGCCCGCCTGTCGTCGTCCGCGATGCTGCGGGCGGTCTGGGCGGCCTCGTCGAAGACGCTCCCGGCGCGTCCATCCCCCGCCTGGGCCAGGGCGGCGGCCAGGGCGCGCAGCGCCGCCGTCCGACTG
>CAZGXI010000019.1:4317-91503 GCA_964529715.1 uncultured Anaerolineae bacterium | reverse complement strand
TTGAAGTTCTTGCTTGCTTCTCTCTCGTCTTCCTATTCACTTGTTAAGGTGCGCTCCGGGTCTGCGACCCGCCGCTGAAGTGCAACTGATGCTCCACCTCACCGGCCCGCCGCAGACCTGCATGGTCAATAAAACAGCCCGACATCGCGTCGGGCTGTCAATGAAGCCTCACGCCATGTCTATGTTCTGGACTGTTTAGACGGTGTTCACTGTGTTCAAGAACAAACTCACCTGCTTGTTATTTGTGCCTGTAGTTTAGCTTACGTCCGGGGAGATGTCAAGGCTTATTTTTCCCAAAAACCCGGATTTAATTTCTCCTCTGTTTACTTGCCCTGTTGCAAGGATACGAGGCCATGCTTCGGCCAATGTTGGTGGTGGTTCGACGGGGGTAGCAGAGCACGACCTTGGGCGATACATTACTCAGGTTGGGGAAAAGTTTGGTAAACTAAACCCAGATGTATTGGAGGAAGGTGATTCTCTGATACACTTGAAGTGAGCATCCATACATCGGCAAGTGGTATTGAGAACGCGCTAAGCGTTACCTCCAGGAGCAGCTTCTGCATGGCGAAGCTTCAAACGCCCATTGAACCGGGCGACGCTCATATCCTCGTAGTTGAGGACAACGTACCTAACTTTGTTCTGGTAGCGCGAATGCTGGCCTTTATGGGAGTGCAGCATTGTGAGTGGAAAACCAGCGGCTGGCAGGTGGTGCAGTTTGCCGATACCCTCCCTAGGGTAGACCTGATCCTGATGGATATTCGTCTGCCTTATGAAGATGGCTATCAGGCATTACAGAAGATTCGCGCCCATGAACGCTTGAAGGATACCCTGGTGGTGGCCGTGACTGCCGAAGCCAGTGAGGAACAGTTGCGTAAGGCCCAGAGAGCCGGATTCGACGGCTTTTTGGGCAAGCCCCTCGATCCTGACCGTTTTCCTGACCAAATCCGCCGCATTTTGCGTGGCGATTCCGTCTGGGAATGGCATTAGCGGCTGTTTTCCTGCCGTTAAGTAGCTTTCTCAGGTGCTCAGACGGTTCAACGCGGTAGGCATCTTTCACTGGCATAAAATGTGCAGAATGTCCACGACAAGATGCCACCTTTGTCAATATAGCGATTGTTCCTGATGTAGTTATAATTTCACTGTGTTTACACTTACTCACAGGGGAAGGTTTCAGTGATCACAATGCTGGAGCAAGATGCTGCTCTGCTGGATGACATTCTGGTTCGTTATGCGGGTCGGCAGCGAGATGCGCTGCTGCCCATCCTTTGGGAAGTGCAGACAGCTTATGGGCACATCAGTCGGGGGGCCGTGCGAGCTATCTCTCTGGCCCTGCATGTGCCCGAAGCAGATATTTACGGCGTTATCGGCTTTTACAGCCTGTTCTATGATCAGCCGATGGGCGAGACGATCATCCGCGTTTGTACCAATCCTTCCTGTGGAATTGCCGGGGCAGACGAGGTGATCGACAAACTGTGCGCGCGACTCGGAATCCGTCCGGGCCAGACCACGCCTGATGGCCGATATACGATTGAGCGTTCGCCCTGCCTGGGTCTGTGTGAACATGCTCCGGCGGCGTTGATCAGCCGTCGCGGCATCGGCGAGATTCTGGTCGGGCATGCGACCGACATCGACGCCCTATTGGAGGCCCGCGACGTGCCTTATCCTGCCGTCACGGCATCTGCGCCGAACTTGCTGTTGGCTGGGATCGATTCCCACCGCGCGCAAACCCTGGCGGAATATGGCGATTACGCGGGCTTGCGTCGCGCCCTCACTGAACTTGGCCCTGACAAACTGATTGAGGAAGTGATCGCCTCTGGCCTGATCGGACGCGGCGGCGCAGCGTTTCCCACCGGCATGAAATGGAAGTACACGCGCCCCGTCCTGGCCCAGCCGCATTACGCCGTTGCCAACGCCGATGAGAGCGAGCCGGGGACGTTTAAAGACCGGGTGCTGATGGAAGGCCGCCCACACTTGCTGTTGGAAGGATTGGCGCTGTGTGCCTATGCCATTGACGCACAGAAGGCCTATATCTTCATTCGCGGCGAATATCCTCGCGCGGCGCAGCGCGTGGAAGCGGCAATTGCCGAAGCAGAGGCAGCAGGGCTGCTGGGTGACAACATCATGGGCACGGATTTCTCGTGCCATGTCGAAATCCGGCGCGGCGGCGGGGCATACATCTGCGGCGAGGAAACGGCGCTCTTTGAAGCCATTGAGGGCAAGCGTGGTTATCCCCGTATCAAGCCGCCGTTCCCTACGATCAGTGGGCTGTTCGGCAAGCCGACTTCGATCAATAACGTCGAAACATTGTGTATGGTGCCCTTCATCGCACAGCAGGGTGGGGCGTGGGTGCGCCAGTGGGGTACGGAAAAAAGTACCGGGGTCAAGCTGCTGTCTGTCAGCGGCCACGTCAATCGTCCCGGCGTCTATGAGATCGTGCCCGGCCTGACCTTGCGTGAGTTCCTGGAAGGTGAACCGTACTGCCGGGGCGTCAAGGGCAGCCTCAAGGCGATCCTGATGGGCGGCGCATCGGGAACGTTCCTGACGCCGGACGAGATCGACGTACCGTTGTCGTTTGAAGGGCTGTGGAACATCGGCAGCACGCTCGGTTCCGGCGCGATCATGGTTTTTAACGACACTGTTGACTTGCGCGATGTGCTGCGGCGGTTGGGTGAGTTCTTCCAACACGAAAGCTGCGGCAAATGTTATCCCTGCCAGTTGGGCACCCAGCGGCAGAAAGAAATCCTGGCTCGCCTTGCATCGCCTTTACCTGGCGACCGGGAGCGCCTGGAAGACATCGGGCGTACCATGTCTGAGGCGTCTCTGTGCGGTCTAGGGCAGACGGCGGCGGCAGCGGTGCTCAGCGCGATGAAGAAGTGGCCGGGATTGTTTGGCAATTAGCCACTAGCCTGTTGGCGTTCGGCTTTTAGCCGGTCTTGCCAGTGCGCAGAATTGCTTCCCAACGAACGCCCGAAGCCAACTGCTGACCGCTCAGAGCCAGAAGCAAACAGCTTGCAAAGGATAATGACATGGCGAGTGAACCGAAAATCATTACGCTGACCATCGATGGTGAAAGCGTGAGTGTTCCTGAAGGGACGACGATTCTCCAGGCCGCCCGGCAGCTCGGCAAGGATGTGCCTACCATCTGTTACCACGATAAAACGGAGGCTAACGGCTTGTGCCGGGTGTGCGTGGTGGATGTGAACAAGGGGCGTCTGTTGCAAGCGGCCTGTGTAGCTGTCTGCCAGGAGGGGGCAAATATCGAACTGCGCAATGAGCGCGTCGAACATGCGCGACGGACCATCCTCGAAATGCTCTATTCGGCGGTGGACCTCAGCGAGGCCCCGGAAATTCAGGCGTTGCTGGAAGATTACCACGCCGACCCGGAGCGGTTCCCCAGCGCGAAACGGCGTGAATATCCCGAATACGTCGATAATCCTTTCTATGTGCGGGACTATAGCCAGTGCGTGCTATGCTGGCGCTGCGTTCAGGTGTGCGGCCCGGATGCACAATACACCTTTGCGTTGACATTGGATGAGCGTGGCTTCAACACGCATGTTTCGACCGTGTTTAACGTGCCGATGCCCGAATCGACGTGTGTGTTTTGCGGCCAGTGTGTCAACGTCTGTCCCACCGGCGCACTCAAGCCCCGGCTCGAATGGGGGTTGGAGCGCGGCTTGGAACTGGAGCAAATTCAGGACAGTACATCGTTCAGTAAGCGCCCCGATCGCTTGCCTTGCAAGTAATTCTAGGGTCGCATGAATATTGGGCCGGGCGCACTGCCCTACACCTACCTCACCGTCACAGCCCAGGGCGTCGAGCCGACCGCAGGCGGCGTGATCGAAGAATCGCGCCTCACCATCTTCGTCAACGGGCAGGAATTGGCGACCCTGATGTGCAGTCCTGCCGACCAGGAAGCCCTGGCGGTGGGATTCCTGTATACCGAAGGCGTGATTCGCGCATTAGACGATCTGCGCTTGGTTCGCCTCAATGCCCTCGGAACGGCAGTAGATATTTTCCTCCGCCGGGATGCGTTCGAGCCGCCCCGGCGGGTGATTCTTACGTCTGGCTGCGGCAGAGGGGTGACGTTTCAGCGCCATCTGGAAACCTGCCCGCCACTCAATACCCGTTTCGCGGTTGATCCTCAGGTTGTGTTTGCCCGGATGCACGATCTCAAGGGCGCGGCGCGGCTCTACAACGCCGTGCGCGGCGTACACACCTCTGTCCTGGCGACGCCGCACGAAGTGCTGCTCATGGCAGAAGATGTGGGACGGCACAATACCATGGATAAGCTGGCCGGCAAGGCCCTGTTGCGTGGCCTGGACCCGTCTGGCTGCCTGGTGCTCACCAGCGGGCGGATCAGTTCGGAGATGCTGAACAAGGCGCGGCAGATGAACGTGCCGCTGATTGCCAGCCACACCTCGCCGACCAGCCTGGCCGTGCAACTTGCCCAGGCGTGGAACATGTGCGTAATCGGGTATGTGCGGCAGGGCAGCCTGCGTGTCTACACGCACCCCGAACGGCTCAATTTACCGGAACACCAGATCGAGTAGCGGCAAGTTGCGCATCTTTGCTATAACGATAGGATAAAACCTGTCATCTTCCACCTAGCCGTGTCAAAGCAACCTGTCAACGCGATGGCCGAACTCATAGACAAAACATTGGGACGCTACCGCCTGGAAAAGCTTCTGGGGCGCGGGGGCATGGCCCAGGTCTACAAAGCCTGGGATCCGAACACCCAACGTTACGTGGCAATCAAAGTGTTGCACGAGTATCTGGCCGACGAGCCGGGCTTTCAGGAGCGATTTTCGCGCGAGGGGACGCTTGCTGCCAGCCTCAACCATCCCAACATCGTCGGCGTTTATGACTTCGATACAGCGATCACGGAGACGGGGTGCGTGTCTTACATGGTGATGCCGCTGGTCGAAGGACCATCGTTGCGCCATAAGATCACGGATGTCGCTGCGCGTGGGGAACGATTGCCGCTGGAAGAGGTCGTGCGCATCGTAGACGGCATTGCCTCGGCGCTGGATTACGCCCACGCGCGCGGCATGGTTCACCGCGACATTAAGCCGGCCAATATCCTGTTCGATGAGCGCGGTGTGCCTTTGCTGACCGACTTCGGGTTGGCCCGCTTGGTGTCTGGCACGCGGCTGACCGAGAGTGGCTACACCGGTGGCACGCCGGCTTACATGTCGCCGGAGCAGGGGCAGGGAGAAGCCGGCGACCAGCGCAGCGACATCTATGCGCTCGGCATCATCTTGCATGAAATGCTCACCGGACGGCTGCCCTTCGAGGCCGACAGCGGTCCGGCTATGATCATGAAGCACGTCAGCGAACCGCTGCCCTCGGTGCGCAAGCTGGTGCCGGAACTGCCGGAGGCCGTCGAGGCGGTGGTGTATCGGGCCGCTGCCAAACGTCCGCAAGATCGCTACCCTTCTGCTGGGGAACTGGCGGCGGAACTCCGGGCGGCCTTGTCTGGTGGGCCGATCAGCCAGGCAACGCGCAACGCCCGGTTTCGTCCCCTGGCCTGGCAGCGGGCCGGACATGCGCTGCTGTTCGGTGCAGCGGTGCTGATTGTGTTGGTTGCGCTGGCGCTGATTTTTGTCCTGAACCGGGGTGATGCTGTCGCCCCGTCCGTTCTCACACCATCTGCGCCGGTCGTTGCCATGACAGGCGGTGCGGTGCCCTTTTCCACCAGCTTTGACGACGGCGACGAGTACAATTTCGGCTGGCCGCTTTCGCAGGGGATATTCACCCAGGAGATCATAGACGGGCAGTATCACCTGCGCTCGGCGCTGGCCGGACAGGCCCACACCGCCATCTTTGATCCGGTTTTTCATTACAGTTCACTGATCGTCGAGACCAGCGCGACCTTGCGCGAACCCAGCCAGCCAGACAGCGGTTATGGCCTTGTCTTTCGCTACCAGGACGAAGACCACTACTACGTCTTTGCCGTCAACGGCAGGCAACAGGTGAGCATCTGGCTGCGACAGGGAGGGGCATGGCGAGAACTGCGCGGCAGCAGCGACACCTGGACGTTTAACGAGGCAGTCGCCCCGCTTGGCCAGCCGAACCACCTCTCGATCCGGGCCAGCGAGGACTACATCGAGGGATTTGTCAACCGCAGGCGCGCCATCACGGTGCGGGACGACGCTATCGCCGAGGGGGCGGTGGGCTTTTACATCGCCACGACCCTGCGGTCTGTCGAAGACGTGCTGACCGACGTGGTATTCGATAGCTTTACCGTTAGCGCCGCCGTTCCTTCGATGACGGGCTAACCGGCGTCCCGCTACCGGAACTGTTCAGCCTGCTCGACCACCGCGCGCGCTTCTGCTTCGGTCGCTGTCTGTACGCAGATGTGCATCCCTGCGCCGCCGACGGCATCTAGTAACGGCACGACCTCCTCCGGCCTGACCTGGATCGCCTGCACGCTTTTGCCCGCGCGCAAGATGCGGCGGTACAGGTCATACCAGTGTGGGCTGCCGCCCGTCGGCACGGTTGGTTCTGCCGTGAACTCTATCGCGTTGAGGTCCTCGATTTCGAGCAGTTGATCCAGATGGCGGATACAGGCCGTGCCGTCCAGGTGAAACAGGGAATAGTCCAGCCAGGCGCACTGTTCGCGCAGCGCCGGAACGACAAACTCCCCAAACATCTGGGGCGAAAACATGGCCGAGGCGTCACACTGCACCTTCGCGGTTCGGCCTGGTCCCCAGATGTCGAAGACCATCGCATTGCCGCCCCAGGGGTCTTGGACGAGGGCGCGGATGGCGTCGAAGACGGCAAAGTAGACCTGGTTGATCTCCGCCACTTTTTGTTTCACAAAGTCAGGCCGATCCAGCATGTCGGTCAGCAGTTCGCCGGTTCCACGCAGCGAAGCGAGGATGTCTACATTTTCGATCAGGTCCGGTATGCTCACCAGGAAGCGCCCCCGGCTGACCCGCAGACAGGCTTCGATGATGGCGATCTGCCGTTTGAACCAGATATTTTCCGGGTCGAAGCGTAGGTTGGGCGCGTTGGCAGGGTCGTCGATGCAGGGTTGAAACCAGACGGTATCCGGCGCGAAGCGGGGTTCGGACCCCAGAAAGGTGGCGAGGTTGCCGGGACCGATGTCGGTCTGATAGAACGGAAAAGCCTCTCCGCCAAAGTAGGTGTGCGCCAGTTGATATTCGGCCTGCCAGGCTCGATAGGTGGGGTCGAGATAGTATTCTTCGAGTGTGGCCGGGGGAGGCGGTTCGGGAATGTCCTCCAACGGTTCGTCGCGGGGAGCCTTGACTACCAGGACCAGCCCCTTGCCCGCCCACCAGTCGATGAACCGCTGGCGGGTTTGATCCCAGTTGGGCTTCCAAAAGTCACTCATGCGGGTTCTCGCTCCGAGAGAAAATGAAGACAGCTAGTCGGCATCAAGACAAACGGTGCTGAAATCACAGCACCGTGAGGGCGGGTCGTTCTCGGTCTGCGCGTCGGCGGGGGCGGCTTTCCGGCGCGGCGTTCGGTTCGATAACGGTTCCTGGCAGCGCAGCTCAGTCGCCGCTCTTATCGGCGGCGGGCACAGACGCCGTGCTGCTGATGGCGGGCTGTGGGCTGTTCTGAGCAGGCGCAGATGGCGGCTGGGTGCGGTCTTGCGTGACCATCGCAATGCCATTGCGTACCACCGTCAGCGTGCGGATGAGGTGGCTTTCCAGTTCGCCCAGAACCTGGAGCACATAGCGGTCCGCCTCGGCCTGGATGGTTTCTGCCTCCTGGCGGGCCTGTTCGATGATGTTGGCGGCGCGGCTCTGGGCAGCCTGGGTAATGGCCTCGCGCGCCGTCAGCGAGTCGCCCTTTTCCTTCGCCAGGGCGACCATCCGCTCGGCTTCCTCGTTGGCCTGGGCCATCAGGCGGTCGCGCTGCTGAATGATGCGGGTCGCCTTTTCGATCTCTTCGGGGATCGAGATGCGCATTTGGTCGATGATTTCCAGGGCGCGCTCCTCATCGACAATCGTGTATTTGCTGAGGGGGATATGCCGCCCTTCGTCGATCAGGTCCTCCAGCCGGTCCACGAGGTGCTGAATGTCCACTTGGTTTGCCCTCCCCCGCGATCAGTCGGTGATGCTGACCATGTACACCGGTCTGTCGCTTTGCCTGTTCAGTTCGGCAAACCGCCGCTTGAGAAAGGCTTCTACGTGCGGAGGAACCATGTCGCTCACGTCCCCGCCGAGCGAGGCGATCTCACGGACGGTGCTCGAACTGAGATGAATATACGTTTCTCCGGCGATCAGGTTCACGATTTCCAGGTCAGGCGCCAGCCGCCGGTTCGCCAGCGCCATCCGAAATTCCAACTCGAAGTCCGAGAAAACCCGCAGGCCGCGCACGATGGCGACGGCACCGACCTGATGGGCATAGTCTACAGTCAATCCGCCATAAACTGCAACTTGCATGTTGGGAATGTGTTTGAGCGCCTCTTCGACCATTTCCAGACGCTCCTGAGCGGTGAAGAGCAGGCGTTTGTTCGGACGGTCGTAGACCCCGACTACCAGTTCATCAAACAGCTTGGCCGCGCGCTGCGCAATATCGATGTGGCCGTAGTGGATGGGATCGAACGACGCCGGGTAAAAAGCTCGACGCATGAGCATATCCTTCGATTAACTCAAATCGGTTTCCGCCGTTGCGGTCATCATCACTCGTTCGGCCAGCAGGCGGTGTTCTGGCAAGACAAGTTCCGGGTCTTCTTCGTATAGAGTGCGTGCCTCACGCTGGGCCAGAGCTACGAGTTGTGGGTTCATGTCATTGCCGAAGCGAAGCTGCATTCCGCCGCTCTGGCGTGTGCCGAACAGGTCACCCGCGCCGCGCAGCCGAAAGTCGATCTCTGCCAGTTCGAAGCCATCGGTTGTGCGCGCCATCGCTTCCAGACGCTCGCGCGCGCTCGCCGTTGCTGTGTCGCCGATCAGTAGACAGGTCGAGGGATGTTCTCCGCGCCCGACCCGTCCCCGGAACTGGTGAAGCTGCGCCAGCCCGAAGCGGTTGGCGCCTTCGATGAGGATGACGGTGGCATTGGGAACGTCGATACCCACTTCGACCACCGAAGTGCTCACCAGGAGGTCGATTTCCCCTGCCTGGAAAGATAGCATCACCGCTTCCTTGTCTTGCGCTGACATGCGCCCATGCAGCAATCCAAGTCGCAGATGGGGAAAAATCTCCTTTTGCAGGCGCGCAAACTCATCGACGGCGGCCCGCGTCTCGTTTTCCCCGTCCTCGCTGCTTTCCACCAACGGATAGATGATAAACGCCTGTCGTCCGTTCTCGATCTGATGCGTGATGAAACTGTAGGCGCGCTCGCGCTCCTGTTCGGGCAGGACGTGGGTCTCCACTGGCATACGGCCCGGCGGCATCTCGTCGATCACGCTCAGGTCCAGGTCGGCATGAATGGTCAGGGCCAATGTGCGCGGGATCGGGGTGGCAGTCATGACCAGCAGGTGCGGGTTGGTGCCTTTGCCGCGCAGCGCAGCGCGCTGAGCTACGCCAAAGCGATGCTGCTCATCGATGATCGCCAGCGCCAGGTTGGCGAACGCAACCCCGCCCTGGATCAGGGCGTGCGTGCCGATGACCATCTGCACACTGCCATCGGCGATCCCTGCCAGAATGGCCTCGCGTTCGGCGTCGGGAGTCGCGCCGGTTAGCAGACGGACATTAACTTCGCTGTCCAGCGGCAGCGCCGCCAGTGTCCGGTTGATCGACCGGAAATGCTGCTCGGCCAGGATGCCCGTCGGGGCCATCAGGGCGGCCTGCCCGCCGTTGCGCATGGCGATAGCCGCCGCCAGCGCCGCAACAACTGTCTTGCCCGATCCCACGTCGCCTTGCAGCAGGCGGTTCATGGGCACCTGGCGGGCCATGTCCGTGCGAATATCTTCCAGGGCGCGGCGTTGGGCCTGAGTCAGGGTGTAGGGCAGGGCGGCAATGGCTGACTCGAGCCATTCGTCTGCCACATCCAGCGGAGTCGCAGGCACCGACTGCCAGGCGCGCCGCCGGGTCAGCATCCGCATTTGCAGCAAGAACAATTCGTCGAAGGCCAGCCGTTCGCGGGCATAGTGCAGGTAGTCCCAATGGTCAGGGAAATGTACCTGCCGCAGCGCCCAGCCGAGGTCTACCAGTTCGGCCCGTTCAAGCACGCTCTCCGGCAGGTAATCCGGCAGACGCTCGGCCCAATAATCCACCGTTGCCCGGATCATGCGGCGCAACATCCGTGTGGTGACGCCCTGGGTCAGCGGATAGACCGGCACGATGGCCCGCGTGTGCAGGTTGTCATATTCTAGCAGTTCCCATTCCGGGTTGGTCATCGAGAGTTTGCCGAGGTAGAGGTCGGTCTCACCGCTGACCACGACCTGCGTCCCCCTGACCAGGCGGTTTCGCAGATACATCTGCCCAAAGAAGAACACATTCAATGTCGCCGTGCCGTCGTCGAGGGTGAACTGGAGGTATTCACGCCCGCCGCGCCCTTTGAGCGCCACACAGTTGCGCACCGTCCCAATGAGCGTGACCGACTCGCCCGCTTTGGCCTGGCTGATCGAAACCAGGCGGGTGTAATCGTCGTAGCGGCGTGGCAGGTGGAATAGCAGGTCCGAAACAGTCTGAATGCCCAGGCGTGCCAGCTTTTCCGCCATTTTGACTCCCACACCGGGAATGACACCAACCGGTGCATCCAGGCCGCGCAGCGCATCGACGGCCTCCTCAAAGGGACGCGGGCGGCGCGGCTTGCGGCGTGGTTTGGGCTTGGGCGGCGCGACGGCGGGTTCCGGTTCGTATTGCGTCGGCGCGTCCGCAGGCTCGAAGAGGTCCAGGTTAGACTGTTCTGCCCGCGCTATTTGCGGCGGTGCTTCGTGCTCTTCCTCGACCGGCTCCGGTGCTGTGGCCCGTCCCTGCTGTGTCGGCGCTTCTGCCAATTCCGCCGGGCGAGAAGAGGCGACAGGGCGACGTGGCGGCGCGGGTCTGGCAGGCTTTGGCGAGGCCGGCCTGGCGGCGGGTTTCGGCTTGGACTTGGTCGGTGGCGCTGGGGCCGTCTCCTTCGGCGGCGGGGCGGCAGTCTGCGATGCTGTGCCCGGCGACGGGGCGACGCGCCCGGTGATGTGGCTCATCATCTGTTTGATGGCGTCATGGCGCGCCTCACGGTTCGGCAGCGCGTCGTAGGCGCTTAGCGCAGTGGCCAGTTCGTCCACCAGGGCATGATGTTCCGGGCGGCGCGCCTGGGCATGCGCTTCCTTTTGCCATTTTTCGGCAAAGGCGCTCAGGCCGCCGATGACCGCTGTGTTTTTGTAGCCCTGCTCGCGTTCGAGCTTCAGAATTTTAACCAGGGTTTCCAGTGCAGAAGGCATGTTGAATTCCGGTCTAAACCTGCGTTACCAGAGCGATTCCGACCCCATTGGCGCCAACGTGGGTTCCCAACACCGGGTTGACGTTCCTGATCACGACCTGTTCTGGTGGAAAAACCGCCGATAGGGCATTCAGAACCACGTGGGCGTCTTCCAGGTTATTGGTGTGCAGCACGGCCAGCCGTTCCAACGGAGCGTGCGCTTTACCCAACTGGATCAGGCGCTCGGTGGCCCGCCGGAACGTGCGAATCCGCTCGACCAGGGAAACATCGCCCTGATATAACCGGATCAGCGGCTTGATCTGTAACAGCGTTCCGGCCATGGCGATCAGCCAGTTGACGCGCCCGCTGCGGCGTAGGTTTTCCAGGGTGCTCAAAGCAGCGTAAACGTGCGTCCGCCGCTTGAGGCTGTCGATGCGCTGGCGGATGGTTTCCAGACTTGCCCCGGTGCGGGCGGCCTGCGCCGCGCCCAGTGCGATCCAACCCAACCCCATGCTTGTCTGGCCGGAATCGATCAGCGTATACGCACCAGGAGCCATCTCGTCGGCGGCGAGGCGAAAGTTGTTATGGATGGCGCTCAGCGAAGCGGGCGGCGTGAGCAAGATCAGATGGTCGGCCCCGGCTTTGGCGCGGGCGATCAGGTCACGGCTGAGGCCGAGGGGACAGGCAGATGTCGTGGGCAACTGTTTCATTGCCGGCAGGCGACGGTAGTATTCCTCGCGGCTGATTTGTACCCCGTCGTCCAACAGACTCTGCCCGTCTATCTGGAGCAGGGTCGGAATCACGGTGATGTCCCATTGCTCCACCCATTCGCGGGGCAGGTCACATGTGCTGTCGGTGACGACCTTGATAACATGCGCCACGTCAGTCCCAGTGCTCCTCTTCGCCCTCGTAGACCATGATCCCGACGCCGTCCGGCCCCAGATGCGTGCCCAGTGCCGGGCCGTACATCATGACGGGAAAATCGCGCCCCTCAAATTCCAGTGCCAGGCGGTCCTGGATCATCCGGGTTTGTTCGGTAATGTGCGGGGTGTTTTGCAGGATGACCAGCTCCTCGACGCTGGAGAACTCCGTGACGAACTCGATCAGTTTGTCTACTGCCTGTGGGCGGGTACGTACTTTCTCCATCGGGACCGCCTCGCCGTCTTCCAAGGTGAGGAATGGCTTGATGCCCAGAATTTTACCCAGGATGGCCTGCGCTTCGCCGATTAAGTTGGCACGGAGCAGGTAATCCAACGTCTCTACATAAAAGACCGCATACAGGCGTGGGATGGCGCCGCGCACGATCCGCACCACGTTTTCCAGCGAGTCGGTCGTGGCGGCGGCGCGGGCGGCAGTCTCCACCAGAAAGCCCAGGCCGACAGAGGTAGTCATGGAGTCGATGACCACGATTTCGCAACGCCCTAACAGCAATTCAGTCGCGGCGTGGGCATTGGCCCAGGTGTTGCTTAGGCCGTGCGCCATCAGGAGCGCCAGCACACGGTCGGTTTCGTGGTTAAGGCGGGAAAAGACCTCCACAAACTCCGCCACGCTGGGCGCTTCAAGGGTCGGCATCGCCATGCCCTCGGTCAGCACACGTCTGAAAAAACCTTCGGCATCCAGGTCAATTCCTTCACGGTAAATTTGGTCGCCGAAGCGGATCTTCAGCGGCACCACGGTAATGTCAAAGTGTTTGACCAGGCCGGGATTAAGGAATTGCGCCGAGCTATCGGTGACAATGCGAATCCTGCCCAACCTATCCGTCCTCTCCTTATCCTGGTACGGCGGTCCTGCACATGTTGTCCAGACGGTTCACTCGGCGCTCAGAAGGTAGTGATAATGTGGCTGACCACCTGGGACGACCTCGAAGCTGAAAGCATCATAGCTGGAAGTCAGGTATTCGGCCAGCGCCAGAGCGTCGGCGGGTTTGACCTCTGCCCCGTAGTAGAGCGTGACCAATTCGTAGCGGTCGGGGTCCAGGTGGGCGATCAGGTCGTGCATCACCTGCGCCATATCATCCCCGGCCACGATCAGTTTATCGTCCAACAGACCGATCAACTGCCCGACCTGTGCACGCACACCGTCCAGTGTGGCGCTGCGCACGGCGGTTGTCACCTCGCCGGAAACGACATGATCCAGCGCCTGGCTCATCCCCGTGACGATGTACTCCAGGTCTTTACGCTGGTCTTGGCGCAGGCGGGCGTTGGCATAGAAGATCATGGCGCTGATGCCCTGGGGGATGTTGGTGCTCTTGACCACGTGAACGGTCTTGCCCTTCGCCTTTTTGACGGCCTGTTCAGCAGTCAGGATGACATTGGCGTTGTTGGGCAAGACGATCACCTTGTTGACGGGGACATCGCGGATGGCAGCGAAAATCTCCTCGGTGCTGGGGTTCATGGTCTGCCCACCACTGATCAAGCGGGCCGCGCCCTGTTCATAGAAGACACGGGCCAGGCCGTCGCCCGGCGCGACTGCCACAACGGCCACATCGTCGTCTTCCAGAACGACGGTCGGCGCGGGGGCAGCCGTATCGGCTCCCACATTGTCCAGATATTGCTGGTACATGTTTTCCACGACCACGTCGCTGATCACACCCAGTTTGGCCGCGTAGCTGATCGGCTGACCGGGGTCATAGACATGTACATGGACCTTGAGCGTGTTCACGCCGTCACTGGTCACGATGGCCGAATCGCCCATCGCCGTGATGGCGGCGCGGATGTGGTGCTCATCGAGGTCGTTTCCGCTGAGAAGAAACTGCACATCGTAGGGATGACCGAACTCGGTCGCGCTCATCACGCGGGCCGGTTTGCGGGCCGGGACGGCAGCCCGTTGGATCTGCGTCTCGATGGTTTCGCCACGTAAGTGCAGCAACATACCCTCCAAAATGTAGGTGAGGCCCTGCCCGCCCGAATCCACAACGCCCGCCTCTTTGAGCAAGGGCAACAGGTCTGGCGTGCGGCTGAGAGCATCCCAGGCCTGCTCCACCATCCGTGCCAGCAATACACCCAGGTCATTGGTGTTCTGTAGCGCGGCCTGAACCGCCTCGCTGACCTCACGGGCAACGGTCAGGATTGTGCCCTCGCGGGCCGGTTTGGGCGCGGCGTCGTAGGCGTAGCTGACGCCCATGGCACTGGCGGCTGCCAACGCTGCCGCATCCATGCAGGGCAGTTCGCGCAGCGACGTGCTGAAGCCGCGCCAGATTTGTGACAGAATCACCCCGGAGTTGCCCCGCGAGCCGTTGACAGCCCCTTTGGCGAACTTACGCACGATATTGCCCAGGTGATCGTCTTCGTCGTCGGCGATCTCGGCATAGGCGCTTTGCATGGTCAGCAGCATATTGATGCCGGTGTCGCCATCGGGAACGGGAAAGACATTCAACTGATTGACGATCTGGTAGTGCTGTTCCAGCCAGGCCATCCCGGCCAGCGCCAGGCGCTTGAAGCCCTGCCCGCTGAGGGTGAGGAATTGTTGCTGTAGGGCGGTTTCCTGTTCGGTCATGTCAAAATCCTCTCGATGGCGCTAGGCGTCCGGGTGAGTGATGCGCAACCCTTGGACGTGGACGTTGACCTGGACCACAGGAACGCCGGTGCTCTTTTCCACTTGGTAACGCACGGCGTTGATCAGGCTGTTTGCCACGGTGGCAATGCGCGTGCCGTACTCGATAATCACGTACAGGTCGATGCTCACGTCATCGCCGTGTTGCGTCACCACGACCCCACGATTGGGATCGCGCGACAGCGCAGCGGCGACTTCCGAAGCCAGATTCGGCGATGCCATGCCGACCACGCCGTAGCTTTGCAGCGCCGCGCGGCAGGCGACCGAGGCAATCGCCGCAGGTGCAATCGAAATGGTGCCGGGAATGGCCGCTTCTTGCGTCATAGGGTTAAGTCATCCTTGCCAAAGCCGGGTCGCTATGGTAGCATCCAATCCGCATGTTTCCAAGCGTTTAATGTCGAGAACGAACGAGGTATTTTCTGATGGCGACCTGCGAATATTGCGCCAAGAAGACGATGTTCGGCCATAACATCAGCCATTCGCACCGTGTGACCAACCGCCAGTTCAAACCCAACGTCCAGCGCGTCCGGGTGATGGAACATGGCCGCCTGGTCAGCCGGTATCTGTGCACGCGCTGCATCAAGACCCTGAACAAGAACATCACCCGCTAACTGCGCGCTGCGCCGATCCCCCCCTGTGGCTGATGGCCCCGCCTTGACGGGGCTATTTGTTGTCTGTGGCCTGGGCTGCTGCTGCGCGAAAAGCCCGGATGGCAGCGGCGATCCCTGCTGGGGCGCCGAAAATAGCCTCTCCGGCGATGAGCAGGTTGGCCCCGGCCTCCATCGCAAGCCCTGCTGTCTGCTCCGGCTCGATCCCGCCATCGACAGCCAGATCGATGTGAAGCTGGCGCGCGTCGATCCGCGCGCGGACCTCGGCGATCTTGGGCAGCACTTCTGGCAGAAAGCGTTGTCCACCAAAACCGGGATTGACCGTCATTACCAGCACCAGGTCGAGCAGCCCCCATACGCCGTCGATCATCATGGCAGGTGTGTGAGGGTTCAGCGAAACACCAGCCCGACAGCCCAGCGCGCGGATGTGCTGCAAGGTGCGGTGCAGATGTGGGCTGGCTTCGATGTGAACCGTGAGCGCCGACGCCCCGGCCTCCGCAAAGGCTTCCACATGGCGCTCTGGCTGCTCAACCATCAGGTGCACGTCCAGCGGCAGCGCCGTGACGCGGCGTAAGGCACGCACGACCAACGGCCCCATGGTAATATTGGGGACAAAATGCCCGTCCATGACATCGACATGGATCATGTCTGCCCCCGCCGCTTCGGCGGCAGCTACCTGTTCGCCAAGCCGGGTAAAATCGGCAGACAGGATCGACGGGGCAATAGTGATAGGTCTGACCATCGTCCAATAACCTCGACTGCGGCGCAATGTTACCGGGTCGAAAGGGGAAGTGCAACAGGCCCAATGAGCAGACAGCGTAGAAAGCAGGTCGGGCGAGACAGGCGCGCCCCGGTTTCTCAAACGGCTCATCGATGTGAGGCAGAAGTCGCTGAAGGCCTGGAGGAAATCGCGCGGGGCGAACTGCGGCGCTGCTTCAGGGAGCGGCTGCGGCTTCTTCCGGCAGGCAACCCATCGGAGGCAGGCGCGATCCGCTTTGCCTATTCCGGCAATCTCAGCGCATTGCTGGGGCTGAAAACGGCGCTGGCGGTTTATCTCTGTCGCCGCTTTCCGGTGCCGCGTCCGCGCGGACTGCTGGGCGACGAGCACTTTCGGGCGCTGTTGGCGCAGATCGCGCTGGTACGGGCGCTCGCGCCGCCGGCGGCTTACCGAACCTTTTACCTGAGCGCCGCCGGGTCGGAGTCGTCTGTCATGGCGCGTCTGAAGGATGCGCTGGCGGCGCATACCGGCTTGCAGGTGGCCTCTCACGAGGGCGATCTGTTGCTGCGCGTGCGCCGTCCGCCGGAGGGCGAGGGCTGGGAAGTATTGGTGCGCCTGTCGCCGCGCCCGCTGGCAACGCGGCCCTGGCGCGTGTGTAACTGGGAGGGGGCATTGAACGCCACCGTCGCCCACGCCATGATTCTGTTGACACACCCCGATCCAGAAGACGCATTTTTAAATCTGGCCTGTGGCTCCGGCACACTGCTCATCGAGCGGCTGGCTGCTGCGCCTGCGGGCCGGGTGATCGGCTGCGACATTGATCCTGCTGTGCTGGAGTGTGCACGCGCCAATGTGGATGCTGCCGGCGAGTCTGGTCGGGTGGAACTCTATGCCTGGGATGCGCGGGCGCTGCCATTGCCAGACCGCAGCATCGATGTGTTGTGCGCCGATCTACCGTTTGGCCACCTGGTCGGGTCACACACAGAAAACGTGGCGCTTTATCCGGCGATCCTGCGTGAGGCGGCGCGTGTGGCCCGCCCTGGCGCGCGTCTGGCCCTGATCACACACGAGGTCCGGCTGATGGATGTGCTGCTGGCAGAGTCGACGCTGTGGTCGGTGCGGGAAGTTATCCGGGTGACATTAGGCGGGCTGCATCCGCGCATTTTCGTGCTGGAACGTGGGCAAACCCCTGTCTGAAAGCCCGCACAGTGCTGTGCAGAGGGTTAGAGTGCCGCCAAATCCTGGTCGATCTCGCGGAGCAGGCGGTCACGATATTCGCTTTGAGGAAGACTACGCGCGGCCTGTAGGGCATCTTGCAAAGTCTGTCGCGCCCTGGCTTGTTGCCCGTTGTGGCGGTACAGATGGCCCAGGGCATGGCGGACGTTGGCCACCTCCAGGCTGCTGCCGAGTCGCTCCCAGCCATCCAGGGCTTCGCGCAGCATTACCTCGGCTTCTTCGTAAAACCCGGCGCGGGTAAAAGCCACACCCAGCGCGTGGGCGCTGCTGGTCTTGTTGCGCTCATCGCCGAGGTGTTCGAAGAACACCCTGGCGCTGAAGAGACGTTCCAGAGCTTCGTCAACATGGCCTTCGTCGAGCGCCAGCGCCCCGAAGGACTGTTCCAAGTGCGCCTGCCAGGGTTCTTCCCAGAACGAGCGCAGCAGTGTATGGGTGGCTCCCAGGTAGATGCGTGCCCGACTCAAGCGGTTGTTCAGGCGGCAGGCTTCGCCCATGTAATGCAGCGCCCGCGCCTGGCCTTTCGCGTTATCCAGGCGTTTCCACAGGACCAGCGCCTGCTGCGCCTGGTTGTATGCGGGGACAAGCCGATGGCTAAGCAGGTAGGAAAAGGCCAACAACGTTCGCCCGTGTGCCTCGGTATATATGTCACCGCAGGCCCGCGCGTCTTCGAGCAACTGGTGGGCGATTTTTTCGGCTTCTTCAAAACGCATTTGCAATGCACGCACACCGCCTTTTTCCTGGCGCAGTTCCATGTCCAGGTCCATGCCGGCTTCGCCCTGATCGCCCTTACCGGTCAGGTGTTCGGCGTTCAAGAACGCCCTGGCGGCGCGGGACTGGTCTCCCAACTGAAGGTAACAGCGCGCCGTGCTGCGCCACAACTGCGCCACTGTCAGTGGATCATCCGCCGTGCCGTTGTCCAGCGCCACGGCCAGACCGCGCACGACCGGCAGCCACCGTTGGTGATAGGCCTGTGCCTGCATCACCCCGTCCAGCACCAGGGCCAGTTCAGCCGCTTTCGCTTGTGCATCCGGGAAAGCTGCTGCCTGGCTGAGCAGCCGCCACAGCCGCTCATAGTGTTCTGTAATCAGGTTTGTTACGGCAACGTTGGGATCATCTGAGGGCGCTTGTGCAGCTGCAAGACGGATGCGACGCAGCCAGTATTCCAGCGAAGAAACGGCCATTCGCGTCAGGACATCGGTCATCGCAAAAATGCGTGCAGGCTCTCTAGGAAGTTCCATGATGAATAGCGTCTTTATTACTTCGTTATATCATTTGCATGGTTTAGGTGGATGAAAGTCGGCAAGTGCGACTCCTGTATAGATTGTAGCATATAATTCAGAATGTTTGGGCATCTTCAGCGCGGCGAGACGGTCGCGCACGATACCTCTGGGAGAGAGCGATGCAGCCATTTGCCGAAGATTTCCTAAACATCCTTGCAGCATTGCACGCCGAGATCGAGCGCGCCGTCGAAGGGCTGCCCGCCGAGGCCCTGGACTGGGTTCCGGGACCCGGTATCAATGCGCTCGGCGTGCTGCTTGCCCATGTCGCGGGGGCGGAACGCTACTGGCTCGGCGATGTGATCGCCGCCGAGCCGTCCAACCGGGACCGCGCTGCCGAGTTTCGCACGAGCGGCGTTGATCTGGCTGTCTTGCAGGACCGTTTGGCGGCGTCGCTGGCCTATGCGCGCGGCGTGCTGGATCGCCTGGTGCTTGAGGATTTGGAAGCGCCGCGCACATCGCCGCGCGATGGTCGTCGGGTGACGGTGGCCTGGTGTCTGGCGCATACCCTAGAACACACGGCGGTCCACACTGGGCACATCACGCTCACACGCCAGTGGTGGGATCGGCGCGGTTAGAAAGTGGTTAGAGCCTCCGCCGCATCGCCAGTTGACTCGTTGTACAATAAGTACAGCGATTACCGAGTCGTGAGGGATAGGGTCATGAAAGGCGGCGCAGTCACTCGCTGGCTGGCGGCGCTGGTCGTGGGAGCGGCGCTGCTGGCAGGGACGTTCACCGTGTCGGCCCAAGGAGACACAGCCTGGGTAGGGGAGTACTTCGACAATCCGGTGCTCAACGGCGCGCCGGTGGTGGTCCGTGCAGATGCGGCCATCAACTTTGTATGGGGGGATACACCTGCCGCTCCTGGCCTGCCGAATGATCGTTTTTCGGTGCGGTGGACCAGAGCGCAGTCCTTTGCCGAAGGGGTGTACCGTTTCACTGCCCGCTCAGACGACGGCATCCGCATCTATCTCGACGACCGCCTGATTCTGGACTCCTGGAACGACCGCGCGCCCGATCCGCCCATTGTGTTGGACGTGTCCATCTCCGCTGGGACGCACGCCCTGCGCGTGGAGTACTACGAGAATACTGGCGCGGCGGTGATTTCGCTGGACTATCGGCAGGTTTCCGCGCCGGGCGGCAGCGCGGGCAGCAGTGGGGCGGTATGGATCGCTCAATATTTCGATAACGCCAGCCTGAGTGGCAGGCCGCTGTTGGAATTGGTGGAGCAGCAGATCAACCACGACTGGCAGTGGGCCTCGCCGCTGCCGGGTCTCGCCCCAGCGGATGATTTCAGCGTGCGCTGGACGGGTTCTCCGGCCTTTGCCGCCGGGACGTACACGTTTTTTGTCTACGCCGATGACGGTGTGCGGATGTGGATCGACGATGTGTTGGTCATTGATTCCTGGACCTATGCCGGAGTCACGCCGCCTCGTACGGCTACACTGACCCTGTCGCAGGGACTCCATGCCATGCGCGTCGAGTACTTTGAACATCTGGAGGTGGCGGCTATTCGGGTCGAGTGGCAGATGGTCGGTCAGTACTGGCAGCCGACGGCTGTACCGACGCCGGCGGGCTTCTGGACGGCAGAATATTTCAACGGCACAACGCCGACCGGTACACCGTTGTTTACCCAACAAATCGCAGGGGCAGACCTGAATCTGAACTGGCGCGATGGATCACCTGCCACGATTATCCCTGCCGACAACTTCAGCGCCCGTTTTACCCGCACGCAATACTTCGATACAGGGACGGTGCGTTTTGCCATGCGCGTGGACGACGGCTTCCGTTTTTATGTGGATGGGCAGTTGCTGCTGAACGAATGGCATCCGGCCAGTGGACAGTATCACTTCGTCGATTATCCGATGTGGGCGGGCACACACACGCTTACCATCGAGTTCTACGAGGGCATCCTACTGGCGTCGCTGCGCTTCTATTGGACCTATCCACAGCCGGCAGCGGTTGCGCCTGGCACTTCCACCGTCCGTGTGACGGCTTACTTTCTCAACGTGCGCACCGGGCCGGGAGTGGCCTATCCTATCGTGGGGCGTGCGGTCCGGGATCAAGTGTTCACCGTGACCGGGCAAAGTCCTTATGGGACGATCACCTGGTGGCGGATCAATTTCGGATCGCTCCAGGGATGGGTCAGCGGAGCGTGGGTGGCCTTCCAGGGCGATCTCACCCAAGTTCCGCTTGTGCTGGCAGGTGGGTAGCGGTGTTGGCTTTTTGTCGGGCGAGAGCAGAAAATTCCGCGTTGACGGGGCGATTCATTCCTGGTAAAGTGATGCGCCGGAGTTGCCAACACGCCTTTTTCAACCCGTTTTTGTCTCTTTCTGGGATCGTGCTGTGGTGTTTGTTTTCCGCGCCGATGCGACTGCTGCTGCCTGCCGCGCCCTGCCTCGCGCCTGGGCCGGTGTGGGCGTTTTTCCTTTCGTAACAGCGCCCCAAGAAACAGGAAAGAGATAACCGAGTCAAACCACCCAAGTCGGGTGGTTTTTTGTGGGAGGGTCTATGTCTACTGAAGAAGCCAGAACCACTACCAGCGACCTGCGTCAGTCGCGCCGCTTTCTGGACCTTTACACGCCGCCCAAGATCGACGGGAACTTCCTTGGCAAGCATATTGTCACCGTTGACCAGTTTTCTCGCCAGGACCTGCAAATCCTGATCGACGCCACATCGTCGCTGCGGAAGCGTATCCGCCAGGGCGACCGGGGGCTGGTCGAACTGTGCACCGGCAAGGTGATGGCAACGCTGTTTTTTGAGGCCAGCACGCGAACCGACATGTCTTTCCAGGCGGCGATGCGGCGCCTGGGCGGCGAGGTGATTGCGGCCAGCAACGGCGTGCAGTTTTCCTCGGTCTACAAAGGCGAAAACCTGGCCGATACCGTGCGCGCGGCGGCCTGCTACGCCGATGTGATTGTGCTGCGTCACCCGGATGTCGGCTCATCCTATGAGGCGGCCTACTACCTGGACCGTCTGCGCGACCGTATCGGGCGGCAGCCGGTGATCATCAGCGGCGGCGATGGCATCGGCGAGCATCCGACCCAGGCGCTCCTGGATCTCTTCACAGTGGTGGACTTCAAGAAAGGCATCGACGGCTTAACGATAACGATGGTTGGCGACCTGCGGCATGGCCGCACGGTGCATTCCCTGGCGAAGTTGATCGCCCGCCTGGAAGCGCAGAACACGACCCTATGCTTTGTCTCGCCAGAGTCGCTGAAGATGCCGGAGTCGATTGTGCAGTTCCTCCGCTCCAAGAACATCCAGGTCTACGAAACCGGCAACCTGCTGGAAGTGCTGGGCAAGAGCGACGTGATCTACTGGACGCGCGTGCAAGAGGAGCGGTTTGCCGACCCGGCGGAATATCTGGCGATCAAGGACGGTTTCATCATGACACCGGCGCTTTTGGCCCAAACCAAAGCAGATGCCATTCTGATGCATCCGCTGCCACGCAAGCACGAAATGGGCACCCCGGACGATCACGACGTTTTGGATACCGACCCACGTGCCGTATACTTCCAACAGATGGAGAATGGCATGTTTGTGCGTATGGCGCTGCTGGCCAAGGTGCTGCGCGGCGTCTGGGTGTGATCAAGGAGCAAAAGGGTGAGTCAGATCGTCAAAATTCAGGGAATGCTGGACCCACACGTTCATCTGCGTGGGATGGACTGGGCACACAAGGGTACGTTCGCCAGCGAGACGGCGGCGGCCCTGGCAGGCGGCTACACCGCTGTGTTGGATATGCCCAACACGCCACCGCCAACGGTCAACCGACTTGCACTTAATCGCAAGCTCGATGAGATCGGGCGACAGGCGTACTGCGATTGGGGTGTCTTCTTCGGCGCTTCTCAAGAAGACAACGTGGCAGAGTTCGACCGAGCTTTTGTTCACGTCTGCGGCATGAAGGTCTATGCCGATGCGACCACCGGCACGCTATTGGTGGACGATCCAGTATTGCTGGAAAAACTCTATTCGACCTGGCCGGACGGCAAGCCTGTCGCTTTTCATGCCGAGGGGGAGACGGTTGAAACCGTCCTTAAGCTGGTGCGGCGCTACCGCAAGCCGGTGCATTTCTGCCATATCAGCACGGCGGAGGAGATCAACCTGCTGATGACGGCCAAAGAAGCGCGCCTGCCCGTGACCGTCGGCGTCACGCCGCACCACCTTTTCCTCACCGAAGATGACGCCAGGGCGTTGGGGCCGAAGGGCCTGATGAAGCCGGGTCTCAAGAGCAAGGGCGACCAGCGGGCGCTGTGGCTGGCGATTGACTGGGGCATCGTAGATGTGATCGAATCGGACCACGCGCCGCACACCCTGCAAGAAAAGGAGTCCGCTAATCCGCCCTATGGCGTGCCGGGCCTGGAGACTACTCTGCCGTTGCTGGGACTGGCCGTGCAGCAGGAACGTCTATCGTTGGATAAGCTGGTGGCGCTGGTTGCCACCAACCCCCGGCGGATTTTCGGCGTCCCCAGTAATGCGGGCACGTATACGGTGGTCGATCTGGCAAGCCAATACGTCATCGACGCCCGAAATCTGCGCACGGCGTGTGGCTGGTCGCCGTTCGAGGGGATGGGGGTGGCGGGCCGGGTGCTGGAAGTGTGGATTCGTGGACAGAAGGTCTTCGACGGCGAAAACATTCTCGTCCCCGCCGGGTTTGGCGGGAACCTGTACGGCTAGAATCTATCGGCGGCAGCAAATGGCGGTTTGCTGCTGCCTGTTTGGGGCGTGGGATGCATCAACCCGAATCGTCTGTTCATCGCCTGGGGCGGCTGATTTTGTTGGCGGTGGCGCAGGCGGCCTATGAACGTCTGGCACGGCCTGTCATCTTTCGCGGCGCGGCGCAGACTGCTCACGAACAGGTGTTAGCTCTGTCGCGCCGGCTGGATGGGTGGTTGTGGTCGCCGCTGTTGGGTAGCGTGGGACGTTTGTCTTTTGCCGGCGAGGATGTCAGCGCGGGCGGCGTGACGCTCGCTTCCCCACTGATCCTGGCTGCCGGGTTCGTCAAGGGGCAGGGCTTCGATTCTGAGGACGAGGCGCTTCGGGCTGTCGCGGATGGGCAGAATGTCATTCCCGGCTGGCGCAGCATCCCCCGGCTGGTCGGCCCGGTGGAGTTCGGCTCGTTCACGCGCTGGCCACGTCGGGGCAATGACGGGACAGTCGTCTGGCGCGACGTGCCCACGCGCTCGACCCAGAATCGCGTTGGCCTGAAGAACCCTGGCGCACAGGCGGCGGCAGCCTTTCTGGCGCAGCGGCGGGCGCAGCTGTCCAGCTGCTTCGGGATCAATGTCGCCGTCAGCCCCGGTGTTTCTGATCCCGACCAGGAGCAGCGCGAGGTTTTGGAGGCGCTGAGGGCTTTTCTGGAACGAGACGTCCGCCCGGCGTGGTTTACCCTCAACCTGAGCTGTCCCAACACCGAGGACGATCCTACCGGTCGCCAGACTGAAGCCGGGGCGAGGCGGCTGTGCAGTGCAGCAGTGGACCTGCTCGGCCCGACGCCGCTGTGGGTCAAGGTCGGCCCGAACCTGGCCGTCGAGCAATACCGGCGGCTGATGAGCGTGTTTGCAGAGACGGGAGTCCGCGCCGTCGTTGCCACGAATACCATGCCTGAGCCGTCGCCGGAGAATCCACAGGTGATGGCCGGGGTGGGCGGTGGTCGGCTGCACTGCCGCGCGGTGGATGTGGCGGCTCTGTTGGTGCAGGAAAGCCGACGGCTTGGCAGCGACGTGGACGTGATCGGCTGCGGTGGCGTGCAGGATGGTCGCACGTTTCGCGCTTTTGCCGACATAGGTGTGCGCGCTGTCCAGTATTGGACGGCGTTGATTTATCGTGGCCCACTCGCTGCCGCTGTGATTGCCCATGAGAAGGAAGGTCGTGCATGAGCGTGCAGGTTGAGGTGGCAAACGTCCTGCTGGAGATCGGAGCGGTGGGCTTTTCGCCCCGCGAACCGATTACCTTCAAATCCGGTCTCAAGTCGCCCGTCTACGTGGACAACCGGCGGCTGCCATTCTGGCCCGCGCAGTGGCGGAAGGTGATCGACGGCTTCCGGCAGGTGATCGAGGAGCGCCAGATTGTCTTCGATGTGCTCGCGGGCATTGAAACCGGCGGCATCCCGCACAGCGCGGCGCTGGGCTACGCCATGCAGAAGCCATCCGTCTTCGTGCGCAAAGCGGCCAAAGCGCATGGCACCCAGAGTCGTGTCGAAGGCGGCAGCATCATCGGGCGGCGGGTGCTGCTGATCGAGGACCTGGTCACGACTGGCGGGAGTAGCCTTTCTGGGGTAATGGCGCTGCGGGACGAAGGCGCAGTGGTTGAGGACTGTCTGTGTATCAGCAGCTATGGGTTTGCCGAGGCCGGGCAGGCTTTCCGAGCGGCGGAGGTTTGCCTGCACTCGCTCACCTCGTTTGCCGTGATCCTGGACGAGGCACTGCGGCGGGGAATCTTCGACGCGGCGGCAAAGGCTATCGTTGAAGACTGGCTACGCGACCCGCACGGTTGGGCCGCACGGCAGGCGTTTGCGAGATGAACGCGCTGGAAAAGTACGAGCAGCGGATCGAACGGGTGAATTCGTTGGTCTGCGTCGGGCTGGATGGCATGGCCGCGCCGGAAGCCTTTCCCAGCGAGGACCCGCAGTTTGCCTTCAACCGCCGCATCATCGCGCAGACGCACCCTTACGTTAGTGCCTATAAGCCCAACATGGCCTTCTACGAGGCGCGCGGCGCGGACGGACTCCGGGCGCTGCGGATGACGGTCGATTACCTGCGCGAGCATCACCCGGACATCCTGACGATCTGCGACGCCAAGCGCGCCGACATCGGTTCGACCAGCGCGGCTTACGCGAAGGCCATTTTTGAAGAATTGGGCTTCGACGCCGTGACGCTCAATCCCTATCTGGGGGCAGATGCGCTGATGCCTTTTTTGGAGCGGGGTGATAAGGGCTGCATCATCCTGTGCCGCACGTCGAACGCCGGCGCGCGCGAGTTCCAGGATTTGCACGTGGACGGCAAACCGCTGTGGCAGATCGTGGCGGAACACGTGCGTGACCGCTGGAACGCGCTGGGCAACTGTATGCTGGTCGTCGGCGCGACCTACCCGCAGGAACTTGGGCAGGTGCGTGCGCTGGTGGGTGACATGACCCTGCTCGTGCCGGGAATCGGCGCGCAGGGCGGCGACGTAGAGCAGACCATCCGGGCCGGGTTGAACCAGCAGGGGCGCGGCCTGATCATCAACTCGTCGCGGGGGATTATCTTTGCTGATGATCCGGCCTTGGCTGCCATGCGACTTCGTGACGAGATCAACCGCTTCCGTTGAAGGGCTGCCGCCTTATTGCCTCGGCGCGACCCGGTCGAGCTGTTCTAGCCACTTTTGGGCGGTCTTGTTTTTAGGCAGCCCTTCCAGAATACCGCGTGCCTCGCCGTATTTTTTTTGCAGCAGCAATTCGCGCGCCGCGTCGAGCCGCACGTCGTCGGCCACCACACCGGTCGAACCCACGTCTTCCAATTGCAACACAGGCATTTCGCCGGTCCCACGCTTGTCGTGGATCATCTGGATGGCCGTGCGCGCCGCCGTTGAGCGCGGGTCCACATCCTCGGCAATATGCCCGTCTATCAACGTGATCAGCCGATCCACCTGCGAGGCGACTTCCATGTTGTGCGTGACCAGGAGCACGGTGGTGTTCATGGTGCGTTGTGCTTCGCGCAGCGCGTCCATTACCACGGCGCTGGAAGCCGTGTCTAGGCTGCCGGTTGGCTCGTCGCCCAGCAACAAGGGCGGGTTGTTCGCCAGGGCGCGGGCCAGGGCCACGCGCTGCTGTTGCCCGCCGGAAAGTTGCGATGGGCGGTGATGCATCCGGTCGCCCAGGCCGAACAGGTCCAGCAGTTCTTTGGCGCGTTTGACCGGGTTGTACTTGCGGTTGCGTGAGAACTGGATCGGCAGGGCCACATTTTCTAAGGCAGTCAGTGTGGGCACCAGGTTGAAGAACTGGAACACGAAGCCGATTTTTTCGTTGCGGATGCGGGTCAGTTCCCGCTCGTTCATCTGTGTGATGTCCACGCCGTCGATGAAAACTTTGCCGGAAGTGGGTGAATCCAGGCCGCCGATAAGTCCCAGGAGGGTTGATTTGCCGCTGCCGGACGGCCCGACGATGCCCAGGAATTCGCCCGGCATGACGGCCATCGAAACGCCGCGCAGAGCGTGAACCGTTACCTCGCCCATTTGCAAATCTTTGCGCAGGTCTTCGACCCGTAGCACATAGCCGTTTTGTTCCTGACTGTTCGCGCTCATCGTGATAAGTCTCCTTCAAAAGCGGCGCGATGCCGAGCGCGCGCTATCATGCGGAATGAAGTAACAATAGGCAGCCCGGCTCACCACGCACCTGCAAAGGATGGCGCTTTTCCGGCGCAGATGTGTACCCACCGCGCGGAAGATTAACGTATCGGTGGCATTTCTGCTACAGGCTCTCGCCCGGACTTTTTCTGGTCTGGCAAGAATGCCGAGGATAATTGTTTATCTTGACCAAGTCTCTCGTAATTTCTTGCATTCCGCCGTGCGTCGTGTTATGCTGTTCTTCATGACCAGGATGCTGTCTCTCCGTTTTGATCAGGTCTGTGCTATGCCCTGCATGTGTATGTGTGGAGCAGAGGTTCTACGCGCCCCGGACGGGGAGGGCTGACGTTCACGCGGCAGCAGCCGCCAGGGTTTAGCCGATGCCAGACCGACCGGGAAGGTCGGTTTTTTGTTTTCAAGAAAGGTTTGTGTGATGACGATTCGCCTGTCGCCCATGCTCCAGACGTGCATTCACGCCCAGTTGCAGCAGGCATATCCCAACGAAGGCGGCGGATTTCTGTTGGGTAGTGTGGACGGCGGCGGAATGGTCGTCGTCGAGACGCACCCGGTGGAGAATGTCTTTGCTGCCGAGGAGCAACATCACCGTTACGCCATGACGCCCCACGATTGGGCGCGCCTGGAAGACGAGGCCGACACGCGCGGCCTGGCGTTGTTAGGATACTACCACAGCCATCCAGACAGCCCGCCGATTCCTTCTGCCTATGACCGGGAGCACGCCCTGCCGAACTTCGTGTACGTCATCGTCGGGGTGCAGAATGGGCAGGCGATTGAGACGCGCGCATGGCAACTTGGGCAAGACCGCAGCACGTTCGATGAACTACCCCTTCTGATCGAGTGATTTTTTACCTGCTGTCGTCGTGTGAAGGAGAATGACCCATGACCAGCATCAAAATTCCCACTCCCCTGCGCCCTTACACTGCCAACCAGTCGGAAGTGACCGTCACAGGGACGACGGTCGGCGAGGCGCTGGCCGATCTGGTCGCCCAATTCCCGGACCTGCGCCCGCATTTGTTCAATGGCGCGGAATTGCGTGATTTCGTCAATGTGTTCCTGGGAGAAGAAGACATCCGCTTTCTTTATGGTGTAGACACGCCACTTGATCCGAACGCGCGTTTGCGCATTGTCCCTGCTATTGCAGGCGGCATGGGCGAAGATTCCATCGGTCCTGAGCGGAATGTTGATCACAGTGCGCTGCGCATCAATCAGGTTTTCATCATCGGTTTGCTGGTGCTGGCCTTTGTGCTGGATGCGCCGGCGTTGGCCGCTTTGGTCGCGGCGGTGATGCTGGTCGGTGCGATCAGGCCGGGTGCGGAGCTGTTCAAGCTGGTCTATTGGGGGATTTTGCGTCCTGCCGGGATTGTCCGGCCCGACGTGATCCCGGACAACCCGGAGCCGCACCGCTTCGCCCAGGGGTTGGGCGGGATTTTCGCCGGTTTGGGCGCGCTGGCCTTGTTCGTGGGGATGTCCACCATTGGCTGGGCACTCATCTGGCTGGTGGTGGCGCTGGCGTCGCTGAATCTGTTTTTCGGCTGGTGTGCAGGCTGCAATGTATACTATCTGCTGGGTCGTCTGGGCGCGCCCGGCTTTGACCGTCAACGGGTGAAAGCGAGGCAATGACGTGGACCGTGTCTTGGCTGCCCTTGCCATTGTGGGCCTGCTGCTCGTCGCTTATGGGCTGTTGCGGCGCTGGCAGGTGCGGCGCGCGGCCCGGATTGCTCCTGCCGATCCCCTGTTGGCGGCGCTGCGACCCGGCGTCCCGGCGATTCTTTACTTCACCATGCCTACCTGTGTGCCGTGTAAAACCCGTCAGCGGCCTGCCCTGCGCGCCTTGCAGGCAGATCTGGGAGATGCAATTCAGGTGATCGAAGTGGACGCCTTCGAGCAACCAGAAGCGGCGACTCGCTGGGGGGTATTGAGTGTGCCGACGACGTTTATCCTGGACCGCCAGGGCCGCCCGCGCCAGGTTAATCATGGCGTGGCGGACATAGACAAACTCAAGCGGCAGTTAGCGGGCATTTGAGGCAGCGCCGCTGCCGGGGAGGGGTGAGGCGATGGGCGTGTGTTTGCAGGCTATCGATCCGGCGACCGTGACGCTCAGCCACGATGAAATTCGTCGCTATAGCCGCCACCTGATTCTGCCGGAAGTGGGCGTCGAGGGACAGAAGCGGCTCAAAGCTGCCAGCGTCCTGCTGATCGGCACGGGCGGCCTGGGCAGCCCGCTTGGGCTGTATCTTACCGCTGCCGGGGTAGGGCGGATCGGACTGGTCGATTACGACGTGGTGGACGAAAGCAATCTCCAGCGGCAGGTGATTCACCGCACCAGCCGAATCGGCCAGTCCAAGTTGGATTCGGCGGTGGCGACGCTGGCCGACCTGAATCCATACGTTGTCCTTGAAAAGCACGAGGTTCCTCTGTCCAGCAGCAACGCCCTGGACATCCTGGCAGGCTATGACGTAATCATCGACGGCACAGATAACTTCCCCACGCGCTATCTGACCAACGACGCCTGCGTGATGCTGGGCAAGCCGAACGTCTACGGCAGCATCTTTCGCTTCGAGGGCCAGGCCAGTGTTTTTTATGCCAAAGCAGGGCCGTGTTATCGCTGTATGTTTCCCACGCCGCCGCCGCCGGGACTTGTCCCCAGTTGCGCCGATGGGGGCGTGTTGGGCGTGCTGCCCGGCGTGATCGGCACGATCCAGGCCACCGAGGCGATCAAACTGATTGTCGGCATGGGCGAGCCGCTGATCGGGCGGTTGCTGCTCTTCGACGCCCTGACCATGACGTTCGAGACGATCAAGGTCCGCAAGAATCCCAACTGTCCGGTGTGTAGCGAGCACCCGACCCAGACGACACTGATCGATTACGAGCAATTTTGCGGCGTCCCAGCGCACGACCGCAGCACGTACGAGGAAGGCCGCACGCCGGTGCGCAGCATCACAGTGGAGGAGGTCAAGGCGCGCTTGGACGCCGGGGATGATTTGCTGATCCTGGACGTGCGTGAACCGGCGGAGTGGCAGATCAGCGCGATTGCTGGCTCCCTGCGTATTCCGAAGGACCAGGTGCTCCACCACCTGGACCAGATTCCCCAGGATCGGGATGTGGTGGTCCACTGCCGATCGGGCGTGCGCTCGGCAGATGTGATCCGACGCTTGCAGGAGCGCGGCTATACCCGTCTGTATAACATGGCCGGCGGCATCAACGCCTGGGCGCGCCAGGTTGATCCTGCGCTGCCGGTGTATTAGAGAGTAGTTGGCGTCAGTTCCATGAAGGGTGCTGACTCCGTTTTTTCGGCCTGTACTGATAACTTTCCCCCACAGACTGCCACTTGCCACTAGGAATGCTGCGCCAAGACGTGGTATGCTTACAGGCAAATCCACCCATGTTCACGGCGCAGCCGTGCTTCCCTTGACCCAGTGGAGCGAAGTGGTCTTCATGGCTAAGAATACCAAGCCCCAATATCTGTCCGCTGAAGAGGCGGTTGGCTACATCGCCTCTGGCCACCGCGTCTTTATGACCGGCAACTGCTCGGTCCCGCAAAAGGTACTCGCCGCCCTGGTCGAGCGCGCCAAGACGCTCTCTAACGTGGAGTTGACCCAGGTGCTGGTGATCAGCGACATCGGCTATGTGGCGCCCGAACTGACGGGCCGCCTGCGGGTGAACAGCATGTTCATCAGCCACAACGTGCGTGAGGCTGTCAACGATGGCCGGGCCGACTTCACGCCGATTTTGCTGTCGGATATTCCCCGCCTGTTCCGCGACCGCAAGCGTTTTCCGATTAACGCTGCGCTGGTGCATGTCAGCCCGCCGGATGCGCATGGGTTTTGCTCTTTTGGCGTTGAAACGGGTGTCAGCAAGACCGCCGCCGAGGTCGCCGACATCATTATCGCTGAAGTCAACGTGCAGATGCCGCGTACCCTGGGCGACAGCGTGATCCACGTCAGCGACATCGATGTGATGGTCGAAGTCGATTACCCACTGCCCGAAATTCAGCCCGCTGAGGCCGACCAGGTGCAGGAGGCTATTGCCCGCCATATCGCCGGGTTGATCCCCGATGGAGCGACGCTTCAGATGGGGATCGGCGCCATCCCTGACGCCGTGCTGCGCTATCTCACCAATCACCGCGACCTGGGCGTGCATACGGAACTGTTTTCCGACGGTGTGATCGATCTGGTGGAACGTGGGATCATCAACTGCCGGGCCAAGACGTTGCATCCGGGCAAAATCGTGGCTGGGTTCGTGTTGGGCACGCAGCGGCTTTACGACTTCATTGACGATAACCCAATCTGCGAGTTCCATCCTACCGAATACGTCAATAACCCTTACGTCATCAGCCAGAACCGCCGTATGGTCGCCATCAACAGCGCCCTGGAAGTGGACCTGACAGGGCAGGTCTGCGCCGACAGCATGGGCTACAAGTTTTACAGCGGCGTGGGTGGCCAATTGGACTTCATTCGGGGCGCGGGCCGGGCGGAGGAGGGCGTCCCGATTATCGCGCTGCCTGCGACGGCGCGCGGCGACACGATCAGCCGCATTGTGCCGGAACTCAAGCCTGGCGCGGGCGTGACGACTGGGCGCAACGACGTGCATTACGTCGTCACCGAGTACGGCGTGGCCGATTTGTGGGGCCAGACCATTCGTGAGCGCGCCCGCCAGTTGATCAACATCGCGCACCCTAACTTCCGCGAGGAGTTGAGCCGCGTGGCGTATGAGCGCTATCACGTGCGGGTGTAAGACCGGAATTCCGCTTTTGGGAAAGCCATGTCGGAGCTAAAATGAGGTTGTCGTAGCGTTAGCCGGGATCGAGAAGATGATGGCAGAATCAATTACAGCAGGCGGGCAACATCGGCCTGGACGATTCCAGGCAGTTAGCCTTTGCGCTGGCTCAAAACCGGGTCATTGTCACCTAGGATCGTGACTTTTTGCGACTGGATGCAAGCGGAATACCACATGCGGGAATCGCCTATTGGAAACCCCGAACGCGAACTGTCAAACAGGTATTGCATAGCCTGTTCTGGATTTGTGGAAATCTATCGGCAGAACAGATGCACAACTATGTAGAATTTTTGTAATCGCGTGGCTTTTTAGCTTGAGTCGACTGCTTCCTGATTTTTGCCGAAGTGGAGAAGAATATGTCTACTTACCCCGAAATCGACTCGGTACTGGCCCGTGCACGTAAGCTGATGGCAAATCACGGCGTGGGCGCGCTGTGGGGGCGCGACGTGGCAAACGTCGCCTGGTTGACGCAGGGGGTGGACGTGGCGGTGAACACGGCCTCTTCTTATGGCGTGGCTTCGGTCCTGGTCACGCCGCAAGATGCTTACGTGCTCACCAATACCATCGAAGCGCCGCGCCTGCGCGCTGAGGATAAGTTGGGCGACAAGGGCTTCAAGGTGCAGATGGAACCCTGGTGGTCGGCAGATTATCTTTCTGTCATCCATGACATCGTTCCTGCGGGGGAGCGCATCGGTTCAGACGCGCCGGTGTCGCCGGAGATGCTCGATCTTTCTGCTGCGATGGCGTTGGAACGGGCGCGTCTCTCTGCCGCCGAACAATCCAGCGCGCGGGAAACGGCCTCCCGTTGCGCCGACGCCATGAACGTGGCCATCCGTGCCGTGCAACCGGGGATGACCGATTTCGCGATCGCGGCCCTCCTTGACCGGGAAACCCGTGCGCGCGGCGTGACACCCATCGTCAACCTGATCGGCGTGGATGAGCGTATCTTCAAGGTGCGTCATCCCTTGCCCGTCGGCGCGACAATGGAAAAGTATGCCATGTTGGTCTTGTGTGGGCGACGGCAGGGGATCGTGATCAGTGTGACACGGCTGGTGCACTTTGGTCCATTGCCGTCTGAGGTCCGGCGGAAAATGGAAGCCTGCGCTCGCGTAGATGCGGCTGCTATCGCCGCCACGCGCCCTGGCGCGACCCAGGGCGAGGTCTTCGACATTATCCGGCAGGCTTACGCCGACAACGGCTACCCGGATGAGTGGCAGATGCATCACCAGGGCGGATTGGCCGGATACAGCGCGCGTGAGTTCGTTGCCGGGCCGGGCGACGAAACCCGTGTCGAAGCCGGGCAAATTTTCGCCTGGAATCCGTCGATCTCCGGCGTCAAAGTGGAGGACACGATCCTGATTACGCCGGACGGGGCAGACGTGATCACCGCCATCGACGGCTGGCCAACGGTGCCGGTGGAGGTAGGCGGCAGGGTTATCCCGCGCCCGGTTATCCTGGAGAAGTAGCCCGCCTGCGCCGGGGGCCGAAAAAGGGCCGCAGGTCCAGCTCGCTGATCGTCGTCCCGCAGTGTGGGCAGGTCCACAGGGTGATCGTTGCCGGCACACCGTGCGCCTCGGCGACTTCATCAGGCCAGTGCTGTTCCCCGGCGGCCTGGAAGCGCCCGCGCCGCTCACAGGTCGGGCAGATCGCGCATCGGGTGGGTTTCACGGGGCGACTCCTTTAGACTGTGGTTTCGTCTCTTTAACGATAGGCGGTTTCGCCCCGGCCTGCCTGACGCTTCAACGGCGGTCGGGCGACGCTTGCCTGGTGTCGGGCTTTCTTTTCAGTCTGTTAGACCCCATCCAGGGGCTAAAAGTTCCCACATCAGAAGCGTCGCTGTTGCGCGCTGATAGCGCCTCCTTTCCGGCCAATGCTATAATGCCTGCCATGAACGCATATATTCCACAACGGTTGTTGATCCTGCTGTTGGTCGGTCTGGCGTTCGTGTCGGCCTGCGAGCCGCTGGTTCCCACACCCACGCCGCAAATCATTATCGTGACCGCCACGGCCAGCCCTGGGCCAACCAGCACGCGCACCCCGACGCCGACGCTGACGCCGAACGCCACGATCACGCCGACGCCCTCCGACACCCCCACCCCCATGCTGTGTGGAGACACGGCGGGCCAGGTGATCGTCTTTGATGAATTCGACAGCGAGATTGCCGGGCGTAATATGCCGTACCGGGTTTATGTGCCGCCGTGTTATTTTGAAACACAGCGACGCTATCCAGTCGTGTACCTGCTGCATGGGGCTGCTAACGACGACACCCACTGGCAGGATGTGGGTATTGTCGAAACGCTGGATCGCGGCCTGGCGCTGAACCTGTACCCGCCGATGATCCTGGTGATGCCCTATGGCGCGCAATTGCTTGCCGAGGACCTGTTCCCGCCCGGTCCTTCGCTGGAAACATACCTGTTGGAAGAACTGATCCCGCGCATTGAATACGACTTCTGTACCTGGACAAACCGCGAACATCGCGCTATCGGCGGGATCAGCCGAGGCGGCTTTTGGGCGCTCAGTATCGCTATGCGTCACCCGGAGATCTTTAGCGCCGTCGGCGGGCACAGTCCTGCGCTGAGTGAGGACGTAGATGCCGATTTCAATCCGCTCGACCTGGCCTTGAATGCGCCCTTTATCCAGCAGACATTGCGTATCTACCTGGATAACGGGGCAAATGACCTGGTGCGGCCTGAAGTCGAACTGCTGAGCACGCGCCTGAGCCAGCGGTCCGTACCGCACGAATATGTTATCAATCCACTGGGTGATCACAGTGATGCTTACTGGCGGGCGCACGTTGCCGATTACCTGACCTTTTACGGTGGCCCAGCGCAGGGTGGCTGGCCGCGCGACACAGGCCAGCTTCCAAGCTGCCTGGAGCCGAGTCCGTAGGGAAAAAGCCTGTGGAGGGCGCGATGAAGCTGCTGATCCGGCTTGCCCTGGTGGTGATTCTGGCCGTGCCTGTGGGGATCGCTGTCGCCCAGGGCGAAAGGCCAACTGCCCGTGTGATTTGTTCGCAGTATGTGCGGGATGCGCCCTCTGAAGACGGCGCGATCCTCGGTCGGATCGATTCGCAACCAGAAACGCTGTTCGTGCTGGCATTGAACCCCAGCGTCCGCTGGCGGCAGGATGGCCTCTGGGTGTTGATTGAACAGCCGTCTACCGGGCTGCGCGGCTGGATGTACGACGGCGACTGCCTGCTGATCTTTGGCAGGTTATCCCAACTGCCGGAGATGGCCGGCGCAACCGGCTATGATGGTCCGCCGGTGGCCGATCTCGTGTGTGCTCAATACTTGCGCAGCCAGCCGCGACCGAATGCCGAACCGTTAGCCATTTTGCAGCCCGGTGAGCCGACCCTGAGTGTAATCGGGCGAGATGTATTGGCCGAATGGCTTTACGTCCGGCGGGCCAATGGGCAGGCCGGCTGGATGGTGTTTACCGGCTGCCTTGCCATGCGTGGAACGGTGCGGGACGCGCCCGTCGTGCGTGTGGTGTATCGGGGGCCGGTGGTGGCGGAGATCGTCTGTGCACAGGTTGCCCGCTTGGAGCCGGATAACGATGCCATCCCGCTGACTACGTTCCGGGCCGATACAGGCAGACTGGCTGTCGTTGGGCGCGACGTGTACGCCAACTGGTTCCTGGTGGTGTCGGCGGATGGGCGCATCGGTTGGGTCTATAACGGCGATTGCCTGGTGATCTATGGCGACATTATGGCCGCGCCATACCCGCCGCCGTCAGCGGTCAACGGTGTGGCGTTTGTCCCTTCGTCGGAGATCACGAACATCACCGCCGTCGGTGATCCGGTGATCATCACCGAGATTCCGCCGTTGGGCCAGTTCGTTGTGGAAGGGGTCTCTGCGCCGCTTCAGCCACAGACGCCCCCGGTTGCTGCGCCCGAACAGCCGACGGCTCTTCCTGTTGACCTGGTCGGTGGGCCGGGGCAGGCTGTGGATGTCAACGTCAACTGCGACGCGACGGGGGGTATCCGCGTGCGAGCCGGGTCGGGGATCACTCTGACGTTACCCTGGGTGACGACCGACGAGGCCCTGGCGAATGACTGGCTTGCCGCGCAGCGCAGCAATGCCCTGCTGAACGGAAATCCGCTGCCTGACATTCAGGCGCACCTGACCAGCCAGGCTGTGCCGGGCCTTGATCCCGGCACATGGGTAGCAGGTTATTTCTATCCACTGGGCGAACTGCCGCCGGGCCTATACCAGATTCACTGGGACATGCAGCTTGGGCGGGCGCTCTCAACGGGCCGCGCCGATTATCCTGCTGGGGGCTACGTCTTCACCTGCACATTCAGCGTGGAGTGAGGTTCGCAGCAGCCAGAAGTCAGGCAGGCGTTGATTTTCTGTTGTGCCCAATCTGGTAGGTTATGGATAAAATAAAGCGCCCCTGGGTTGGGGCGCAAACATGGTTATGCCTGGTGAGGAAATGCACAATGAAGACGTTACCCCGTTTGATGATCTTGCTGGCGCTGCTGAGCGTGGCGCTGCAACTGCCGGCATCGCTGGTGCAGGCGCAGGGCGACCTGCCGATTGCCTATGTGCTGTGTGACCAGTACATGCGCAGCCAGCCGGACGACACCTCCACGCCGCTGGCTTTGCTGCGCGCGGGTGAGCCGACCCTGCTGATCAGCGGGCGCAGCCAGGACGGTTACTGGCTTGTGGCGGTGCGCTCGAATGGGCAGGCTGGTTGGGTGGCCGATACCGGCTGTATCGAGGTGCAGGGCAATAAGTGGGCTACTCCCTGGACGGCACCGGCACCTTATACCGGACCACAGGTTGCCACGTTGAGTTGCGAGCAATACCTCTACAGCGCGCCGCGCACGGGTGCAGCGCGGCTGGTGTACATCACCGATCCGGACATGGTCGGTGTGATGGAGGTTCTTGGTCGGGACGAGACGGAGACGTGGTTGCTCATCCAGAGCCAGGACGACTCCCTGATGGGCTGGCTGTATTATGGCGAATGTGTCTACCTCTACGGCGACACGGTGAACCTGCCGGTGGCGAACGTCGAGATGCCCGCGCCCGTCGCGCCGAACGTACAGGCACAGGCGACGGCAGGCGTGCCACCAACCGCGTCTATTGTTTGCCCGCAGTATGTGCGCAGCGCGCCCAGCACCAGTGCTGCACGGCTGATCGTCCTTCAGTCGGGCGATGAGCTGACGGTGTTGGGGCGTGACCGGGCTGCTGCCTGGCTGCTGATCCAGCGCACAAGCGACGGCGCGATGGGTTGGGTGGCGGATACGAATTGTGTCCGTGTGCAGGGCGACGTGTTCGCCGTGCCGAATCGGATCGACGTGGTGATGCCTATCCCCGGCCAGATCACCCCGACGGCTGTTCCGACTGCCCTGGTCGAAGGGACGCCGTTGCCAACTGCAACTCCGATCCCAACGTTGACGCCCACGCCGTCGGAGCCGCTGCCGTTCCCTGGTGCAGTAGGCGGACAGGGCGTCTTTATCCCCGGCGCGACGCCGGTCCCGATTCCGCCGGACACCTTGATGGTTCAGCTTTGCGGCGCGACCAGCACACCGGTGACGGTGCAAAGCGGCGGACGGCCCGTGCGTCTGTACCTACCGCTAACGGTGGTCGGCAGGGACGAGATCGAGGCCTGGTATCGGGACGACGATGTGTTCCTGTGGGTGAATGCCGTTCAGATGCCCGTTACTTCTGCCAGCGAAATCCCGCCGACGGTAGCCGATCTGGCAGCGAACTGGTGGGCAGGCGGCTATGCCATCGATCTGGGGCCGCTGCCGCCGGGTCTGCACTACGTCTATTTGCAGATGAACCTCTCGCGCCAGCATCAGACTATCGATCGCGTTTATCCGGCAGGCGAGTACCGCTACGATTGCGCCGTGACTATCCAGTAGTCTTGCCGATAGGCAGGGATACGGCCCGCCCTGTATCCCTGCCTTTCTGACTGAGAGGAAAAATGCCATGCTTGCTGCGCGACTGTACGGCCCGCGCGATGTGCGCATCGACAACGTTCCCGAACCCCCGCCGCCGGCTCCCGGCCACGTGACGCTGGCCGTGACCGCAGTAGGCATCTGCGGTTCGGACTTGCATACCTATGCCGATGGTCGTATCGGCGATACGCGCGTCGAGTCGCCACTGGTGCTGGGCCACGAGTTCGCCGGGGTCGTCGTCGCCGTCGGCCCGGATGCGCATGACGGCCTGGATCAGCCGCTGCGTATCGGGCAGCGCGTGGCGGTTGACCCCGCTACGCCGTGTTACCACTGCGAAATGTGTGAGGCGGGGCATCCCAATCTGTGTCGCCGTCTGCACTTTCACGGCCTGTGGCCCGATGACGGCGCGCTTCAGGAACGGATGAATTGCGCGGCGCGGAACTGCTTTCCGCTGCCCGACGCGCTCAGCGATGCCGAGGGCGCGCTGTTAGAGCCGTTGGGGGTTGGCTTGCATGCCGTCGATCTGGGCAAACTGAAGGTCGCACGCAGTGTGGCTGTGTTGGGCTGCGGGCCAATTGGCCTGTCGATTATCCGGCTGGCGCGGCTTTCTGGCGCAGACCCGATCTACGCCTTTGACCGTTTTCCCTGGCGTAAGCACAAAGCAGGCGTTTGGGGGGCCAGCGAAGCCTGGACGCTAGATGAAGGCAGCCCCATCGACATTATTCAGGAGCGTACTGCAGGGCGGGGCGTGGACGTGGTCTTCGAGGCGGCCTGGGCAGATGAATCGGTCGCCTGGTCGGCGGAGATGGCCCGCTTGGGTGGGCGCGTGGTGCTGGTGGGCATTCCTTCGGAAGATCGCCTGTTGATGCGCCATTCGGTTGCGCGGCGCAAGGGCCTTACGCTGATGCTGGCCCGCCGCATGAAGCATGTCTATCCGCGTGCCATTCACCTGGCGCTGCAAGGTCCGGGCGTTGTCGATCTGGAAGACCTGATTTCTCACCGTCTGCCGCTGCGGGAGGCAGGGCGGGCGTTTGCCATGAACGCCGACTATGTGGAAGGTGTCCACAAGATCATCGTGGATGTGAGTGCGAGTCCTGCATAAGATCAGGACTGCCCGGCTTAATTCTATGTTGGTGTGGAAGACTGGTTGACAATGATGTGCACGATGGCTTCTACGGCATCTTTCAGGTCGTAGAAGTATTGGCGGCGGCTGATGCTCAGCTTGTCGGTGATTTCGTCCACTGTCAGGCCTTCTACGTAAGTCTGGTAGAGTACCTGGTAGCGTCGCCCGGCGCGGGACAGTCCTTCGCCCTCTTTGCTGCGGATTGCCTCGATGGCATCCAGCAGGAAACGTTGCATCTCTTTGCCCCGCGTCGCCGGGTTGACGTGGTTGTTTGACCCATCGGTGGTGTAGGCCCAGGTCGTCAGCGGACTTTTGCCCAAATAAACCTCGTCCCACAGATGGCGCAGTGTATCTCGCGTGGCGTGGAGCAACCAGCCGCTTTCCAGCAGCCAGGCTTTTTCTAGCGCCGGGATGATCGGGCGGGTCAGTTCCAGCAGTTGGTTGGCGGTCTGATCGCTGAAGACGCCGCTGTAGGGGCTTTGCAGTTCCAGCACGCCGACCACGCGCTTGGCCCGGATCAGTGGCACGGCGATGATCGATCGCAGGTTGGGCCTGATCCGCTCGACGGTGAGGGACGGTTCGCGGTCAAGGTCATCGATCCACAAGGGCAATGCTCGCTGACTGACCTGCCGGGCCAGGTGTCGCTGCTCAGTGATGATCATCCGGTCATTGACCGCTGCGCCCTGCTGGATCAGGTCGCCGGTTTCGCGGTCCACCAGATAGAGCCGCATGTCCTGACAGGCCAGGCGGCTGACGATGGTCTCACGTAGATTCGCATAGAGTTGAGAAAGATAGGAGTCGCTCTCGCTGTCGCGCGGGCGTTCGGCGCGAACGGTGGTGGGTGTATTTTGGGCCTGGCGGCGTTTGACGTCCATCAGGGCTGCTACCAGGATCAACCCCCCGATCACGGCGGCGTTCCACAGAGACGAGACGTTGAGCACCCCTAGGCCGTTGCTGACCACCGTCAACAGCAGCACCCCCAGAAACGATCCCCAGATGCTGCCGGAGCCGCCGCGCAGGCTCGCCCCGCCAATGATGACGGCGGCAATCGAGTTCAGAGCGTAGTCTTCGCCGCTGGTGTAGGCGCCGCTTTCGATACGGGTCATCAGCAGAATGCCGGACAGCCCTGCCAGAAAACCGCTGATGGCATAGACCTGTGCTTTGTAGCGGTTGACATTCACGCCGGAGAGCCGCGCTACCGTCTCGTTGCCGCCGATGGCGTAAGCGTAGCGGCCCAGCTTGGTGCTGCTTAAGATGCGCGACATCCCCAAAAAGACCAGCACCATCACCACAATCGGGATCGGCAGAATGGTTCCTACCAATGTAGACATCCAATTGAAGGCGCTATGCGGAATCGGGATAGGCGAGGCGTTGCTGTAGACCAGCGCCAGCCCGCGGATCAGGCTGTACGAGCCGAAGGTGACGACGAACGGCGACAGTCCTGCGCGCGTGATCAGCCAGCCGTGCCCCCAACCGATCAGGGTTGCGACCAGCAGCGCAACGGCAATCGCCAGTAGCGGCGGCAGGCGCAGGCCGGTTTCTGCCGTCATGAGCGTGGCAGCGATAACGCTGGTCAGTCCGGCCAGCGAGCCGACGGACATATCGATGCCGCCGGTGATGATGACCAGGGTTTGCCCTGCCACCACCACCGCCAGCGGGGTCATCTGCATCAGGATCAGCAGGATGTTGCCAGAACTGGCGAAGTGCCGCGAAAGCAACGAGAACAGAACGACCAGAACCAGGAGGGTCAGCAGCAGCCCGCCATTGCTCAGGCGCATGACGTAGCGGATGCCCCGCTTGGCGGGCACACGCAGAGCTGAGGGCAGGGCGATCTTGGGCCTAACCATGCGCACCTGCTCCTGCGGCATAGGCCAGAATGGTCGCTTCGTCGGCCTCGTCACGAGACAGGCTGCCGACAATCCGCCCTTCGCGCAACACCAGCACCCGATCACACATGCCCAGGATTTCCGCCAGGTCGCCGCTGACCATCAGGATGCCCACGCCGCCGTTCGCCAGATCACTCATGAGGCGGTAGATTTCGGCTTTGCCGCCGATGTCTACACCCTGGGTCGGTTCGTCGCATAGCAGAATGCGTGGGCCGGTCGCCAGCCACTTTGCCAGGATCACTTTCTGCTGCGTGCCGCCGGAAAGATACAGTGCCTTGAAGTCCGGCCCTGGTGTATGGATGTCCAGTTCGTCGATATAGTATTCCGCCAGCGCCGCTTCCTCCTCGTGGTCGATCAGCGGGCCGGGCAGCCCGTGTTCGAGTTCGGCCAGGGTGATGTTCTCTTGCACGGCCATATCCAGAATAAGTCCCTGGGTCTGCCGGTCCTCGGTCAGCAGCCCGATTCCACAGGCAATGGCCTCTTGCGGCGATTGAATGTGTACCAGCCGCCGCTCCACGTAAACCTGGCCTTCGTCGATGGCATCCATGCCGAAGATTGCGCGCAGCAGCGCCGTCCGCCCGGACCCGACCAGCCCCACAATGCCCAGGATTTCCCCGGCGTGCAGGGTAAAACTCACATCCTCGAACACATCGTAGCGCGTCAGGCTTTGCACGCGCATGATTTCCTCGCCCACCTTATGCAGGCGGCGCGGGAACTTTTCTGCCAATTGGCGGCCCAACATCAGCGTGGTGATTTCTTCCAGCGGTGTTTCTGCCACGTTCACAGTGGCGACCAGATGTCCATCTCGCAGAATGGTGGCGCGATCACAGACTTCCTGTACCTCTTCCAGGCGGTGGCTGATGAACAACACGGCCACGCCGCCCTGTTTGAGCGTTTGGATCACCCGGAACAGGTCCGCTTTTTCATAATCGGTCAGCCGGGCTGTCGGCTCATCCATGACGATCAGGCAGACATTCTGGTGTAGGGCCTTCGCCAGCACCACCATTTGCTGTTGGGCGACCGAGAGCTTACCGACGGGCGTTTCCGGCGCGGCAGACAGGCCGATGTGTGCCAGCAGGTCCGCCGTTTGTTGGCGCATCTGCTTCCAGTCGATGAAGGGCAGGCCGTGTTGCTGAGGTTCGCTGCCCAAAAAGATGTTTTCTGCAATGCTCAGGTCGGGCAGCAGGTTGAATTCCTGATAGAGCACACCGATGCCCGCCTTCTGGGCGTCGTAAGGCGAGCGGAAGTGCTGCATTTTGCCGTTGAGCAGCAGTTGCCCAGACGTGGGCGGATAAACCCCGGCGATGATCTTGGTCAGGGTGGACTTGCCGGCGCCGTTTTCGCCGAGCAGCGCATGTACTTCGCCCGCGTGCACGGCCAGAGTGATGTTTTGCAGGGCCAGCACGCCGGGGAAGTGTTTGGAAATGTCTTTGAGTTCCAGGATAACGGGTGGATGATCGTTTGCCATGTTGGTGCGTGTCTCTGCGATGGCAGCGACTTTGTTTAAGTATACCGCCTTTGCCGCTTGGCGGCACAGAAATGGTTGATCATCACTGTTTGAAAACGAATGCCGGCGTTATACTCAGGGTTAATTCCGGTATCGAGCGCGTTCTTGTGTGGTTTGCCTAAGGACGATCTGGGTCTGTAGAGGTGTCATGCTCACGACACCGATCGTCGTCATAGAAGGCGTCTCGATCCCCTCACAGGCCCCTTGGTTCTGAGACGCGAGATCATCACATACAGGAGGATGTATACGACCCATGTATACCATCGGCATCGACTTCGGTACTGAATCGGGGCGGGCCGTACTGGTGGATGTGCGCGACGGGCGCGAAGTTGCCACAGCGGTGCATCCCTATGCCAACGGCGTCATTGACGAACACCTCCCCGGCAGCGACAAGCCGCTTCCGCCGGATTGGGCGTTGCAAGACCCGATGGATTATATCGAGGTTTTCAAGCAGACCATTCCCGCTGTGCTGCGGCAGAGTGGGGTGAAGCCGGATGAGGTCGTCGGCATCGGCATTGACTTTACTGCCTGCACGATGTTGCCCGTCAAGGCTGACGGTACGCCGCTGTGCGTCTTGCCGGAATTCCGCGACAATCCGAACGCCTGGGTCAAGCTGTGGAAGCATCACGCTGCCCAGCCGATGGCCGATCTCATCAATGAGACGGCCCGCCGCATGGGGGAACCCTGGTTGCCCCGTTACGGCGGCAAAATCTCCTCGGAATGGTTTTTCAGCAAGGCCCTGCAAATCCTGAAGGAAGCGCCCGAAGTGTATGCGGCGGCGGACCGGCTGATCGAGGCGGCGGACTGGGTGATCTGGCAGCTTACTGGCGTGGAAACTCGCAATGAGTGTACTGCCGGCTATAAGGCCATTTACCAGGACGGACATTTTCCCAGCCGTGAATTTTTTGCTGCGCTCGACCCGCGCTTTGCTGACGTGGTCGATACGCGCATGAAGCGCGAGTTGTCGCCGTTGGGGGGGCGCGCCGGTGGCCTGACCGAACAGGCTGCTGCCTGGACCGGCCTTCGTCCCGGCACAGCGGTTGCCGTCGCCAATGTAGACGCGCATGTGACCGTGCCTGCTGTCACCGTCACCGAACCGGGACGTATGGTGATGATCATGGGCACGTCTACCTGCCACATGTTACTGGGCGACCGGATTCAGGAAGTCGAGGGCATGTGCGGCGTGGTGACGAACGGCATCATCCCCGGCTTGCAGGGTTATGAGGCCGGGCAGAGTGGCGTCGGTGACATTTTCGCCTGGTTTGTAGATAACGCCGTGCCGCCGGAATATCACGAGGCCGCCAGGTCCGCCGGGGTGGACCTGCACAAGTACCTGGAAACGGAAGCCGCCAAACAACGCCCCGGCGAATCCGGCCTGCTGGCATTGGACTGGTGGAACGGCAACCGCTCGATCCTGGTGGACGCCGACCTGACCGGTCTGCTGATCGGTGCGACGCTGGGCACGCGCGCTCCGGAGATTTACCGCGCGCTGATCGAAGCGACGGCTTATGGCACGCGCATCATCATCGAATCCTTCGAGCAGCGGGGTATTTCGGTGAATGAACTGATCCTGGCCGGTGGCCTGCCGGAGAAGAACAAGCTGCTGGTCCAGATTTACGCCGACGTGACCGGCAAACCCTTGAAGTTCGCGGCCTCGAATCAGGCCCCCGCTGTTGGTTCGGCCATGCACGCGGCGGTCGCCGCCGGAATTTACCCCGACATTCACGCCGCCGCGCGGAAGATGGGCCGGATCAAGGATGAAGTCGTGCATCCTATCGCCGAAAATCAGGCGGTGTACGACCGGCTCTACGCCGAGTACAAGCTGCTCTACGATTACTTCGGACGCGGACAGAACGATGTGATGAAGCGCCTCAAGGCTATCAAGGTTCAGGCGCGGGGAGGTCAGGCGTGAGACTGGTGGCGCTGCGCGAGCAGGTGTGTGCCCTGCATCAAGAGCTTCCGCGCAACAACCTGGTCATGTGGACGGGCGGCAACGTCAGCGCCCGCGACCCGGAAAGCGGCCTGGTCGTCATCAAGCCGAGTGGCATTCGCTATGAAGGGTTGACGCCCGAAAACATGGTGGTGGTCGATCTCGACGGCAGGGTTGTCGAGGGAAATTACAAGCCGTCGTCGGATACAGCGTCGCATTGTTACATCTACCGTCATCGGCCCGACCTGAACGGCGTGGTTCACACCCATTCCCGCTACGCGACGGCCTTTGCGGCTGTGGGGCAGTCTATCCCCTGTGTGTTGACGGCCATCGCCGACGAGTTCGGCGGCCCGATTCCGTGCGGTGGGTTCGCCTTGATCGGCGGCGAGGCCATTGGCGAAGAAGTGGTGAAGTGCTTGCAAGGCTCGAACAGCCCGGCGGTGCTGCTGCAAAATCACGGTGTGTTCACCGTCGGCAAGACGGTTGAAGCGGCAGTCAAGGCGGCGGTGATGGTGGAGGACGTGGCCGCGACGGTATGGATGGCGAAGCAGTTGGGGAATCCGTTGCCCATCCCGCCGGAGGAGGTCGCCAAACTGCATCACCGCTATACGAACGTTTATGGGCAGTAAAGTTGTGTTCGTTGCAGTCAGGGCGACCGGTAGCCGCCCTGACAAACTTCATTTCAAGGAGCCAGGAAGAGATGACAGCCAAAGCAACTCAAACTCAGCCAACCCGAACGAACGGCGCCAGCCTGTTGAAGCGCCCTGTCACGCTGGCCGTAATTGTCGGCAACCGGGGATTCTTTCCCAAGCACCTGGTCGTGAGTGGGCGCGAGACCATCCTGGGAGTGCTCAAGAAGGCCGGGATCAACGCGGTCATCATTGACGCCAACGCCACTGCCTATGGCGCGGTTGAGTCTATCCAGGAAGCGCAGCTTGTCGGCGAGTTCTTCCGCTCGCGTCGGGACGAGATCGACGGCGTGCTGGTGACGCTGCCCAACTTCGGCGATGAGCGGGCTATTGCCAACACGTTGCGGTTTTCTGAACTCGACGTGCCGGTGCTGGTTCACGCCTTTCCCGATGATCTGAGTAAGATGGGCTTGCAGGACCGCCGCGACAGTTTTTGCGGCAAGATGAGCGCCTGCGACAACCTGCGTCAGTATGGCATTCCTTACTCGCTCACCAGCCTGCACACGATGGACCCCAACAGCGATGCCTTTATGGCAGACCTGAAGCAGTTCGCTGCCGTGTGCCGTGTGGTACGTGGGCTGCGTAAGGCGCGCCTGGGCATGTTGGGCGCCCGGCCCCCGGCCTTCAAGACGGTGCGCTTCAGCGAGAAGATTCTGGAGCAATCCGGCGTCAGTGTGGAGACACTCGACCTCTCGGACGCTTACGGGCAGATCGCGCGGCTGGCCGACGATGATCCCGACGTGGTCGCCAAGCGCCAGGCCATTGAGAAGTATGCCCGCACAGCTGGCGTGCCCGAAACGTCGCTCCTCAAGATGGCGAAGTTCGGCGTGATGTTGGATCGCTGGATCGCGGACAACGCCCTCGACGCAACGGCGATCCAGTGCTGGACCTCGATGGAAGAGTACTTCGGCATTGTGCCTTGCACCATGATGAGCATGTTGAGCAATAGCCTGGTTCCTTCCGCCTGCGAGACAGACATCACTGGCGCACTCGGCATGTACGCCATGGCTTTGGCTTCCGGCAAGCCAAGTGCCCTGGTGGACTGGAACAATAACTACGGCGACGACCCGAACAAGGGCGTGGTGTTCCACTGCTCCAACCTGCCCAAAGACATCTTCACCGACGACATTCCGGTGATGAGCTATCAGGACATCATCGCTGGCACGGTCGGCAAGGATAATACCTACGGCACCATCGTCGGGCGTGTGCGCGAGAATCCGTTCACCTACCTGCGCGTTTCCACCGACGATTATCTGGGTGAGATCGCGGCTTATGTCGGCGAGGGCCGCTTTACCAACGATCCGCTGAATTCCTTCGGCGGCGTCGGTGTGGTCGAGATTCCGCGCTTCCAAGAACTGCTGCGGTTCATCTGCGAGAACGGCTTCGAGCATCACGTTGCGATCAACCAGTCAAACGTCGCAGGGATTATCTACGAGGCGGCTACGAAATACCTCGGTTGGTCCGTGTACTATCACCGCTAGATTGGGCAATGGCGGTGCGCCTGCGTTATTGGCGAGCGGCGGAGACCCCTCCGCCGCTCGTTGCCTGTTTTTGAAGTTCCTCACGCTATTTTGCACTTCTTTTGCACTGCAAAAATCGACTCCTGCACTGGTTCTGCACGCTACGTGTTGACTCGCATTCTGGCCTTGTGTTAGGTTGACGGTGTAGCCTGTATGTATTGCCTAATTTTGTGCGTGTTGCCCCGGTGTGATGAGGTGATCTGTCTTAACCTCTGCCAGGGGATCGCGCCTCTCCGTTTCCCACGATCCATCTGGAGCAAAAGACCGCGAACATGCAAGCAGCCGCAGAAGTTCAATTGAAACGCGAGCAGGAACAGGCCGCTGCGCCGCCACCGCTCCTGGAAATGCGTGGCATCTGCAAGGCTTTTCCAGGTGTGCAGGCGCTGCAAAACGTGGATTTTGACCTGCGTCCCGGTGAGGTGCACGTGCTACTAGGCGAAAACGGCGCGGGCAAATCCACGCTGATGAAGATTCTCTCCGGCGTTTATCAGAAGGATGCCGGGCAGATGATCTTCAAGGGCCGGGAGGTGGACTTCCAAAACCCCAAAGAGGCCCAGGAGTGTGGGATTTCCACGATTTACCAGGAATTTGCCCTGATTCCCTATCTCTCTGTCACCGAAAACATTTTTTTGGGTGACGAGATCATGCGCGCGCCTGTGCCTGTGCTCAATTGGCCGGCCATGCACCGCCGGGCCAGGGAGACGTTAGCCCGCCTGCATCTGGATATCGATCCCCGTATTCTGGTGCGCGACCTGGGTGTGGCGAAGCAGCAGTTGGTCGAAGTTGCCAAGGCGCTGCATCATGAAGCCGACCTGATCATCATGGACGAGCCGACGGCGGCGCTTAGCCAGCATGAGATCGAAGACCTGTTTGAGGTCATCCGCCAGTTGAAGGCGCATGGTGTCGGCGTGATCTATATCAGCCACCATCTGGATGAGGTGCACCGTATCGGCGACCGCGTGACCGTTCTGCGCGACGGCCTGCGTGTGGATACATTGCCTGTCCACGAAACGACCGTCGATCAGTTGATCCGTATGATGGTGGGCCGCACGCTCTCTGAGCAGTTTCCCAAAGCCAATCTGGTCCGGGGCAAAGAGGTGCTGCGTGTCGAAGGACTGACCCGTCGGGGAGTGCTGGAGAACATTAGCTTTAGCCTGTATGCCGGGGAAATCCTGGGGGTGGCGGGGCTGGTCGGGTCGGGCCGCACAGAATTGGCGCGCGCTATCTTTGGTGCAGACCCCATCGATACCGGGCAACTTTACCTGGATGGTCGGCCAGTCACCATCCGCGCACCGTATGACGCGGTGGACTTGGGCATTGGTCTGCTGACCGAGGACCGTAAGCAGCAGGGCCTGGTGCTCAAGATGAGCGTGGGCAACAATGTCACCATGTCTATTCTCAACCGCATCCGGCGCTCGATGTTGCTCAATCTTCGCCGCGAGGAGGAGATCGCGCAGGAGTTCGCTAACAAGATCAACATCCGCACGCCCAGCTTAAGTCAGTTGGTAATGTATCTCTCCGGCGGCAACCAGCAGAAGGTGGTGCTCTCAAAATGGTTGGCGACCGAGCCGAAGGTGCTGATCTTCGACGAGCCGACGCGCGGCATCGACGTGGGGGCGAAGGTCGAAATCTATAACCTGATGAACCGACTGGCAGAGCAAGGGGTGGCGATCATGATGATCAGCTCAGAACTGCCGGAGATTATCGGCATGAGCGACCGTGTGTTGGTGATGTGGCAGGGCAGGCTGACCGGCATCCTGAACCGGGATGAACTGACCCAGGAAGCTATTATGAAACTGGCGACAGGTGGAGGCAACGGCAATGGCAGGAACAACTGAACGTTCGAGCGCGCTGCCCGGCGGCGCAACATCTTTCCTGGGCAGGCTCAAGCTACGGCAGTTGATCGACCAGTCGGGCGCGTTGGTCAGTCTACTGGTGTTGGTGGCTATTCTGGCGCTGACGAACGAGAACTTCCGCACCCCGCTGAACATGCGCCTGATCCTGCTAGACGCCGCCTTGGTGGGCATTGTGGCGGTCGGGCAGACCTTCGTCATCCTGACATCAGGCATCGACCTGTCCCTGGGAGCGATGGTTGCTTTTGTGGGGGTGCTCGTCGCGGGGCTGATGACCGGCAAGGGATTTGCCTCACCCGCCAACCTGAATATCCCCCTCGTGACCCCGGCCATTGCCGTCCCCCTGGCGATTCTGGTGGGCACGCTATACGGCGCGTTGCAAGGCGTGGTCATTACCCGGCTGAAGATCACGCCGTTCATCGTCACGCTGGGCAGCCAGAGTATCCTGGCCGGGTTGGCGCTGGTGCTTTCCAACGCTTCCCCGGTGCAGCAGTTGCCGGATGAGTTGGGCTGGCTGGTGCAAGTGCGCGACCTGCCGCTGCCGATGCCTGCGATGATCATGCTGCTGGTTTACTTTATTGCCTGGCTGGTGCTGCGGTATACCAAGCTGGGCCGCTACGCCTATGCCATCGGCGGCAACGAGACGGCTACGCGGCTTTCCGGCGTCAAAGTGGACCGCTACCTGGTGGGTATCTACAGCCTCAGCGCCTTTCTGGCAGCGTTGGCGGGTGTGATCCTGGCCGTGCGACTGGACAGCGGCAACTACACCAACGGCGAGACCTATACCCTGGACGGTGTGGCGGGCGCAGTCATCGGCGGGACGAGCCTGGCGGGCGGCGTCGGCGGGGTGTGGGGCACGCTGGTCGGTGTGTTGATCATGTCGGTCGTGCGCAATGCGCTGGTGTTGAACAACGTCCCTGCCATGTGGCACCGTGTCATCATCGGCCTGATCATCATCGGCGCCGTCGCGCTGGACTCGATCCGCAAGCGCGGGCGTGGTCGGTAAAATTCGCCGGTTCCATACACGGTTGTTATCTCTGAATCGGGGGATGTCTTTCTTACAGGGAAAGGAGGTTGTGTCCAGGCTGATCTTGTCTGTTGCACCTTGAAAAACGGTGTTCGCCCAGACAGTTTTGGAGGAGAAACAATGTCTAAAAAGCTGTTTTCACTCATTGCTTTGATTGTCCTGCTGGCCCCGATGCTGCCGGTAGGCGCACAGGGCGGCGGCCCCTATACCGTCGCGGTGATTCCGCCGGCGCTGGTCAGCCCGTTCCATGTGGCGGTGCAGGACGGTGCGGTGGCGAAGGCAGAGGAGTATGGCTGGGAGATCATTACCCAGTCACCGGAGCGTGAGACGGACTTCGAGGCGCAGGTCGCCATCGTTGAGCAGGTCGTCCAGCAGGGCGTGGACGTTATCTCGGTGAACCCGATCAACGCGGACGCGATGATTGCGGGTGTGGCGGCGGCCAACGAAGCGGGTGTGCCGGTGTTCATGCACAACATGATCACGCCGATAGCCGAAGGTGAGGTAGTGGAATACATCGGCTACGACCAGTGGGGCGGGGCAGCGAACCTGGCGGCGTATGTGTGCCAGTTGCTGGCGGACCGCGACGGGGTGAGCGTGGAGGAAGTGACCGGGCAGGTGTTCATTCTGACGGGCATTCCGGGCTTCCATGCCAATCGGCGCACGGGCGGCTTCCGTTATGGGCTGGAGCGCACCTGCCCGAACGTGGAGGTGGTGGGCGAGCAGACGGCGGAGTGGGAGCGAGAGAAGGGCTTGCAGGTTGCCACGACGGCGTTGCAGCAGAACCCAGACATCGACGTGTTCTACGGGAACAGCGATGAGATGGCGATTGGGGCGGCGCTGGCGGCGCAGCAGCTTGGGCTGGTGATCAACCAGGACATCTTCTCGGTGGGTATCGACGGCAACGATGTGACGTTGGACCTGATCCGTGAAGGCACGATGACCGCTACCCTGGGCGTCTATCCTCGTCGCATGGGCGAGGTCGTCATCGAGCAGATGCAGAAGTACCTCAACGGTGAGGAAGTGCCCTATATCCTGCTGACCCCGTCCACCGTTGTAGACGCGAACAACCTGGACGCCTACATTGCAGGCGAGACATGGACCGATCCGGTGGCAGGCGCGCCAGAGATCGATAACGGCCTGCCGACCGTTCCTGAAGAAGCCGAAGTGCCCATTTATGAGGGGGCAACGGTCGCGGTGATTCCGCCGGCGCTGGTCAGCCCGTTCCATGTGGCGGTGCAGGACGGTGCGGTGGCGAAGGCAGAGGAGTATGGCTGGGAGATCATTACCCAGTCACCGGAGCGTGAGACGGACTTCGAGGCGCAGGTCGCCATCGTTGAGCAGGTCGTCCAGCAGGGCGTGGACGTTATCTCGGTGAACCCGATCAACGCGGACGCGATGATTGCGGGTGTGGCGGCGGCCAACGAAGCGGGTGTGCCGGTGTTCATGCACAACATGATCACGCCGATAGCCGAAGGTGAGGTAGTGGAATACATCGGCTACGACCAGTGGGGCGGGGCAGCGAACCTGGCGGCGTATGTGTGCCAGTTGCTGGCGGACCGCGACGGGGTGAGCGTGGAGGAAGTGACCGGGCAGGTGTTCATTCTGACGGGCATTCCGGGCTTCCATGCCAATCGGCGCACGGGCGGCTTCCGTTATGGGCTGGAGCGCACCTGCCCGAACGTGGAGGTGGTGGGCGAGCAGACGGCGGAGTGGGAGCGAGAGAAGGGCTTGCAGGTTGCCACGACGGCGTTGCAGCAGAACCCAGACATCGACGTGTTCTACGGGAACAGCGATGAGATGGCGATTGGGGCGGCGCTGGCGGCGCAGCAGCTTGGGCTGGTGATCAACCAGGACATCTTCTCGGTGGGTATCGACGGCAACGATGTGACGTTGGACCTGATCCGTGAAGGCACGATGACCGCTACCCTGGGCGTCTATCCTCGTCGCATGGGCGAGGTCGTCATCGAGCAGATGAACCGTCTGCTGAACGGTGAGGACATCCCCTACATCCTGCTCACCCCCTCGACGGTGGTGGACATCAACAACCTGGACGCCTATATCGCGGGCGAGACGTGGACCGACCCGGTGCCGGGCGCGCCGGAAATCGACAACGGCCAGCCGACCGTTCCATCGGAATAACTTTGTGGCGCTGTGGCAGCACGGCCTGGGGTTCGGCGGGGCTGCTGCCACATTCCTCTCCCGGTTCGGGCAAGGGACTCGTAGTCCCTTGCCCGGCTGAGAGGATGCTGAGAAAGAAATTGCCGGAGATAAACAGCGTTACTTTGCGATAAAATCAAATAAACACCTCTGGCAGTCACCTGTGTTCGCGCTTATGTACAAGGAACAAGGGCGGCTTTTCTATGTCCCTTCTGCTTGAAGCTACCGGCATTACCAAACAGTTCCCCGGTACGCTGGCGTTGGATAACGTTCAGCTTGAGCTACGGTCCGGCGAGATTCACGCCGTCGTGGGGGAAAATGGTGCGGGCAAGAGCACGCTGATGAAGATTCTCTCCGGCGTGCACACGGCAGACAGTGGCGTGATTCGTTTTTTGGGGAAGCCCATTTCTCCGGCCAGTCCCCGCGAGGCGCTGGTGCTCGGTATCGCTATCGTCCACCAGGAATTGAGCGTCGTGCCGCCGCTGACTGTTGCGGAGAATATCTATCCGGGCCGCTTGCCGACCAACCGCTTTGGCATGGTCCGATACGGCGTGTTGTTCCAGGATGCCCGGCGCGCGCTGGCGGACCTCAATGTTGATGTCGATCCCCGTGCGCCATTGGGTACACTTTCCATCGCCAATCAACAGCTCGTCGAGATCACGAAAGCCCTGACGTCGCACTGCAAAGTGCTGATCCTGGACGAGCCGACTTCGGCCCTGACCGAGCGCGAGGCCGAGGTGTTGTTCGCGCTGCTACGGCGGCTGGCCTCAGAAGGCGTGGGCATTCTTTACATCAGCCACAAACTGAGCGAAATCTTTGCGCTGGCCGACCGGGTCACGGTGCTGCGCGACGGCAAATATATCGGCACGGCTAACATCGCCGACATCACGCCCGACGACGTCATCCGTATGATGGTCGGGCGCGAACTGGGCGAAATGTACCCGGACAAAAACCCCGAACGTGGCGCGCCGCTGTTAGAGGTGCACGGCTTGCGACTGCCCGGTCAGCGTGTGCGCAGCGGGTTTAGCCTGTACCGGGGGGAAGTGCTCGGCTTCGCCGGGTTGATCGGATCGGGCCGTTCGGAACTGGCGCGCGCCATCTTCGGAGCCGATCCGAAAGAAGAAGGCGAGATCGTGTTGGAAGGCCGCCCCATCCATATCGCTTCGCCCGCCGATGCGATCCGGCTTGGCATCGGCTACCTGCCGGAAGACCGCAAGGCGGCGGGCTTGTTCCTGGATATGGCCCTCAAATTGAATGTTGCTGCCGCCGATCTGAAGGAGGTCACCAGGCGGGGATTTATCGTTCCGGGCAAAGAAAAGGCTCTGGCCGAACGGTATGTCGAGCAGTTGAACATCAGCACGCCGGGCGTCGATCAGGAAGTGCGACGGCTGAGTGGCGGCAATCAGCAAAAGACATTGGTTGCCAAATGGCTGGCGATCCGGCCCAAGATTCTGATCGTCGATGAACCGACGCGCGGTATCGACGTGGGGGCCAAACGTGAGATTCACTACCTGTTGCGTTCCCTGGCGCAGCAGGGCGTCGGGGTGATCATGATCTCGTCCGAACTGCCGGAAATTCTGGGAATGAGCGACCGCGTGCTGGTGATGCACGAGGGCGCCATTGTGGCGGAGCTTGACGGCGCCGCTGCGACCGAAGAGCAGATTATGACCTACGCGAGTGGGCACCAAAGTGAGTGAGGGTATGCAAGCGACCACATCCAGCACAGTCCAGCCGAAAAACGGCCCGAATACGGTGAGCTATTTCCTGTCTCGCCTGTTCCGCCTGCGCGAATTTGCGCTGATCCTGATGATCATCGTCGTCGGGGTCGTGATGCAATTGGCGACCGGTGGCCTGACCGAGGGGCGCTTCTTCACCGAGGCCAACATCCGCGCCATCACGATGGGCTTTGCCGCGTCTGCAATCATCGTCGTCGGGATGACGGCGGCGCTGGTTTCCGGCGGCTTCGACCTCTCGGTGGGGTCGGTGTTTGCGATGGGCGGTGTCACGACCGCCGTCGCGCTGCGCGCCGATCTGCCGGTGGTGCTGTCGATTGCCGTTGGGGTGGGGGCGGGCTTGCTGGCCGGGTTGGTGAACGGCCTGTTGATCACGAAGGCCAAAATCAATCCTTTCATCACCACGCTGGGCATGATGGGCATCGCGCGTGGGGTCGGGCTGGCGATCACTGAAGGCTCACCCATCGGTGGGGCAAGCTGGGACCCGCTCTTCTTCATCTACGGCCAGGGCAAGACGCTGGAAATCCCCAACCTGATCTGGATCGCGCTGATCATCGTCATCATTGGCGATGTGTTGATGCGTCGTTCGGCGGCATTCCGCCAGATTTATTACGTCGGTGGCAACGAAGACGCCGCACGGTTGTCGGGTATCAACGTGGACCGTGTCAAGATCGGTGTGTATACCCTATCGGCCATGCTGGCGGCGCTGGCGGGGGTGCTTTCGATCTCGCGCTTCTCGGTAGCCGACCCTGGTTCGGGCAGCGGCGAAGAACTGCGCATCATCGCCGCCTGCATCATCGGTGGGGCCAGCCTCAAGGGTGGCAAGGGCACGGTGTTGGGGGGGCTGTTGGGGCTGCTGTTTGTCGGCTTTATCAACAACGGCATGGTCCAGCTTCGCGTGCCGGTCTACTGGCAAAACCTGGTGATGGGCGTGATCCTGCTGCTGGCGGTCGGCTTCGACACGTTGAGCCAGACACTTCAGGAGCGGTCGCTGCGCCGCAGAACGGAGTGAAGGCCCCCGGCTACAGGCCGGGGATAGTAACGCCTTTGTGGTTTGCTCGATAAAGTCCTGTCCATCAAGAAAAGGAGTTCAGCCGTGAAACGTCGTGATTTCCTCAAGGCTTCTGCTCTGGCGTCGGCGGCCCTGACCCTGCCGGGAATCAAGCTGGCGCGGGCGCAGGGAGATCAAACCTACTACATGATTACGTTCGTTTCGGGCATCGACTACTGGAAGGACTGCTTCCGGGGGATGCAGGACGCTGCTGAGTTCCTGGGGGTGACGGTTGAATATACCGGTACGCCGGAAAACGACATCACCGCCGAGGCGCGCGTGTTGGAGGAAGTGACTGGCCTCCAGCCCGATGGCATCCTGCTGACCGTGATCAACCCGGACGGCCTGCGGCCCTCGATTGACGCGGCCATCGACGCGGGTGTGCACCTCGTTACCTTCGACGCCGACTCGCCGCTCAGCAAGCGCTATTCCTTCGTCGGCACGGGCAACTACTATGCTGGTGTGGTCGCGGCCCGTTACCTCGGCCCACTGGTGGGTGAGGGGCGTGTCGCCATCTCCAGTGTGACCGCGCAGTTGAACCATGTCCAGCGCCGTCAGGGCTTCATCGACACACTGGCGGCGGAGTTCCCCAATGTCACCACCTCTGACGACTTGATCGTGGACGACCAGAACAACTCCACGCTGGCCGCGCAGGGCATGGCGGCGGTACTCCAGGCCAACCCGGACATCAAGGGTATCTTCGCCACCGACGCCCTCGGCGCGGTGGGCGTGAGCCAAGCTGTCCGTGAAGCCGGCCTGGGCGAGCAGATCAAGATCATCGGCTTCGACTATGACGAGGGTACGCTCGACCTGATCGATAGCGGCCAGCTCAGCGCCACGCTGGCCCAGGGCACCTGGCAGATGGGCTTCTGGGGCATGATGATGCTCTATGCCGTCCGCAACGGCATGATCAAGAGCGTCTCCGACTGGCAGGCGGCAGCCATTTCGCCGCTGCCCCCGAACGTCGATACCGGCGTGGTGGTCATCACGGCGGAGAACAGCCAGTACTGGCGCGCCGCTGAGTAAGGTCTATGTTTGTCTGGGGGCGCATGACCGAAGGGCATGTGCCCCTTTTTTGTTATAATCGCCGTATTGACTGGCTTTTCCGCCAACCCATTTGTCGGGCTGTGCGGCGCTTGGGGAGCGAGGGAGAACGATGCGCTATCTGTTAGGGTTAGACATCAGCACGACCGGCGCAAAGGCGCTGCTCATCGACGATCAAGGGACCGTGATTGCCAGCCGGACCACACCACAGCCGATCAGCACGCCGAAGCCGTTGTGGAGCGAGCAAAATCCTGCTGACTGGTGGGACGGCATGGCAGCAGCTATCCGCGCCGTGCTGGCAGAAACCGGCGCAGCGGCGGACGTGGCGGCTATCGGCCTCACCGGCCAGATGCACGGCCTGGTCTGCCTGGATGTGAACGGCCAGGTGCTTCGCCCGTCCATCCTGTGGAACGACCAGCGTACTCAGGCCGAATGTGACGCGATCACGGCCAAAGTTGGCGCGCGGCGGTTGATCGAACTCACCGGCAACCGCGCCCTGACCGGCTTCACGGCGCCGAAGATTTTGTGGGTGCGCAATCATGAGCCGGATGTTTATGCCCGAATCGCCCACATCCTGCTGCCGAAGGACTACATCCGCTTCAAGCTGACCGGCGCCTACGCGACCGACCTGGCCGATGGGTCAGGGATGCTGCTGATGGACGTGGCGAACCGCCGTTGGTCGCAGGATGTGCTGGCCGAACTGGATATTCCCCTGGCCTGGATGCCTGCCGTCTACGAAGGGCCAGACGTTACCGGGTATGTCAGCGCAGCCGCCGCGCAGGAAACTGGCCTCAAGGCAGGAATCCCGGTCGTGGCGGGCGGCGGCGACCAGTCGGCGCAGGCGGTCGGCGTCGGCGCGGTGACGCCGGGCGTAGTGGCGCTGACCGTCGGCACGTCGGGCGTGGTCTTTGCGCCGCTGGGCAGCTATGCCTATGAGCCGGAAGGCCGCCTGCACGCTTTCTGCCACGCCGTGCCGGGCCGCTGGCACTTTATGGGGGTGATGCTCTCGGCGGCGGGCAGTTTGCAGTGGTATCGGGATGCGCTCGCGCCGGGCATCAGCTTCGATGCGCTGACCGCCGAGGCAGCGGATGTTCCACCTGGCAGCGACGGCCTGCAATTCCTGCCCTACCTCAGCGGCGAACGCACGCCGCACCCCGATCCGCTGGCGCGCGGCGCGTTCATCGGCCTCACCGTTCGCCACACGCGCGGCCACCTGACCCGCGCCGTGCTGGAAGGCGTCTCCTTCGGCTTGCGGGACGGGTTCGAGTTGATCCGGCAGAGTGAGGCTGGGCGCGTGATCCGGCAGGTACGTGTCAGTGGCGGCGGTGCAAAGAGTCCGCTGTGGCGGCAAATTCTGGCCGACGTGTTGGGCGCGCCGCTGGTGACGGTCGAGGCGCTGGAGGGCGCGGCTTACGGCGCGGCGCTGCTAGCGGGCGTGGGCGTGGGCGTGTGGTCAGACGTCGAGGCGGCAACGGCTTCGATCCAGCTTGGTGAAGAGGTGTCGCCCGGTCCGAATGCCGACGCTTACGAGAAGGCGTATGGCATCTACAGTTCGCTTTACCCGACGCTTAAGGATACCTTCAAGGCGCTGGCGGAGTAGATGTTACAAGGTTTTGGTCAGACGTTGCCCGCACTTCAAACGCCGATTCTGAGCCTGCAATCTGCATGATCGGGTATCAAAGGAGTAGCGATAGATGTCACGACCCGTTACCCTGTTCACTGGCCAGTGGGCGGACCTGCCTCTGGAAACCCTGGCGCAGAAGGCCGCCGCGTGGGGCTTCGACGGCCTGGAACTGGCCTGCTGGGGCGATCATTTTGAAGTAGACAAGGCGTTGGGACAGGATGGCTACATCCAGAGCCGCCGGGATATTCTGAACCGGTACAACCTCAAGTGCTTCGCCATCAGCAACCATCTCGTCGGGCAGGCCGTGTGCGACGATCCCATTGATGAGCGGCATAAGGGCATTCTGCCGTCGCGCATCTGGGGTGATGGCAAGCCGGAAGGAGTCCGCCAGCGCGCCGCCGAGGAGATCAAAAACACGGCCCGCGCCGCTGCCATGTTCGGCGTCAAGACCGTCAACGGCTTCGTCGGCAGCAAAATCTGGCATACCCTGGCGATGTTCCCACCCGTTCCGCCGAGCATGATCGAGGCCGGGTATCAGGACTTCGCAGACCGCTGGAATCCCATCCTTGATGTCTTCGACCAGGTGGGCGTCCGGTTTGCCCTGGAAGTGCACCCGTCTGAGATCGCCTATGACTTCTGGACCACACAGCGCACGTTGGCTGCCGTCAACCGCCGCCCGGCGTTTGGCATCAACTTTGACCCCAGCCACTTGTACTGGCAGCTAGTGGACCCGGTGGCCTTTGTCTACGAGTTCGGCGACCGCATCTACCACATGCATGTCAAGGAATCGGTCCGCGTGCTAGACGGGCGCAACGGCATTCTGGGATCGCACCTGTTCTTCGGCGATCACCGGCGCGGCTGGGACTTCGTCTCGCCGGGGCGCGGCGGTGTGCCCTTCGAGCGCATTTTCCGCGCCCTGAACGATGTGAACTACGACGGCCCGTACTCCATTGAATGGGAAGACAACGGCATGAACCGCGACCAGGGCGCGCCGGAGGCGTTGGCACTGGTCCGTCGCCTGGACATTACGCCCTCGACCGTTGCGTTTGACGCCGCGTTTGCTGCCCGGAGCTAAGGGGGATGGCGATGAGTGACAGCGTTGGCTTTACCAGCATGGCTGGGGCAAAGGCCGAAGGGCAGGCCCCGGAGATCGGCATCGGGATGCTCGGCTACGCTTTCATGGGCAAAGCGCATTCCAATGCCTTTAAGAAGCTGCCTTACATGATGTACCCGCCGGTGGCGATCCCGCGCCTGGTGGCGATTGCCGGGCGCAATGCCGAGGCCACTGCCGAAGCTGCTCGCCGTTATGGATACGAGAATTTCTACACCGACTGGCGCGCCATGCTGGATAACCCGGCGGTACAGGTCTTTGACAATGGCGGCCCGAACAACGTTCACGCCGAACCGTGCATCGCGGCGGCAGCGGCGGGCAAGCACGTCTTCTGCGAAAAACCGCTGGCCCGCACAGGCGAGGAGGCAAAGGCTATGCTCGACGCCGTCCAGAAGGCAGGCGTCAAGCACATGGTGGCCTTCAACTATCGTTTTGTGCCTGCCATCGTTCAGGCGCGCAAGCTGATCGAGAGTGGGGCGCTGGGACGCCTCTTCCATTACCGGGCAGTCTACCTGCAAGAATGGATTATGGACCCCAACTTTGAGCGGGTCTGGCGGCTGGACAAGAGCGTGTGCGGCAGCGGTGCGTTGGGCGACCTGGGTTCGCACATCATTGACCTGGCGCGCTTCCTGGTGGGCGAGCCGAAGCGCGTGATGGGCATGGCGAAGACATTCATCGAGGAGCGTCCGCTGCCCGGCCAGCCGGGCAAGATGGGCAAAGTCGATGTGGACGACGCCTTCGTGGCGCTGTTTGAATTCGAGGGTGGCGCACTGGGTACGGTCGAGGCCTCGCGCTTCTGCGCCGGGCACAAGAACGGCCAGGTGCTTGAGATCAACGGTGAAAAAGGCTCGCTCCGGTTTAACCTGGAACGCCTCAACGAACTGGAGGTTTTCTGGGCGGACGAGGAACCGCGCGAGACGCGCGGCTTTCACAACGTGCTGATCAGCGAGTCCTATCACCCGTACTGGACTAACTGGTGGCCACACGGCCACATGATCGGTTGGGAGCACTCGTTCGTGCACGAGTTCCACCACTTCTTCGATGCTATCGTCAATGACAAGCCGGTGGCTCCCTACGGCGCGGACTTCGAGGACGGCTACCGCAATGCCGTGATCTGCGATGCCATCCTGGAGTCGGCGACCAGCGGCAAAGCGGTGGACGTGAAGTATTAAAGGGGCGCGGCGTCTGGGGGGGCAGGGAGCGCCTTGCCCCCACCGTTGCGCTGAAAGTTACGCCTGGGCCGAGACTTCTTCGGTGTGCGCCTCGCCGCGCGTGACGAAGCTGATCGCCAGGATCGCCAGCACGAAGAAAGCTGGCGTTACCAGGAAGATCGCGTTGTAGTTGCGCCCTGCCAGGTCGATGATCGCGCCGTTGAGCACCGGCCCAAAGATGGCTGCCAGCTGCGAGGCAAAGTAGTAGAACCCTGTGTATGTTCCCAACAGCCGCGGGTCGTCGGTGATGTCCACTACCATCGGCAACGAGTTAATGTTCACCAGCGCCCAGGCCATCCCGCCGACGCCCAGGATAACGGCGATCACGGTCTGGTTCGGCACAAAGAACGCGATTACCAGCAGCACGGCGAAGATCGCCAGTCCCAGCGTAATCGTGCGTTTGCGCCCCAGCCGTGTGCCGACGTAACCCGCTGGAATGGCAAATAGAATGAAAGCGACCAGCGCAATCGAGAACAGCGTGCCTGCCGTACCCGCCGTAATGCCCAGCGTGGTCACAGCGTAGGACGTGAAGAAGGTCTCGATGGCGTTGTAGCCCACGAACCAGCCGAAGATTGCCAGCAGCAAAAAGATCAGACTGCGGCGGTATTCCGGCGGGACGGCCCGGAAGCCGCGCACGGCCTCCTGTGCCTGGACATGATCACGCTTTTCCTCATCAGTCTGGTATTCTTTTGGCTCTTTCACGCTGAAGAACAGCAGCACAATTGCCACGATCATCACGCCGGCAGCGATCCAAAAGGGCAGCGCGTGGTTAGCGTCGAAGAAACGGGCCAGTCCTAAGGTGGCGATCACACCGCCAACGCCGCCCATCAGGTTGATTACGCCGTTGGCCTTGCTGCGCAGCGGTGAAGGCGTCAGGTCTGGCATGAGCGCGATTACCGGCGTGCGGAAGAAGGCCATCGCCAGCAGAAAGACGCCCGCTGCGATCATGAAGAGGGCGAATGCCCCGGTGTTCTGATCGACGCTGCCGCTTGTCGCCGAGGTAATCATCCCTGCTGCTATCGGAATCAGCACGAAAGCAATGGCGGCAATCGGCGCGCCGCTCAGAATATAGGGGTAGCGTCGCCCGATGCGTGTGCGCGTGCGGTCACTCCACAGGCCGATCAGCGGCAAGATGAACAGCGCGGCGACATTGTCCAGCGTCATGATCGCGCCGGTGATCGTGGCATTCAACCCGAAGCCCAGGATGCTTTCGCCGCTTTCGGCCTGAAACGCCGGGTTGCCACCTTGCAAAAAGAGCGGCACGAACAGGTTATATACCTGCCACACGATGCTGATCCCTAAAAAGCCGAAGCCGATCAGGAACGTCTTGCGCCAGTCCAGTTTCATGGAAGGCCCTCCTTGTGGGGAATAGGGATGTCGATTGCGCGGATAAAGGTGGTTGCGTGGATGGCAGCAGAGTGTACCTCAGATCAAGGCGGAGATGACTCCGTTATGCGTCGTACCGCCCGTATTCTTCGGCCAGGTCTACCAGCATTTCCAGTTTCCATGGCTGGACGCGCGGTGCGACCGAGCAGGCCGTGCTGAGAATGTATCCGCCGCCCGGCTTGCCGTCTGCCAGCGTGCGTCGTACCCGTTCAATCGCCTGTTCTTTGGTATCGGCCAGCAGCGCCACCGAGTTCATGTTGCCCTTGATGAAGATTTGCTGCCCGATGCGCGCCTTCGCATCGGCCAGTTCGGTGTCGCCCAGTGGCGGTGGATCGAGCGTATCGATGCCGTCGGTGTGGGTGTCCAGCAGTAGCTCCAGACGGTCGCCCAGCTTACCGCAGGTGTGGGTATAGACGGGTAGACCGGGATGGGCAGCGTGTAGGCGGTCGATCACGGCGCGCTCATAGGGGACAACGAACTGCGCGTACATCTTCGGCGAGATGAATCCCCCCCCGGCAAACGCCGATGAGATCAGTACAGCATCTACACCGTGTGCGGCCTGTGCCGATCCCCAGGCGACACTGGCTTCCACGAACCGCGCCAGGATCGCTTCTGCCCTGGAGGAATCCATTGCCAGCCCTAACAGGGCTTCTTGGTAGCCGAACAGCTCCATCAAGTGCGTGAAGGGCGAAAAAACTTCGCCATGCACGGACACGCTGTTGCCAACCGCCTGCCGCACCAGGTCAATCGTGGCGGTGAAATAAGCCGGTGGATCGATCAGCAGGCCTGGCGCTTTGCCCGGCAGAATAGGGGTGTGGTAGATGCCCCAGGTGTAGCGCGGCCACTCGTCCAGACGGTCCATGTCCGTATCGGGATCGAAGGTTAAAAAGTCCGGGCGCGGCGCTGCGTTGGGACGATCCGGTTCCAGTTGCGCGTTGTCGTCCGGCGGAACAAGCGCCTGTAGCCCGGTTTTCCAGGTGATCCAGGTCCCGTTGTCTGTTTCCTCAATGGACGACACGTCGTGCAGCCAGTTGGGGTCGCGTCCGGGGATGTTGATCAGGATGCCGTCAAAGCGATAGCGTTCGCGCAGCCGAAGCAAGGCTTCGGCAAACCCTGCACTGGTGAACCAGATTTGGTGGGGCGGCAGCCCGGCGTTGAGAAAGTAGTGGCCTAATGCGAGCTGGCACATCACCGGCACACGGTCGGGCAGTTGGTGGCGCATGGCCCGTGCAACTCGCTCCCGGCTGTTCATGGGCTTACCCTTTCAGCGCCCCGGCAGTGAGGCCCTTGATGAACTGGGTAGACATCAGCAGATAGACGACCAGCACCGGCACAGCGGCCATCGAGAGGGCGCTCAGCGCACGTGTCCAGTCGGTCTGATACTGGCCGAACAGCAGCGATACTCCCAGCGTCACCGTCCGCGATCCCTGGGCGCGGATGAAGATCAGCGGGAACCACAGGTCGTTCCAGATCGGGATCATGTTGAAGATCGTCACCGTTGCCAGGGCCGGGCGCACCACCGGCAGGATGATCGTGGAATAAACGCGCCACTCGCTCGCCCCGTCGATCCGCGCCGCGTCCAGCAGTTCTGAGGGCACGGAGCGGATGAAACTCGTCAGCACGAATGTGGCAATCGGCAACCCCATCGCAATGTAGACCGGGATCAGGCTGAACAGGCTGTCTTCCAGATGGAGGCTCTGGATGATTTGGAACAGATTGATCGTGCCCAGTCGGATCGGGATCATCAGCCCGGCGATAAAATAGATATACAGGAAGTTGGAGGCGCGCGAGCGCCAATTTGCCAACGCATACGCCGCCAGCGATCCCAGGATCAGGATCAGCGCCAGGGACACGATGGTGACAAAGAGGCTGTTGCCGAAATACAGATCAAAGCGCCCGTCGGTCCAGGCATTCTGGTAGCCCTCGAAAGTGATCTCCGAAGGCAGGCCAAACGGGTTGCGGAAGATTTCCCGCTTGGGCTTGACCGAATTAATCAGCATGGTCCAGATGGGGAACAGCACCACCAGCGACCAGAGAATCAGGACGGCGTGCTTGCCGACGCCGGACAGGGTAATGCGCGGCCTGGTCAGTTTCATGGCGCTAGAACACCTCCTGGTTGCGACCCCGGCCAAAGATCAACCAGATCGAGACCCCACTGAGCAGAATCAGAAAAGTGATGGTTGCCACCACCGCGCCGATACCCATATTCGGCTGCGCAACGGGATGCTCGCCGGCGATGGCCGTGCGGTAGAAGAACGTCGCCAACAGGTCGGTGGCGTAGCCGGGTTCGCCGCGCGCCCCGGCCATCGCGTAGATCACGTCGAAGGCGTTGAAGTTGCCGATGAAGGTCAACACCGAGACGATGCCGATGACCGGCATCAGCAGCGGAAACTTGACGCGCCAGAAAATCTGCCAAGCCGAGGCCCCGTCTACACGCGCCGCTTCGCTCAGTTCGTCGGGGATGGTCAGCAAGCCGGCCAGGAACATCATGGTTGGCAGACCTACCCATTGCCACGATGACACCAGCGAGATCACCGGCAACGCTAGGTTTGCGTCACCCAGCCAGGGTCGCGCCAGTGCCCCCAACCCGACAGCTTCCAACGCCTGGTTGAGCATTCCCCAGCGCGGGTTCAAGATCAGAGTCCACAGAAAGCCTGTCACCAGCACCGAGAGGGTCGCCGGGGCGAAGATAATGGCGCGGTAGATGCTATGGCCGCGCAGCCGCGTGCTGAGCAGAGTGGCAAAGAGCAGCCCCAGCGTGTTTTGCACTGCCATATGGATAAAGAAAAAGATAAAGGTATTTCCGACGGCGTTCAAGAAACGGTCGCGCCATAACGGGGTGGTGAACAACTGAACGTAGTTTTCCAGCCCGACGTAGCGGTCCGGCGTCAGCCCTACGCCGGTATACAGACTCAGGCGCATGGAATTAAAGAGCGGAAAGGCCATGAACACGGTGTAGATGACGAACGCCGGGACCAGAAACAAAATCCAGGCACGTCGCCGTTGAGCTTCCCACTGGCTACCCAGAAGATTCACGCGCCGTTGAAACGTGCGGCTGGGCCTTGCCTGGGGGGTGGGTGCAGTCGCCGATTCGGTCATGAGCTGCCTTTTTTCCTCAGACATTGGACAGATCACGGTAGGGGCGTTCAAGCGAACGCCCCTGCACGCATGGTCGTGAGATCGGCGGAAAACACTTCCCTGAAATGCTGCACAGGGCCGCTGCACGTCGCCGGGTTACGGCGCCGGACAGTTCTGGGCCGGTTCGAACCACTCGGCCAGACCCGCCTGTAGAGCGTCGGCAGCTTCCTGGGGCGTCATCTCGCCGGCGATGACCGCCAGCGCGCCGTTTTGCATCAGCGTATAGCCGTCGGGCGAGCCATCCAGCAGCCCTTCCCAGGCCCAACGCACGTCCAGGCCGCGCCCTTCATTGAGGGCCATGAACGCAGCGGCGTGCTCGTTCTCCAAGGTGGGTGCCTGCGTCATGATCGGGAAGAAACCGGGCAGCAGATTGCCCAGCAGCGCACCGAATTCCGGCGTGGTCATCCATTCCAAGAACAGGCGCGCTTCTTCCTTGTGCGGCGAGGCAGCGTTGAGGCCCATGCCGGCATCCATGTGGAAGGTCACATATTCCTCTTCCTGGCCTTCCGGTGCAGGGATGGCGAACACGCTCCACGCGAAGTCCGGCTCCTCTGATTCAAAGAACGGAATGTCCCACGAGCCGCCCATCCACATGGCTGCTTCGCCCATCAGGAAAAGCTGCTGGCTGTCGTAGTAGGTCAGCGCCTCCTGGCCTTCCGGCAGGAAGGGAGCGATGTCGGCGACGGCCTGGAACGCAGCGACGGCGTGCTCGTCATTAAAGCACCGCTCGCCGTTTAGGTAGGCCAGGCGTCCCTCCAGCCCGCCGATGAAGGTCGGGGCCAGGTTCATGAACACGATCTCGGCGATGGTCCACTCGTCGCCGCTGGCATTGGCGAATGGCTCATACCCGGCATCCTTGATCGCTTGGGCAGTTGCCAGCAGGTCTTCCCAGGTGTCCGGGACTGTCAGACCGAGTTCCTCGAATAGGTCGATATTGTAATAGATGCCGTGCGACACGGCGATGAACGGCACCCCGTAGGGCAGGCCGTCGTCTGTCGCCCAGGGCGCGCGCGCCGCTTCGGTGAAGTTTTCCATCAGGCCGGGCAGGTCGCCCAGCGGTTCCAGGAACCCTTCCTCAAAAAGCTGGCGCGAAGTGGTGTAGGAACGCAGGTAGAACAGGTCCGGCCCGGTGCCGCCTTCGAGCTGTGTACGCAGCGTGGCGTTGTAATCGGGCGGGTTGGTCGGATCGAACTGGATGGTGATGTTCGGATGAGCTTCGTGGAAAGCAGCCAGGATTTGTTCCATCTGCGCCACGTCGTCCACGCGCCAGGACCCCATTGTCAGGGTGACCTCTTCCTGGGCCAGGGCCGGGGGCAGGGCGGCGACCAGCAAGAGCGCAATGATCAGCAGCGTCAGGCGAGTCTTCACAGCTTTCTTCCTCCTGGAAAGTAGATGTGAACGTGTTGATTTTCTTCGGCAGAAGGACGGATTTGCGCTGTAGACACCTCCTTCCTGTTGTGTGGGAGCTTCCGGCAGTGTGGAGCGGACGACCGACATTATCACCGATTTTATATCGGCCCTCTGTATCTGTCGATTTTGAACAGGCAAATTTATCAAATTGTCACAAATCCGGTCTGGTGGAGTGGTTTGTCTGGTATAGACCTCTATACCGGATCATATACGTTTTATCCTCATTGTCAACAGCGGAGCATTGGTAGGCCCCAGAACCGGCCTCAGGCCCGCTCGATCTCCCGGCTGAACTGCGTTTCGTAGAGATGGGCGTATAGTCCGCCTTGCGCCAGCAGATCGGCGTGCGTACCCTGTTCGATAATCCGTCCCCGATCCATGACCAGGATTAGGTCTGCCGCCAGGATGGTGCTTAGCCGGTGGGCGATGACGATGCTGGTCCGGCCTGCCATCACGCGCTTGAGTGCCTCCTGAATGAGTGCCTCCGATTGGCTGTCTAGGTGGCTGGTGGCCTCGTCCAGCACCAGCACGCGCGGGTCTTTGAGGATCACGCGGGCGATGGCAATACGTTGCTTTTCGCCGCCGCTGAGCCGGTAGCCACGCTCCCCAACAACCGTGTCGTAGCCCTCTGGCAGCTCACTGATGAACTCATGGATGTTGGCAGCGCGGCAGGCCGCCTCGATCTCTTGCTGCGTGGCATCCAACCGGGCGTAGAGCAGGTTAGTGCGGATCGTATCGTGGAACAGGTGGGTTTCCTGTGTCACCATGCCGATCTGCGTTGCCAGAGAATTCAGCGTCACATCGCGCAAATCGTACCCGTCCAGGCGGATGCATCCCGACGTGGGATCGTACAGGCGTGGGATCAGGTAGGTGAGGGTGGTTTTGCCTGCGCCGCTCGGTCCTACCAGCGCCGCAAGCTGCCCCGGCTGAATGGTAAACGACACGTCCTCCAACGCCTTCTCCCGTGCCTGGCTGGCCGAGGATGGTTCAGCCCTGCCGTCGTGCTCACCGTTGCCGGGTCTGCCATCTCCCGAAAGCACGGCCCGTACACTCTCCATGCTGCCGTGACGTTCGACCTGGCTGAGCAGGTTGTGCTCATCGATGGTGTAGCGGAAGGTCACATGGTCGAAGACGAGTTCGCCCCGCACGTCTGTTAGAACGTGTGCGCCCGGCTTTTCTACGATCTCAACCGGCAGGTCGAGTACTTCAAAGGTGCGCTCGAAGCTAACCATCGACGTGGCAAAATCGACCGGGGCATTGGTCAGCCCTTGCAGCGACCCGTAAAGCTGCACCAGATATGAACTAAAGGCTACAATCGTGCCGATGGTGAACGCACCTGCCAGTACCAGATGACCGCCGACCCAATATACCAGCGCCGTCCCGATCACGCCGACCAATCCCAACACGACGAAGAACTGGCTGCCCACGACCGCCCGTCGCACGCCGATGTCGCGCACATTGGCCGCCCGATCCTGAAAGCGCCCGACTTCTGTCGCGCTGCGCCCAAACAATTTGATCAGCAGCGCACCACCGATATTCAGTGTCTCGTTCATCATGGCATTCATCTGGGCGTTCAGGTCCAGGGCTGTGCGCGCGATCTCGCGTAGCCGGAGGCCCAGCCGTCGCCCGGCCAGGATGAACAGCGGCATCACGAGCACGCCCAGCGTCGTCAGCCGCCATTCCAGGGTTAGCATAACCCCCAGCGTGGCAATCAACTGAATGATGTTGGTCACGATGTCCACGACGGTATCGCTGATGGCCCGCTGCGCCCCAATGACGTCGTTATTTAGACGACTCATCAGCTCGCCCGTCTTGGTGTGGGTGAAGAACCGCAGCGACATACGCTGGAGGTGTGTGAACAGGCCGACTCGCAAGTCATAGATCACGCCTTCGCCGATGGTGGCCTGGAGCTTGCGCTGAAAGACGCGGATCGCGCCGGTGACGAGCGGGATCAGCACCAGCCCCAGCGCCAACAGATTCAGGCGGGCTGCATCTCCCCTGGGCAACGTCCGGTCGATCAGGTCACGGAAGATCAACGGGGTCAATAGCCCCAGGCCGGTTGTGGTCAGGATGGCTGCCAACATCAGGATAATGTGCCAGCGGTAGGGCCGGGCGTAGCCCAGCACACGCCTGATCAGCGGCCAGGTGATATGGGCTTTTTGATTGCCGGAGCCGCTCAAATAGGCAAACCAGCCGCCTCCGCCATGCCCACCATGAAAACCCATTGCCAAAGCTCCTTTTCTGCGTTCTGTCGTCATTATAACGCCTGCCGCAGTCGGCGCTGGACCTCTTCAGTATCGGCGCAAAGAAAGCTGTGTGCCGGGGTCTCCCAGAGGTTTGTGAGCAAATTTGTGCACTTTGACTGCTCCCTCGCTTGACAGACTGCACGGAAGATATATAGTAAACTGCACAGCGGTGGTTGCAAGCGTGACAATTGCGGAAGCAACAATGTCGTCTGAGCAAACAACGCCTGTCAAAACAATTACCGTGCAACAGCACTATCACGCGATTCATGACATCTACGTGCTTCTCGATGATGGTGACCGCCGCACGTTGCGCGCTTTTGGCCTCACATTGCCTCAATACGCGGTGCTCCGGTTGTTGGACCTGGAAAAGGGACGACGCCTGACCAGCCTGAGCAAGCGGCTCCTGCGTTCCAAAAGCTCCATCACGCGCATTGTCGATCAGTTGGAACGTGACGAACTCGTCCGGCGTGTTCCCGATCCTGACGACCGGCGCGCTCAGCGCGTGTATCTGACCCCGGCAGGGGCAGCGCGATACGCGCAGGCTTACATGGCGCATGAGTGCTCGTTGCAGCAACGCTTCAGCGTGTTGAGCGAGGCGGAACAACAGCAGCTTGCCCTGTTGTTGGATAAGTTGGATGAAGGGTTGCGTGTCAACCTGGAGGCCGATCCGACTCAGCCGTGAGCGTTTTTAGCTCATCCTTGCTTAAGGAGGTGATAACCGGACCGAGCACAATCCCCGATCTTCCACAAGCGGTTGCACATTGACGTTCAAGTGAAGTTTGTGTATAGACCTATCAAAAGAGGAGATAATAGAGATGAACCGTCGTTCGATGTGGTTGGTGGTGACGCTGATAATCCTCGCCAGCCTAACACTTTCTAACCTGGTGTTTGCCCAGGAAACCGGTTCGCAGCAGTTGGTGATCTGGGCCGACGACACGCGCGCCCCGGTCCTGAGCGAAGTCGGCGCTGCCTTTAGCGAAGAGTACGGCGTGGAAGTCGTCGTTCAGGAAATGGGCTTCGGTGACATCCGCGATGCCCTCAAAGTGGCCGGCCCGGCGGGTGAAGGCCCGGACATCCTGGTCGGCGCGCACGACTGGCTGGGCGAACTGGTCCTCAATGGCCTGCTGGCTCCGGTGGACCTGGGCGACATGGCCGATGCGTTCTTTGCCCCTGCCGTTGACGCCTTCACCTATGACGGCGTCCTGTACGGTATGCCCTATTCAACGGAGAACGTAGCCTTCATCTACAACCCCGAAATGGTCCCTGAGCCGCCCACAACCTGGGACGAAGTCCGCGCCCTCAGTGAGGAAATTCACGCGGCAGATGAGAATACCTACGGGTACATCATCCAGACCAACGACCCCTATCACTTCATGCCCATGATGAGCGCCTTCGGTGGCTACGTCTTCGGGCGTGATGAAAATGGCTCCTACGACCCGACCGACATCGGCCTGGACAGTGAAGGGGCGATTGCGGGCGCGCAGTTCCTGCAGGGCATGGTCGAGGACGGCCTGATCCCCGCTGACATCGACTATGGGGTGATGCACACGATGTTTACGACCGGCCAGGCGGCCATGATCGTGACCGGCCCCTGGGCGCTGCCGACTATTAAAGACTCCGGCATCCCCTATGTCGTCGGGCCGATCCCCAGCGGCACGCAGGAGGCTACGCCTTTCCTGGGTGTCCAGGGCTTCATGATCAGCGCCTTCAGCGAGAACGCACTGCTGGCCGAGATCTTCCTGCTGGACTACGTGGCGACCGCTGACGTGATGCAACAGATCTTCGACGCCGACCCACGTCCTTCGGCCTTCATCGAGGTCCGTGAAGCCACCGAAGACGTCGATATTGCCGGCTTCACCGCTGCCGGTGAGAACGGCGTGGCGATGCCTGCCATCCCCGAAATGGCCTCTGTCTGGACGGCCTGGGGCAACGCTATGGAACTGATTATCCGCCAGCAGGAAGACGCCGAAACGGCCATGACCAACGCCGCAGCCCAGGTGCGCGAACTGCTCTCGATTGACCTGAGTGCCATGGTTAACGTCCCCGGCTCCTGGCAGGCCGCGGTCGGCTGCGCCAGTGACTGGGATCCGGCCTGCGAAGTGACCGCCCTGACCGACAACGGCGACGGCACCTTCTCCGGCACCTTCACCATTCCAGCGGGCAGCTACGAGTTCAAGGTCGCTCTGGGCGGCTCCTGGGGCGAGAACTACGGTGCCGACGGTGTCCGCGACGGCAACAACATCCCGCTGGTGCTGGAAGCCGATTCGGTCGTGACCTTTACTTACGACTCCGCTACCCACATCGTTACAGCGACGATTGGGGAATAACCTTCCATGAGTGCGTCAAGCACGGGTGCCAGGAGCTCTTCAGGGCTCCTGGCCCTTCTCCCAGGGCAGGTATTCAAGCTGGCAGGTCTGGCGCTTCTGGACGCATTCGGCCTGTTGCTGTTTTATGCCTTCTGGTATGGCGAACAGACCGCATTGGCGCTGGTCATTGCCGTCATCACCATCGGCATTAACGTCGTCGTCTTTGTGCCGAAGCTGTACCCGATCCGCTGGATGTCTCCCGGCTTGACGTTGATGATCTTACTGGTCATCTATCCGATTCTTTTCACGGTCTACACGGCCTTTACGAACTACAGCGATGGCCACCTGTATTCCAAACAGCGAGCCATCGCCATTCACGAGAGCAAATCTTTCACCGCCGCCGACGCCCCACGCTACCAGTGGGTTGCGTTTGTTTCCGAATCTGATCCAAACGAGTATGCACTGTGGCTGACCCGTCAGACAGACACCGGACCGGAAATCCTCTTCGCTAGGCCGGGGAAGCCCTTTGAGATCGTTGAGGCCGATAGCCTCGATGCCCCAGAGACCTACCAGGGCTACCGTCAGTTGGAGCGGCGCGAGATCATCTCCGCGTTGTCCAACCTGCAAGCCCTGGAATTCGGCGAAGACCCCAACGTCGTTATGGTCACGTCGGCCCGTGACGCCAGCCTGTCTCAGCAGCGTTACGTCTGGAACGCGGAGCTGAACGGCCTGGAAGACCGGCAGACGGGCCTGTTCTATGCTGCCGATGACAGCACCGGTTCGTTCGTCGCTAACCGGGGCACTGCTAACGAACAGATGCTCGATCCGGGCTATCAGGTTGTGGTCGGCTTGGATAACTTCCGACGCTTCATCGAAAGTCCGGCCCTGAGCGGCCCCCTGGTGAGGGTGTTCCTCTGGACGGTGGTCTTTGCGGCGTTGTCTGTGCTGTCTACGTTCGCGGTCGGGTTGCTCATGGCCCTGGTCCTGAACGACCCGCTGATTCGTGGGCGCAAAATTTTGCGTTCCCTGTTGATCATTCCCTATGCTATCCCCGGCGTGATCAGCATCCTGGTTTGGCGAGGCATGATGAATCCCAACTTGGGGGTGTTGGCGCGCAGCTTTGGCATCGATGTGCCCTGGTTTTCCAACGAGTGGTGGGCCAAGGTCGGCATCCTGATCGTGAACCTGTGGCTGGGCTACCCGTATATGATGTTGATCACCAGCGGGGCGCTGCAAGCCATTCCTTCCGACATCTACGAAGCTGCCTCGGTCGATGGCGCCAACAACTGGCAACGCTTCTGGAAGATCACCCTGCCGCTGTTGTTGGTGTCTGTTGGCCCGTTGCTGATCGCTTCGTTCACGTTCAACTTCAATAACTTCGTGATTATCGAGGCGTTCAACCGGGGCGGCCCGCCCATTTCCGGCACGCTTACGCCCGCCGGTCATACCGACATCCTGATCAGTTATACCTACCGCCTGGCCTTCGGGACCGGACGCGGGGCAGACTACGGTCTGGCCTCGGCCATCACGATTGTGATTTTTATCATCGTGGCGACCGTGACTCTGCTTCAGTTCCGCCTCACCGGGCAGTGGGAGGAGGTGTCGAAGAATGTCTAGCCGGGCAGGTCGTGTCGAGAGTCGGGCGGTAATGGGCACCCGCGAAAAAGCGGTCAATCTCACGCTGCGCTGGATCGTCATCGTCATCGCGTTGATCTTCGCGCTGTTCCCAGTGGTTTGGATCATCTCTGCGGCCTTTAACCCGTCGGGCAACCTTGCCACCCAGAGTTTGATCCCCGCTGGTGTGGACAGCGTGGACGAACTGCTGAGCAACTTCCGGGGTGTGCTTCAGGAAGACCTGAATATTCACCCCTACTGGAACTGGATCGGCAACTCGATCTTCGTGGCCGGCATCACTGCCGTGCTGACGGTGCTGGTAAGTGCACTGAGCGCGTATGCCTTTTCGCGTTTCCGCTTTCAGGGGCGTCAGAACTTGTTGGTGCTGGTGCTGCTCATCCAGGTCTTTCCCAATATGCTGGCGCTGGTAGCCCTGTTCCTGATCTTGCAGCAGGTCGGCAAGCTGGCCGAATACATCCCACAGGCGATGCCTTTCCTAGCCGGGATCAACTGGAGTTTCTTCCAGAGCTTCGGTCTGGATAGTCTGGGCGGCCTGATCCTGGTCTACATGGGCGGTGCAATGGGCATCAATACCTGGCTGATGAAAGGCTTCTTCGACTCCGTGCCACGCGAGATCGACGAGTCGGCCCAGGTGGACGGCGCAGGTCACTGGCAGACCTTCTGGTCGCTGATCTTCCCGTTGGTGCGGCCCATCCTGGCCGTGGTGGCGATCCTGTCCTTCGTCGGCACATTTAACGAATTCGTGCTGGCGCGTGTTATGTTGCGCGACAAGAACAACTGGACGCTGATGGTGGGCCTCTACAACTATGTCAGCGATAACTTTGCCCGTGACTGGGGTAAGTTCGCAGCGGGCGCGCTCGTCGGCGCGACGCCCATCGTCATCCTGTACTTGTTGCTTCAGGATCAGATCGTCGGCGGGTTGACGCAAGGCGCGGTCAAGGGCTAAGGCCGCCTGTTCGTATGTACGCTGTACCATAGAGGGCACAGAGAGGGCGCAGCGTCTCTGTGTCCTTTGTGTTCTTGGGGCGGTTTGCTTTGCGACAGGAGTTTACGTGGAAGAGTTCACTTTTGGCACCCTGGCAACGGACGATCTGAAGTTGCTGCATCATCGCGTCGCGCGGCGTGGTATCCACCATGCCCATGATCTCTCGCCCCGCGACCCGCTACCCGACCAGCCGGTGACGATCACCGTTCGGGTTGGGCCGGACCTGTCTGCCGATCACGTGGCTTGCTACTACACAGTAGACGGCACAGAGCCGACCGGCACACGCGGAACGGCCCACAACGGGCGAGTTTTGCTGCTCGAACCGGGAGATGTCACCTGGGATACGCTGCTGTGGGGCTACCTGACCACCTGGCGCGGCACTCTGCCTCCCCAGCCGGAGGGAACGGTCGTGTCCTACCGGGTTGGCGCGTGGGCCGGGGATGCCCCGGAGGTATTTGCGGATTGGCCGGATGTGCAGGCTGCCACCGAACGGGCTGCTGAAGCCTTCTTTCGCAACGAACCGCTGCCCGCCTTTGTTCCCGAAAAACCGGGTCCGGGACATGTCTTTACCTATCATGTGGATCGGCTCGGCCCGCCAGACTGGGCCAGGCAAGCGGTGATTTACCAGGTGTTCGTGGATCGCTTCTGGCCCGGCCAGGGACGCTCCTGGCTGGCAGATGATGTGCGCGCGTTGTGCGGCGGCACGCTGTGGGGTGTGCTCGAAAAGCTGGGCTACATCGCCGACCTGGGTGCGACCTGCATCTGGCTTAGCCCGATCTTCCCCAGCCCGACGCATCATGGCTACGACGCCACCGATCTGATGCACGTCGAACCGCGCCTGGGTGGAGATGAGGCCCTGCGTGCCCTGGTCGCAGCAGCGCACGCGCGGGGGATGCGCATCTTGTTGGATTTGGTATGCAACCACATTTCGGATCGGCATCCTGTCTTTCAGGATGCACTCAATCACCCTGATGGTCCACACCGGGACTGGTTTATCTTTGACGACTCGCCCGTCGGATACCGGGCCTTCTTCGCCGTGCCGTCGATGCCGCAGATCAATGTTGCCAACCCGGCGGCGCGGCGCTGGCTGATCGATACGGCCTGCTACTGGCTGCGCGAGTTTGATGTGGATGGCTTTCGCCTGGACTATGCCAACGGCCCCGGCCCGGACTTCTGGGGCGATTTTTGGGCGGCATGCAAGGCACAAAAGCCAGACTGCCTCTGCTTCGGGGAGATCGTCGATACGCCGGAGGAGCAGATCAAGTACGTCGGGCGGCTAGACGGTTGCCTGGACTTCTTCACGGCGGACATGCTGCGGCGGGTGTTCGGGCGAGACGGCGGCGGCGAGGCCGATTTTGCGCGGGCCGTTGCCCGCCATCGCGCCTACATGCCCGATAACTTTCTGCTGTTTACGTTTGTGGACAACCACGACATGGATCGCTTTCTGTACCTGGCCGGAGGCAACAAAGACGCGCTGCGCCGCGCCGCCGCTGCGCAGATGCGCCTGCCTGCCCCGCCGATCATCTATCAGGGCACGGAGATCGGCCTGAACCAGCCCGCCGGCAAGGCGGATGGCTTCGGGTTGGATGCCAACCGGGTGCTGATGATCTGGGATGAGCGGCAGGATCGTCGCCTGTTGGAGGATTACAAGGCCCTGATTCGAGGGCGTCGCCGATAGTGCGCACGGCGGCAGGGTTCCGCCACCGGATGAGAGAGGTTTGTAGAAAGGAATGAGGAGATGAGGCGCTTGGCTTTATGGCGGTTGTTTTGTCTGGGCGTGGCGCTCAGCCTGATCGTCACCGGTTTGCCCCCGGCGGCGACCCAGCCCACGCAGGCGCAGACCGAAGCGGGGGTGCTGTACGTCGCCATCATCTGGCACCAGCATCAGCCGGTTTACTTCAAAGACCCGGAGACGGGCGTCTATCAGCGGCCCTGGGTGCGCGTCCATGCCACCAAAGACTACCTGGACATGGCTGCGATGCTTCAGCAATACCCGGATATTCACGTTACATTCAACATCACTCCCAGCCTGATCCGCCAGTTAGACGATCTGGCTGCCGGGGCGCAGGACCTTTACTGGGTGTTGAGCGAGGTGCCGGCGGACCAACTGACCGACGAGCAGAAGCGGTTCATTCTGGAGCGGTTCTTCGATACCAACCCGCGTGTCATCGGGCGTTTCCCGCGCTATCAGGAGCTGGCCAATAGTCGGGCAGCGTTGGGCGTGGACGGCGCGTTGGCGGCGTGGACCGTGCAGGATTTCCGCGACCTGCAAATCCTGTTCAACCTTGCCTGGACCGATCCCGACTGGCTGGCGCAGGAGCCGCTGGCGCGTCTGGTGGCGCAGGAGCGCGATTACGTCGAAGAGGACAAGGCGGTGCTGTTTGCCGAGCATTTGCGCATCATCCGCGAGGTGATTCCGCTCCATGCACAGCTACAGAACGCCGGGCAGATCGAAGTGACGATGACGCCGTTTGCTCACCCAATCCTGCCGCTGCTGGTAGATAGCGATGTTGCCGCCGTCGCCCTGCCGGATGCCACTTTGCCGGAACGCTTCGTTTTCGGCCAGGATGCCGTCGGGCAGCTTGAGATGGGGGTGCAGCTTTACCGCGATCACTTTGGCGTCGCGCCGCGCGGCATGTGGCCCGCCGAAGGATCGGTGTCGCAGCAGATCGTTCAGATGGTTGCCAGCGCAGGCATCCGGTGGATTGCCTCTGACGAGGAAGTGCTGGCGAACAGCCTGCCGGATTTTCCCGGCTTTACGCGCAACAGTGCCGACACGGTGCAGCAGGCGGATGCGATGTACCGCCCATACCTGCTGACAGGTCGGCGCGGCGGGCAGGTGGCTATCGTTTTCCGTGATCGCCTGATCTCCGACAAGGTCGGTTTTGAGTATTCGGGCATGGACGGTGAAGAGGCTGCCGCTGACTTCATCCGGCGGTTAAACGACATTCAGGCTGAACTAGAGGCGGAAGGCGCGTCAGGCCCGAATCTCGTGACCGTGATCCTGGATGGCGAGAACGCCTGGGAATATTACGCGAACGATGGCAAAGATTTCTTGCACGCCCTGTATCGGGGACTCTCGGAGGCCGAAAACCTGCGCACGGTCACGCCGTCGGAATATCTGGCGATGACCGAGCCGCCGCGCCCCATCGAAAACCTGTGGCCGGGGTCGTGGATCAGCAGCGACTTCAGTACCTGGATCGGCGAGGAGGAGGAAAACCAAGCGTGGACCTATCTCCTCCAGACCCGCAATGCGCTACAGGCGGCGAGCAATCGTCTGGACGAAGAAACCCTCCGCCGTGCGTTGGAGACGATGTATATCGCCGAAGGGTCAGATTGGTTCTGGTGGTATGGCGCGGATCAGAACTCCGGTTCGGACGATTCGTTCGACCAGCAGTTCCGCAGTTATCTCGCGCAGGTCTATGAGATCATTGGCCAGCCTGTGCCCGACTTCGTACAGGCCCCCATCATCGCACAGGCCGCCCAGCAACCGGATCGTCCCGCCACTGAAGCACTGACGGTCGTAGTTGATGGATCGGCAGACGAAGCGGAGTGGGCAACTGCCGCCGCTTATGCGCTTGAAACGCCCCCCCTGACCGGGCTGTACTACGGCTTCGACAATGAGAATTTTTATCTGCGCACAGATGCAGCGGGCGGCTTTGCCGACGGCTCCACGTTGGGCTTTTACCTGCGGTTGCCGGGGGATTACCCAACCAACGCCTTCTCGCGCTATGGGCAGGGCGAGATGCCGCTCGGCTTCGGTGCGGAACGGCTGATCGAGGTGACGTTTGCCGACGGCGTCCCTGCCGCTGCGCTCTACACGGCGAACGGGCAGGGCGGCTGGACGCGGAATGCGGCCATCGAGACCGTCGCGGCAGCCGAAGACACGGTGGAAATCGCCGTGCCGGTTGGGCTGCTGGTGCCGCAGCGTGGGCGAGATAATCGTATCGACCTGCGGCTGGTCTATAGCGAAGGCGAAACGGATGTTGCCATTGCGCCGCCGCAGGGTCCGGCCCTGGCTGCGTTGCCGGATGAGGCCATCCCAAACACCGTGATCGACCTGGCTGACCCGGTGGGCGACGACAACGGGCCGGGAACATATGTGTATCCGACCGACGCCGTTTTCCGGCGTGGGGCTTATGACGCAAGAAACTTCATCGTCGGCTCCAACGAGAACGATGTGATCTTCCGCATCGATATGAACGGCGCAGTGGAGAACGACTGGGGCGCGCCAAACGGCATGGGCATCATCACCGTCGATGTGTATATCGACGTGGATGGTCCGGCGAACGGCGCGCGACTGTTGTTACCAGGGCGTAATGCTGCCCTGACAGCAGACTTCGGCTGGGATTACGCCGTATGGGCAGAGGGCTGGACGCCAGGGGTGTTCCGCCCCGGCCCCGAAGGCCCGGTGCAGGTAGAGGGCAGTTCCCTGGCGATCACGACCAATTCCGGCCTACGGCAGATCACCATTCGTGTGCCGCGTAGCGTCATCCCCGGCGACCCGGCGACATGGGCCTATGCGGTGGCGGTGCTTAGCCAAGAAGGTTACCCGGCGGCGGGGGTGTGGCGCGTGCGCGAAGTGCTGCCCACTGCCGAACAGTGGCGTTTCGGCGGCGGCACAACGGATACCAACCACACCCGCATTATCGACCTGATCTGGCCGGAGGGCAGCACGCCGACTCAGGCCGACATGCTCGGCACATATCCGCCTTCGAGCGCGGACGTGGACACGCTGACGCCGGATGACTTCCCGCAGGTTCAGATGTTCCGGGCGGAGTAAACTATCGCGGTAAAAGATAGGGGCGACCATCGACCGGTCGCCCCTGAGGTTTAGTCCCCTGCCGGTTTTGTGCTTACACCGCCGCGCAGGATCAACGCCGGTTGCAGACCGGGATAACGCTGCAAGGCGGCGTCCAACCCTTCGTCCGCGATATGCATGATGTAGGGCCACGCCGCGTTGAGGAAGGCATGCGTCGCTGTGCGCCCGACCACACCGGGGATGTTGGGCACACAATAGTGAATCACGCCCTCGGCGGTGAAGATCGGCTGGTCGTGATAGGTCGGGCGGCTGGTTTCCACACATCCGCCCTGGTCGATGCTCAGGTCGATGATCAGCGAGCCGGGGCGCATCGAGCGCACCATCTCGCGGGTGACGATCATCGGTGCGCGCTCGCCGGGAATCTGTACCGCACCTATCAGCACATCGGCGAAGGTGCACACCCGCGCCAGGTTGAAGTCGTGGGAAACCATCGTCGTGACCTGGCCCCCGAACCGTTCGTGCGCTGCCTGGAGCTTGTTCAGGTTGCGGTCCATCAAGATCACCCGTGCGCCCAATCCCAGGAACGCCTGCGCAGCGTTGGTGCCCACCACGCCCGCGCCGAGAATCACCACATCGGCGGGAGGCACGCTGGCAATGCCGCCCAGCAAGATACCCTTGCCGCCCTTGTCGTTTTGCAAATACTGGGCGGCGATCTGGGCGCACATGCGGCCCCCGATCTGGCTGAGGGGATAGAGGACGGGCAGCACGTCGCCATCCCGGATCAGTTCATAAGCAATGGCGGTGATGCCCTTTTCTTCCATAGCCCGGATGCGGCTCTCACGGGCGCTGGCAAGCATCATCGTGGACATGACCATCTGGCCTTCTGCCATCCAAGTGACCTCTTCGGCAGTTGGGCGCTGCACTTTGAGCAGCAGATCGGCGCGGCGGAACACCTCGTCCGGTGCATACGCGACGCGCGCCCCGGCCTTTTCAAACTCCACATCCGAAAAGCCACTACCGTCGCCCGCGCCACTTTCCACGTAGCATTGGTGTCCCCGCGCGGTCAGGATGGAGACGCCTGCCGGAGTCATGCCGACTCGGTATTCAAACGGGCGGTGCTCCTTCGGAATGCCGATCACCAGACTCATCGAGGGCCTCCTGGTTGGGTCTGAGCGGGACGCGCCAGACCATGTCCGGCGTGTTCCTACACAAGTGGTTCCATCATAGCCGCCACCGTTTGGTAGACTGGGGATTCATCGTTCAATTCCACCAGCGGGCGGCCATCGAATTCAAACGCAGACAGTTCCTCGCTGCGCGGGATCACCCCCAGCAGTGGCACATCCATGCGCGCGATCTGCTGTTGCAGGGGGGCAGGGAGGGCCGGGCCGGTCAGCCCGTTTACAATCAGATAAGCGCGCTCGATGCGGATGTCCAGTTCGTTGCGGAACCCGGCGATCCGTTCGGCAGCGACCAGCCCGCGCTGGGTGGGATCGGTGACGATCAGCAGGATTTGCACATCGCGCGTGGTGCGGCGGCTGAGATGTTCCATGCCCGCCTCGTTGTCGATGACCACGTAAGTGTAATTACGGCTGATGCTGTCGATCACCTCGCGCAGGTTATGGTTCACCGCGCAATAGCAGCCCGGTCCTTCAGAGCGGCCCATAGCGATCAAATCGAAGCGTGCACCTTCGGCCAGCGAAGAGCGAATCTGGTAGTCCAGATAGTCGCGCTTGGTCACGCCGCCGGGCATCGATCCCATCGCCGCTCCGCCTGCGACCAGCGATTGTTTGACCTGTTCTAACATGCCCTCACGGATGTCCCCGACGGTCCATTCCAGGTCCAGGCCGAGGACCATGTTCAGATTGCTGCTGGGGTCAGCGTCGATTGCCAGGATCGACCCGGTGCGTTTCTGGGCCAGGTATTTGATGATCAGCGCGGCAATCGTTGTCTTGCCGACGCCGCCTTTGCCCGCCAGCGCAATGGTGGTTGTCATGACAGCGTGTGTACTCCTGTACGTTGGACCCGCTTGACGATTGTAGCGACGGATCGAATCCGCCGCTACGTCTGTGCGGTAACTTCCATTGCCAGCGTTTGGGCGATTTGCTCGGCGGCCTGCCGCAGAGCCGGGACGTAATCGTACACAGCTGCGCCCAGACGGTCCGCTTCCTGTACGGCCAGGTTGGCCGGCAACACGCCCAACACCGGCAGCCCCGGCGACTCGGCCTTCAGAAAGGCCACTTCGTCGGCGTCGCGCACCTTGTTCCCGACCAGCCACAGGCGGTGGAGGCCGATGTCTTCTGCCAGCTTCTTGATCTGCGCCGCTGTGCCCAGGCTGCGCCGCGTCGGCTCTGTCACCACAATCAGTGCATCCACAAAATCCACCGTTGCACGGCCCAGGTGCTCTACCCCGGCGTACATGTCGAGGATCAGCACTTCATCTTTGCGGAAGAGCAGGTGGGTGAACAACGTCTTAAGCATGGCGCTCTCCGGGCAGATGCAGCCCGACCCACCGACATCGACGGCGCCCATCTCCAGCAGGCGCACACCCCGGTGATGGACGCTGAAGCGGTCGGGAATGTCATCTACGCGCGGGTTGATGGTGAAGAAGCCGCCGATGGTTCCCGGTTTGGCGCCCGTGCGTTCCTCAATCAGCGCATCCATTTCACTGATCGGGTGCAGCCGGGCGCGCAGGTCTGCTGGAAAGCCCAGTGCTCCCGCCAGGCAGGGTGAAGGATCGGCATCGACTGCTAGTACGTCTTTCCCGGCGTCGGCATAAACCTGCGCCAGCAACGCTGCCAGGGTTGTTTTACCTACCCCGCCTTTGCCAGTGATTGCGAGTTTCATGGCAGCCGTACCTTGTTAGTTATTTGCACGATCTATAGGGGCACAGCACCTTGCGCCCCTGCGACGATTTCAGCGGTATTGAGAAGACACACTACGCCGCCGCGACCTTCGTGGGTTTTTCTTTTTCTGGCTTCGCCGGGGGCACAAAATCCGGCGGCAGCAGCCCGGCCTCGGTGATGATGCGCGGCACGATCTCTTCCCAGCCGACGGCCATCAGGTGAATGCCGTGAACGCCCTGCTTGCCCTTGATTTTCTCGATGATCTCCAGGGCGATGGTCACGCCTTCTTCCTCGGCGCCGTCCCCGGCGGCTTCCATCCGCTTCATCAGCCTGTCGGGGATGAAGACACCCGGCACTTCGTCGTTCATGTACCGGGCCATCTTGAAGCTCTTGAGCGGTGTGATGCCGATCAGAATGTACACCTTGTCTAGGACGTTGCGCCTGGCAAGCGCATTCAGCCAGACTTCCAGGCCATCCGGGTCGAAGACCAGGTTCGTCTGAAAGAACTGCGCCCCGGCGTTGATCTTCTTGTGTTCCCGTAGGGCCTGGAATTCAGGCCGCGAGGCAAAGGGGGCCGCCGCCGCGCCGAGGAAGTATTTGGGCGGATTCTTGATCTCGCGCCCGTCCAGGTAGTGTCCCTCGTCGCGCATCCGGCGCAAAATCCAGAGCATCTGGATCGAATCGATGTCGATGATGTCAGAACGTCCCACTGGGGCAGGTCCCATGCGCGCATGGTCGCCGGAGAGACACAGGATGTTGCGCACGCCGAGCGCGCTCGCGCCGATGACATCTGACTGCAAGCCCATGCGCGTGCGGTCGCGCGCCGCGATTTGCAGGACCGGCTCCGCACCGTTCTGGATCGCCAGTATGCTGCACGCCAGGCTGGACATGCGCGGCGTGGCCGAGGGGTTGTCGGTGAAATTGATCGCCGCTACATAGGGCTTGATCATCTCGATATTGCGGATCAATTTGCCGGTGGCGGTGCTCATCGGCGGCGCGACTTCGGAAGTGACGACGAACTCTCCAGCTTTCAGACGGCGTTCCAGCTCACTGGCCGGCTCTGTGTAGGCAGGCGGATGATACAGCGCGTCGCCCTTCCACCAGTCTGGCTGGCGGACCGGCTCGAACACGGCCTGCCAGTTTTGCGTGCGGCGGACGGGATCGCGGGACAACATGCCGCCGATGAATTTGCCGATGCCGACCTTGCGCACTTCTTTCCACACGTCTGCCCAGGTCTCGCTGCCGGTCTTGTCCCAGTCCAGCGGAGGCAGCACTTCCAACAGTTTTTCCTGGCGGCCCATTGCAAAGGAACGCTCGTAAATCTTGTACCACATGCAGGGGCGGGTTGGATCGACGTAGCAGTGCTCCTGAGTTGAGCCGCCGCAAGGGCCGTTGCGCGCCCCTTTGGGGCATTCCATTGGGCAGATGAAGGCCGTTTCTTGCAGCAGACAGTTGCCGCACATCCGGCAGCCAAACAGCGGTCCCTTGACCATACGCTCCAACAGGATCAGCAGGCGTGTGCCCAACGGTTCGCGCTTGAAAGGATAGAAAGGCGGTTGCCAGCGGCGTCCTGGAGTGAAGACGGGCATAGATGGTATCTCCTTGATTGACGCCTGGGGCGTCGTGTCTGGCCTGTGAAAACTGGCCTATTTATGACTATTTTAACCCAGAATAGCTGTTTGCTTCAGCGCGGACTCTCCGCATTGGGCGTGTAAAATGTCACTTAGGAGGGCGGCGCGGGCATGCCCGGAACGGACCTGCACCGCCCCTGCGATCAGGCCGTCGCGGGCTGCTCCAGGTATGAGTCGGCGTAGATGACCTTGTTCAGCAAAATCTGTACCGTGCGCCAGATGGCAACCTGCGCCGGATCGCTCATGTCCACGTCCGCCGCCGACGGTTCTTCCATCGCAGCGATGCGGTCGTGAATCTTCAAATACAGGCGCCCCAACGGCGTGCTGTCGTCCCGCTGCTCGACAATGCGCACAGCCTCTTTGAGATCCGCGTCGAGCGGGTTGGCGATCATCATCTGCAAGCCCGCGCCCATCAGCATGACGCAGTACACGCGGTTGATCAGCGGGCGGTTTTCCGGCGGAACGGCATTTGAGACGTTCGATAAACCGACCGAAATGGCGGGCGGTGGGTCCCACACGACTTGCAACGTGCGCACGGCCTCGATCAATTCCGGGCAGTACTGCTGGCAGCCGGATACCGTGAGCACTAACGGATCGATGATCAGATCACGGATGGGAAAGTCGATCTCCAACATGCGTGGGATCAACTGCTCGATGGCAATATTCACCCGCTCATCGGCAGCGACCGGGATGCCACTGCTGCCCATCGTCAGCGCGATCAGCTTCGTGTTGTACTGTTTGGCGAGCAGCGGAACCTTTTCCAACCGCTCCGGCTCAGCAGAAGTTGAATTGATGATCGGCTGGGCTTTTGTCACCTGCTTCAGCCCGGCTTCGATGCCCTGGATATTGGTGCTGTCGAAGCTCAGCGGCACATCGACGACGGCTTCAACAGTCTGGACGATCCAGGGGAAAACTTCTTCCCAGTCTTTTTTGCGTGGCCCCAGGTTCAGGTCGAGCGCCTGCGCCCCAGCCTCGACCTGTTTGACGGCAAGTTCCTGAAAGAATCGGGCGTTTTTTTCCGCCAGCGCCGTTTTGACCTTTTCGGAGATGATGTGGATGTTTTCGCCGAGGATATACATGGGTCTGTCCTTGTCTGTTCATTTGACCATGGCTGCCTGCACCGTCGGGAAACGCGACAGGTCGGTGTGGGGCAGGAACAGCGCAGAAGTGAACGCTTCGTAAAACGTGTTGTCGGCGGAAAGCTCGATGTACGTCATGCGTGCGGCGATGTTGCGGATGCGCTCGCGGGCGTTGCGACTGAGCAACGCCAGGTACGCGCCCCGCACCGCCGTGTTGCCCAAGAAGTGGAAACGATCCCAGGGCATGTCGGGTAGCAGCCCGATCTCAACCGCCTTTTCGACGTTGATGTATTTGCCGAATGAGCCGCCGATCAACATCCGCTCGACCGAGTCCAGCGACAGGCCGACGTTCTGCGCCAGTACGGTAAACCCGGCGTAAATGGCGGCTTTAGCCCGCAGCAGATTATCAATGTCTACATGCGTGATGGTGATGTCGTGTCCATGCTGTGTTTCTTTAGCCCAGGCGATCACATATTCTGGACCGTGCTCGCCTTCGCGCGCGCGCGGGGTGGGGAGATGCGTGTTGATGTTGCCGCCTTTGTCAACGACGCCAGTGAGGAACATCTCGGCCAGCAAGGAAATCAGCCCGCTGCCGCAGATGCCGCGCGGCTTGACGCCCCCGATCACCCGGTAAGTTGGCTCATAAGTGTCAGCGTTGATCCAGACCTCTTCGATGGCCCCTTTGGTGGCGCGCATCCCGTTCTGCACGCCCGCGCCCTCGAAGGCCGGACCGGCAGAGCAGGCGCACGTCACCAGCCACTCGCGGTTGCCCAGCACAATTTCCCCGTTTGTACCCACGTCGATGAACAGGGCCACGTCCTCGGCATCGTCCAGTCCAGAAGAAAGCACTCCGGCGCTGATGTCTGACCCGACGTAGCTGGCGACTCCCGGCAGGCAGTCCACCGTTGCTTCCGGGCAGATGTTCAACCCGACTTCGCGCGCGGTGAAGGTGGGAACGTGATTGGCGGCGGTAACAAACGGAGCCAGGCGGATGTTCTCTGCCGGGAGGTTCAGCAACAAGTGGATCATGGTGCTGTTTCCGGCAATCGTGGCTTTGACCACGTCCGCCGGGGCGATCTGCTGTTGTTTGCAGGCAGCATCCAACAGGTTATGTATGGTGTCCAACACCCGGTCGCGCAGTTCAGAGTCGCCGCCATTTTTGCTGGCGTAGATGATGCGTGAGATCACGTCCTCGCCGCGCGCGATCTGGCTGTTATACTCGGCAACCTGCGCCCGTACCTCGCCGCTGCGCAGGTCTACCAGCCACAAGGAGACGGTGGTTGTGCCGATGTCGATGGCGATGCCCCATAGAGGCGCATCGACAGCCAGGTGATCGGGCCGCAGGTCCAACAGGCGAGCCGGGCAACCGGGGCAATCCCATGTCTCCGACTCCAGGATGGCCGTGACCTGCCAATCGTACTGGCGCAGCAGTCGGCCAATCTTGCGCAGCAGCGCCAGCGACACACGCACGTCGCCGACGTCGGCTGCCTGACGGATGGCCGTCTGGACGCGGCTCCAATCGTCTGTCTGATCGTCCAGCGTGGGGGGGGCGAGCTTGAGGGCAAAACGACGGATGGTTTGGTCCCGCCTCGCATCGTAGTCTGCCGGGACTGTGACTTCGATGGCAGTCCGGTCGGTGGTCAGTCGCCGCTCGATCTGTTCCTGTGGCGGTACAGCGACAGTCACATCGCCTTCTACGACCGATTGGCAGGCCAACGCATAGCCGGCAGCCACGTCTTCTGCCGAGAGGCGCAGGGTGCTACGGCGACGTACCGTTCCCGCCGTCACCTGGACGGCGCAGCGCCCGCAGCGTCCCTGGCCGCCGCACGGCTGCATCAACTCGATCCCTGCCAGCCGCGCCGCTTCACTGAGCAGGGTGCCGGTCGGGACGCGCACGGGTTCGGGAACAGCGTCAAACGTAACGGTGTGTTCGGCCACAGGTTTCCTGGTCTCTGGACTCTTTTACAGGGCCTGTTTCATAAACGCAGGCAGGTCCACTGCCTCGCGTGGACCAACGCGAATCTCCCAATCGGGTAGTTCGCCTTCCAGTTCGCCGGAGAGCACGGCAACGTGCCCCGGCAAGACGACCCGTTTGTGGCTGATCTTGTCGGCGATGCCAGACGCCTTGATCGCTTTGGCGATCCGCTCGGCGTCGAACTTGCCCGCTGCCCAGGCCGTAAGCACGCTCATACCCTCGGCATCGACAATCAGCAGCCAGGCGGGCAGGCCGGAGCCTTCGACCTCGTTGGCGACGCTGAAGTAGGTGATGCTGAAGTTCGTCGTTACCAGCACCGGCGAGTCGGCGTTCGGGCCGTTGACTTCGTACAGGCCCGGTTGGACCTGGATCGGTTTTTGCGGGTCGGTAAAGATGTTCTCCCGCAACACCAGCAGTGCGTAGATCGTCTCCGGCGCAAAATGATCCAGCACCACGAAGCCGGCATACTTGGCGATGGCTTGCGCCGCCAACACCGATTCGCGCGCCGGGTCCCCGGCATCGCCGGGAAAGGCGATGATCGGATAGCCTAGCGGGCGGAAGTTTTTCTTGAGTGCCAGACGACGGATGAGGGTGCTGAGGGTGAGCGACGCGCTCAAATCGCGTACTGCTGGGTCGAGCACCAGATCCTCGATGCCCTTGCCCTTGATCTTCTCGGTCAGATCGGCCAGGGCGTCTAGCGAAGAGGCAATGACGGCCAGGGGCACTTTGTGCTGTGCGGCGAGGCTGGCCATCGCTTCCCAGTTGTTTGCGTCTGCTCCGTAGATCAGCGGGCTTTCGCCGTCAATGGCGCGCAGCCCGGCAGCCATCACCGCCGGATCGCGGCTGATCAGGATCAGCGGGCGCCTGCTGGCAGCGCGCACGGCGCCGACTGCTGTGGCGAACTTGGCCCCGTCGCCGGAGACCGACTCAACGGCGAAGCCATCTAACGTCAGGTCCATGCCAACGTAGTTCACCGTGTAGGCGTCGGCAGCGGCGACTCTGGCCTTGAGCGCGTCAATGGCCTCATCGTCTTTCACGCGAATGAACAGGCCTGGTTTGTGGTAAAAAGTTTTCTCATGGCGGAACAGCACGACCTCGTTGCCCGCTTTGACCTCGTGACCGTTCGCCTTGAGCGTCACCAGCCGCACGGGCGGCGCGGCGGATTCGGCCAACTGCGCCTTTGCTTCTTCCTTGACATGCGGGCAGGCCGAGAGTTCGACCTGCTTGGCGGCGAGCTTCATCGCAAACGCCAGGCACGTTGGAAACCCGCAGTCTTTACAGTTCGTCTGGGGCAACAGTTTGTAGATTTGAATGCCGGAGAGAGCCATCCTGGAATTCTCCTTGCCACTATGCCATTTGCGGGACGGCCATCAGGTCGTCAATTGCTGTCTTCACACGCTTTACACTTTCTGGGTGGCGCAGCACAATGATGTCTGCACCGGATTCGACCAGGGCGATAGCGGTCAGCGTCTCCCAGGTGATCGCTCGTTCGCGCCACGCACCCCACGCGGCAGGCACGCCTTCCCCGACCTTCGCCTCCTTCGTCTTCCAGGCTTCATAACCTGGGGTGACGATCATGGGAAGCTGGGTCATGGTGTCGCCTTGCAATGCAGCCAGGCGCAGCCGTTCCATCACCGAGTAGCCGTACTCGATGCCGTAGCCGAGCGCGCCGGTAGTGGGGTCCATGAGAATGCGGTCCAGCGGCAGGCCCATGTCGCTGATCAGGATGTTCAACTGCTTGGCGAGGTTCACGTCCATCGCCGTGCGTGCCGTGACCAGATGGCCGTTCGCCAGCGCCGTCGCCACGATGGTGCGGTAGTTTTTGTCCTCGCAGATGCCCAGCGCCAGCCGTTCGCCTTTGGTCGCCTCGGCTACCGCGACGAGCAGCGTGTTGTCTGCGTCCGCCTGGCCAGGGCCAAAGACGATCAGCGGCAGGCCGCTGGCAGCAAGCACGGCTTTTGTCGCGGCGACGGCGGCCTGCGAAGTGGTGGGATTGCCATCCGGTCCGGTGAGGCTGAGTTCGAGCACCAGCAGGTCGGCCCCGGCAGCTTCGGCGGCTTTGGCCCAGTTTGCCGGATCGTTGAGCGCCTCGCCCCAGGCTTCCACCAGCAGTGGCGACCAGTCCTCTGGGCGCTGGTCCTTGATTTCCAGAGCGACCACCGGGCGATTCGGCGTCTCGCCCTCGAAGTGCAGGAAGGGCATGGTCTTCTGGCCGCCGACGGTCACGGTGCGCGTCCGCGTGCCGCCCTCTGCCGCCGTCGCGCCGAGAGTGACCATGCGCACGGCTCCGGGCCAGGCTTCTTTGGGAATTTCAACAGGCATGAGAAGTTTCTCCTTGCAACATCTCCACACAGAAACGTTGTGGAACGCTTAGTTGTCCTTGCCTCGCCGTTTTGCCGCGTCGCGCCGTTGCTTGAATGCCTCAATCGGGTTCTGTCGTGCCGCCGCGATACCCAGGTCGTTTAGCTCGTCATCGCTGGCAGCTGCCAGGTGGCGCAGCAGGTGGCGATACGACAGCGTCGCCGCCGGATAGGTGATTCCGCCGGCGTGATGCATCAGGAACACAACGCGCACCCCCTGGTCGCGCAT
>CAZGXI010000019.1:0-4307 GCA_964529715.1 uncultured Anaerolineae bacterium | reverse complement strand
AGGGCAGCGATGCCGGCATGGGATGAACTGCGCCGTCGCGCATCATCTGCGCGGCAGCAGCCAGTGGCAGGTCAGGTGGAAGCTGCGGGACGCCGTCGCGCATCACGTCCCCGGCGGTCAGGTCGCGGCGATCTTCGCGGGTATATGTCTGGATCAGTTCATCCTGACCAACCACACCGACAGCATGGCCTTCGTGATCCAGCACAACAACTGCTTCCAGGTCACGATCCAACAGCAGGCGGGCGATTTCGATAACAGGGGTATCGGGCGGACAGGTGGCTACACCGACGGTCATCAGGTCGCGGACAAACTGGCGTTCGGGCATGATCGGGCCATTTCGTAGCTGAATCGAGGGGCGAGGCGTACCTCACCCCTCCAGAACACATCGATTAGAAAATCGGGTCCATCACCAGGGCCGGATGGTTGTGTTCCTCCAGCCAGGCCAGTAGTTCATCGACGGTGGTTACACGGCGTTCATCGGCGATCTTCTCGATCAGGTCCGGATCGCCTTCGCGCTCGGCAGCCGCCTTGAGTTCATCGGCCATTGTCTCCTTGAGCACACTGCTCATCCATACCACGCGCTTGAAGCCACCATCCGCCGAGATGAACTTGGGGCTGATCAGGTAATACTTGCCCACACCCATCACGCCGGGGGTTTGCAGACCGCCGCCGGCCATGCCGGCCAGCGTGGAGAAGGTCATGCCCGCCGGGGTCATGCTGGTGTCTTCGCGGCTGACGACCATGACGCCGTTTGCTTCGGGGATCAACATGACAATGCACTCGAAGCAGCCGCAGTTTTTCACCAACAGGCCGTTCGCCAGGTAGCTGTTGATGTCCAGCAGGCTCAGGTTGTAGACCGAGTCGTACAGGCCGTCATTTCGGATTATGTCGGCGCGGGTTATGGTATCCAGGAAGTCGTCCCGTTCCAGAGAGGTCGGCGCTGCACCTGCAAGTACCTTCTCGCCAACTGCAAGGCGTTCCCACAGGCGCGCGTGTTCGACAGCATACACCCGATCCTCGACCTGTACCTCGTCTGCCCGAATCCACACCTGCCCTTCGGGGCGGTCAATGGCGATAGGGTGGTTGGGCGTCAGAGTCAGCCGCTGACCCGACTTGGTTTCGAGGCGAATCAGGAATGGCGGTGCAGGGTTGCGGTGAACGCCGAGCACACGACTGGGGGTAATTTGTCCCTCGTCGTTGAGTGTCCAGGCTTCGGCGTCGAATGGTCCCTGCTGACCCTGACGATCTTTCACCCAGTCGCCAATTGTGGTCACATACCCGTCGATGATCACTTCGGTGTCTTCGGTGAGGCACGCTGTCATCGGGTTTTCCATGATCGAGTACATGGCGACTTCCTGCACTACGCCATGTGAAGCTGCCTTAGCATAGGTGTTGATCCCGACCCAGTAGCCTTTTTGGGGATCGATCCGCGTGCCGAGGTTGATAGGTTGGTTCGGGCCGTTCGGATTGATGCTGTAGCTGGCGGCAGCATCGAGATAGTTGTACGCACCGCACAGTCCTAACCGCTCCGGTGTGATAATACAAACGTGATTAGGTGCAAAGGACTGGCAAAGCGTGCAACTATATGCGATGTTAACGGAATCGTCCGTCATGTCTGCCAGGCGCTTGTTGCGGAAGTCGTAGGCTTCGCGCGCCCGTTCCAGCCAGTGCTGGACCTTGTCCGGCGCGGTGTAGATCGTCACCTGCACCTTGTCCACAATCGCGCCGAAGTCGGCGTGGAAGCGCGCGTGCAGAATCTTGCCGAAGTGTTCCAGGTTGAAGCCCTTGTCGGCGGCGGCGTTGCTGATGCGAATCCAGGCGATGTCGCGCTGGCCGATATGCTGGATGCCGGACGCGCCATTGACGAAGTAGTGAATCTGGCGCTCCAACACCGGCTCGAAGTCCTTCTGCATCTGCCGCCCGGCCACCTCGACCACGATACCCATGTCCATGTGGCCTTGCGGTGGGATTTCCGCAAAGTCAGGCCCGACCACCTCCACTTTGCCGTCGGTCACGGCGTCCATCTCGACCATGCGCAGATACTCGAAGCAACGGGAATACTTGCCGCCGAACTCGACGCGCATATCGGCCTTGCGCACCACTTCGCCCTCGAAAGCCGAGCCATAGGGCACCGGCACGGGCACATCGGCTACGCGCACCTTGACGCCGCGCACCTCGATGCACTTCTGCACCAGCCGTTCGGCGCGTTCCAGGTCGTCTTTGCCCTCGATCTCGTTGAAGGGCATACTCACGACGTGCTCATAGGTGGTGACACCGGTGGGCAAAATTTCCGGGATCACCGTGTCGGCGATGACGGGGAAGCCGAAGTTAATCGCGCCTGCCGCCGCTGCGTATTTGAGGTCGTCCACTTCGCCCAGTGCCAGCACAAAGGCAAACACGCGCTCCTTGTTGTACATCAGAATGTCACGCGCCATGCCGCCTTTCATGCCGCCGAAGGTCAGCGCCGAACGCACGGCGAATCCCAGCGCGTAGATCGCGCTGATCGTATCTGTGCCGAAGGGGACGGTGTAGGTGTCGTAGCCAAGTTCAACGCCTTCCTCGTGCAACTGGTGGATGATGCTCCGCCCGTTGACGTTGCCGGAGAGGAAGCATAGGATGTTGCGGCGTTGTAGCTCACGCACGATCTTGACGGCGACTTCGTTCGACTTGGCCGCGCCAACAATGGCAGCGAAGCCGGGCATACGCCCGTCTACCAATTGAATACCCCAACTGCGAAGCTGGATGTCGTCAATCGGGCCGTTCAGGTGGCCGTCTGCACCATTGCTACTCACGCCATCGGGACTGGTGAAGGCGGTGCCGCCCGCCAGCGTGAAGCCGGGCATCCGTTCCGGTTGGAGGCCGTAGACGAAGCGGATGGCCTCGATGGTTTCGGCGGCCAGCAAGGTTGCCATGCCGCTGTCGAGTGTCTCGCCCAGGTAAGGTGTCCAATGGCGCTCCGAGGGCATGGGGTGGAGCAAGCTGCGCGCATGTTCCAGGATCGGCGTCAACTGCCCGATGGTTTCCACTTTCTGGCCGGTCATTCCGAAGATCAGCGGCAGGTAGTAGGCCGTGTTCGGGAAAGCAACCGGGGTATCCGGCCCTTTTTCCGCCAGGGCCTTGCGAAGCATGATCTCTGCTTCCGTAACCAGGGCGTTCGCGCCGCGAATGGCGCGGGTTGCGATATAGCGTGACATAGGCTGCTCCTACCTGTTCGGCATGCCATAGAGGGCGGCCTGGCGTTCGGCCAAAGGCAGCTTTTCTAGTTCGGCCATGCGTGCGTCGCCGCTGCGGCCAAAGCGCGCCGGGTCGTAGACGGGCAGGCCCAACGCGGCCCGCTTCTGATCGATGTGCGCCAGCGTTCGCCGGATCATCTCATCCGGGTCACGGACGAATTCCATCTTGCCACCGTAGAGTTTTTCCCATCCTGCGCTGATGTAATTCAACACGGCGTCGCTGTTGGAAACGCGGTCCGGCATTCCTTCGATGGGTGATGAGCCGCCAAAGATGACGTAAGCCCCAGAGGCCACGCAATAGGTCCCGATGGAAAGCGCCTTTTCACTCATCCACTCCGGGGCCAGGCCGACGGCGGGAATCTGGTCGATGTCGTCGCCCAGGCCGCCTTCCTCGACCATCTGCGTCAGCACCGTCAGAATGCGGGTGTTATCTACACACGACCCCATGTGCAGCACCGGCGGGATGCCGATGGTCTCGCATACCTCGCGCAGACCCGGCCCGACCTGATCCAGGCCCGCTTCACCCAACAGCAGGCCCAGCTTGGCGCTGGCAATGGCGCCGCAGCCGGTTTCGACCACCAACACATCCTGCTTAAGCAGTTCGCGGGTAACGTGGGTATGCAAGTAGTCTTGCGTGCTGCGCGGGTTGTTACAGCCGACGATGGCGGCCACGCCGCGAATGCGCCCGGCCATAATCGCGTCGTTGAGCGGGCGGAAGGAGGCGCGGTAGCTGCCGCCGAGCATGTAGTTGATGTACTCGTGCGAGAAGCCGGGGATCAGGTTTTCGCGCACATCGGGGATGTGCGTCTCGCCCCGGTTCTTAAAGTTGTCAATCGCCTCGCGCAGGATTTGCTTGGCGATGGTCAGCGCCTTGTGCTCGTCGAACTCGATGTGCGTCGCGCCGGTGATGCGCACCTTCGGCGAGGTGGTGATGATCTTGGTGTGGAAGTTGGTCGCCAGCTTGACCAGCGCCTGCATGATGCACTGCACGTCCACGACCATCGCCTCGACCGCACCGGTGAGGATGGCCAGTTCCTGCTGCAGGAAGTTGCCCGCCGCCGGAATGCCCTGGCG
>CAZGXI010000018.1:0-93370 GCA_964529715.1 uncultured Anaerolineae bacterium | reverse complement strand
CCTGTCGCCTGACCCAGCACTTGCGTACTGGGCAAGTGAGGCGACAGTCCCCTGCACCAATTCTTATGGACATGGATTCGATGTATGCTTGGGAAATACGACGTGCATCGGCCACAACTTCATCCGCATCTTACTCGCTGGCCTGTTTCTGTCAAGGCCTGGAATTGTCCATCATTCCCATGGGAGGTACCCCCCTGGCAGCAGTGCGGGCAGTCCTTCGGTGACTTTGGATGGCAGTGAATCGGCAGGTGATTTTTCGCTCGCTGCCACCATCCTTTCACCCACCGCCGGTTCACCCGCCACCACCGCCTCATCGAGTACACCCACAATAACAGCACTGCCAGGTGTTCGAGGTGAAACGAGTCAGGCATGATCGCTCAGTTTCGGTTACTCGGTAATTACATCGTCAGCCAATCCCAGTTCGCGCAGGGCGGCCCGGACCTCCTCAACCTTTTGAGCGGAGATGCCCTCCGGTGGCGCGACCTCCACATTCAAGATGATGCGCAGCCCCCTACCGACGAAGCCCGACAGCACTTTGGTGTAGAAGTTCATCCACTTCTGCGACGGAATCTCGCCCGACCAATGCAGCCGGGCGGCCTGTTCTCCCTGAGACATCGGCGGATAAGCGGGCGGTAGAGGCTGCGGCGGTTCGACGCCGCCCACCGGTCGCGGGCCGGCTCCACCGGGGGCAGGAGGCTCGACGGGTGGCGGTGCGACCTGCGCCTGCTGATACGCCTCGGCCACGTCGCGCGTGATGATGTACATCTCGTCAGAAATCTCGACATCTCCGGCGCCGATCGGCGGCTTCGGCTTGTAGACAAACGGCTCGTAGCCATCCCCCAGCTTGCCGACGTAGGCCAGCACGCCGCCGTTCACGCCCTGGGCGACAGCCTCCTTGATCGCCTCCGGGTTCAGCAGCCGCGGGAACTGCGGCGAGGCGTAGAAGGCGTTGCGCACCGCCTTCGTGCTCCATTCCTTCCCGGCGAAAGCGGGCGGCCAGTTCCGCAACAGGAAGTTCGGGCTGACGCTGCTCAACAGTTCGTCTTCCTGCTGAAGCCGCTGGACGATCAGCCTCACCAGCGTATCGGAGGCGCTGGAATGGACCAGCCCCAGGTCCACCACGCGGAACTTGTTGTCCTTGCCCAGGAACACCAGGTACTTGTACGTCCGCCACACCGCCTCGCGCAGATCGCGCCGGGTCTTGCCCAGCCCTTCCTCAAGCTGGCGCGTCTGCGACTCGTCCAGCCGCAGCGACGCCTTCTCCCGGTCGATCTCCTCCAGGGCCAGCAGTTCGCGCGCGCTGCTGCTCAGCTTCGTGCCGGAGTCGGGCACGGACCAGAGAAGGGCGCTCTTGAACTGCCGCGCCGACTGGCCCGCCTCCTGCGTCAGCGTTTCGATGCGCTCGCGCGTCTCGCCATCCTGGAGAGCGCAGCCCGGCGGCAGGATCGCCAGCACCAGCGCCGCCCGGTCCGGTATCTGGTTGCTCCGCTCCGGGAAGTAGATGCGCTCCAATCCCGGCACGCTCCCGGCGGAAAAGACATTCATCACCTCTGTGCGCACCCGGTCCTCGACGCTTTCATCCCGGATGCTCACGCGGCGGTCGGCCAGAATCTTGTTCAGGTTGGGCACGGTGCGATACCAGTAGCGGTTGCGCTCTGCGTACAGGTGGTAGCTGGCCTCAGACAGTGCTTCTAGCACGGTATCCACGCTGCCCAGGTCCAGGTCGGGTGCGGAGGAATCCAGCCGCAGTTCCGCCAGGGTCGCGTCGGTGCGTGTCTGCCCGCCGTTCGACTCGAAGAAGATGCTCGTCGCCACCTTGCGGTGCAGCCGCGCCCGCCGGACCGTCTCCTGCGCCTCCTCGTCCAGGCGGAGAGCGTTCGCGTCGCGCTTGCCCGCGATGTCCGTCGTGACCACCCCTTCCAGCTTGTTCTCGCCTAACTGCTCGAACAGCGCCGAACGGAACTGGGGGTCGTCCAGCGGGGCCGTGCCCAGGCTGATCAGCGGGTCGGTGTGCGCGCCCTGGTAGCCCTCCCGGTATGCTTTCGACACCCACAGCGCCAGCAGCCGCAGCACCCCGCGCGTCCGCTGGAACCGGGGCAGCACCTGCCACTTGCGCTCGAAGACGGAGAGCACCGTCGGGTGGAACGGGTACGTCTCGGCGAAAACGTCCTCGGCATGGTCCACCGGGAACCAATCGGGCAGCTGCGCGCGGTGCTCGCGCACCCACGCAGCATACTGCTTGCACGTCTGGGCAGCCTCCGCCGGGAGCAGGAAGCGTCCCTCCCGTGAGACCTTCGACCGGTCCCACTCGAACAGGCGGCGGCGGATAATCTCCGAGGTGTCCGACTCGGCGGATATCATCACCGCCTTGCCGACCCGGTCTAGCATCTTCTCGAACCGGCTCTGATCCGCCTCGTCCTGGGCGGTGTATTCCAGTTCCGAGGCCGGAATCGAGACGACCAGCACCACGTTGTCCATCCCGCGCGCCGTCTCGGAGAGCGCCTGGACGAAGTTGTACAACCGGTCGTGGTAGCCCAAGTGACGGTAGGTGCTGACGTAGTTGATGATCTCGTCCATCAGGATCAGGCATGGGCGATCTTTGGGCAGGAAGTCGCGGATCACGTCGCCCTTCGGCTCGACAAACTCCCGTTCGTGCTCGGCCACGTGCCGGAAGGACTCCTCTCTGCCCAACTGCCAGGCGATCTCACCCCAGGGCGTCTTGCGCAGCGGCGTGCCATCGTCTCCACCGCGCCCACGAACCGAGTCGAACTGCATCCCGACGAACACCGCCGTCCGGGCGTCCCTCGGAATCTCGCGCAGGCCCGCCTGACGAAGGATGCGGTCCACCCCTGGCCACGCCCCGGCCTGTGGACCGCCCTTCGCCAAGTGATAGACCAGCGCCAGGGCGTGCGTCTTGCCGCCGCCGAACTGCGTGGACAGGTTGAACACGGCGGACGTCTCCGTGCGGATGCCGGACAGCCGCCGCACCACTTCCGCTGCGAAATCGGTCAGTCCTTTCGTCAGGTACGTGCGCTCGAAGAAGCGGACCGGCTCGGTGTAGTCCTGCGGCGCACGGCCCAGGCGCACATCGTCCAGGTGCACGGCAAACTCCGAAGCGTCCAGCGGCTTGCCTTCGCGCAGGTCTTCGCGCGGTGTGGCGACCTTGTACCAGGGTTTCAGCGCCATTTCACTCTACCCTCCGCTCAAAGCACGCGAAACGTGCCCGTATTCTTTTCCAGTTCCCACCAATCGAAGAAGCCGTAGGGGAAGGTCGCCGCCTCGTCGCGCTTGCCGACCACGACCAGCGTTTCCCCCGCCGTTTCCATGCGCCCGGCAATGCCCATCGCCCGGATCACCTCGTCGGCCAGGAAGCGCACCAGTGCGGAACCTTCCCGGCTGTAGCAGAAGACGATCCGCAGGTCGGCGCGCACGCACAGCACCTTCCACAGCGAATAGGCGACCTTGTCCCAGGCCGAGCTGTTCTCCAGTTCGAGCACCGCGACCGGGAAGCGCCAACGCTGCGCCCCCCCGGCAAAGGCCATCACGTCCAGCGCCAGGTATTCGCTGCGCGGCACGGGCAGCAGGTCCAGTTTGTGGTTCCTGGCCGAGGCGCGCCAGCCGACCGCGAGGCAGGTCTCTACGGCGGTCGCCGTCAGCAGGCGCGTCCACTCGCCCAACCGCCGTTCCAGCGACGCCTGCTTGAGCGGCCCGGCGATCTCGTGCTGCTGGACCGCCTTCCAGAACGCCTCGCGCCAGCATTCCCCCAACCCTGCCGGTGGCATCAGAAGCCCAGCCCTTTCTTGCGCGCCATCACGCCATCGACCCAGCGCTTCTCTTCTGACCCGACTGGGTACAGCGCCGAGAGCGCCTGGGCCAGCCGCCAGAAGCGCGGATCGCTGCCCGCGCCTTCCTCGACCAGGAAACGCTTGAGCGCCTCGCTGCGCCCGTCCGCGAAGATCAACATGCTTTGGTGCAGCCGGTCCAACACCGTCTCCGCCGTCAGCGGCGCAGAATTGACATCCCATTCCTCAAGCGGCTCCTCGCCCTCGTCCGCCGCGTCGAGGAAGCTGAGCTGCACCGATTCCCGGCGTTTGCGCCGCGCCGGAGCCTCCCCGGCGTCCCGGCCCAGCAGCCGCGCTGCCCGTTCCCGGACCGGCAGCAGGCGGGCCTTGTCGCCCTTGACCTCGACCAGCCTGGTGAGCTGTTCCAGGTGCGCGCCGATGCCCTGCGCGATCTTGCGCGCCGCGTCGTATTCCAGCACGTAGCCGCCGACCGCCCCACCTTTGCCCGACGCCCGGTCCTCGTCCTCGCCGCCTTCCTCCCCCTCTTCGTCTTCGCCTGCATCTTGCCTCTCGCCGCCTGTCTCTGTCAAGAGCGTCCACAGCCACATGGCCGTCAGGCGGGCGTCTTCCTCGAAGCCGGTCGCGTCGGCCCCCTGGAAGATCATGCCCAGCGCCTCGTGGGCGACGGCAGCCCACACGTATTCCATGTATTCGCGCAGACTGACCGCCTCGCCGCTGGCCTTCTCGACGCGGCTGTAGCGGGAGAAGATTTCCAGCGCCGGGCCGAGGCAGGCGAAGATGGCGTCTGCCCCGACCACGCCCTCGCGCGCCAGGCGCGGCAACCACTCGTGGATGCGCCGGGGAAGGGCTTGCAGCACGTCGCGCCAGTCGCCAACCTCGGTATGTAGATCGCCGCCGGGCGTTTCACGGGGTCGGCAGACGAGGTGAATGGATGAAGCCAGTGCGGCGGAATCACGAGCGCGCAGGCGCGTGCCCATCTCCGTATCAATCGGCCAGGAGCCGGTGATCGTCCACCCGGCGTCCACCATCGCCTGAAGCTGGGCTTCCCACCCGGCGGTAGACTTGTGGGCAAATACCACCACGCCGACGCCTGCCGGATTCAGAATGCGCCGTCCCTCGGCCATCGCCTGGGCCATCGTGTGCTCGAAGTAAGCCCTGTCCTTGCCCTTCACCTCGTCCACGATGCACTCGTCATCTTTAGGGGTAAGGTCAGCCGAAAACAGACCGGCGTATAGGCCGCCGGTGGTGCGTTTGAGCCATACATAAAAGAAATCAGAGAGGTCAGCATATGGTACAGCATCGTAGTATGGCGGATCGGTAATAAAACATTGGACTGCATCATCGGGAAGGGGATGGTTAGTCGCGCTCGCTTGATCAGTTTGTCCATGACCATCAAAGTGGTTCTGTAAAACAGAGACAATCCAATCAACCCCCCCATCAAAAGCCCCAGATGCATTGCCTATACTATTGGCCTCCGCAAAATCCCATACAATCGGTAATGCTTGGCGACCGAAAACATGCGTTATCAGCTCACGTGTTGTATGCCACATGGCTAATGATGCATTAATATCAGCATGACGGCTCACTGCCAGCGCCAACGCCGTCTGCACCGCCGACGCCAATCCCGGTTCGTGCTCCTGCGCCAGCCGTTCCCCCACCTCGCGGACCAGCCGCGCCAACGTCGTGAGGGCTAATGCCTGTCGGGGCGTGAACAGGTCGCCCCATTCCAGCATTCCATAAAGCTGCACGCGGAATCCCAACGTTCCCTGCGGCGGCAATGGTTCATCCGGCACGAGGCTCAGCGGGCCGGTATGCGCGGCCTTGCGCCGTCCCAGTTCTTCCGCCGCCTTGCGCGCCGCTGCCAGGTCGCGTTCGGTCGGCAGGCGGTAAAAGCGCCCCTGCTCGCCGGGCCGGGTCGTCACCACGCAGAACAGCCGGGCGTCCGCCGCGCCGCCGCGCCGCGCCCTCAACTGCCGCCGCACCGAGGCCACCGGCGTCGTGTAGCCGCACACCGGGCACACCGCCGATCCGCGCCGCACCGTGCCTTCCTGCACGTCCTTTTCCTTCACGCCCTGGACGATCTCGAAGTCCACGCGCCTGCGTTCCACGTCACGGATCATCCTGAGCGCCACCGAACGGTGGCCCTTCTTCGCCAGCCACAGGGAGCGCATCAGTGGCACTTCCGCGCCGCAGTTCGGCCCTTCGCAGGTGATGGTCCGCGCCCACAGGTAGGCGATTGGCGTCGCGCCGTCGGGGTCCTTCGGGTAGAATTCGGCCAGTTCCTTCTCGGCCTGCTCCTTGATCCACGCGCCCCATTTGCGCACCTCGTCGGCCAACTGCTGCCCATAGCGCGGGATGTGTTCCAGCACCACCTTGTTCAGCAGCACGGCCACCGGGTTCAGGTCGCTGGCGAAGGCGTCTGCCCCCACGCGCAGCGCCTCCAGCGGGATCGCCCCACCCCCGGCGAAGGGGTCCACCACCAGCGGGCGCGTGCCCGGCGCGCCGCCCAATGCCTCGTGCGCGGCCTGGGTCAGGGCGCGGGCCGTTTCGAGGTAATCCGGCTGCGTGGCGTTGTCCCAGTTAGCGAAGTCCGCGATGAAGTCCAGCAGGGCATAGCGCAGGGCGTTCAGGTGATCCGGGTTGGCCGAGTCCAGGCTGATGTCGCGCACCGGCGCGGTCGGCTGCCCCGCCGCGATCTCCTGGTAGCGCCGCGCCAGCGTGCCGGGTTCGCGTTCCAGCCGGGCCAGCGCCACCCAGCGCCCCAGCGACACCTCTGAACAGCGTTGCGCCAGCGCCTCGGTGGTGGCCGCCTTGCGCGCGAACGCCCCGATCAGGGCGGCAGCGTGATCGCGGAAAGCCTGTGGGCACAGCGGATCGGCGGGGTCAGGCCACAGCGCCGCGCACAGCACCGCCCGGCAGGCGGCCAGCGGTCGGCGCGCCCACCAGATATGCAGCGTGGAAATGTGCCCGTGCCGGATGGACTTCTCCCGCCGGGCGTGCGCCGAGATGCGCTTGATAGGCAGGTCCACTTCGATTAGCCGCTTGGGGTAACGTGCGGGGTCGCTCACTGGGCATCCTTCCGATGGTTGATGGGTCTTACAGCAGTTCGATGAACTCCTCCACCGTCAGCCCGGCGTCGCGGATGATGTCCCGCAGCGTCCCGGCGTGCAGTTCGCGGTGGTTCGGCACAACGACCTGGGCATACGGGTCGTCGCGCCGCAAGACGATGTGGCTGCCGATCTGCCGGACAAAGTAAAAGCCCACCTTCGCCAGCACCCGGACACATTCCCGGCCAGAGATGCGCGGCGTTCGGGTCATACGCGCGCCAGGTGAATCTGGGTGTTGTCCGCCGGGACGGGCAGGTTATCCTGTTCCAGGGCTTCGATGTACGCCTGGATCGCCTCTTTGATGTTGTCCAGCGCCTCTTCCTGTGTGTCGCCCTGGCTGTGGCAGCCGGGCAGACTGGGGCAGGTGGCGCACCACTCCCCGTTTTCGTCCGTGTACACGATCACCTGTCGCATAGTCTTTCCTCGTTGGGTTAACGGTCCGATTCGGCTGCCCGTATTTTATCCGCCCCGATGTGGTAGTGCTCAATCTTGACGATGGGCTGCCAGCCGAGCCGCGCCGGGTTCTGGATCGGGTGAACCTCTGGCCTCGTGGCACAATGATAGACCACGTATAGCCAGTAGTCATCCTTCAGCCGGACGGCAGAATCGTACTCGTGCTTGCTGAGCAGCACCTCGCCCACGTCTGCCCGCCCCTTGACCTCGATGAACCGCACGGCGATGGCTGTCTGTGGGTCCTGCGGGTGCGGCTTGCGCGAGATCAGGTCGAAGCCCTTGTTGTCCCGCTCGACGCTTTCCACCACCCAGCCGCGCGCCTGCTCGTAGGCGATCACGGCGTCTACCGCCGTGCGCTCGACTTCGTCGTCACGGACCATCGGGGCCACGTCGGCGGCCTCGCGCTCTGGGTGCGGCAGCACCCACGCCCGCCCCAGGCGCCCGATTTCGGCGATGGCGCAGTGGCGCTCCTGCTTCAGTTCGGCCAGACGGCGTTCCCGCCGGGCGTTGAGGTCATCCAGCCGGTCCTCGATCTGCTTGAGGTTGGCGGCCAGCAGCGGGTCGGCATCGCCTTGCCCGTACCGCTGGTGCAGCTCGGCGCAGCGCACCTGCTGGCGGTCGATCAGCGCGTTGAGGCTGGTTTCCAGGTACGTGTGGATCGCCTCGACCTCACGCTGCCGCTCGCCGCCGACCTCCTTGAGCAGGTCCGCCAGTGCTCCCTCCACCAGGAACTGCTCGACCCGGCCCAGGTCCGGCAGGGCCTCGCCGCCGGGCACGGGGGTATGGGCAGGCGCGGGGTTCAGGTCTAGCAGCAGGGTCGGCTGCCGGATCGCCATCGTGCCGTCCAATTCAGTCTGCACGACGAACAGCCGCCGGTGTAGCAGCGTGCCCCGCCCATCGCGCACCGCCGCCACGAACACGTCCAGGCGGGCCGGTTCCGCCCGGTGCAGGTCGAAGAACACCGCCCCGCGCCGCAGGTCCTTCTGCACTACGTCCCAGGCAGCCTCCCGCACGGCCTCGAACAGCGCGTGCCCCGGCGTAACCCATTCCAGGGTCGGGTCTTTGCTCAGCAGCGCCTTGTCGAAGCCGATCTGTTTGTACTCCTGCCCCAGCTTGCCGAAGCGGGGTTCCATCTGCTCGCCGTAAGCCAACAGCCCGCGTGGCACCTTGCCCACCCGGTACACGTGTGCGGTGCGCGTCTGCTCCAGGTGCAGCCCTACCACCGGCGCTGCCTGCACGAAGAAGTCCTCGATCACCTCCGGCACCAGCCGCCGTTCCTTCGCCTCCGCCGTCCTACCGACAATGGCCGACAGGTTCAGTTCCCGCCGGGCCAGCCCTTCCAGCGTCGAGTGGGTGATCCGCCGGAACCGCTCGATGTCCACTTCTTCCACGATGCGGTCCTTGATCACGTCCTCGGTCAGGTTGCGGGCGTACATCTGCCGCAGCATCCGCTCCAGCTCGTTGGCGGGAAACACGTCTCCCAGCACATTGAACACCTTGCCCGTCTGCTGCGGGTCCAGGTCGCGCTCGATCTGCGCGATGCGATCTAGCAGCTTGTGCAGCACCCGCCCTTCGCGCGTGCTCACCGAGACGAAGTTGACGATCAGGCAGTCCTTCTCCTGACCATAGCGGTGGATGCGCCCCATGCGTTGTTCCAGCCGGATGGGGTTCCAGGGGATGTCGTAGTTGATCATGAACCAGCAGAACTGAAGGTTGATGCCCTCGCCCGCCGCCTCGGTGGCGACCATCACCTGGCAGTCGTCGCGGAACTCGCGCTCGGCGTAGATGCGTGTGCCGGGCGTGTTCCGGTCCCCGATCTTCATCCCGCCGTGAATCTGGGTGACGGTCAGCCCCCAGCCGCGCAGCTTGCTCACCAGGTAGTCCAGCGTTTCCTTGTGCTCGGTGAAGAGGAGCAGCTTCATCCGCCGGTCCTTGAAGACGCCGTGCTCGTCCAGCACGCCGCGCAGCCGCACCAGCTTCGACTCGACCTCGCGCGTCTCCAGGCGCTGCGCCTGGGCGATCAGCGCCTCCAGCTGGATGATTTCCGTCCGCAGCGCCGCCGGGTCCACCGACGCGACGACCTGCTCCAGTTCGTCCAGGATTTCGCGCTGCTCGTCTTCCGTCAGGTCGTCGAAGTCGTCAGGTATCTTCCGGGCAATCTGCTCCTGTCGGTAGGCATACGGGTCGTCCAGGATTTTCTGGCGCTTGTCGCGCATCCGCTCCAGGCTGCGCCGCACCGCATACACGCTGGACGCGAAGCGCCGCTGGAGCATCGCCATCGTAAAGCCCAGGGCGCGCCCCCGCGCCGAGTCATCCATCGCCGCCTTGATCGACTGGTCCTCGACGTAGCGCGTCAGGGCGTCGTAGAAGTCCATCTCCTCGGCGTCGATCTGGAACTCAGCGGTCTGGACGTTGCGCCGGGTGAACAGGGCCTTGACCTCGCCGGTGTCTGGATCGGGAAACGTGACCAGCGCCTCCTTGACCCGCCGCAGGTAGAACGGAGCCTCGTGGCGGCGCAGGGCCTCTTCCAGGCTGCTCACGTCGCCGTACACGTCGGGGTCCAGCAGGCGCAGGAACAGGGCGAAGTTCTCCGCATCACCCTTGTGCGGGGTGGCCGTCATCAGCAGGTAGTGGTCGGTCATCTCCGATAGCGCCTCGCCGAGCTGATAGGCCAGCGTCTTCTTGTCGGCGCTGTAGGCGCTCATCTTGTGCGCCTCGTCCACAATGACCAGGTCCCACCGGCTGCGCAGCAGGCTCTCTTTGGCGTCATCCACCCGCGACACCCACGAGACGGAGGTGATGACCTGGCTCTTCTCCTGCCAGGGGTTCGTACCGTAGTTGGCCCGCAGCACGTCGCCACGCACGATCTCGAAGCGCTCGTGGAACTTGTCCAGCATCTCGCGCTGCCACTGGAAGGTCAGGTTGGCCGGCGTGACAATGAGCGTGCGCCGGATCAGCCCCCGGATTTTGAGTTCCTTGACCAGCAGCCCGGCCATGATCGTCTTGCCCGCGCCGGGATCGTCGGCCAGCAGGAAGCGAATGCGCGACAGCTTGAGGAAGTAGTCGTAGACGGCTTCGAGCTGGTGCGGCAGCGGGTCCACGCGGGCGATGGACAGGGTGAAGAAGGGGTCGTACTCGTAGGCCAGCGCCAGACGCATCGCCTCGACACCCAGGCGGAAGCGCGCCGCGTCGCCGTCGAACGGTTCCTGCGCCGGGCTGACTTCCAGGGCGTCGAGCTGTTCGGCGGAAAGAATGCGTTCGATGACCTGGTTGGTCCGCAGGCCCTGGCCGGTGAACTTGTAGGCCGTGCCCACCGGCGTGAGCAGGAGAATGCGCACCGGTTCGGAAAACAGCGAACTGCTGACAATGTCTCCCGGCCTGACGTGTTCTAGCGGCATAGTTTCACCATCCTTTACCTTTCCTCCTGGTCCATCAGTTGCGGCGGCTCAACACACTTTCCACAGCCGCGCGTTGATCGCGTCCAGGTCGCACCGATCAGGATCGAACTTGCCCCCGACCCACGCCAGGTACATCCGGTGTTCCAGGTGTTTGCGGCCCCGGATCGTTTCCAGGAACAGGCCCTACCTGCGGATGCCGCCGATGCCCTCAGGCGGGCAGGCCCGCTCGCCCGCGATACACCCCAGCAGCGGTCAGGCAGGGTCGGGCGGCAGAATGTGCTCCACCACGATGAGGTGACGCCAGCTGTCCCCAAAGCCATACTCGTAGACGAACCCGGCATTTTCGCGGAAGGCGATACGATGCAGTCCGATCCACCACTCGTCCTGCATCTCCGGCCCGTCGTCAGGCAAGGGCACAGTGTATAGCACCCCACCGACGTCGAACAAATGAAGGTGGAAGTTCGTCCAGCCCATCGCCGCCTGGAGGATGCGATGCAGCCTGCCCAACGGCGTGTCACCTGCCACCCGCAGTTGCCACCAGATCGGCGGCTCGCTGTCTTGCAATGTGATCTTGAGCTGGTAAATCGACTTGTGAACCTTGCTCATGGCACCGCACCTTTCTTGGCGGTGCAGCCTCGCCGGGTATCCATACCGGGGCGCAGGAATACAGTGACGGCTTGCTCGCCGGAAGCGACGGGCATCGAATGGTTGTCGTAGGTCTGGTACATGAGGGATTATAGGTAAGAACACAGGGGTACTGCAAGTGTCGCGCAGTTTTGCGGCATTTTCCGCTAAAGAGCATGTGTCCGAATCGATCTACCTGCCGTCGAAGGGATCGCAGCTGGTGAAGACGCCGAGCGCGGGGCTATAGTACCGCGCGCGTAGGAAGAGCAGGTCGTTGAGGTCGGTGAACTCGCCCGTGAAGCCCAGGGAGCTATCGAGCGTGGTGTAGGTCTCGAACGGCACGCCATCTGGACTCCAGCTTACTCCACGAATTTGATCTGGCTCTGTGGCTTGACCTTGATAAGTGGAAAGTAAATCTGAAAAGGGCGCTGGCTGTGCATTCAGTGGACCGACCAAGCCCAAAAGTAAAGTTAAGATAGCAATCAGCATATTCCTGGCTTTTGCACAAGGTTCACGGAATTGTATGACTCAGACCTTTCTGAAAACATGGGCCACTCAACTTGGCCAATTGGCACTGGAGTTTGAACGAGCCAAAAGTTACCTGCGGCGTTATAGCTTCCACCCTGGCTAGGATCGTCCCCTATCACTTCCTCCTTTACGCCTCCACCTTTTCCAGCGGCTCAGGATAGTGGCCGTATTGCACCGCCGGGCCGCCAGAAGGCGCCGCCCACCCCACCGCGTTCAGGATCACGCGCTGCACGACCGGCAGGTGATAAGTAGGATAGGTTTCGTGGCCGGGGCGGAAGTAGAAAATCTTGCCGTTGCCCCGGTGATAGCAGCACCCGCTGCGGAACACCTCCCCGCCCTCAAACCAGCTCACGAACACCAGCGTGTCCGGCGCGGGGACGCCGAAGTGCTCGCCGTACATCTCCTCCGGCTTGATCTCGAAGTATTCCGGCAGTCCTTCCGCGATGGGATGTCCCGGCTCGATCACCCAGATGCGCTCGCGCTCCCCGATCTCGCGCCACTTGAGGTTGCAGGTGGTACCCATCAGGCGCCGGAAAATTTTGGAGAAGTGTCCGCTGTGCAGCACAATCAGCCCCATGCCCTCCAACACACGCGCCTGCACACGATCCACCACCGCATCCTGGACCTCATCGTGCGCCATGTGCCCCCACCACAGCAGCACATCGGTTGCGGCCAGCACGGCTTCGGTCAGGCCATGTTCCGGTTCGTCGAGGGTGGCGGTTCTCACAGACAGGCCCGCCGCCCGCAGCGGCGCCGCCAGCGCCTCGTGGATACCGTCGGGGTAGACCCTGCGCACATCCTCATGGCTTTGCTCATGCCGGAACTCATTCCACACGGTCACACGCGGTAAGGCGACCATTGCTCTTCTCTCCTAAGGGAATCTTAGAAACGTTCGGTAGGGGCGCAGCATGCTGCGCCCCTACAGGAATTACACGTGGAATCGTCTGCCGCATCGACGCCGTTACAACGCCGTCGCCTGCACGGGCGCGCCGCCCTGCGCCGCCGATGCCCGGATCGCGTCGTACAGGCGGGCCATGCGCAGCCCGATTTCCGGCGGGCTGGGGTTTTCCATCTGCCCGCTGCGGACGGCCAGGAACTGCTGCCAGGGGCCAATCCAGGCGGGCACCTTCACCGGGCGAAAGGTCTTGCGCCCGTACCGCTGGAGCGCCAGCCGTTCGCCCCACTGCCCGGTATGCAGAATGCCTCTGGTGCAAAACACCCGGATGTCCGACGCGCAGGACGGGACGGTTTCGCCGCAGGCATGGATCGTCACCAGCGCGCCGGACCGGAGCCGGCCCATCACCACGCCCATCGTCTCGACCGGACGCCCGTTGTAGTTATCCAGCCAGGCGGCCACTTCGGCGAAGTCCTCGCCCGCCAGGTCCGCGACGGTATTCAGCATGTGCGCGCCGGTGTCGAACAGGAAGCCGCCGCCGGAGAGGGGCGGGTCCTGCCGCCAGGTGCCCACCGTGTTCGGCCCCCAGTTCTGCCACACCGTGCCGCTGATGGAGAGAATCGGCCCCAGTTCGCCGGAGCGGAGCATCTTCACCGCCGTGCGAATCTGCGGCGACAGGCTACCCTGGAAAGCCACCACCAGCAGCCGCCCGGTGCGGTCGCGCGTCTGGATCAGGCTGCGCGCCTCGGCAGCGTTCAACACCATTGGCTTTTCCAGCAGCACGTCTAGGCCGGCTTCCAGACAGGCGGTCGTTTGATCGTGATGGAGGGCGTGCGGCGTGATGATAAAGGCCGCATCCAGCTGCCCGGCATAGTCGGCCAGCAGGCCGTTCAGGTCGGGCTGATTAGGCGGCGGCTCCAGCCCGGCGTCGGTGAACACCTGCGCCGCCAGCGCGTAAGCCTGCGCCGACGGCTCGCACATTACCACGATGCGAGTCGTATCCTGCTGCTGAAGCATGGTGCGGATGTGGTGGCGCGCCATGCCACCCACACCGATCATGGCAACCCGGACGGGAGATGGTAGGGTCATAGGCAGGTTTTCCGATTCTTCACAAGCATTGGGCAAACAAACGGGCGCGTATGGTGCGCCCGTCCAGATCACTTTTCCTTCACCACGCGGATATGCAGTTCTTCGAGCTGCTTCGGCTCGGCCTCCGAGGGCGCGCCCGCCATCAGGTCAGCGGCCTGCTGCGTCTTGGGGAAGGCGATCACCTCGCGGATGTTCGGCTCGCCTGCCAGCAGCATCACCAGCCGGTCGATGCCCGGCGCGATCCCGCCGTGCGGTGGCGTGCCGTACTCGAACGCTTCCAACATGTGCCCGAAGCGTTCCTTCGCCACCTCGACGTCCAGCCCGATCAGGCCGAAGATTTTTTCTTGCAGTTCGCGGCGGTGGATACGGATGCTGCCCCCGGCCACCTCGTAGCCGTTGCATACCAGGTCGTACTGCTGCCCACGCGCCTGGCCGGGATCGGTATCGAGCAGGGGGATGTCCTCTGGCATGGGCGAGGTGAAGAGATGATGCGAGGGGTCCCAGCGGTGTTCGTCGGCGTTCCACTCGAACAGCGGGAAGTCGATCACCCAGCCGAAGGCGATCTGTTGCGGATCGACCAGGTTCAGGCGGGCGGCCAGTTCGCGGCGCAGCGCATCCTGCACCGCATAGACGACCTTCGGCTCGTCGGCGACGAACAGGATCAGGTCGCCGCTCGTCGCACCCAGCAGAGCGAACAATTCCGCCTTGAGCGCGTCGTCGAAGAACTTGCCCAGCGGCCCCTTCACATCACCGTCCTGCAGGGCCATCCAGGCGAGACCTTTCGCGCCGTTCTCGCGGGCGATGGTTTCGAGTTCTTCCGCCTGCTTCTTCAACTGGCTGCCGCTGCCCGCGCCTGCGCCCGGCGCGCGCATGGCTTTGACGGGTTTCCCAGCGGCGGCGCTGGCCTGGAACACGCCGAAGCCGCTGCGCGCCGCAAGGTCCGTCACGTTGACCCATTCCAGGCGGTAGCGCAGGTCGGGCTTATCCGAGCCGTATTTGTCCATTGCCTCGCGGTAGGGGATGCGCGGGAAGGGTTTGGTGATCAGGGTGCGGTCGGAGACGTTTTCCACGATGCCGATCATCAGTCCTTCGACCAGGGCCATCACGTCGTCGCGCTCGACGAAGCTCATCTCCATGTCAAGCTGAGTAAATTCCGGCTGGCGATCGCCGCGCTGGTCCTCGTCGCGGAAGCAGCGCGCGATCTGGAAATAGCGTTCATAGCCGGCCACCATAAGCAGTTGCTTGAGCTGCTGAGGACTCTGCGGCAGGGCATAAAACTGGCCGGGGTGTACGCGGCTGGGCACCAGGTAGTCGCGTGCGCCTTCCGGCGTGGTCTTGAACAGGATCGGCGTCTCGATCTCCACAAAGCCGCGCGCGTCCAGGTAGTCGCGGATGTACTTAATGACGCGGTGACGCAGCACCAGGTTGCGCTGCATCCGCTCGCGGCGCAGGTCCAGATAGCGGTATTTCATGCGCAGGGCTTCGTCTACTTTGGCGTCGCCGTAGATGTAAAAGGGCGTGGTCCTGGCCGGGTTAAGGATGACCACGTCCTGTGCCTCGACCTCGATCTGGCCGGTGGGTAGGGCGGGGTTCTCCATGCCTGTCGGACGGCGGCGGACAATGCCCCGGATTTGCAGCACATATTCGCTGCGCGCATCGGCAGCGACAGTGTGGGCCTGAGGGGCGGCCTGTTGGTCCACTGTCACCTGGACCGTGCCCCAACGGTCGCGCAGGTCGATAAAGATCAGGCCGCCCTGGTCGCGGCGGCGGTTGACCCAGCCTGCCAGCGTGACGGTCTGACCAACGTGTTCGGCGCGCAGTTCGCCGCAGGTGTGCGTTTTCAACATGGCCTATGCTCTTGTTTCTCTGGTGGGAAGGTGCCGGTGCATCGGCGGGGAGATTACCACACCTGGTGGCAGACGCCAACGAACAGACTCACCGCCGAGCGCACGAAGAAAATGCTTCACAAGTTTTGAGTTCTGAGTCCTCAGCTTTGAATCCAACCTCAAGACTGAAACCTCAAAACTCCGCACATTCGCTACGCACGCTCTGCGGTGAGATCAAAGGACGGGCAAAAAGGGCAGGCCGCTAGGCCGCACTCTCGAAGGCGTCCACGATGCGTTTGGCATTTTCATATTCGGGACTGCCGGGCGCAGCGGATTCGAGTGTTTGCGTGGCCGCCAGGTACTGCTCGACCGTGATCTCCTCCCCGGCACGGTTCATGCGGTCGTGCACCTCGCTGGAGATCCAGATGCGTTCCTCATCGGTCATGACGCCCAACTCACCCTCGACGCTGCTGATCTCCACGTCTGAGAGCGTGCCCTGGGCTTCCAGCATTGCTTTCAACTTGTCGAAGGCTGCGGTCATGCTCCATCCTCCGGGCAAGAACGATTCCAGGCTGCAAGTGCGTATTTTTAGGCTATCCCAAAATGAGACTGGCGACAAGGGGCAGCAAGCCAAACCAACGAATTTCCCCCCGGCCCGGCGCCGCACGGCTACACATCACCGGCGGCGCTATCCCCCGGCGATGCGACTCAGTCGGGCCGCCCGGCGTTCTCGTCGATGAACACAGGCAGATGGCCCAAGGCGATGATGTCGGTCCAGCGAGCGCGGTCGCCCTCGGTGAAGATGGCGGCCTGCGCGACGACGTTCGCGCCGACCTTGTCCATCAGCACGCGCATTCCCTGGAGCGTGCTGCCGGTGCTGATCACGTCATCGACCAGGGCCACGCGCCGCCCACGCAAGAGGGTCTGGTCTTTTTCGTCCAGATAAAGCATCTGCGGCGCGCCGGTGGTGATGCTGATGGTGTGGGCTTCCAGGGCCTCGCCCATGTAGGGCTTGTAGGACTTGCGCAGCACCACATAGGGCAGCCCGGTTTCCACCGCCAGAGCGTAAATGAGCGGGATGCTCTTGGCCTCTGCCGTCACCAGCACTTCGGGCTGGGTGGGCGTCAGTTGGGGGGCCAGGGCCTTAGCGACAGCCTGGGTGAACTCGGTGTCGCCCAGAATATTGAGGATGGCGATGCGCACGCCCGGCGCGACCTGGAACAACGGCAGGTCGCGCTTTAGCCCGGCGACGGTAACGGGATAGACTTCACGTTCTTGCGGCATGGGATTCTCCTTGCACAAATAAACACGCCCCTGCGGCGGTACGCAAACCCGCCGAATTATAGCGCGCGTCGGCGCGTTGTCTATGGCGCCCAGTCGTTTGCCATATCGTAGAGGTTGTCTACCGTGACCTGGTAGTTGGCGTAAGTCGCCACCTCGACGATGTAGATTTCCCAACTGCCGCCGCTGCGGTTGGACGAATAGACCAGGAAGCGACCATCCGGCGACCAGCGCGGGCGCACATCGGCAAATGGCGTATCCACAACCACAATCGGCGTACCGCCGCTGACCGGCACCAGATAGATGTCTGGGTCGTTGGGCGCATCCGCCGTCGCCGCCTCAAAAGCGACCATTGTCCCGTCTGGCGATACGGCGGGGTTGTTCTCGATGTACTCATTGCCGTTGTTGGTCACGGGCACGATATTGCCTTCCAGACTGATCAGTTTCAGGTCCACCGTGCCGTTGTTGGCGCGGCCATCGGCCACATACACCAGATGGCTGGACCCACCCCAAGAGGGCGCAGTGCTGTTCACGTCGCCCTGGGTCAGGCGCCGCAAAGCGGTGTTGATGTCTTCTGGCGGTTGCCCCCCGCCGATGATACCTGCCGTGGTGAGCGACAGCACGAAAATATCCTTAACCAGGCTGCGCGGCTCGCGCGCCGAAAAGGCAAGCTGGTTGCCATCGGACGAAAAGCAGCCATCGTCCTGGTCGTCCAACACGCGCATCCCCAACACCTGCGCCAGCAACAGCGGGCGGCGCGAACCGTCCAGCCAGGCGAATTCCAGGCCGACGTTATTGGTCGCCGCCGAATAGCGCGTGTAGACGATCAGGTTGCCGTCCAGCGACAGACTCGGCCTGGCCGCGCGTCCGCTGGCCGGATTGGTCGAATCCAGGATCGTGCGTGGCGTACCGCCAGCCAGCGGAATCTCCACGATGGAGACATAGCCGGTGTTCGTGATGTCCTGTCCAGAGGCCGCCAGCAGCCGCCCGGTGAACATCCCGGACCCGACAACCGTCGGCAACGGGGTATCGGTGGGACGGATGGCCGAGGTGGGCGTGGGCAGCGGCGTCCAGGTGGGCGGCAGGGGCGAACTGAACGGGGTTGGCGAAGCGACCGCCAGCACAGCAGCCTGGGTCGCGGCGGCGTTGGCCGTTTCGGTTGCCTGGATGATCGTCTCAGCGGTGGCCTGCAAGGCAGCAGCAGTGGCCTGCTGCTCGGCAGCGAGGCGGTTGTTGTTGCTGATCACCAGGGCGATCACGCCACACAGCAGCACCACAATGATGGCAAACACGCCCACGCCGATGATCAGCATCTTGCGACTGATGCCCGGCGCGATCTCCTCGGCCCTGGCCTTTTCTTCGGCGCGCCGGGCTTCTAACTGCGAGAGCAGCTTTTTGGCGCGCTCGTTGGCAGGATTGATGGTGATGACGTTGCCCAGACAGACACGACGCTCTTCGTCGGTTTCGACCAGCGAAGCCAGCCAGAACCAGGCCTTTTCGTTGCGTTGATCCAATTCCGTCACCTGCTCGAACAACGCACGGGCGCGGGGCTTATCGCCCTCGCGGGCGGCGGCGATGGCATCGCGCAGCAGGGATTCGAGATCGCTCTTGTTGGTGCTCAAGATACCTTTCCTCCTGTGGTGCTGTCGGTCCGCCACGAGGCGGCGTGGCCACTCAGCGGCCCGGCCAGGCCGGTTCCAGATCGTCCCCGGCGCTGCGCGTCACGCGCAACAGATTCCCCCCGGCAGGATCGATCAGATAAAGCTGAAAGACGTCGCTCTGGCGGTTGGAACTGAAAGCGATCCAGCGCCCATCGGGACTCCAGGCCGGATCGCGGTCTTCGGCGCTGCCGTCGTCGCGTGTCAGCAGATGTTCGTCAGAACCGTCGGCGTTCATCACGTACAGATCGGCGTCGCGGTTGCGGTCCGAGATGAACACGATCCGCGCTCCATCCGGCGACCAGGCAGGCCGGAAGCTGCTGCCCCCGGCGTCGGTCAGGCGGACGACGGCGGTGCCGTCGGCGTTCATGCGGTAAAGCTCAGTCTGGCCGGGGCCATCGCGGTCGGAAGCGAACACGATGGTACGTCCGTCCGGCGACCAGGCCGGGTCACGGTCGATGATCCCGGCGTTGTTGGTCAGGTTTGCCAGGCCGCTGCCGTCGGCGTTGACGATGTACACGTCGTCGTCGCCGTCGGCGTCGGAGCTAAAGGTCAGGCGCAGGCCGTCCGGCGACCAAGACGGGCGGCTGAAGTGTTCCCCACCCAGGCGGAGGATCACCTGCGGCGCGGGCGCCTCGCCATCTCCGGCTTCTCCACCTGACTCGCCCAGCGGAAAAAGCGCCAGTTCCGGCGCGGCATCTTCAGCGGCACTGCGCAGCACGCAGGCAGCGTACAGCCCATCCGGCGCGGGGACGGGCGCGCGCACGTCGGCGGAGTCGTCTGTCAGGCGGCGCTCGCCAGAGCCGTCGCCGCGCACGGTGTAGAGATTGCGACGTTCATCGCCCACACGACGGCTGCTGAACAACAGGCTGTAGCGGTCTATTGGCAAGGGCGTGGCGGTAGACGTCGGCGTGATCGAGGCCGTCGGCGTGGGTGAGGGCGTCCAGGTGGGCGGCTGGAGCGATTCTTCGACTTCGGCAGGCAGCGTGACGAGCACGCCCGTTGGGGGCAGGGTTGCCGTCGGCGTGGGCGAGGCCATCAGCGCCAGGGCGGTGGCAAGCTCCGGCGTGGGAGTGGCGGTGGGTGAGGGCGGCCTGAGCGCCTCCGAAGCGGCGAGCACGACGGCCATCACCAGCGCCGCGCCGACGGCGATCAGCAGCAACGTCCCCAGGAAGGCGCCGATCCGCCGCAGCCAGCGTCGCCGTCTCTCGCCAGCGAAGTCGTAATATTCCACCGGCTCCGGGGCAAAGGGAGCCGGCGCGGCCTCTGCCGCCTTCTCCTGTTCCCGGCGGGCCAGTTCGATCAGGCGACGGACGCGCGCCGCCTCGATCTCTTCGGGCGAAGGCGCCGGTGAGGGCGGCGGCGGTTCTGACGTCGGACGCCGGACGGTGGGCTGGAATTCGCGCTCGTCGGCGGCCTCGCCGCCGATACGGGCCGCCAGCCAGGCTGCCTGACGCGCCTTACGCCCGGCGCGTGGCCCTCCCAGACGTTCCAATGCCTGGCGGGCAGAGGCGTTATCCGGGTTGATTTCGAGGACGATCTCCAACGCCTCGCGGCGCTGGGCCTTATTCTCTGCGACTGCTGCCATCCACATCCAGGCCAGTTCGTTGTATTCGTCGGCCTGAAGCACCTGTTCCAACAGCGCGCGGGCGCGTGCCCGGTCCCCGGTGCGGGCCAGTTCAATCGCCTGGCGAAGGAGATCGTTTTGCTCTTGCTGGCTTGCCAAAGCGTTTACCCCGGCTGGAGGACGAAGGAGACACCGCTATGTTAGATCAGGTTGCGCCAGAATGCCAAAGGCACTCACAGCGTCGGGAGGACGACAAACAGGAACACGCACACCAGCACGGCCAGCAACAGCAGCACACCGATAAAGATGCCACCGTAGAGCAGGGTGCGGTTGGTGCCGGCCTCCTGCGCGCGGGCCATACGGTCCAGTTCGCGTCTGGCCGTAGCGTTGTCGGGGTTCACTTTCAAAGTCAGGGTCAGGTAGCGGCGTTTTTCCTTTGCGCTCTCTGCCAGATAAGCCATCCAGAGCAGGGCGCGCTCGTTGCGCGGGTCCTCGTCCAAAATCTTCTGGAACATCACGCGCGCGCCGGGGGCATTGCCAGATTTCGCCGTGCGGATGCCCAATTGCAGCAGTTCTTCGCGGTTCAGGGCGTTTTCGTCGTTTGGGGCTACCTGCTCAACCATGTCCGAACCTTTGTATTGTCAGGGAAGTTTGATTTTTGTTGACAATTCATCGACATGCTCTACGCCTAGTATACAGTCAAGATGCCACTCGTTGACAAGAGGGAAAATAGTGGGGATCGGGATAGGGTTTCTTAACAGTTGTGGCGAAATTGTGGCAAGCCGCCACCTAACGCTAAGACGGTCAGGAACACGGCGGGCGTGTCCCTGACCGGGTGTATTCGGCATTTCGGCCACGAGTGCGTCAGCCCGTTACGGGGATGTTCGCCAGCGGCGTACTGCCCTCTAGCGTGACGTAGGCCGCCGCAATCCAGCCGGTCACGCCGTTCGCCAGGCGGATTTGCAGCCAGGTCGAGTCGGCGGTGCGCCCGATCACCTCGGCGGTCTGCCCGCGCAAGAGCGCGCCCCGGCGGTTGCTGGCGGTGCTGGGCTGGCTACGCACGCGCAGGCTGGCGTTCGAGCGCGCCTGGAGGCCCGGAATCGACGAGTCCGCGCCCGTCACCGGCACCGATGCCAAGTTGCCGCTGATGGTCACGTAGCCGGCGTTGACCCAGCCGTTGATACCCTCGCCGCTGATCTGCACCCACGTATTGCTGCTGTTGCGCCCGATCACCATGTAGGCTTCAAACTGGCGAACCTGGGTCAGCGTGGTATAGGCGACACCCGGCCCGTTGCGCACGTTGAGCAGCGGCGTGGCGATGGTGGCCGTCACAGCGGACGGCGCGGGCACAACGGCGGCGGAAACCGGTGTCGCGGTCGGGATCACCGCACCGGGCGTCCAATAGACCCGCACGCGCGCCTGATCGAGCAGTTCAAAATACTCCACGCGCACAGTGTGCACGCCGGGGCTGAGCGTGATCGTGGCGGTGCGCTCACGATACATGCCAGAGGTCCATAGGTCGATGATCAGGCTGTTATCGACCCACACGCGCACGCCGTCATCTGCCCCGGCGACGAAGGTGTATACCCCGCCCGCAAACTCTGGAAAGCCCCACCAACGCGCGCTGAAGTTCTCGTTGTTGATCGTGCCGGGGATGGGCGAGCTGGCCCCCCAGTTATAATCGAGAGTCGGTCCGGGTTCCAGCCGTCCACCTGCCTGCGGGCCGAACAACTCGGCGTTGTTGTAGTATTCCGCCGCCCAGCCGCCGGACGCGCCTTGCGTCCCGGCCTGAATCCAACTGAAGGTGATGGCAGCCTGATCGCCGCTGTCGTAATACTCCACGCGCACCCAATGGCTGCCCTGGCTCAGGGTCATCTGGCCGGTGTAGGTGGTCCGCTGCTGATCGCGCCAGCCGTCGATGATCAACTGGTTATCCACGAAAACCCGCACGCCATCGTCGGCAGTGGCGGTAAAGACATACGTCCCGGCGTTGAAGAACTGTGGCGCAGACCAACGCACGGAGAAGTTATCGGCAGGGACAATGCCCGGCATCGGGCTGTTGCCGCCCCAGTCGAAGTTAATCGTGCTGTCGAGCCGGACGAAGATGGCCGGGCCGACCAGGTCGCGGTTGTTGAAGTATTCACCCGACCAGTTCGCGCCGCTGCCACTCTGGGCATGGGTCGGGACGGCGCCGGGCAGGCTCAGGGCCACGCCCAGCAGGAGCGCCATTAGGAAGAGAAAAACGCTACGACGCATGGCAACACCTCCAATAACTCTTGACCCTGTGGAATTGAGAAGCGAGGAACAATCCCCATTGGCTTATGCTTATATTATCTCACCATCTTACCTGTTTTGCAGGACGCTGACCTTACAAAACCGGGCGGAAACCTGATGCTTCGCTCAAATCTGCCTGACGGCGCGCGGGCCAACTGTCAGGCGGCAGTCAGCAAACCCAAACCGCAAAGAGCGCACAGGAATGTCGCGCCGCTTTGTATCTCCTGCGTGTAAGAAGCCGTCCAGGTGGGGTCAGAACATCTGCTTCCAGGCGCGCTCCCAGCCAAGCGGATGGGTAGCCGAGAAGCCGCCAATCTCCAGCCAGGCGCTTTCGACGTTGAGAGCATGAGTGTCCTGGCTGTCGGGATAAGGACGGGCCAAGTCGGCGCAACGCGCGACGATCTCCTCGATTGGCAACCGCCGACGAATGCCCTCCGCGACCCCGGCGCGCAGTCCGGCCAGGTAGCCCTGATCTCTGCTCAAGCGGGCCTGGATTTCTGCCACGTCGGTGGTGGGCGCGCCGTGCCCTGGTACCAGGGCGTGAATCCGCCGTTCGGCCAGGGCCGCGAGGGTGTGTTCGTAAGCCAACAGTGAGTCCATAACGTAGGGAATTTCGCTGTCGCTCAGCATGTCTCCCGCCCACAGGATGCCCACTTCCGGCTGATAGAGCACCGCGTGATCGGGGGCGTGGCCGGGCGCGTGGATGACCTGGAGCGTTTCGCCGCCGAAACGCAGCACCAGCGTCCCTTCAAACAGCAGATCTGCCTGGGGCATCTCGAACGGCCCCTCACGCGAGAGACCAGCCTCGGCGTACCAGCGGGCCAGGAAACGCTGAATGCCCGGCCCGCGTCGCGCCACCACCGACGGATAAGCGGCATGGACCGCCACGTTGACGTTGGGAAAGCGTTGCACGCCCAGCACGTGATCCCAGTGGCCATGCGTGATCGCCAGCCAGCGCGGGATCGCTTCTTGCGCTTCTAGAAAAGTCGCAATGCGCTCGATCTCATCCGGCAACACGCCTGGATCGACCAGACAGGCCCCACCGTCGCGCAGCCAGACACCGCTATTGGTCTGGTATATCTCACTCTGAAACACCCACAAGTCAGGCGTTAGGTGAATCACCTGCTGAGGCATTATCTCCCCCCCTAGTCGAAAACCGGCGTGCGGCTATTCCTCCGAACCGAATACTGCTTTCCAGCGGGGATCGGCGCGCAGGGAGGCCAGCGCGGTGTCGGATTCGACCCAGGCGCGCAGTCGGGGCGCGGCCCGCAGCGCCCCCTCCAACGCAGCCAGCGCCTCGTCGGCACGGTCCAGGCGCAGCAGCGCCGTGATGCGATGGCGCTGTGCGGCGGCGTCATCCGGCGCCAGGTCAGCAGCCTTGCGGTAAGCCAACAGCGCGGAATCAAGCTGGCCCTGCTGCTCGTAGCAGCGCCCCAGCGCCAGATGGGCGTCGGCAAAGCCGAAGTCGAGCGAGATGGCCCGCTGGAAGGCCGCCTCAGCGTCGGCCAGACGGCCCGCTTCCAGTTGGGCCAGGCCAAGTTGCAGGTACAGCCGGGCATCCTCCGGCTCGATCAGCACCAGGCGGCGGTAGAACGACACCGGGTCCTCGCCCGCCAGAATATAGACGTAAGCGCGCGTCCCGTCCGGCACATTGGCAGGCGGCGTGAGATACACCGCGCCGTTACCGAAGACTCCCACATGAAACGGCATAGCTGGCCTTCCTCTTTCGTTCTGTGCATAACTATGTTACCCTGAAATGTGCGCTTGTGCGGAGCAACACACGAAGGAAAAAGGTTGTGGATCGCGTTTATGAATGGGAACGGCTGAACAACAGCCAGTTGGCGGCGCTCGACCGTGAGCGCGCGATAGTGCTGCTGCCGCTGGGCCACACCCAGCAGCACGGCCCGCACCTGCCGCACGGCACGACCAGCTTCGCCGTGCGCCGCATCACGCTGGAGGTCGCTGACCTGCTGACCATGACCGACCGTCAGCGTGCGGTCGTCATCTTGCCCTTGCTGCCTTACGGGGCCGATTCGCCGGACCAACGGCGGCCTGACCTGTTCCCGCTCAGCAGCAGTTTGGTACTGCGCCCGGAGACGCTCCAGGCTGTCGTGACCGACCTGGCGATAGGTGTGTTGCGCAATCGCTTTCGCTGGCTGTTCAGTGTAGGTTTTCATCCCGGTCCAGAATACTGCCGCGCGATCCAGCGCGCTTTGAAGGACGTGACCACGCGCTACCCGAATCTGCTGGCAGTGGACACCTTCTCTTACCTTTATGCCGGGGCCGAGGCCAACGCCGCCCCCGATCTGCGCACCCTGACCCGGCGGCGCATTTCGCCGGTGGAACAAGAAGCCCTGAGTATGCCCGCTCACGGCGGGATTGCCGCGACCGCGATCATGCTGGCGCTGGACGCCAATCTGGTGGCGCGCAACTACGCCTCGCTGGACGGCGTGCCGGAGGAGAGCATCCGCCAGGCAGACGATTGGCCGGGCTACTTCGGCGGTGCGCCGGCCCTGGCCGAGGCTGACCTGGGCCGTGCGGTGATGACACAGCTGGCCTACCGCACTGCGGCGTTGATCCGCCGCGCACTGGCCGGGGAAAGCCTGGACCTGTTGCCGATTTATCCCGGAGGATAACCGCGATGACGATTGACCAACGGACGATCACCGAACTGTTGCAAATCGGCGGGCAATATTTGCTGCCTGTTGCGGCGCTGCTGCGCGCGCTGTATCACGGACTGCGGCGCAAAATTCCAGAGGGTGCCGCCGAGATCGCCGTCGCCAGCCTGACCGCCGGGCTGACCGCCGCCGTCAACAACGAACAACTTGACCTGCGCTCGATTGCGCTGACGATCCTGGGCAACGGCATCTTCACCGCCGGGCTGCTGGCCTTCATTGCCGCCTATCTGCTGCGGATGCCGAACCGAGGGCAGGTGGTAGACGGCGTGGTGGGCGGCGCGGCGGGGCTGGTCTTCTGGCTGGTGTGGGTGTTGATCCTGCAAAACGATTGGCCCTGGTGGACGATTCCGTTCTTCATCGCGGCGGGAGCGGCGGGGTTCATCGCGCTACGGGCGGCACTGCGGCAGATTATGCGGCTGGTGAAGATCGCCACCTATTTCATCGTACTCGGTCTGATCCTGTTGATCGGGGCAGGTGGCCTACTGCTGCTCTACACGCTAGCGACCGGTCTGGGCGTGATCCCGACCCCGACGCCGATGGGTTAGGGCTGCGTCTGCGCAGGTGAAACCTCTGCCTGTCCGGTGCATCTAACGCGGTAGAAAAACGACATTCAAGATACGAGGACAGGTGGCGCACATGGAGATGGAAATCGTCTTTCCCGGCGGGGCGCGCGTAGACGCGATCACGGCGGATGGAATGCGGATCATAACCAACCAGGACGGCTCGGCCCCAGCGCCGTTCGGGCTGTTTCTGGCTTCGATAGGCACCTGCGCGGGGATTTATGTGCTGAGCTTTTGCCGTCAGCGCGGCCTGCCGACGGAAGGGATGCGCATTGTGCAGCGGATGGACGTTAACCCGCTGACGCACATGGTGGACCGCGTGGAACTGGACATCCAGCTTCCGCCCGATTTCCCGGAGCGGTACAAAGAGGCGGTGGTGCGTTCCGCCGAACTGTGCGCGGTCAAGAAGCATCTGGAAAACCCGCCCGCGTTCGAGGTGCATACCTCGGTGTTGGCGGCAGCATGAGCGGTCCGTTCAACCTCTCCCTGTGGGAGAGGTTTTTTATTCCCTACCATGCTCACCCCGGTCAAGCAGCGGGCGCTCCGTGACCAGGTCGTACTGATAACGCCTTCGGCACGCGGGCGCGAATCCACGCTGGGGATTTGCCCATGCGCTCATAGCGTTCGACGGCGGCCATGCCCAGGCTGAGAGCGGTTTCGGGATTGGTGCGAATCTCGTCGGCCAGGACGCCCGCTTTCGCCAGGAAACGTTTGATTTCGTCCAGGGCTTCGCGTTTATGCGTAACTCGCAGGTGAGCTGCCACACCTTATCCCCGCAGCCGGGTGTAGATCGCGTTTAGCAGGGTGTGGTCCGCATCGTCCTGGCTGATCTCCCAAAACATCATCCCGCCCAGGTGGAGCGCCTTCACGTAGTCGGCCTTGACGCCGATGGACTCCGCGTCATCGTAAGTGATCATGACCTGCCCGGTGCGGTCATAGAGCCAGGGGACCTGCGCCCGCACATGCCAATGGCGCTCTAGGGTGGGGATGTGCCGGCGGGCCAGGTCGCGGTAGCCGCTCAGGTCCGTCCAGGCCTGGTCGAAGGGCTGATGCAGGCCGTCGTTGTCCGGCGGGACGCCCACCCAGCCACGTCCGTAGAACGGCACGCCGAGCACAATCTTTTCCGGCGGAATGCCCGCTGCCAGGTAATCGCGTACCGCCGTGTCGCTGCTCTCGTAACCGTCGGCCTCGGCGTACAGCGGCGCGTTGAACTTCGTCTCTGCCGTGAACGAGGCGAAGTCGTAAGTCATCAGGTTGATCCAGTCCAGGTAAGCGTGGATGCGGTCCAGTTCCAGGTTGCGGTAGTTGGCCGCCCCGGCGGGCGTGGCGACGGTCAGCAGGTAAGGCCGCCCGTCCTGCGCACCCTGCGCGTCGAGCTGGCGGCGCAGTTCGGCCAACAGCGCCGTGAAGTTCTGGCGATCCTCCGGGCGCTCGACGTTGCCCTGCATCCCCCCGGCCACCGGATACTCCCAATCGATGTCCACGCCATCGAAGCCGTAGAGACGCAGATGCTCCAGGCAGGAGTGGGCAAACCGCGCGCGCGACTCGGCGGTTAGGGCCGCGTCGGAAAAGCGCCCGGACCAGCCCCAGCCGCCGACGGACATCAGCGTGCGCAGGTGGGGGTGGCGCTGCTTGAGCAGGTTCAACTGCCGGAAGTGCCCATAGTACGGCTCGCCGTCGGGATCGCCGGGATAGCGGTAGTCCAGATCGAGCGCCGGATCGCCGACGATGCACAGGCCGTCCGGCGAGATGTTGAAAAAGGCGAAGTTGACATGGGTCAGCTTTTCGGCGGGGATGTCGGTCACGAGGTAAGGGACGCGCTGGCTCGACCCGGAGAAGTAGTAGGCCACGATCCGGTAGGGCATGGGAGACTCCTTCAGGCATGAACCGCAGATGCCGCCGGGCCGGCGCTCAGGGGATCAGGCCCAGCACCAACACCTCGACTGCGCTGAGCGGCGCACTACCCTCAACGATCACCAGCCGGTCGCCGATCATGAGCGTGATGCTGTTCCAGACCTCAGACTGCACCAGGAGCGCCGGGAGGCCCTTGTAAGCAGTCATAGTTTCGCCCACGCGCGGCCCGCGCGCCGCAACGTACTCCTCCAGCGTGGGCCAGGCCGCCGCGCCTTGTAGAACCGTGATGAATGTCCCGTCAGGCGCGCCGTATTCCAGCACGGCAATCTCCCCGACGGGCAGCGTCGCCTCGACGTCCGCGCCAAAGGCGGCGGCGGGCAAGGTGTAGGCGGCGTTTAGGGTGTGGCCTTCTGGCGTGCGGGCAGGGACCAGCACGTCGAAAGGCGCTTCCAGCGCCGCCGGGTCGGGGGCGGCGACCTGTCCGGTGTCGGGATCGGCCAGCCCTTCAACCTGCGGCGGCAAGAAGCGCGCCGCGTCGTAGACCGCCGTCGGCTCACCGGCGAGTGAGGCGCGCGGGTCGATATTGACGGTGTAGGGCACGGTCTGGCAACTTGACGTATTGCCCTCGCGTGCCAGGCCAGTGATCAGCAAGTAGGTATGTTCATAGCGGCGCAGGTCTACCATGCCCGTGCCGCCCTCTAGGGCGAATTCCTCGGCGCGGTTCCCGGCGACGCCGATCACGCGCGCGTCCAGGTCTGCGCCGGTGACGGTTATGCCTATCGCGCTATAACCGGGCAGGATCAGTTCGACATAATCCGTGCCGAAGCTCTGCACGCCGTCGCGGGGAGTCCACAGGCCCGGCGTGCGGATCGCGCCTTCCAACCGCAGGAGAGGATAAGCCGACTCGCGCTCGTAGTCGCGCAGCAGGTTGCGCACGGCATAGCGTCGCACCGCCGCCTCCAGCGTATCGCTGTAGAGCGCCAGCGCAGCATCCACCGCTGCGTAGCCATCCTGGGTGATGGCCTGTTCCCACAGCGCGCGGACAGACTCGTGGCCGTAGGTTTGGTCGAGCGCCTGCAAGAAGACCCACATGCCGTACCAGTGCAGGTCGTTTTCGGCGCGGTCGCCGCCCGGCCCGACCAAGCAGGTATCCGGGCTTTTGAACACGGCGGACAGGTAGCTGAGGTTATCGACCACCTGGGGGTAAACCTCGCTCTCCATCCAACTGGCGGTGGCTTCCCACAGCCAGTTGTATGGCTCGTCGCCGTCGTAGCCGGACTGGATGGCATGGTGGAACTCGTGCGCCGCCGTGACGCGGACGTAGTCCTCGACCGTCAGACCAACCCCCAGGCCCGCGCCGCCTTCGTAGTCGTGATCCAGCACCAGATAACTGTAGGCAGAGCGCGCCTCAACGACGGCAGTATAGGGGTTATCGCCGATCAGGCCACCGAAGTTATCAGTATAGCCGGCGATGTCGCCGCTGAACGCTGTGGAGCCGTAGATGTCCTGCAAATACACATCGTAGCGTGCGTCGCCGCCTTCGTCCCCGTCCGGCGGGGGTGGAGACCACCCCAATTCGTCTACCTCGATGCGCCAGACTTCCTCCATTGTGCGCGCGACGAACTCCGCATAGTCAGGGACGCCGTTGGCATCAGCATCGGGCGCGGGCACGGCATCCTCGCCGTTGGTGGTGTAGTGGACGCGGAAATGGGGCGTATCGAAGGAGCGCGGCGACCCACTGAGGGTGGGGCGTTCCTGCGCCGCGTTTTCCTGCGCCAGTACCGGACCGGGCAGGGCCAGGATCAGGATCGCCAGCAGTACCAGGTACAGGGAACGCTGCATGTATTGTCTGGTCATGGGAACCCGCCTCTCCACTGCAAACGTCCACAGATGCATTCGGACCTGCTCTGGCAAACGGCGGCGCGGCAAATGCCCGTCCGCCGTGCCGGAACGAATGTTGCGTCGCCGCCCTACTCCATCAGGTCTTCGATTTCCTCGACCGGCGGCGGGGCCTGCTTCTTGCTGCGCTTGCCTTCTTTGGGAGCGGGCTGTTCGACCACCCTGGGCGGCGGGGCAACGACCGCGCCCAACGGCGGCAGGCCGAAGTGCTGCCGGATCAGGTCCTCGATCTCGTCGGCCAGGACGGGGTTCTCGCGCAGGTACTGTTTGGCGTTTTCGCGCCCCTGGCCGAGCATCCCATCGTTGTAGCGGAAGAACGCGCCGCGCTTTTCGATGATGCCCAGTTCTGAGGCGATGTCTACGATCTCACCGTCCTTGCTGATGCCGTCGGCGAACATGATGTCGAATTCGGTTTCTTTGAAGGGAGCCGAGACCTTATTCTTGGTCACGCGCACGCGCGTGCGGTTGCCGACGACCTCGCTGGCGGCCTTGATCTGCTGCACGCGCCGGATGTCCAGGCGGATGCTGGAATAGAACTTGAGGGCGCGCCCGCCGGGGGTCGTTTCGGGCGAGCCGAACATCACCCCTACCTTCTCACGGAGCTGGTTGGTGAAGACGACGGCAGTGTTGCTCTGCTTGATGGCACCGCTGAGCTTGCGCAGGGCCTGGCTCATCAGACGGGCCTGCAAGCCCACGTGCGCGTCACCCATCTCGCCCTCGATCTCAGCGCGCGGGACCAGCGCCGCCACCGAGTCGATCACCACCACGTCAATCGCGCCGGAGCGGACCAGCGCCTCGGCGATTTCGAGGGCCTGTTCGCCGGTGTCCGGCTGGCTGACCAGCAGGTCGTCGATGCGCACGCCGATACGCTCCGCGTAGGCCGGGTCAAGGGCGTGCTCCATGTCTACAAAAGCGCAAATGCCGCCCCGGATTTGCGCCTGGGCAATGATGTGCAGGCACAGCGTGGTCTTGCCGGCGCTCTCCGGGCCGTAAATCTCGGTCACACGCCCGCGCGGGATGCCGCCCACGCCCAGGGCGATGTCCAGGCCCAGCGAGCCGGTGGGGATGACATCAACCTGCATGTGGCTGGCGTCCCCCAGGCGCACCACCGTTCCATCGCCGAAGCGTTTGGTCAATTCGGCCAGCGTTGCATTTAAGGCTCTGGCGCGGCCTTCGTCATCGCTCATGGCTGTTCTCCGTCCAACCCAACGTTCACAGGATGCGAGTCCCTTTTAGCACAAACATTCTACTGTAAACGGCGCCGATACGCAAGCGCCGCTTTTGCCGGAATGCCCTTTCAATTGTGACGAATTATCCTTTTTCACCGCAAAGGACGCCAAGATCGCAAAGGATTTTGCCTGAATTCCCCGCATCCTCGGTGTGCTTTGTGGTGCACCGGCTTTGGTCGCCGTAAGACAGAAAAGCCCCCTTTTGCCGGGAAGCACGTTGAAATCCGGGCGTTCTTGATACACTGGATAGCCGACCGCATAGTATAATGGTAACATCAGTCGGCCAGGAAGGGAAATTTTGCCGCCACAGACTCGCCCTTCTGCGCAAATTCGTCTAATATAAGATAGATGCGTGTTATAGTATCGCCTCAGGTTGCCAGGTGGAAACCGTTTGCCTGGCGGACGTTTGCGACAAAGGGGATTTACCCATGCAAGTTTGCTCAAATTGCGGACACAAAAACCGCCCCGGCGTCATTTTTTGCGAGAATTGCGGCACCAGCCTACTCGGTCGCGCCGCCGTCGGCACGACGAAATCGTTTGAAGAGGGGGGTGTCTCAGCAGAGACGCGGGACCAGGTGAGCACCGCCGGGACGGACATCTTTCTGCCAGGCTCGAATTTACGCATCGAGATCGAAGGCGGGCCAGAACCGATCCTGGCGCAACCCAAGAAGGAGTTGATCTTCGGACGGCGCGACCCAGCCACGGGGGCCATGCCGGACGTGGACTTGACTCCATATGCGGGTTATCGCATGGGCGTCAGCCGCCGCCACGCAGCCATCCGCAGCGGCGACGATAACCGGTTGGACGTGTGGGACCTGGGCAGCAGCAACGGCACCTTCCTCAATGGCCAGCGGCTCAACGCGCATCGCCCCTACCGGCTGCGCGACGGCGATCAACTGCGGCTGGGCCAGATGATCATCCGCATCTATTTCCAGCCGCCGCCTTCAGCCCTCTCCGATACCGGCGCACGCGCGGCACTCTCGATGGCCCCCACGCCCAGCAGTGGAACGGCCATCCCCGCCGCGCCGGTTGCCGACCTGCCCGCTGCGCCTGCCGAAGACCAGCCCGTTGCTCCCGCGCCATCCCCGCCAGAAGAGGCCGCGCCGCCCGCCGACGCAGCGCCGTCAGGGACGCTCTTTACGACGACGGTCCCGGAGGGCGACGAGCACATCCAGGCAACCGGTGCAGGTGCACCGGCCCCGAACGAGCCGGAGAATCGCGCGCCCGGCGGCGGTCAGACCATCGCCTGAGCTGCTGGTGCAGCCATGCACCGACTGACCCGGCAGAGCCACGCACGGCCAGGGATACGCCCAGGTCCGTGAGGTTCTGCGTTCGGTCTATCGTGGGTGTGCGCCGCCGGGGGCAATCAGTGGTGGAAGCCGAGGATTTCGTTCACTTCCTCTGCTGCTTTGCTGGTGGCGAAAAAGGCGCGGTCGAGCCGGGCACCCTTATCCAGCAGAACGGCGACCGATGCCTGTCCTGCCGGGTAGACCAGCATCAGGCCCTCCTCACCCTGCATCAGGATGCGGTCCAAGCGGCCCTGTGCCAGCCGGTCGAGCGTGCGTTCGGCCAGCCCGATCAGCGTGGCCGCCATGGCTGCGACCTGCGGGCTGCTGGTGGGGTTTTCGTGAGGGTTATCCTCGTCTCCCGGTGGGAACGACGCCACCAGTAGGCCATCCACGTTCACGATCACCGACGCCTTGACACCATCGACGACCGTATGCAGTTTTTTGAGCGTGCGTTCGAGCGTTTCGCTGCGATATTCCTGGACCATACCTGCGTCTCTCTTGTCTGGAAGCCCCAAGCATTACCAGTATAACCCGTTGCGCAGATCATACAAGATTTAAACGTTCGACGGCCAGAGCGGGTGATGAACTCTGGATGCTCGTTTAGCCTCAGCCCTCCGCCCCTCCCTCATGGAGAGGAATCAGTCAGGGAGTAAGGGCCGTTTTAGCCCACGAAAGCGCATAACCTGCTCTAAAGCATCGGCATCTTGATCCCGTGCCGCCGCGCCGCCGCGATGGCTTCTGGGTAGCCTGCGTCGGCATGGCGCACGATTCCCATGCCCGGATCGGTGGTAAGCACTCGCTCCAGCCGCCGCGCCGCCTCCGGTGTGCCGTCGGCCACGATCACCATCCCGGCGTGCTGGCTGTAACCGATGCCCACGCCACCGCCGTGATGGAAGCTGACCCACGTTGCGCCGCCGACGGCGTTGATCAGGGCGTTGAGGATGGCCCAATCGCTGATCGCGTCGGAGCCATCGCGCATCCCCTCGGTCTCGCGGTTGGGGCTGGCGACCGACCCCGCGTCTAGATGGTCGCGCCCGATCACAATGGGGGCCGAAACCTGCCCACTGGCGACCAGATCGTTAAATGCCAGTCCCGCCCGCGCGCGCTCGCCATAGCCCAGCCAGCAGATGCGCGCCGGCAGGCCCTGGAACTCCACGCGCTCCTGCGCCAGACGAATCCAGCGTTGCAGATGCGCGTCTTCGGGAAACAAGTCCAGGATGGCCTGATCGGTGCGGTAGAGGTCCTGGGGGTCGCCGCTGAGGACCACCCAGCGGAACGGCCCCTTGCCCTCGCAGAACAGCGGGCGGATGTAAGCCGGGACGAAGCCGGGATAGTTGAAAGCGTCAGTCACGCCCGCGTCATAAGCGCGCTGGCGCAGGTTGTTGCCGTAGTCGAAGACGATGCTGCCGCGCGCCTGCAAATCGAGCATAGCCCGGCAGTGGACCGCCATGCTCAGTCCACTGAGGCGGGCAAACTCCTGCGGGTCACGCGCGCGCAGGGCCTTAGCCTCGTCGAAGGTCATGCCGTGCGGGATGTAGTACTGGTAATCGTGGGCAGGTGTTTGATCCGTCACCACATCGGGGGTGACGCCCATTTGCACCAGACGCGGCAACACCTCGGCAGCGTTGCCGATCAGGCCGATGGACTTCGGCGCGCCGGCTTTGAGCGCCTCATCGACGCGCACCATTGCATCTTCCAAGTCGGTCGTTACCTCGTCCAGGTAGCGCGTCCGCAGGCGGCGTTCGGCCATGGCTGGGTCCACTTCCACGATCAGGGCCACGCCCTCGTTCATGGTGACGGCCAACGGCTGCGCACCGCCCATCTCCCCCAGCCCGGCGGTGAGCACGAACTTCCCACGCAACGATGGCCAGCCCTGTTGCCGGGCCACACTGCCGAACGTCTCGTAGGTGCCCTGCAAGATGCCCTGGGTGCCGATGTAAATCCACGACCCGGCGGTCATCTGGCCATACATGATCAGGCCGCGCCGCTCCAGGTCGTCGAAGTGCTCCTGGGTGGCCCAGTGAGGCACCAGGTTGCTGTTCGCCAGCAAGACGCGCGGCGCATCGGGATGGCTCTTGAACACCGCCACCGGCTTGCCACTTTGAATCAGCAGGGTTTCGTCGCCTTCGAGTTCGCGCAGCGCGCGCACGATGGCGTCAAAGGCATCCCAATTGCGGGCGGCGCGCCCCCTGCCGCCGTAGACGATCAGGTTATCGGGGTCGCGGGCCACATCGGGATCGAGATTATTCATAAGCATCCGCAAGGCGGCTTCTTGCTGCCAACCCTTGCAGGTGATGGTAGTTCCACGTGGGGCGCGAACGGTACGGGGCATGGAGATTACTCCTTCCGAACCACTTACAGAATAGCGGACCTGTCTGGACTTGTTAAGGGGAAAGAAGGACTAGGCAGCGGGTTCGGCGCAGATTTAAGGGATGTCATAGCCTTTGCTAGTCCCCCGGCGCGGATTCGCTCAATGACGCCGCGCCCTGCCGCACCTGTCCCAGCGACAGGCCCAGCGCCAGCAACCCCACCGCCCCCCACAGCGCATAGAGCGGCACGACGGTGGTGTGCCACACCACCGCGTAGGCGGCAGCCAGTTCCTGCGGCACGGCAGCGGCCATCAGCGCGAAGATCGACGCTGCCTCGAACGGCCCCACGTTCGCCAGCGTGAAGGGGATGATGAAGCTGAACGACGCCGCCACCACCGCCAACGTCAAGGCGGCGCGGACCAGACCCGTCGCCGGCAGGTCAGGGAACACCAGTCCTAGCAGCCACGCCGCGAACAGCGTGCAGAACCACCCGGCGGCGGTCCACAACACCGCTCCCAGCAGGCTGCGCCAGGTCGTCAAAGGCTGGAGTCCGTCCAACATGCGCACCAGCAGCCCGATCAGCCGGGCGCGCAGATGAACAGGCAGCAGATGCAGCAGCCGTTCTGCCCAAATCTGTACCTGCGCCGAGCGGTGGGCGAACAGCAGCAGCAGCGCAAACCCGGCCAGCGCAACCCCACCCAGCGCCAGCCCGCCCGTCACGACCGCTGGATCGACCGGCAGGACGGGCAGCACCGCCGCCAGCAGCAACACCACGCACAGCATATCCAGAATGCGCTCGGCGACGACCGTGCTCAGCGCCGCCCAGCCAGAGACGGGCGCTTCGTCCCGCGCGACCAGGTAGGCGCGCGCCAAGTCGCCCACGCGGAAGGGCAGCACGTTGTTGATCAGGAAGCCGATGTTGAGGATGTGAAAGGTCGAACGCAGCCCAACCCGGTCGCCCAGCAGCACGCGCCAGCGCACCGCCCGCACGGCCAGCCCTGCCGTCCAAACGGCGAAGACGGGCAGCAGGTAGCCCCAGCGGGCGTTTTGCAGCACCGCCCCGACGGCGGACCAGTCCAGGTCACGCAGAGCCAGCCACAAAAAGGCCGCGCTGATGAGCAGGCCGAGCAGCAGGTTGCGCCAGCGGGCAAACGACGCACGGTTCATAGGCCGTCCTGTCGAGTATCCGGCGAAAGATTGGTCGGTGATTGTACCTGCCATCCGGCGGTATAACCAGTTGCGTTTCTGTCAAGTTCGTGACTTTTATCACATACCATCCGCACCAGCAGCGCTACAATCAACAAAGTTTGAGAGGGTAGTGTGCCTTTGCCTACTTGATATCCCCAGACCGCAAGGTCGCATAAGCACGCAGCATCCGAGGAGAAGTGAGCATGTCAAACGAAACCGTTCGCATCGACGCGCTGCTACCCGCAGAGATGGCGCAAAGAGCCGAAGCCCTAGGCGTGCGCAAGGTCGCGCTGGACACCATGGTGATGTTTGTGCTGGCCGTGCTGGCCGGCGCGTTCATTGCCCTGGGCGCGATCTTTGCGACCACCGTCCTGGCCGGGCTGGGCGGCAATGCCCAGAACAACGTACCGGGGCTGCCTTACGGCGTCCAGCGCATGTTGGCCGGGCTGGTCTTCTGTCTGGGCCTGATCCTGGTCGTCGTCGGCGGCGCGGAACTCTTCACCGGCAACAACCTGATCGTCATGGCCTGGGCGCGCGGCAAAGTCAGCACCGCCGCACTGCTGCGCAACTGGGTGATCGTCTACGCCGGTAACTTCGTCGGTTCGGTGGCGACGGCATTCATCATGTACCTGTCCAGGCAGTATACTTTCGGCGGTGGGGCCATCGGCAACGCCGCGCTGAACATCGCCAACAGCAAGGTGAACCTGGAATTCGTGCAGGCCATCGCGCTGGGCATCATGTGCAACGCCTTGGTGTGCCTGGCGGTGTGGCTGACCTACAGCGCGCGCAGCACGGTGGACAAGATTTTCTCCATCATCTTCCCGATCAGCGCCTTCGTGGCGGCGGGCTTCGAGCACAGCGTCGCCAACATGTACTTCATCCCTATCGCGCTGTTCATCCGCCAGTTCGACCCGACTTTCTACGACGCCTGGGCGGCCAACGTGACCGCCAATACGGCCAATCTCACATGGGGCGGCTTCCTGATCAATAATCTGCTGCCCGTGACCATCGGCAACATCATCGGCGGCGCGGTGATGGTCGGCGTGGTCTACTGGTTCGTCTACCTACGCAAGAGCGAATAACCCCGCCCTAGAGTGTGCTATGCACTTTCGTAGGCGAAAACGGCCCTCAGGGCGAGGGGAAATTGTCGCATCTGCTCCCCCTCTCCACGAGGAAGAGGGAGTTAGGGGGTAAGGGCAGAGGCGAAACAAACACCCAAAGTTCATGACATGCCCTACACCTCCGCCTGACCGTGCATTCAACCCCATCTCTGTTCCTTCTGGGCGGGGATGGGGCTTGTTTTTCGCCGGAACTTTGCGTCGTCTTGCTCCGTATAGTACAGTGTGACACTCTACGGCGGCTAAAGCCGCGTAGCTCACTTGCCCAGAACGCAAGTGCCGGGTCTCGCTCACGCGAGCCACATGTCCTGGATAGACAAGCCCCGTGTCCGGCGGGAGGTTGCCGCCCCAACCGGCAACCTGCTCGTTTGGAAAGGTGCTGTGTTCAGGATGGCACAGCCAACGGGCTGAAGTAAAGACAAGCCCGCCTGACCTTGCTGCTCCAGTGGCGAGGCTTGCGGCGGGCTAAAACAGGTCAACACGGACAAGAGGAGCAGGCGCAATGGTAATGGTAGGTCCTTTTTCTTGTATCCAGTGCATTGTGTGGGTCATCGTCGGCGGCCTGGCCGGGACCATTGCCGGCAGGTTATTGCGCGGCAAGGGCTATGGGCCTGTGGGCGACATTGTGCTGGGGCTGATCGGCGCGGCGGTCGGTGGCGGGCTGTTCCGGCTGTTGGGAATCGGGCTGCCCGGCATCATCCCAGACATCTGCGCCGACTTCATCGTGGCGACCGTCGGGGCGGTGATCTTCGTCACGGTGATCCGGTTCTTCATCGACAAGAACTTCGCCCAATAGGGTTGCTCCCGGCGCGGTGTGCGGAGGACAGTTCACCCCAAAGGGCGCAAAGATCGCAAAGGATTTCTTTGTGCACTTTGCGCTCTTTGGGTTCTTTGCGATTTAACGTTTGTGTTGATCAGGAGGGCCTGTGGGGGACGAACAACCGATCATCCTGTGCACCAATGACGACGGCATCGAGTCGCCAGGGCTGTGGGCGGTCGTCGATGCGCTGGCGGACCTGGGGGAAATCCTGGTGGTCGCGCCGCGTTTGCAGCAGTCGGGCATGGGGCGCAGCCTGCCCGTGACCAGCGAAGGACGCATCTACCAGCGGATGCGCGCCATCAATCAGACCGACACTCTGGTGTATGCTGTTGATGGCACGCCGGCCCAGGCCGTACAGCACGGCGTGCTGGAGCTATCCGCGCGTTTGCCATCGCTGGTGGTATCGGGCATCAATTACGGCGAGAACACCGGCAACGGCGTGACTATCTCCGGCACGGTCGGCGCCGCGTTGGAAGCGGCCAGCCTGGGCATCCCGGCCATTGCCGCCAGCCTGCAAATGCCCATTGACATGCACCTGTCCTACGCCGACGTAAACTTTGCCGCCGCCGCGCATTTCGTGCGCCTGTTCGCCGCGCGGATGCTGGAACAGCGGATGCCCGACGACGTAGACGTGCTGAAGATCGAGGTGCCGCAAGACGCCACCCCGGAGACGCCCTGGCGCGTGACGCGGCTCTCACGGCGGCGCGTGTTCTGGCCAACCCGTCCGGAGCGCGTGGCGCTGAGCGACATCGGCAAGCTGGGCTACGAGCTGCGCGCCGACCCGGAACGGGCCGAGCCGAACTCAGACGTGTATGTGCTGATGCACGAGCACCTGGTGTCCGTCACGCCGCTGAGCCTGGACCTGACCTCGCGCACCGACCCGTACCGCTTGCAGCAGATTCTGGCCGGGGAATCGCAGTACGGGCGTTGAGCGTGCCAGGGATCAGGCCGAGTCAATCTCGACGATCTCGTAGCGACTGGTAATAGTCGCGCGTTCGCGCAGCATGGCTGAGGCCGGGCAATATTTGGTTTCCGAAAGCTCGATGGCCCGCGCAACAGCCTTCGGATCGATGCGACGACCCGTCACGCGGTAGACGATCTGAATCTCGGTATAGACGCGCGGATGCTCATCGGCGCGCGTCCCTAGCGCCTCAACCTCAAAGCCGGTCACATCCTGCTGCTTTTTCTTGAGGATGCTGATCACGTCCATCGCGGTGCAGCCGGCCAGCCCCACCAGCAGCAGTTCCATCGGGCGGAAGCCCTGTTCTGCCCCGCCGGACGCAGCTTCGGCGTCGAGGGGGATGCTCCAGGGGCCACTGCCAGCCCCGCCATCGAAGGCCATGTCACCTTTCCAGATCACTTTACCGATTTTTTCGTCTGCCATACCTCGCTCCACAAGCGTCTCATGCCACTTTAAGTACCCGACGCGGCTTCAGCCGGAGGACAATGATGTCCAGGTCGGCCCAGGCAGCCACATCTTTGGCGGCCTGTTCCTCGCTTTCGTAATGATAGGTCAGCCGTTTGGTCCAGACGTCGTCCGGGTCGGCCTCGACAGATAGCTCACCTTTGAGCAGATAGCCGCCGCCATCGCCGGCCTCGCCGCCGATCACGACCGCCGCTTTGGGATTCTGACGGGCATAGTGCACCTTGCGGGTGCTTTGCTCACTGATCATCACGATGTCGTCTCCGTCCAGCAGATACCACACCGGCACGGTATGAGGGTAGCCTTCAGAGTCGATCACCGACAGGCGGGCGATCAGCGGTTTTTGCAAAAAGGCACGGGCTTCGTCGGTCAGCACAGCCAGACTCCTTTTCCCTGGACCAGATCGATAGATGCGCGAAAAACGCGCCGGTTACACCTGCTGCGCTATCATAACACGTCGGCGGACCGTCTTGGTAACGCCGGGGAATTGGGGTATGCTCAACCACATGGAAACGACGACGGACGAAAGTCAACTGATCGAGCGGCTGAAAGCAGGCGACCAGCTTGCCTACGCTGAACTGGTGGAGAAGCACGCCGGGCGTGTTTATAACCTGGCGCTGCGGCTGACGGGCGACGAGGTGGCTGCCGAGGACGTGTTGCAAGAGACCTTCATCAATGCCTTCAAAGCCATCAACCGCTTCGAGGGCCGGTCCAGCCTGGGCACGTGGCTGTACCGCATTGCCAGCAACACCGCCCTGATGCACCTGCGCAAGCGCGAGCCGGTGGCTTTTTCGCTGGATGAGCCGGTCGAAACCGAGGACGGCGAGCTGACACCCCGCCAGTTCTTTGACTTCTGTTGCCTGCCGGAGAGCGACCTGCTTAGTGCAGAAGCGCGCCGCGAGATGCAGGCCGCCATCGATAGCCTGCCGGAGACGTTGCGCGTCGTGTTCGTGCTGCGCGACATCGAAGGCTTGAGCACTCAGGAGACGGCGGAGTCGCTCGGCCTGAGCATTCCCGCTGTCAAGACGCGCCTGATGCGCGCCCGCCTGGCCCTGCGGGAGCGGCTGTCGGCTTACTTCATGCACAGCGCCCTCAGCGCCGAAACCGGCGGCGCGCTGAACTCTGGCGGCGGATGAGGTAAGTTGTTGGAGGTATCCTGATGACCCTGCTTCAACTTCGTGGACACATTACGAGACAGGGGAGGCTAGAAATTGATCTCTCCGAAGGGCTGCCTGCCGGCGAAGTTCAGGTGACGATTGAATTCACCGACGTGAAGCAGCCTGCCGACCAGCCCTGACCGGATGAAGAGATTGGGGAACTGCTGACTTTTCGCCCGGCGACGGGGGCAGAGATCGCCGCAGCGGGCCTGACCGGAACGTGGAAAGATCAGGAGATCACAGACAGCGTCGCCTGGGTTGAGGAAATGCGCCGATCTAAAATAGGAAGTCAATACCCATGCGTAAACTCTTTTGTGGCCTGATCGCACTGCTGCTGGCGGCGCTGGCGATTCCGGCGGCGCAGGCCCAGCGCCCCGACGCGCCGCCTTATGCCCTGCGCGGCCCCTACGCGGTGGGCACGCGCGAATTCGTCATCGAGGACGCCGCGCGGCCCCTCTCTGTGACGGCCTGGTATCCGGCGCTGAACCCCGACGGCGCGACAGAAGCGACCGTCTACGCCTACGGCCTGTTCCGGCTAGACGGACGCGCCCTCCGCGACGCCGCACCGGACACCGAACACGGCCCGTACCCACTGGTCATCTTTTCGCACGGGCTGGGCGGGCTGCGCTACCAGAGCCGCTTTTTCACCGAACATCTGGCCTCTTACGGCTTTGTGGTGCTGGCCGCCGATCATCCCGGCAGCGCGCTGTTCGACCTGGTGTCTGGCGGCCTGGACGCGATCATCGCCAGCTATGCAGATCGCCCGTTCGATCTGCTGCGTCAGATCGACTATGCTGCCGAGACGTTGAACGCGCCAGACGGCGCGCTGGCGGGCGTCATCGACACAGAACGAGTGGCCGTGAGCGGGCACTCCTTCGGCGGCTATACGGCACTGGCAGCGGGCGGCGGGCGGCTGGACTTCACCGCCCTGGCGGATTGGTGCGCGGCGCAGGGGGTCGGGCCAGACATCCCGCCCCCGATGGGCCAGGAGACGGGTTTCGCCGAGGCGGCCTGCTTCCTGCAAGCCTACGCAGAGGACATCGCGCTGCGGCGCGGACTGGACGGTGTGCCAGATGGCCCCTGGCCCGCCACCACCGATCCGCGCATCAAAGCAGTGGTGCTGATGGCGCCCTGGAACGGGCCGGTCTTCGGGCCGGCAGGGCTGGCCGCGCTCACGGCCCCGACGATGATCCTGGTCGGTTCGGCGGACCGGGCCACCATCCCGGAACGCGACGCTTACCCGATCTACGCTGGGATCGGCAGCACCGACAAAACCCTGGTTGTCTTCGAGAACGCGGGACATTACATCTTCACGGACGAATGTCCGCCCGCTATCATCGCCCTGGGGCGGTTCGAGCAGTGCTCTGACCTGGTGTGGGACATGGACCGCGCCCACGACCTGATCAATCACCTGACGACGGCCTTTTTGCTCGCCACACTGCACGACGACGCCGAGGCTGCCGCCGCCCTAACAGCAGGAACGGTCGAATTCACCGGCGTGCGCTATGCGACCTCCGGCAGGTTCGGTGAGTCTAACTTCTCAGAAGGGCGCTGATATGGGTCACGAGATAGAGTTGACGATGGCCGAACACGACTGCCACAGCCTGCTGGCAAGCCTGTCTGAGTATGTGGACGGGGAACTGGACGAGGCGATCTGCCAGGAGATCGAGGCGCACATGGCGACCTGCGAGAACTGCCGGATCGTGGTCGATACGCTGCAAAAGACGGTTCGGCTCTACCGCACCGCCCCGGACCCCGAACTGCCGGAGGCAGTCCGGGCGCGTCTGTACGCCACACTCAAGCTGGACGATTTTTTGCCCCGCAAGTAAGAGCAACGGATATGTCGCGCCACATGTTGCACTCAAGGATTTGCTGACCTCGCCAACACCTGAAGCCGTCGGCAAGATTGCCCATATGTAGGGGCGAGACATGCCCGCCCCTACGAGCGGAAATGCCCAGGGCAGTGCCTATCAGGTAACGTCGCGTTGCCCAAACAAGAGCGGCACTGGGGGGCTGTGACTGAAGGGGCTGTGCTTCGCGTCATTGACGGATTGTAATCTCCACGTAATCGGTTCGTAATCCGCCTGTTCGATGGTGTAATCAGACGCTCATTGACCGAAGGGTGGATCTACCACCTCTTGCGGGTGCGCCGGAACATGGCCGCATCAGCGATGGTAAAGACGGGCGACCGATTGGCAAAAACATTCCTTCCTCCTCGTGTGCGGGGAGCGCTCTGGCACGGCGCTCCCCACCTGTTTCCAGCCAGTGGCATCCCACGCCCGACGCGCCGACAATCCTCCCGGTGCAGGTGGGCAGCTCTACAGCGGCGCGACCTGCGTAGTCCAGCGGATTTTCGGGTATCATCAAGGTTAGGAAGCGCTCCGGTTAGGGGATAGCGGGATGAACCAGACTCCACATATTCTCGTGATCGAAGATGATCCAGCAGTAGCGCGCAGCCTGCAAGACGGCCTGCAACGCGACGGCTATCAGGTCAGTTGGAAAAGCTCCGGCACAGAGGGTGTGCAATATACCCGCGATCACAATCCCCACTTGATCATTCTGGACGTGCGCCTGCCGGACGGCTCTGGGTTTGACTACTGCCGCCAGATGCGCCAGTTGGGGTTGCGCCAGCCGGTGCTGATGCTGACCGTGCGTCGGGACGAGATGGACAAGGTTCTGGGCCTGGAAATGGGCGCAGACGATTATATGACCAAGCCCTACAGCCTGCGGGAACTGCTCTCGCGTGTGCGTGCCCTGCTGCGGCGGGCCTACGGCGAGCTTTCGCTGGCGGATGCGGAATACATGTACGTCGGCGACCTGGTGATCGACCGCAACCGGGGGCAGGTGCGGCGTGGCAACCAACTGCTCAACCTGACGCCCATCGAATTCCGCCTGCTCACCTACCTGGCCCGCCACCAGGGGCAGGCGCTCAGCCGCTCGCAGATTCTCGACGCCGTGTGGGGTTACGACGCCGACGTGGAGAACGAGCGCATTGTCAATGTGCACGTGCGCCGCCTGCGCGAAAAGGTCGAACTGAACCCCAGCGAGCCGTCGCTCATCCTCACCGTGCCGGGCATTGGCTATCGGCTGGTGGGGTGAACTCAGTTTTATGTTTTGAATGCTGAGTTGTGAGTCAGGCAGCCATGATACAACCTTATCTCCGTAACTCCATCCGATGGAAGCTGCCGTTCAGCTACGCCGCCATCGCCCTGATCGCCGCGCTGGCGTCGGGCGTGGCGCTGCTGACGATGCTGCAAAGCTACTATGCGCAGCGCGAATTCGATTACCTGCGCGGCAACGCCGGCACGATCACCTCGGTCGTGCGCCAGATGATCGTCAATGACATGCCGCTGGCAGCCATCCAGGCGCACGTGGAGACGTATTCCTTTCTGGCGCAGGTGCGCGTGCGGTTGATCAACGCGGCGGGTGAAGTGCTGGCCGATTCCGGGGTGCCGCTGGAGCGCAGCCTGCTCTCGATCTCGGCCATGCCGTCGGACGATCACGAAGCGGAGGCGACCCCGTCCAATCAGGTGCTGTTGACCAGTGGCCTGGACGACAGGGATGCCGTCATCCTGCCGGAGAACTACGCCCGGCTGCCCGGTTTCGCTGATGGCATCGAGATTCCCATCGAGATACCGCCCAACGAACGCGCTTATTATACGCCTGTGATCACGCTGAACTTTTTGCGTGTGGGCGACGCGACAGACTCCGATGATCGGTCCCCGGCGGGCACTTCCCCGGCTACAGACAGCTTCGTAACGGTGCTGCCTGCCACCAGCACGCTTTATGGGTTCGACCTGAGCGCCGACACCGACCGTGCCGGGGTGCGTTCGGACCAGCACTACACCGAGGCCATCGTCGGCGACAGCGGGGAGACAGTCGGCTACATCGAACTGTCCGATGGCCCGGCCTACGGGCGACAGATCGTGGAGCGCGTGGCGAGCGGCTGGGTGATCTCCGGCGGGCTGGCGGTGCTGCTGGGCGCGGCGGTCGGCTGGACGATGAGCCAGCGCCTCAGCGCGCCGTTGCTGGCGCTTACCGCTGCAACCCGGCAGATGGCGGCGGGCCATCTTTCGGCGCGCGCCGACGTGATCGGCACGGACGAACTGGGCCTGCTGGCGAGTTCCTTTAACTATATGGCCGGGCAGGTGGAAGCAACCGTGCTGGCCCTGCGGCGCTTCGTGGCGGATGCGGCACACGAATTGCACACCCCCCTCACGGCGCTGCGCACCAACATCGAACTGGCGCTGGACGAGACCGAGGAGGGCGCACGTCACGCTTACCTAGAACGCGCCCAGAGCCAGTTGTTGCGGCTGGAAAACGTGACCGACTCGCTGCTGGACCTGTCGCGCATTGAGGCGGGGGAGACGAGCGAAAACCACCGCCCGGTGGCGCTGAACGCGCTGGTGCAGGAGGTGAGCGAGCTATATGCCTCGCGCTCCGAGCAGGCCGAACTGAGCTTTACTCTGGCCCTACCGGACCACACGGTCGCGGTGTTGGGCAACCTGGGACAACTTCGGCGCGCGCTCAGCAACCTGCTCGATAACGCCGTCAAGTTTACGCCCGGCGGCGAATGCATCGGCGTGGACTTGCGCGAACGGGATGGTTGGGCCGAAATCCATGTGGCCGACCGGGGCATCGGCATCCCGCCGGACGAACTGCCGCTGGTGTTCAACCGCTTTCATCGCTGCCGCAACGTCGCCGCCTATCCCGGCAGCGGGTTAGGGCTGGCGATTGTCAAGAGTATCGTGGAGGCGCACGGCGGGCAGATTGGGGTGGAAAACACCCAGCCGGGGACGCACTTCACCCTGCGCCTGCCCACGCTTCCTCAGGCAGAAGAATCGAACGAGCGCGCCATCAGGTCCTGAGTTTTGCGCCTGGAGTACTGAGTTCTACGTCCGCGCCCGATATTCCGGCATGACCCTTGAACTCAAAACTTCAACCGGTGGTCTTGCTATTCCAGCTTGGCGGCGGCGAGGGCCTGCTTTACCTTGTCTGAAGCAGGATCGATGTCATACAGGATGGTGTAAGGCAGGTTGTGCTCGGCCACATAGCGCGGGAGTTCGCGCACCACACGCCAGATGAGCGGCACTTCTAGACGGTTCAACCGCACGCCCGCCGACTCCAGCACCGTGCGCAAGGGGGCGGGGTCCTGGCCATGCAGCGCCGCCGTCAAGAGGATGCCGGGGCCGACCATGTCGCTGTGCGGCGTGTCGGAGGACAGATAGTTTTCTGCCAGGTAGGCGAAGTGATGCTCGCCGCCCTCTTCTGGGCGGGAATGGCCCAACTGGTTGCACAACTGCGCCTGAAGGCTGAGGAAGTCCAACAGGAGCCGCAGCGCCTCGACCTCGCCGCGCCCCACGCCCTCAGCGATGCGGAAGCCCTGCTGCGCGATGGCCGCCGCGATGCCTGCCGCCCAGGGCACAAAGCGTTGGGCGGGGGTGTTGCGGCTGCGCTCGGCGGCGTAACGCCAATCGAGCAGGCCGGTGACAATGCTCATCACGTCCACCAGGCCGCCGCCGCGCAGGTGAGGCGGGGCCGCCCGAATCACGTCCCAGTCGATGATACACTCACGGGCCGCGCCGGTTTCTTCGTCCTTCACACAGCCGCCTTCGCGCACGCGGGCCACCCAGGTAAACATCACATCGCCAGGGATGGACGTCGGAATGAGGACGACCGGCTTTTCGTTCCACCAGCCGACGAACTTGGCGGCGTCCATCGCGCGTCCGCCGCCCACGCCGTAAACGACCTCAACATGCTTGGGCAGACCGCGCGCCAGCTTTTCCAGGTAGTCGCGCGTGACGCGGGGCGGTTCAGCCTGGATCACGACCGGCAGGTTCAGGCTGCTGCTGACACTGGCCCAGGCAGTTTTACTGGTCAAAAGCGCCGTCGGGCGCGACTCGTTGACCGTAGCTAACTCGCGGAAGGTAACGCGGGGCAGAGGCCAAACGGTATTCATCAGGGACCATCTCCAGCAAATGAGGCCGGCGAAGGCAGCCAATAGAAGCAGTGCGCAGGGCAGCGCGAGGATAAGTGTAATACGGTTTGTGCTTTCCGCCAATTGTTGGGGGCAACCCCAGGGCCGATTCTTTCCGACTGCCGTCGAACCGCCAAGACACCAGGTTCGCCAAGAAGACCAGGCACAGTCCTGAATTTGACCGTGCACGGTCAGCCGCGCGGCAGGCGGGCGCACGAAACCCGTCAGGCAGAGGTCGCCCGCGCGCCGTACAATACGCCTGGAAGACACAGCGCATTCAGGGGTTTTGCGATGAAGAGACTGCTGGTCACACTCCTGATGGTCGGCGTCGCCGCCTGTCTGTCGCTGGCGGAGATCATCGCCGGGCTTCCAGTGCCCGCGCCGCCGACGGCCACGCCGCAGCCAACCCCGGCGGGGGATGTGTGCTCTGAGAACCCGTACTACGCCGAGGCGATTGTTGCGATGACCTGGTGGGCCGAGAACCGTCCCGGCGAGCCAATCCCTATGCACAGTTCCCACGCGGTGCTAGATGGAATCTATGCGGGGTTATTGGAGCAGGGCGAGGTTGGGCCGGTGCCGCCGCCGTGCGTCGTGACGGCGCGCGGGCAAGCGATCCTCTGGAACAGCCGTGACGCAGACGGGCAGCAGGTCGGCGTGATGCAGGCCGGGGAGAGAGCCGACGTCTACGGACGCAGCGAGGACTGGGCGTGGTGGAACGTGCTGTATCCCGGCGCAGGTTACGTGTGGGTCCGCGCCGGGGAGGTGGACTTGCAGTCCGGCGCGGACGCAGATGGGATACCGATCCACTGAGATAGCCTTCGCGTCTGGCAGGGGCACGCCATGTCGCGCCCCTACAGCACCGATTCTCAAAACGAGCTGATTTTTCTACAGCACGTCCAGTGGATCGATGTCCAGGTGCCAACCCTTCGGCAGGTCCAATCCCCGGAAGGGCGCGGCGGGGTCGGCAGAACGGACCAGCACGTGCCAACGGTACAGGCCTTCCAGTTTGCCGAAGAAGCACGGCGCGGGGCCGATCAACTCCGTGCCATCCAACTTCAACTCTGCCAGGCGCGCGCGCAGCATCCCGGCGGCGCGTTCGGCGTCTTTCTGCGCCTGCGACGCGCTGGCGTTGTAGATGACCAGCCGGGCGAAGCGGCGGAATGGCGGATAGCCCAGGTCGCGGCGGGCCTTGATCTCGTGGGCGTAAAAGCCCGCCGTATCGTGCCGGGCCGCCGCCTGAATGGCCGGGTGATCGGGCCGATAGGTCTGAATGATGCCGCGCCCCGGTTGGTCGGCGCGGCCCGCGCGCCCCACCACCTGCGTCAGCAGTTGAAAGGTCCGCTCGGCGGCGCGGAAGTCTGGCAGCGCGATCCCCACATCGGCGTTGAGCACGCCCACCAGCGTCACGCCGGGCAGGTCGATGCCCTTCGCCACCATCTGCGTGCCGATCAGCACATCGGCGTCGCGGTTGGCGAAGCGCGTCAGGATAACCTCGTGGGCGCGGTGGCCCGCCGCCGTGTCGCGGTCCCAGCGGATCGAGCGCGCCTGCGGGAACAGGTCGCCGAGCGCCTGCTGCACCGTCTCTGTGCCCGCGCCGAAGTGCTTGATCCGCCGGCCCCGGCAGGACGGACAGACGTGCGGCGGCTGGGCGCGGAAGCCGCAGTGGTGGCAGCGCATGGCATCGTCGGCCTGGTGATAGGTCAGGGGCATGTCGCACTGCGGACACTGCGCCACGTAGCCGCAGTCGCGGCAGAAGACGTAGCTGGCCGTGCCGCGCCGGTTGAGGAACAGGATCGCCTGTTCCCCGCGCGCAAGGGTCTGGTCCAGGGCGGCCTGCAATGCCCGGCTGAACATGCTGGTATTGCCCTGCTTGAGTTCAGCGCGCATGTCCACGACCTGTACAGACGGCAGGGCCGCGGCCCGCGTCTCTCCGCCGCGCTCCGGGTGATAGCGCCCGCCGGGATCGAACACGGCGCGGTGGCCCGCCACACGCTCTGGCAGGTCGATGCGCTGCATCAGGCCGCGCCCGGCAGCGTAGACGCTCTCGACCGAGGGCGTGGCGCTACCCAGGATGACTACGCCCCGGCTGCGGCGGGTCAGTTCAATGGCCGCCTCACGGGCGTGGTAGCAGGGCAGGGTGTGCGGCGGCGACTGCTTGTAGCTGTGATCGTGCTCCTCATCCAGCACGACCAGCCCCAGGTCTGGTAGCGGCGTAAAGAGGGCCGAGCGCGTCCCGACGACGACGCGCAGTTCGCCGGAACGGGCGCGTCGCCAAGCGTCGAACCGCTCACCGGGAGAGAGTTCGCCGTGCACCACCGTCACCTGGCCGGGGAAACGCGCAGCAAAGCGGGCCACCGTCTGCGGCGTGAGGGCGATTTCCGGCACGAGCACAATTGCGCCGCGCCCGTGCGCCAGGGTGTGCTCCACCGCGCGCAGATAGACTTCCGTCTTGCCCGACCCGGTGACGCCTTGCAACAGAAAGACGTGCGGTGCATCCGGCGCGGGCGACAGTCCTTCCCAGTGCAGCGCGTCCATGTGCTCGCGCAGGCGCTCCCAGGCGGCCTGCTGGTCGCGTGTGAAGGGCGGCGCGATGGTGGGGGCGAAGTCCCGCCCGGCCAATGGATCGCGCCAGGCATCCTCCTCACCCAGCAAGATCAGGCCTTCTTCAGCCAGGTCTTGCAGCAGTTTCAGCGGCGCGCCGGTCTGGGCGTAAATCCAGTTAACCGCTACCGCCTCCTCTTCGCGCGCCAGCAAACGCAGTACGTCCAGCGCCTTCTGACCCTCACGCAGTTCTACGAGCCGGGCCGCGAGCGCGGCGGAGTCGATGCGCCCGTCTGGCGTGCGGTAGCGCGCGGCCAGTTCAACCGTCGCAGGCTGCTCCCCGGACCGGACGAGATGCTGCTTCGCCAGCGCCCCGGCAATGGATGAAGAAATCTCCCCGGCGGGGAGCACGCCGCCCGCCGCGACCAGGGCTTCCAGGGTAGCTTTCTGCGCAGCGGCGCGGTCGAATTCGCCCGCTTGCAGCCGGAGGTTCATCTGATCGGTGGGGACGGCCAGTTCCAGCCAGCGGGATTTGGGCGTGAGCGTCACGTCGCCCGCGTCGGCCAGGGCGCGCACGACCTGCTCCCCACAGCCCGCCGCCAGGCAGCACGCCGCAACGGTCAGGCGGGCATCCGGCGCGGCGCGCAGCACTTCGAGCACGCTGGCGCGGCGGCTCTCGCGGCCCAGCAGCGGCGCGACCGCATCCACCTGCTCAGCAGGGATCGCCAGGCGGGCCGTGCGAACTTTGTGCGGCTGCACGGCAGGTGGGGAAAGCACGGCTTCTCGCCGGATGCGCCCCTGCCGGACCAGCATATCGGCGGCGCGCTCCCAGTCTTTGCCGCGCAGGGCCGCCGCTACCTGTCGTCCGCGCAATGGGCCACGCCGGGCCAGCAGGCTGAGGAGCTGCACGGCGGCAGGGTCCGCCCTCCCCCCCTGCTCCTCTCCCTCAGGAACTTCCCCCCCCATCCCCCTCTCCGTTGACGGAGAGGGAGAGTCAGCGCCGGATTTTTCTACTCTACCTGCAGGCAGGGGGATTACGGGGGAAGGGGAAGAGGAAACCAGGCTCAGGCGCACGTCGGAGCGGCCCGCGATCCCCGGCGGCAGGAACAGCCACAGACACGCCCCCAGCGGCGCGAGCGTCTCCCGGCTCAGCCAGCGCGCCGTGTCGATGTGCGGCTGGTCCATCACCGGGACGGGATCGAGCAGTTCCAACACCGGCTTGGTTTCCAGGACGGGTGTCTGATCGCTCAGCGCCAGAACGACGCCGGGCTGTTCCGCCGTGCCGAACGACACCCGCACCAGATGGCCGGGTTGCAGCCGCCCGGCCAGTTCCGGCGGGATGTGATAATGGAAGGTCGTGCTCACGGGCACGTTGACGGCAACTTCGGCGTACTGCATCGGCATCCCGAAAAGCGTCTACGCGGCTAACGTCCAGGCGGCGAAGCGAACAGGCGGTCGGCGGTTACGGCAGGGCAATTGCACATGGGTTATTTTAACGTGGACACCGGTAGGGACACGGCATGCCGTATCCCTACCCCGATATGCAATCTCCTACGGTTACAAAACCGGAATTTGACAGAAAAGAACAAAGGTTCTAAGCTAGAGAGTGACGCCTTTTTTGTTTTTGGGAGAAAACCATGCAGACTCCGGGCCTCAACCACATCATCCTGACCGTTTCCGATCTGGAGCGGTCGCGCGCCTTTTACGGCGACCTACTGGGCTTCGAGATCAACTATATGCCCGAATATCACATTTTCAATTTCGTCTGCGGCGGCGTGGGCTTCTGGTTTATGACGCACCCGGAAACCCCGCCGGGGGATCGCTTCAGCGAATTTCGCATCGGGCTGGATCACCTGTCCTTCACCGCGCCAAGCCGCGAGGCCTTGCAAGCCCTGGCCGATAAGCTGATCGCCGCCGGGGTGGATACCAAAGGCGTGGAGACGTTCGCCCCGTCCGGCAACTTGTACATGGCCTTCCGCGACCCCGACAACATTCAGCTTGAATACTGGCTGGAGTGAGTCGGCCTCGAAGGAACTTTTGAGCGGTTGGTACTGTAGCGGCGGCTCGAAGCTGCCGCTACTACGCCACTTATGACCCTTCCAGCGGCACACGCAAGAGAATGCCTTCGTCACCGCCGACCACAACGTTATCGACCGCGATCTCCCAGGCGAAGTCGCGCTCGCTGAGGGCAGGTATGATGCTGCACAGGTTATCCCGGTCGATGTCACCGAAGCCGATGGTGATGTGCGGCATCCAGCGCGCCGGGCCGTAATAGTCGGCCACGCCGGTCCCTGCCCTGGATGCCGTGACTGCCTCCCACAGCGCCCGGTGAAAGCGATCCAGCGCCGGGCCGCGCACGACCGGGATATACAGCACTGGACGCGCGCCGGTGAACACCCCCAGGCCGGTCGTCCAGACGGAAAAGGGCGCGGTGCTGCTGGCCAGTCGCCGCAAGAGGGGTTCGAGCAGCGCCAGATCGTAACTTTCGGCGATCTGGTACGAGAAGTGCGCAAAGGGCGTCTGATAGATACCCCGCACGCCAAACCCACTCTTGAGTTCGGCCCACAAGTCTTTGACCAACCGCTCATGGTCCGCATCCAGCAGCGAAGCCAGGCCATACATGGCGCTTCCCACCTTCCCAGTGAGGCCGATCCTCGTCTGGCGCAAGGGTAACAGAAATCCGCCCGCTGCGCGACCCTTTCGGCCCAAAGCGTTCGCACTCAATGAATTTTTCGTGACTTTTTTCACGCTGCGTTTACACATCGGCTCAAGTGTTGTATGATGCAAGTGCGCCTGGTGTATGTAAAGGAGTATTTTTATGCCCGGAATCTGTACGGTCACGATTCGCGGTATCGTCGAAAACCCCGCCGTCACCGAAATCAACATCCGCTCCGGGCCGAACACGGGCTACGCGCTGCTGTTCAAAGCGTCCGTCGGTCTGGCGGGCCTGCCTGTGCTGGAGGTTCGCCCCGACGAACAGGGGCAAACTCCCAAAGATAAACCCAAAATCTATCAGTGGTTCAAGCTGCGCTTTCCCAATGGGCAGGAGGGTTGGGGACGCGACGATCTGCTGGACCTGGAACCGGGCGACTGGTCAGCCTTCGGCTATGGGACGGTCACGGTCAAGACCCAGGGTTATGCCCTGACGCGCTCGATGGCGCCCGCGTCTGCCGCGCCTGAAGCGATGACCCCGGCGGCGCGTGCGCCTGAGCCGGTCGCCCCGGCGGCCCCAACGACCGCCATGCCCGGCGCTTCTGCCGTCGTGATCATGCGCGACGGCGGGCGTGTGCGCTCCGGGCCGGGCACGAACTTCGTCGAGATTACCCGCCTGGACTTCGGCAAGACAGTGGAGGTGCTGGACCTTAAGCAGGAAGTGGGCGGGCCGTTCCGCTGGGCGCACGTCAGCGCGACGGGGCTGGACGGCTGGATGCGCGAGGACCTGCTGCACTTCCAGGGGGCCGCCTGCGCGCAGTTCGGCCTCAAGATGGACCTGTACCCAGCTCCGATGGCCGTGCCGAACTACTGGTGGGTACGCGGCTTTGTCGGGCCGCAGCCGCAACACCCCGGCTGGGACCTGGGCGCGAACAACGGCGAGCCGGTCCTGTGCGGGCCGAACGGCGCGACGGTGCTCAAGGTCTTCAAGGCCAGCAAGCCTACCCCCGACAAGCCAAGCGTGATCCATCAGGGCCTCAAGATCGGCGACCCATCCATTTTCAGCGATCCGGGCTGGGGCTACGGCTACGGCCACTACGTCATCGTGCGCTACACCAACGACCAGCTTCCCATCTCGACGCGCGAATATCTCAAGAGCAAGGGGCTGTCTGGCGCGGCGATCTTCGTGATGTGCGCGCACCTGAGCGCAATCACCGTCACAGCGGGGCAAACGCTGGCCGGCGGCACGCAGATCGGCGCGTGCGGCACGACCGGCAATTCCGAAGCGCCGCACGTGCATCTGGAAATCCGCGCCTGTGCCAACGCCAACGAGACGGAATGGTCGCGTATGTTGAACGGGCTGATGGACCCCGGCGTGCTGTTTATGCGGTAACAGGTTCTACCGACACCCCGTAGGGGCGCAACATGTTGCACCCCTGCTTGCAGACCTGGGTTGGACGTCACGCCCTTGCCAGGATGTGCGTGACCACCGTCGCGCCGGTGCCGCCGATGTTCTGTGTCATGCCGATAGCGGCGTCTTTGACCTGGTTGGCCCCTGCCTCGCCGCGAAGCTGAGTCGCCAGGTCCACGATCTCGTAGACCCCCGTCGCGCCGACCGGATGGCCGCGCGCCTTCAGGCCGCCCATTGTGGCAATCGGGATGCGTCCGGCAAGCGTGATCTCGCCCTCCTGCGCCAGGCGTGTGCCCTGGCCGCGTTCGGCAAACCCCGCCGCTTCCAGGCTTAGCGCCGCCATGATCGTAAAGGCGTCGTGCACCTCGAACAGGTCGATGTCGGCAGGCGACAGGCCGGCTTGATCATACGCCTTCTGCGCGCTGCGACGGGCCGCTTCCAGGCCGAGCAGGTCGTGGCGGCTGGCGAGGTCGAGCGAGTCGATGGCACTGGCGCTCGCCAGCACCCGGACCGGCACGTTGTGCGAGAGATCGTGGGCCATGTCCAACGGGCACAGGATGGCCGCCGCCGCGCCATCGCAGATGGGCGAACTGTCGTACAGGTTAATGGGCGGAGAGATCATGGCCGCCTTGAGGTAAGTCTCTGGCGTAATGGCCTTGCGGAACATGGCGTTGGGGTTGTGGACAGCGTTCTGGTGCGCGTTGACGCTGAAGCCCGCAAACGCCTCGTGCGGGATGTTATACTCGTACATGTAACGCTGCATCACCAGGGCGTTGAGCGCCACGAATGTGACGCCGTTCGCCACCTCGTAGTCGGCGTCGGCGGCGGTCGCCAGGCCAGAAACGACCTGTTCGCTGGTGGCGTCGGTCATCTTCTCCACGCCGCACACAGCCGCCACGTCGATCATGCCGCTCGCCACCGCGCGCACGCCTGCCTGGAATGCCGCGCCGCCGGACGCGCAGGCCGCCTCGATTGTCGCAGCCTCGATGCCACGCCAACCGGCGTGGTCTGCGATCAGCGCGCCCAGGTGGGCTTGATCACTGAGGCGCGCGGCCAGCATGTTACCTACGAACAGCGCCTCAGGCCGCTCGATACCGGCGTCGTCCACCGCCGCCTTGAGCGCCGCATAGGCCAACTGGCGTAGACTGAGGTCCCAATGTTCACTGATGGCCGTCTGGCCGATTCCGATAATGCACACCTCACGCATGGGGGTTTGTGCTCCTTGTTGGAAAAACCTGTCTTGGAGACAGGAGCGCAGCCTGCTGCGCCCCTACCACATTGTCATGTTCGACTTTACCACCGCCCGACTCTCAGAAGCTACCAGACTTCGCCGCCGGCTCTATCCGACGCGGAACAGGCGGGTGGCAGACGCCCCCTGCGCATGGGACGCAGGTGTTATCATCTTGAGCCGCGCCTCCGCCGCCGCCCGCCCCAGCCAGACTGCTACCGCACATCTTGCCAGGCCGTGTGCACCTCAGAACGGCCCTCGCGCAGGGCGCGCAACAGCGCATCCTGGTCCACCGGCAGACTGTACACACGCACGCCGACCGCGTGGTAGATCGCGTTGCAGATGGCCGGCGCCGTGTTGATCGAGGGGATTTCGCCCACGCCCTTCGCGCCGTAAGGCCCTTCGCTGGCGCGGTGCTCCACCAGATAGGACGTGATCGCCGGCGCGTGCCGGATAGACGGCATCTTGTAGCGGGCCAGCAGCGTACTCCAGGGCACGCCCTGCTCCACGATGTAGCTCTCGGTCAGGCAGTAGCCCAGCGCCATCACGATGCCGCCCTCGATCTGTCCCTGCACCAGCAGCGGGTTGATCGCCCGTCCAATGTCGGTAGCCGAAATGATCCGGTGCACGTGCACAGCGCCCGTCTTCAGGTCTACCGAGACGAGCGCGGCCTGGGTCGCATAAGAGAAGGCGAAATGCATGTCGCCCCCTTCGCCCAGCGGCTGTGTCTTGGGACCCCAATATTCCTGCAAGATGCGCGTTTCCATGCCCTGACGTTTTGCCAGCCGCACCGCGTCGGTGAAGGTGACGGTTTCGCCGTTGTAGCGCACCAGCCCCTCCTCGAAGCGCAGGCGCTCCGGCGGACAGTCTAGTTCTTCGGCCACCACGCGGCTGAGGGCTTCGCGCAAGGCCGCCGCCGCCAGCCGGACCGCGTTTCCACTCATAAAGGTCTGGCGGCTGGCCGTCGTCGGGCCACCGTTGGGCGTCCGGTCGGTATCGGAGAGCAGCACGCGCACCCGCTCGTAGGGCAAGCCCAGTTCTTCCGCCGCGCACTGCGCCAGCACTGCCGCCAGGCCCTGCCCCATATCTGCCGAGGAGGTGCGCACTTCCACCGTGCCGTCTGCGAAGGCTTCCACCTCGGCATCGGCCCGGTCCGGTGCGCCGCCGCCCAGCCCAGTGTTTTTGTAGGCGCAGGCAACCCCCCAGCCATAGGCCACGTCGCCCTCGCGCCAAGCCCAGCGGAAGCCCTCGCCGCCCTCACCATTGTCTTCGGTAGGGACCCGGCATGCCGGGTCCCTACCAGGGGGTGTGCGCATGTCTGCATCGACCTTCTGGATCGTCTCGATCAGCCCCACACTCTCGCGCAGGACCTGGCCCGTCGCGGTGGTCACGCCGACGCGCTGCGCGTTCTTCAACCGGAATTCCACCGGGTCCATGCCCAACGCCTCTGCCACCAGGTCCATATTCTGCTCGACGGCGAAGGCGCTCTGAGTTACGCCGAACCCCCGGAACGCCCCCGACGGCGGGTTGTTGGTGTACATCACATAGCAGTCGATTTTGGCGTTGGGTACGTCATAAGGCCCGGTGGCATGCGTGGTGGCGCGGGTCATCACCTTGTCGGAAAGACTCGCGTAAGCCCCACCGTCGCCGTAAAGTTCGGCCTCCACCGCTGTCAACGTGCCGTCGTACCTGGCTCCGGTCTTGATGCGGATCACCGTCGCGTGGCGCTTGGGATGGAACAGCAGCGATTCCTGGCGGGTGTAGAGCATCTTCACCGGGCGGCCCGTGACCTGCGCCAGCAGCGCGGCGTGAATTTGCCCGGCGATGTCCTCCTTGCCGCCAAAGCCGCCGCCGATCAATGTGCCGCGCACGCGCACGGCCTCTTCCGGCACGCCCAGCGCCCGCGCGATCTGGCTGCGGTCCTGGTAAGGAATCTGCGAGCCGACGTAGACAGTCAGTTTGTCGTGCTCGGCGTCGTAGCCGGCAGGCACGCCGATGCTGCACTCCGGTTCGAGGAAGGCGTGCTCGGTCGTGGGCGTGTGATAGGTCCGCTCGACGATCACGTCGGCCTCGGCAAAGCCGCGCGCCACGTCGCCATGCCGAACCCGGATATGCTTGAGCAGGTTGCCGTCGGCGCGCCCCTCGTGCACCAGCGGCGCGTCCGGCTGGCGGGCCTCGACCGGCCCGGTCACGACCGGCAACGGCTCGTACTGCACGTCGATCAGGTCCAGCGCCGCAGCGGCGATCTCCGGCGTGTCGGCGGCGACAATCGCCACCGCATCGCCCATGTAGCGCACCTTGTCGCCGCACAACACCGGCCAATCCAGGTGCACCAGGCCGTGAATGTTTTCGCCCGGCACATCGGCGGCGGTCAAGACGGCGCGCACGCCAGGTAAAGCCTTTGCCCGGCGCGTGTCAATGCTCAGGATGCGGGCGTGTGGGTAGGCCGCGCGCAGCGTGCGCGCGTGGAGCATTCCTTCAAACGTGTAGTCGTCGGTGTATCTGGCCCGCCCGGTGACGCGCGCCACCACGTCCTGGACCTTTTCGCTGCGACTGATATGCTGCATCGGCTCGGCCACGTCCGGCTCGGCGGGGGGCAGCGGAGGCAGGCCACGCCGCACCCGCGCCGCCGACTGAATGGCACGGATCACGCTGGCATAGCCGGTGCAGCGGCAGTAGGTATCCTTGAGTGCCACCTTGATGGCGCGCTCGTCGGGGTCGGGATTCTCCTCCAGCAGGGCGGCGGCGGTCATGATCAGCCCCGGCGTGCAGAAGCCGCACTGCACCGCGCCATGATCGATGAACGCCTGCTGGAGCGCGTGCAGGTGTTCGCCCTGCTCATCAACTTGCGCCAGCCCTTCGATGGTGACAATGTGCGCCCCATCTGCCTTGAAAGCCGGGTAGATACAGGAAAGGGTCGGCACGCCGTTCACGTGCACGGTGCAAGCACCACACTCGGCCTCGGCGCAACCGATCTTGGTGCCCGTGAGGCCCAGGTCATAGCGCAAGACCTCGGCCAGCGTGCGCGAAGGAGATACATCCAGGGTGTATTCGACATCGTTCACGGTGAGGTGGAGTTGTGTCATGGCGCTTTCTCGCTTGCTGTGTGTGTTCACTGTAATCCCCGCCCGTATCCGAGCATACCGCTTGTAGGGGCGACGCATGTGTCGCCTCTACGATGGAATGAAGACATGCCTCAAATGTCCTACCGCCGCCGCAGGCCCTTGAGCCGCCGTATCCAGGCGAAAGCCGCATCCTGCGCCGCACGCTGCGCGGGGGTCGCGTAGGCGTGCTCCCGGCGGAACAAGCCCGTTTCTCGCACGAAAACCAGGTCCGCCTGGACCATCGCGCCGTCCAAAAGACGATAGCGCGTCTCTAAAATATCATACACCACAAACCCGCTGGCACGCATCCAGGCGATCACGTCGGCGATCTGCGGCCCACCCTGGAAAACCTCGAACAGCGATGTTTCCAGCACCACGACCTCGGTCTTCCCCAAAACCTGCGCCGCCCCTGCCAGCACATCCAGCTCCGCGCCCTGCACGTCGATTTTAAGCAGATACGGCCCGCGCAGGCCGTAGTCCGCGCATGCCTCGTCCAGCGTGATTGCCGGGATGGTGCGCGGCACGCCGTTGACCTCCGATGCCTCATCTTCCAGGTACAGCGACGAGCCGAGCAGGTCCGGGTGGACGTGAATGGTGATCTCACCCGGTCTGGCGGCGGCAGCAGCGATAATGTAGCGCGCATCCTTCAGCCTGCTCACCACCTTTTCCAGAGCCGGGCGGTGTTCCTCCAGCGGCTCGATTAGCAAAAAGCTGGCCGTCGGGAAGGCGCGGTACAGGTCGAAGGTGCCCGTCGCCGCACCCACATCGATCACCGTGTGCGGCACGAAACCCAGCTTTTTGATATGCTCTAGCGCCCCTGCCAGCGAGCGACGGTGGGTGAACTCCAAGCCGGCTTTTGCCAGCGCCAGCCTGCCGAACGTCTTCGCGGCCTGCCAGAGATTGATCACGTATTCCTCCTTTGGCGGCGGAATGCCCTCCGCCGCCGCAAACATGCCTGTACCAGAGCGCGTCATGAACTCTCCGAGCCGGGGACTCAAGTCCCCGGCTACGGGTGCAAAGTCCGCTGAAGCGGACTATCTCATCTTTGAAGACACCTTCGCGCGTCTGGCCGCATCAGTCCACTAAAGTGGACTTTACACGTTTAGCCAGGGAATTCATTCCCTGGCGGACTCCGCCGCCGCAAACGCGCCTGTGCTAGAGCCTGGGCAGCCGCTGCGCGACCGGCAGCAGCGGCGGAAAAGGCGCGTGCGGTTCGGCCTGATACCAGTACGCCGTCGAGGAATAATCGTTCGTGAGTTTGTTGGCATGGCCGTGCTCGATGGTCACGCGGATGCTCTTTTCAAAGTAGATCGGGTCCTCGACGTGGTAGCGGTAGAGCGTATTCTTGCCGCGCCACTTCCAGTCCGGCGTGCCCTGGTACAGGATCAGGCCGTGATAGGGCGCGCTGTATTCTTGCGTGGGGCAAAAGGCTGTGTTGAAGTAATCCTCTGTCCCGGTGCCGTGAATGCCTGGCCAGGGTTCGCCGTCCACGAAGATCATGTCGTCGCCCTCGCCGTACCAGTCGTTTGGCTGGCGGGAAAAGCAATCCACGTCCAGATGGCAGCCGACGTAATGGCCGCGCCCGACGGCCTCCAGAATAACGTAGTTTGCGGCCCCGTCGGTATTGGGCGTGGCCCAGGCGCGCCGCATGGCGTCGGGATGGTCCTCCCAGCGCACGGCGGGATCGGCCCAGCCAGCGGTGGGATTTTCGCGCCGCCACTGGGCATGGAAACGCCCGTATTCGTCCAGCACGGTTTCCGGCGGGTAAAGCTCATAATCGATGTAAAAGTAGAAGTTCAGCGGCTTCTCGGAGTCGTTCGTAATGTCGATCCACGCCTGCGATTGGAACGGCATGGGAAACCAGCAGTTGAAGCCACGCCCGTCTTCGGGCGACATTTGCAGCGGCAGCGAGACGAAGTTGCGCGTCAGGGCGTGGCCCAGGCCGAAGAAATCACCGATGGGCGCTTCGACGCTCGGCTGCCGTTCGCCGTCCCACCACGCACGCAGAACGACCTTGCGCAGAAAGTGGCGCGCTTCACACCACATCGTCATCCACACGTGCTTGATGCAGCCGGGGCCTTCCAGGTCGGCGATGGCGCGCGTCTGACCGGGCGCGAATTCCCACCAGTCGTGGTTGCCGCCTGTCGGATCGTAGCTGGAGACACGCCGCCGCCGCACACCGGGGCGCAGCCGCGCCAGTCCTGCCAGGGTGCTGGAACCGATCATCGTCATTCTCCCAAAAAGAATCGGTTAGAAAGTGTTTAAAAACCTGCCACATAGACAGGGTGCTCCGACGGCCCTCCCCCCCTGTCCCCTCTTCCTCATGGAGAGGGGGGCAGCACCGGCTTTTCAAGCCCCTCGTCCTGAGGGAAAGGGGTTGGGGTGAGGACCACAGCCGTCGCCCAACGCCATCTCTGGCTGATGCGTAGGTTCTTAAACACACTCTTAGCGGTTAGCTGACGCGATGTGCAAGTTTCAAAAAAAAACGACCGTATCTGCCCCGGTCGCTGGGGATTCAAAGCCCCCAGCAAAGCCTGCAAAGTCCGCTCAAGCGGACTGAAAATGCAGGTCAAGACAGCGGATGTCAGTCCACTGAAGTGGACTTTACATTCCTAGCCGGGGATTTCAGTCCCCGGCGTTGAACATCTGCACATCGCCTTTCGCTTTCAGCGAGCAGCAGTCAGCAATCCGTTTATTCTGTTAAAGTGCATCAAGCCGCCGCCGATTATACCGCCGTTACCCGATTCGCCGTGCGCTGCTGCCCGGCGACGGTTGCACGGCGTACAGGTCGGGCGTGAGGCCGGTGCGGGTCTGATAGGCCGGGGCCACCGCCGCGATGAACGACTCGACGCGCTCCCGTTCGACCAACGCCACCGCGCAGCCGCCGAAGCCGCCGCCGCTCATGCGCGCGCCGTAGCAGCCGGGCTGCGCCTGTGCGATCTCGACCATCACGTCCAGTTCGCGGCAACTCACCTCGTAGTCGTCGCGCAGGCTGGCGTGGCTGGCGTTGAACAGCCGCCCCGCTTCCGCCAGATCGCCGCCGCGCAGGGCTTCCACCGCGCGCAGCGTGCGGTCGTTCTCCGTCACGACATGCCGCACACGCTGCTGGATCAGCGGCGGCAAGAGCGATAGCTTGGCGGGCAACTCCTGCACAGTCACGTCGCGCAGCGCCTTCACGCCTAGCAGCCGCGCCCCTTCTTCCGACTGCGCCCGACGCAGCCCGTATTCGCTGTCTACCAGGCCGCGCTTTTTGGCCGTGTCCATCACCATCACCGCCGCCTGTTCCGGCACGGGCACGAGTTCCGTATCCAGGCTGCGGCAGTCGATCAGCAGGGCGTGCCCGGCGTCGCCCAGGGCCGAGGCCATCTGGTCCATCACGCCGCAGGGGATGCCCACGAATTTGTGTTCCACCTCGACGCCCATCAGCGCCTTTTCGCGCTGGGTGCGTTCCTGGCCGAGCAAGGCCAGCAGCGCCTCGACCATCGCCATCTCGACGGCAGCGGACGAACTGACGCCGCCGCCGATAAGCAGCGTCGAACCCATCACCAGGTCCACGCCGGGCAGGCGGTGGCCCTGTTCGGTCAGCAGCCACATCACGCCGCGTGGATAGCGCGTCCAGTGGGGGTGCTGCTCGCCGCGCCAGTCGCCCAGGCGGAAGGTATGCTCCGCGCCGAAGTCGAGCGAGATCACGCGCACCATGTCGTCGTCGCGCGGGGCCAGGGCGATGTGCACCGCGCGGTTGATCGACATGGGCAGCACGAAGCCCTCGTTGTAGTCGGTGTGTTCGCCGATCAGGTTGATGCGGCCCGGCGCGCGGGCGAAGATCGCAGCAGGGTGACCAACGCGGGCCTGGAACGCAGCAAGGACGGCTTGTTCGTCGGGCATGGGAGTTCTCTCCTGAAGCGGATAAGGCAGCGATTGCGCCCTCGATTGTATATCCCCGCCGCTGATTTTGCCCGGCCCAGGCCGATCCATGCGCTGTGCTATAATAAAACAATGAACGTCTCTGGTGGGGTCAACGATCAGGACGGCGATGGACACACTCTACTACGGCGACAATCTGCCCGTCTTGCGGCGCCACATCAAAGACGAGTCGGTCGATCTGGTGTATCTCGACCCGCCGTTCAACAGCCGGCGGGACTACAACATCCTGTTCGCGGAACAGGGTGGCGCTCGTTCTGAGGCGCAGCTCAAGGCGTTCAAGGACACCTGGTACTGGGATCAGGAGGCCGCGCTGAGCCACGAAGAGGTGGTCGAGTCGGGCGGGCGCATCGCCGAGACGATGCGCGGCTTTCGCCTGCTGCTGGGCGAAGGGAACATGCTGGCCTACCTGACCATGATGGCCCCGCGCCTGGTGGAACTGCGCCGGGTGCTCAAACCGACCGGCAGCCTCTACCTGCACTGCGACCCGACCGCCAGCCACTACCTCAAGCTGCTACTGGATGCCGTCTTTGGCGAAGAGCACTTTCGCAACGAAATTGTGTGGTGTTATTCAATTGGCGGGCGGTCCAGGAAAACTTTTGGCCGCAAGCACGATGTCATCTTCTGGTATACACGCGGCGATGCCTGGACCTTTAATGACCACGACCCGGCCATCCGCGTCCCGCGCAAGCCCGACAGCCACATGAAAGTGGTGGTCGATGAACACGGAACGCCCTGGCAGGAGAAAAAAGATCGTCGGACGGGCAGAGTGTATCGTTATCCCCTGGACAAGCTGCCGGAAGATTACTGGCTGGGCATCGAGCAGTTGAACCGGGAAGACGCCGAACGGCTCGGCTATCCGACGCAAAAACCGGAGGCGTTGTTGGAGCGGATCATCCGGGTCAGCAGCAACGAGGGCGATCTCGTACTCGATCCGTTTTGCGGCTGCGGGACGGCCATTGCGGTCGCGCAACGCCTGGGCCGCCGCTGGATCGGCATTGACAACAATCCGGCGGCGCTCAACATGGCAGCAGCGCGGATCAACGGAATTTCAAAAGACCCTGTTCATGTATTTGACGAGGTACGAACACCGGGAGACCTAGGATGGCCGACGCCAGGTGAAGGTGACGTTCAAGAAAGCGCCCCGCATCCGGGAAAACGTCGGCAAGACGCTCCCCCTACCGCTCGAAAGTGAAGACGAGGCCTAAGATGCCTGAAGAACGTCTGCAAAAGATACTCGCCCGCGCCGGAATTGCCTCCCGCCGCGAAGCCGAAGAGTTGATCCGCCTGCACCGCGTGACTGTGAACGGCAACGTGGCCGAACTCGGTGCGAAGGCCGACCCCGCCCGCGACCTGATCCGCGTGGATGGGCAGCTGGTGTCCTTCAAGGCTGCCGCGCCGGTCTACATCGCGCTCTACAAGCCCACCGGTGTGATCAGTGCGGCGCGCGCCCAGCGCCAGGAGAAGCGCCCCACCGTGCTCGACCTTGTCCACGTGGCCGAGCGCGTCTACCCGGTCGGGCGGCTGGACGCCGACAGCGAAGGGCTGATCCTGCTGACCAACGACGGGACGCTGACGCAGCGCATCACCCATCCCCGTTACGGCCACCGCAAGACCTACCACGTGCTGGTCAACGGCCACGTGGACGATGCGGCCCTGGACCGCTGGCGCTACGGCGGTGTGGAGCTGGACGACGGCCCTACCGGCCCGGCGGACGTGCGTATCCTGCGCCAGGAGGGCGGTTCGACCTGGCTGGAAATCGTCATGGGAGAGGGGCGCAAGCGGCAGATTCGGCGGACAGCGGCGGCGCTGCACCTGCACGTCGTGCGTCTGATCCGCACGCGCATCGGCGCGCTGGACCTGGGCGATATGAAGCCGGGCGAGTGGCGCTATCTGAGTGAAGACGAAGTGGCCCAACTCAAGCGCAACCCGGCGGCGCTCAAAGGCGCTTTCTCGCGCAGGCCGCGCCGCGTAACAGGGGAAAAGCCCGGCCCGAAGGCAGAGAAGCGCCCGGCGCGCCCATCCGGGCCGAAACCGCGCCGGAAAGCTGACGCCAGCGACGTCGAACGTCCCTCGCGCCAACCGCCCGCCGCTCGCCCGGCCAGGCCATCTCGCCGCCGGGACGAAGAACGCGACGCCTATCGCCCGCCGCGCCGCCCAGTAGATCGCCGCCCCGGCGGAGGCAGCCGCCGCTCCGATAAAAAGCCAGGCCGGAGATAGGCTGTCAGCGCGCCAGCGCAAACATCCTGCCAGCAGGCAGGTAGTCTGGTGGGAAATCTTTCAGATTGACCGCCGCGCGATCCGGGTGTTTAGTGGAAATTAAATACGCAAGGAAATAGGAATCGTCCATGAACCTGGAAGACCTTCTAAAGGCATTGAACCACCCCCGGCCCGATGTGCGCATCAGCACGGCGCGGCTGTTAGGCGTGCTTGAGGAGACACGCGCACTGGGCGCGGTGGGTCAGCGTTACCGGGCCGAGACCGACCCCGCCGTCCGCGAGGCGCTGGCCTGGGCAGGTCAACGCCTCCATGCTGCCCATCAGGCGGGCTATTCCACGCTCAACGAGATCTTCCGTCACTTCGGCATCGACCGCGAGATCGCCAACCGCGAAGACCCCGCCGAGGCCGAATTGATGAAGAAGATGCAGGATAGCCTAGATATGGAACTGATGAAGATGCGCGGCGATGCGGCGACAAAAAAGGCCGGCCTGACGACGGCGGTTGCCATTGGCGGGGCGCTGGCGGGCCTGCCGGTGGGTGGCATGATCAACGCCGCCATGCAGCCCGGCGCGGAATGGGCCGAGTCGAACATGGGCGTTAACCGCCCGCAGATCGGGGTGCAGCGCGTCCCGGCGGCAGCGCCCAGCACGGCGGATATTACTGTGTGGGTGCGCCGTCTGCGCGAATCGCCCGACCCTGCCCAACGCGCGCGTGCGGCAGGCGAACTGGCGACTCTCAATAACCCGGCGGCGCTGCCCATCCTGGCGGCAGCGTTCGTGGCGGATCGTGCGCCACAGGTGCAGCAGGCCGCCCAACGTGCCGCCAAGCTGATCTATTGGAACGCCCTGTATTGGCAAATGGAACACGATGGATCGCTGGCTCAGGAGATAGCCCGTCGCGCCGGGGCGCTCGGCAAAGCGCCTACCTCCCCCGACGCCGCCCAACCGGGCGCAACACCCGTTCAGCCGACCCCGCCCGCGCCGCCACCGCAACAGGACATCAACGCGATCCTGCGGCAGGCCGAGGCCGCCCGCGCCCGGCGTGCAAAACGATGAGTGTGCGGCTCAAAACCAGCTTTGCTTAAGCATGGCGACGTATTCCCCAGCGAAGCCGCCCGCCTGTGTCGCCACCAGCGCGCCCGACAGTTTGTTCACCACCAGCTTCCCGGCGTAACCGATCAGCCGTCGCACCTGCTGGCTCATCACGTCCATGAATTGCTCCCAGGTGATGCCCTCCGGGAGCTGCCCCTCGCCCAGGTCGCGCATACTGTCCAGATAGGCCATCACCGGCTCGACTTCGGGAAACACCAGCGTCGAAGGGATGTCGTAGCGGGCAACGGCGTAGAAATGCTTCGCCAGGCGGCCCAGACCGTTTTCCAGCGTGAATGGGCCGGCGGTGTTCAGCACCGGGCCGAACTGCCGGTCGTGCGCGAAGTTCGTCACCAGCAGCAGGGCGCGCCGAAACAGCGTGGTGAACTCCGGCATGTTGTGCTCGCTGTTGGTGGCGGCGACGAGCACCCCGGTCGGCTTGAGCACGCGCCGAATCTCCGTCAGGGCGCGATCTAGATCAGGCACGTGGTAAAGCATGTGATTCGCCAGCACCACGTCGAAAACCGATTCGGGAAAAGGCAGTGCCTGTGCGTCCGCGTTGAGCAGGCTGCTCCCGGCGACCAGATAGTTCTCGCGCTGGCGGCGCACCATGCCGAACGACAGATCACCCGCCACCAATTTCCCGTGCGGGATGCGCGCCCGCACCGGGCCGAAGTACAGCCCCGGCCCCGCGCCGATGTCCAGCACCACCTCGTCGCCCCGCCAGGTGATGCAGTCCAGCACCCATTTGGTGAAGTCGATCTGCGGCACAGTATATAGTTCGTGGGTGCGGTGGCGGATGCTCAATTTGTCGTCGGTGGCGTAGGCGCGTTCAGTGAGCAACTGACGGTCCGTTCCGGGTGAATGGCTCATGATACAACCTTGCCCGGCCTGTCGCCGGGAAGTAGTGTGGAATGTTGGTTTCCTAGTTTACTGCGCACAGGCTGGCGCGCAACTTGTTTTGTGCCGGGCGCGCTTGTGGCGCTATACTCCTGCCCAAAGGTCTGACTATAGCTGTCGTTTTTATGCTGAAATACCAGGAGTTGTACGTCATGCTACCTTTGAGTGACATCAATCCAACGCGGCGGTTTCCTTTGGCTACCGTTGTCCTGATCGCCATCAATGTGCTCGTCTTCGTGATCTTCGAGCTGCCGCTATTGGGCAACGAACGCGCCTTCACGAGCCTGCTGCGCGACTGGGCAATTGTGCCGTCGCAGTTAGGCTTTAATCTGGAAAGCCTGCTTGACGTGGTCCGCTCGATGTTCATGCACGGTGGCTGGGCGCATCTGTTGGGCAACATGCTGTACCTGTGGATTTTTGGGGACAATCTGGAAGACCGCATGGGAATCCTGCTCTATGTGGGTTTTTACTTTGCGTGTGGGTTTGCCGCCGCCCTGGCGCAGGTCGCCGTCGATCCCGGCTCAAATGTGCCGATGGTCGGCGCCAGCGGGGCCATTGCCGGGGTGTTGGGCGGCTACCTAGTCCTGTTCCCAACAGTGCGCGTGCGCGGGCTGATCTTGCTGGGCTATTTCGTCCGCATGGTCGAACTTTCGGCAGTGTGGGTGCTGGGGATGTGGTTTGTGCTTCAAGTCTTCAACGGCCTCGGATCGGTCGGGATGTTGATCGGCGGCGGGGTGGCTTTCTTTGCGCATATCGGCGGGTTTATTGCCGGCGCGGTGTTGACCTGGCTGTTTACCCGGCTGTTTCCCCAGCCGCCCGCCCCAGAGCGCGTCTATATGGTCTATCGTCACACCGAGAACAATCCCTGGTGGTAACGTTAACCGGCGGGCCACAACAAAAGGAGCTTTCCATGAGTGCCTATCACCTCATCCCTGATCTGGCTGACCTGGTGAAAGACATTCCCCCCGATACCATCGTCAGCCGCACCTTTTACAAAGACGACCGCATCAGCGCCATCCTGTTCGGCTTTGCGCCGGGGCAAGAACTTTCGGAACACACCTCGGCGCAGACGGCTATTCTGCACATCTTGCAGGGCGAGGCCGATCTGACCCTCGGCGGCGACGCGCTGCCGGCCCGCGCCGGGACGTGGGTGCACATGCCACCACAGCTTCCCCACAGCGTCCTGGCAAAGACGACGGTCGTCATGCTGCTGATCATGATCAAGGAGGCCGGGTAAGGGCGATCTGTCCCAACGATTCGTATACTCTGTACCAATCGACTCGCACAAGCGGCGGTGGGGCGAATTTGGATAGAATTTCAGAGCAAAATCAGCTACAATAGGACGGTATTTCGTTCTTCTATCGATAAATCCACGCTAGCTACGCGGATGAGGGGGGTCGCTTTCTGACCCCCAGGATACGTATGTCTGCACACTCGACAACCAAAGACGACCGATCGCGCTTTAACCTCTACCGCCTGCTGTTCGGCAAACCCCTGGCAACCAAAGAACTCCCGCACCAGGCCGTCAGCCGTCCAGTAGGGTTGGCTGTATTTGCTTCCGACGCGCTGTCCTCGACAGCCTATGCGACCGAGGAAATCCTGATCATCCTGTCGATGGCGGGCACCGGCGCGGCCCTGCTCGGCCTGTCGATCCCGATTGCCATCGCCATCGCCGTGCTGCTGGTCATCGTGACCATCTCCTACCGCCAGACCATCTACGCCTATCCCAACGGCGGCGGTGCGTACATCGTCGCCCGCGACAACCTGGGCGAGGTGCCGGCGCAGGTGGCCGGGGCGGCCCTGCTGACCGACTACATCCTGACGGTGGCCGTGAGCATTTCCTCCGGCGTGGCGCAGATCACCTCAGCTTTTCCGGGGCTGCTGCCGTTCCGCGTGGAACTGGCCGTCGGCGTGATCGCCCTCATGATGATCGTCAACCTACGCGGCGTCAAGGAAAGCGGGCGGGTCTTCGCGGTGCCCACCTACTTCTTCCTGGCGATGATGTTCTTCACGCTGATCGTCGGCTTTTTCAAGTTGCTGACCGGCACGCTGCCGACCGTCACCGCCGTGGAAGCGATCCATACTAGCGTGGTGGAGCCGCTGGGCCTGTTCCTGATCCTGCGCGCCTTCTCCAGCGGATGTACCGCGCTGACGGGCGTGGAGGCCATCTCCAACGGTATCACCGCCTTCAAGCAGCCGCGCAGCCACAACGCCGCCACGACCTTGATCGCCATGAGCAGCATCTTGATCGTGCTGTTCCTAGGCATCACCGTGCTGGCGAACCAGATTCACGCTGTGCCCACCCACACCGAAACGATCATCTCGCAGCTTGCGCGCACGGTGCATGGCGAAGAAAGCCCCTTCTACCTGCTGACCCTGGCGGGCACGACGCTGATCCTGATCATGGCTGCCAACACCAGCTACGCGGACTTCCCCCGGCTGGCCGCGCTGCACGCGGGCGACGGCTTTTTGCCGCGCCAGCTCACCTATCGCGGCGGACGGCTGGTCTTTTCGTGGGGTATCGTGTTCCTGTCGCTGGCCGCTTCGACGCTGGTGATTCTGCTCAACGCCAGCGTGACTGCGCTGATCCCGCTGTATGCTATTGGCGTGTTCCTCAGCTTCACCATCTCGCAGACCGGCATGGTGATCCACATGCGCAAAGTCGGCAAACTCCAGCCCGGCGAGGTGGTCCAGGGGCTGGAAGCGCCGTTGGAATACGACCGCCATTGGCGGTTGAAGATGGCGATTAGCGCGTTCGGCGCAGTATGCACCGGTATTGTCATGCTGATCTTCGCCATCACCAAGTTCACCAGCGGCGCCTGGTTCGTGGTGCTGCTCATCCCGTCGCTGGTGCTGGTCTTCTTCCGCATCCACTACCACTATAAAGACGTGGCGCGCGCCCTGAGCATGGAAGGGGTACGCCCAGACATCTCCCCTCGCCCGGTACAAACGATCATCCTGGTGGACGACGTGCACCGCGAGACAGTGCGGCTGGTCAATGTCGCCAAGTCGCTAGGCCATCCCTGGAAGGCCATTCACATCGGCGTGAACCCGGAAAAAGCGCAAACGGTGCAGGACAAGTGGCAGAAGCGCATCGGCGAAGGCGAACTGATCGTCATCCCGTCGCCCTATCGCCTGCTGGCCGACCCCGTGCGCGAGTATGTCGAGCAAATCCTGGACGAAAACCCGGACATGTTCGTGCACATCATCATGGGCTACCTGGTGATGGATAGCTACTGGGAGCAGGCGCTGCACCAGAACAGCCAGCTGATCTTCAACCTGGCGCTACGCAACCTGGATCGCGTGATCGTCACCTCCGTTCCCTATCAGGTGCACCGAAACGGCCACCACCACGTATAATGGAGAGTGTCACATTATACGAGGGAGGGAGTCATGACCGACGCGCTTTCGGCAGAGGCGTTGATGGCCCACGTGCGGGCACTGGCCGAGGAAATCGGGCCGCGTCCGGCAGGCCACCCAGAAGAGGAAGCCGCCCGTGTGTATGTGCGCAGCGCGCTGGCCGGGATGGGCATCACCGAGGTGGAAGAACTGCCTTTCCCCACACCAGACACCTGGGGCTACGGCCAGATTATTCCCCTCTCCCTGGCCCTGGCGGGAAATCTGCTGGGCTGGCTGGGGCGTTTGGGCAAGCTGGGAGGCGGGTTGGCGGCACTGGGGCTTGCTTATGCCGTGTGGCGGAATATGAGCGGACGCCGGCAGCCGTTGATGGCCCTGAACCCGGTCGCGGGCCAGAGCGCCACGCTGATCGCGCGTATTCCTGCCGCCGGGCAGACGCGGCGCACGGTGGTACTGCTCGGCCACACCGACACGAACAAGCATCGCCTGACCTTTGCTCCGGAATTTAAGCGCCTGATCTTGCCTATGACGACGATAGGCTTCGGCGCGACGGCGCTCAACGGCCTGACCCAGGTCGCGCAGGCGTTGGGCGTCGGGCGGGCAGCAGAATGGCTGCGCCGCCTGAGCATGGTCGGGATGGCAACCGGCCTGTTGACTTTGATCGCCGACGAGGGCGGTGGCTTCGTTGATGGAGCGAACGACAACGCCACTGCCGTCGCCTGCCTGCTGGGACTCGGCGCCCAGTTGCAGCAGCATCCGCTTCAGCACACCGAGGTCTGGCTGGCCTTCACCGGCGCGGAGGAGGTCGGTTGCCTGGGCACGCACGCGCTGTTAGATGCTTACGGCGACCGCCTGAGGGATGCCTGGTTTATCGATTTTGAGATGGTCGGCACAGACGACATCGCCTATGTGACGCGCCACACGGCCTTGCTGCCGCTGGGGGCCTATCGTCCTGATCCCGAATCGCTGGCCCTGGCCCAGCAGACCGCGCGTGCGCATCCCGAATTGGCCGTCCAGGGGCGCGAGGTAGTGATCCTGGAAGAGGTGGGCAGTCTGCGCAGCCGGGGTTTCCGGGGCATGTGCCTGGTGGGCGTCGGGGCCGATGGCTGGCTGGCACAGTGGCATCAATATGCCGACAACGCGGCCAACATCCGCCCGGCGGGGATGGAGCGCGCGGCGCACTTCGCCTGGGAGATGATGCGGGCGCTGGACGGGGCATAGCCGTCAGCAGTCGGCAAACAGCATTCAGCCGTCAGCGGGCCGATCCGGCAGGGATCGGCCTTTTTGTTGACTTGTCCTTGCCCACCTGTTTGCGGTATCATTGATAAAGATGATAGATATATTCTAAAATAGACATGGAGGATACCCGCCATGACCGATGACATCGCCGCGCGCGGTTACGCCCGCCCTGACGCGCTGGTATCTACCGCCTGGGTCGCCGCTCATCTGGATGATCCGAACGTCCGCATCGTCGAATCCAACGAAGACCCGCTACTCTACCGGGCCGGACACATCCCCGGCGCGGTGGAGGTGGACTGGACCGCCGATCTCAACGATCCCCTGCGCCGTGACTACCTCGACCGGGCCGGCTTCGCACGGCTGGCCACGCGCATCGGCATCACGCCGGAAACAACCGTCGTCTTTTACGGCGACAAAAGCAACTGGTGGGCCTGCTATGCCTTCTGGGTGTTCCAGTTGTTCGGCCACACCAACGCGAAGGTGATGGACGGCGGGCGGCTCAAGTGGGAGAAAGAGGGCCGTCCCCTGATCCGCGAGATTCCGCACTACCCGGCCACGACCTATCCCGCCCCGGAGCGCGACGACTCGCGGGTGCGCGCCTTCCGTGACCAGGTGCTGGCGCATGTGCAGGCCGGAAAGCCCCTGGTAGATGTGCGCAGCCCCGACGAATACAGCGGCAGGCGTCTGCACATGGAGAACTACCCCAACGAGGGCGCGCTGCGCGGCGGACACATCCCCGGCGCCAGCAACGTCCCCTGGGCACGCGCGGCCAACCCCGACGATGGCACGTTCCTGCCCGCCGCTCAATTACGCGCCATCTATCAGGAGGAAGTGGGCCTCAAGCCGGATGACGAGGTGATCGCCTACTGCCGCATCGGCGAGCGCAGCAGCCACACCTGGTTCGTGCTCACGTATCTGCTGGGCTTCCTGCACGTGCGCAATTACGACGGCAGTTGGACCGAGTGGGGCAACCTAGTGGGCGCGCCGATTGAACGGTAGCGCCGGAGACTGGGGCGCTCGGCGGAGCGCCCCGCCTGGGGAGCGCCATCGCGCTCGCGGCCAGATTGCCAAAAGTTGGTTTTGATTTATAATGAGTTTGTGGGCGGTTAAGCTCACCGTTCTTCTGTTTTGTTGCGCGCCGGCTTTGGGGAGAACCGCCGCCATGCTTCCTCCAACGACCGAAACGGACCACACCACCCCGCAGGCTGAAAATGCCGACCTACCGGTGTTGGACCTCTTTTTTAACGGCAGGTCGGGAGCGCGAACCCCGACAGTGATCCTAGACGATCAGGCCCGCCTGCAAGACCTGCCGCTACAAGGCGGCGACGACAAAGATTGTGCCTGCGAATAACTCCATGCCCCCCTTGCTCCGGGCGCTTTCTGCCCCGGTTTTTTATGCCCTGGAACTGACCCCCGCCTGTAACAACCGCTGTGTGGGCTGCGGCAACGTCTTCGTGGACGACCGCCCCACACGCCGTCTGAGCGAATCGACGGCGGGCCGTCCGTTGGACCTGGACGGCTGGCGAGCGATCCTGGACATCATCGCTCCTCATGTGCATCGCCTGCGTCTGACCGGCGGCGAGCCGACGTTGCATCCCGACTTCACGGCTATCGTCCGGCACGTTCAGACGTTGGGGCTGCGCTTCGCCGTGTTCAGTAACGGGCGCTGGGGCGACCCGGCTCGCCTGCTGGCCCTGCTGCGCAACATTCCGCAGTTCAGCGGCTTTCTGATCTCGCTGCACGGCGCGATCGCCGATGCGCACGAAGCCTTCAGCGGCGTGGCAGGGTCGTTCGCCGAGACGGTTGAGAACATCCGACGAGCGACAGCAGCAGGGATTCCAGTGGCAATCAACGCCGTGCTCACGCGCGCCAACGTCGATCACCTCCCCAACCTGGCGCGGCTAGGTCGTGCGCTGGGGGCGGACCACGTCGTGTTCAGCCGCCGGCTGGGAGAAGACATTCCCGCGCTGGGCCTATCCCCGGCAGAAGTGACGGCAGCGGTCCGCACCATTGATCGATTACGGGCAGCAGGTGAGGCCGTCCAGTTCGGCGTATGCATCCCGCAGTGCCTTGTCCCGCAGAATGGCTCCACCGGCTGTTATGCGGGCGTGGCCTACTGCGCCATCGATCCCTGGGGTTATCTACGCCCGTGTGGACATTCGCGCCTGCGGGCAGGCAGCCTGCTGGAACATCCTCTCCAAGACCTATGGCACGGCCCAGCGATGGAACTATTCCGGGCGGCCATCCCCGCGCCGTGTGCCGCGTGCGCGGCGTTCGCGCACTGTCACGGTGGCTGCCGCGCGATGATGCTCGAACAGGGGCGTGACCCGCTGCTCGGCGCGCCGGAACTTCCTCCACAGCCGCCCGCCCCACCGACCCTGTCTCTGCACCCAGACTGGCGTCCCCATTTGCAGGCGGAACGCCGCCGCGAGGCATGGGGGCTGGTGCTGCTGCGCGAAGGCGCACTGCTGGCCGTGCGGCCCGAATGGGAGGGCTTTTTGGCCCTGTTGGATGGACGTGTTCCTCTGCGCGACCTGAACACGCGCTTCGGAGCGGAGGCGCTGGCACTGGTGGGCGCGCTGGCCCTGCGACACATGGTCACGTTCGATCCCTGACGGGGGGGACAAACGCTGTGGAATTGCATTGCCGGGACGGGGGAAATCTGCATCCCGGCATTTCACTGCCTTTTTATCCCCTCACCCCCGTGAGCGAAATCCCCTCGATGAACAGCCGCTGCGCCAAGAAGAACACCACGATCACCGGCAGCATCGTCACCAGCGAGGCGGCCATCAGATAGGCCCAATTCACATCGTAGGTTGAGCGGAAGAAGTTCAGGCCCAGCGTCACGGTGTAGCGTGACTGGTCGTGCAGGTAGATCAGCGGGCCGAGGAAGTCGTTCCACGCCGCCTGAAAGGTGAAGATCGCCACCGTCGCCAGCGCCGGGACCGACAGCGGCACGATGATGTGCCGGATCACCTGAAGCGTGCTCGCGCCGTCCAGCCGGGCGGCCTCTTCGTAGTCGCGCGGGATGGTCAAAAAGAACTGGCGCAGCAGGAAGATGTAAAACGGGCTGCCGAAGAAGGCAGGCACGGTCAGCGGCAAAAAGCTATTCACCCAGCCCAGGGCATTGAACAGCATGTACAGCGGCACCATCGTTACCGGGTAGGGCAGCATCATCGTTGCCAGCACGACCAGGAACAGTGTATCGCGCCCCGGCGCGCGCAGCCGTGCGAACCCGTAGGCGATCAGTGTGCAGGACAGGATATGCCCGATCACGCTGACGAAGGCGATCAGCAGCGTGTTCAGCGCGTAGCGCCCAAACGGGACGTAGGTCAACGCCTCCGGGTAATTCTCCCAGCGCGGCGGGTCGGGGATGAGCGTCGGCGGCACGGCCAGCACCGCGTAATCCGGCTTGAGCGACGACGACAGCATCCAGGCCAGCGGCGTGAGGAACAGCACCGCCACCAGGAGCAGCAGCGTCCAGGAGAGGGTATTCCAGGAGAACAGCCGCCGCGCGATCACTCCCGTTCCCCCTCGTAATACACCCAGCGCCGCGCCGAGCGCACCACCAGCAGCGTCAGCGCCAGGACGATCACGAACAATACCCACGCCAGTGCCGAGGCGTAGCCCATGTTGAAGTTCTGGAACGCCTGGCGATACAGGTACAGCACGTAGAACAGGGTCGAATCCAGCGGGCCGCCGTCGGTGGCGACGAACGCGCTAGTGAAGGTCTGGAAGGTAGAGATGACGCTGAGCACCAGGTTGAAGAAGATGGTCGGCGTCAGCAGCGGCAGCGTGACGCGCCAGAAGCGTTTCCAGCGCCCTGCGCCGTCGATGGCGGCGGCTTCCAACAGTTCGCCCGGCACGGCCTTCAGCCCGGCCAGGTAGATCACCGCCACGCGGCCCAGCCCCCACAGGCTCATCATCCACAGCGCGATCAGCGCCGTACTCGGATCGGCCAGCCAGCGCGGCCCCTGAATGCCGACCAGCCGCAACACGGTGTTGATCAGCCCGGCGGTGGGATGCAGCAGCCACATCCACACTACCACAAACGCCACGCCGGACAGCACCGAGGGCAGATAGTAGATGGCGCGGAAGACGGTGATCCCGCGCACGCGGCGGTTCATCAGCACGGCCAGCGCCAGCCCGCCGACCAGCTCGGTCGGCACATAGGCCGCTGTGTAGAGGGCCGTCACCTTGAGCGACTGCCAGAACAGCGGATCGCGGGTGAACATGCGCTCGTAATTGCGTAGCCCGACGAACACCGGCGGGGAAAGCAGTTCCCAGCGTGTGAAGCTAATTCCTAACGAGGCCAGCATCGGCCCGGCCACGAAGACCATCACGCCCACGATCCAGGGCGAGATGCACAGGTAAAACGTGATCGCTTCACGGCGGGCGGCGGACAGGTCGCGCCAGCGGCGGCGGAGGGTATGCAACGGCATCATAAGGAATCGAACCGCCAGGACGCCAGGCGCGCCACTGGCGTCCTCTACGTCCTGGCGGTTGGTCATGCTTTATTCCGCCATCTGCTCGTCGAGCGCGGCCTGGGCATCCTGCGCGGCCTGCGCCAACAGCGCGGGCACATCCGCCGCCGGGTCGAGGATGACCGTCTCCAGCACGCGGCGCAGGGCGGGGTCAGCCGTCTCGTTCCAGTACGGCGTGAAGGTGTAGGCGCGCGGGGCCAGGAAGTTCAGTTCGTTCAGCCACACACCTTCAATCGGATCGTCGTTCAGCCCGGCCTCTTCCGCCACCGCAGCGACGGCAGGCAACGCCCAGTCCTTCCACACCTGCGCGCCCTCTGCACCCACGTAGAAGCGCAGGAAGCGCCAGGCCGCCTCCGGGTTCTGGCTGGTGGACGAGATGCCGAAGCCGCCCCAGAACAGCACGTTGGCGCGGGCCGCGTCGGCGGGTGGGCCAACCACACCCAGGTCCACATTGGGGTTCTGGCGCAGCCCGGACTGCGGCCAGCGGCCAAACAGCCGCATCGCCGCCTGGCCGTTCTCAAACTCACTGTTGCCGCCGCCGAACAGGCTCATGTCGGCGGGCGGCGGCGCGACCTGGTAGGTATTGTACAGGTCGGCGTAGAACTGCACCGCGCGGGCCGTCGCCTCCGAGTCCATGTAGCCGACGAAGGACGCGCCGTCCGGGCTGATCAGGCTGCCGCCCGCCGCCGCGACCCAGTACTCGAAGCCGGTTGTCCACGCGGCGGGAAGCTGCACGCCCCACACGTCGGTCTGGCCGTCGCCGTCGCGGTCCTGGGTGAGGGCCTGCGCGGTCGCCAGGAAGTCATCCCACGTCCAGCCGTCTTCGGGATACGGCACGCCGAACTCGTCGAACAGCGCCTTGTTGTAGTAAACGCCGAGCGGGCTGAAGTCCTTCGGCAGCATGTACTGCTGGCCCGCGAACTGCCCCGGTTCGAGCAAGCCCGGCAGATAGATGCCCAGGTCGAGCGGGTAGTTGCCGGTGATGAAGTCGTCCAGCGGCACGAGCGCGCCCGCGTTCACGAACATGGGCACGGCGTCGTCCCCGATCTGCATGATGTCCGGCGCGGCCCCAGCGGCCACCTGGGTTAGCAGGCGGGCGTAGTAGTCGCGCCCGGCCACCGCTTCTAACTGCACCAGGATGTCGGGGTTGGCTTCCTCAAAGCGGGCGATGATCTCCTGATGCGGGTTGAGGCCCTCGCCACTGTCGCCCGTGCCTACGCGCAGAACGATGGTCTGCTGTGCGGCGGCGGGCAGCGAGAGCGTCCCCAGCGCCAGCGCCAGGACGATCACGACGGCAAAAACACGGGAAAAACGACCTGAGTTGGATACAAGGCGAAACACTGTAACTCTCCTTCTTTGCGTAACCGTTCTATACCCTGATGACATTGTACGGACTAGCTGCTGACCCCAGGGGCAAGTTTCAAAAACGCCTGTGCCTGCCCCGGTCGCCGAGGATTTATCCCGGCGAAATCCGCAAAGTCCGCTTCAGAGGACTAAAAATGCAGGTCGAGACGAGACCGGCAGTCCACTTCAGTGGACTTTACGTCCGTAGCCGGGGACTTCAGTCCCCGGCGTTGAAAACTTGCACAGCGCGTCAACCGCCGTTCACAAACGACTCCAGCGGGAACGGCTGACCGTGACCCGGATACACGGTCCTCACCGCCAGACCTTTGACCCGTTCGACGCTGGCGTTCATGATCGCCAGGTCGTCTACAATCGACCAACGCTCCGGCCTGTTGCCCGTGTTGCCGAGCAGGTCGCCGCAAAACAGATCGCCCTCGGCGGTCAGGATGCCGATATGCCCGCTGGAGTGCCCCGGCAGGTGAAGCACCTGGGCGTCGAAGCCATAGGCGGAGAGATCGAAGCCTTCGCCGATGCGCACGGCGGGTTCAAAGCGGTCCGCCTGGCCCAAGCGAAAGAGCAGCCCCGACACGGCGCGCATCAGAACATTCGGCTGGCGGCGATTCCAGAACATATCCCCGCGTTCGACCATCCCGGCGTCGTCGGTGTGCATGGCGATGGGCGCGCCGAACTTTTTGCCCAGATAGGCCGCGTTGCCGCTGTGGTCGAAATCGCCGTGCGTCAGCACGATCAACTTCAGGTTGCCGGGCCGACAGCCGGCGTTTTCGAGCTGTCTTTCGATTGCGCCACGCCGATTGGACATGCCAGTGTCGATCAAGATGAACCCATCGGCGACCCTGATCAGGTAACAATTGACGGAGATATTCAACATAAAGGGCGTGGTGATGGGAAGGATTTCCAAAACGCCGCCTCTCTTTTTCCTGACGACACAACCCGTCGCCAGCGCCGAACTCAAAACTTAGAACTCAAAACTTTGAACTTACCCTTCACCCCCGGCGAATAACCGGGCAAACCCCGGATAGGGCTTGAGCGGGATCACGTCGAACGCGATCAGCCCAGCCTGCACCAGCGGCAGCGAGGCCAGCGCGGCGTGCGCCGCCTCTACGTCGGCACATTCGAGGATCAGCACCGCGTCGGGACGGTCCTGACGGAAGTACAACTCACGGAACACGCCCGCCTGATAAAGCTCCCAGGCGCGTTGCGCTTCGGCCCGCAGCAGATCGGGCCGAAACTGTTCCGCCGTGACGCCGGGCACTTCGCGTTCCAACGCCAGAATGCGCATATTCCTCTCCACACCGGAACATTTGGGCGGGCCGACGCTGCCCTGAAGATAGCGTTTTGTGACAGGCTTGTCAAGCGGGTTAAGAAACCATCACGCTCCCGGCGGCTTCCTGAGTAGCTTGAGTCCGAACAGGAAGCGCGTAACGTTAAAGCGTCGGATGGCTTCGTACAGCCCCAGCGTGAGGACAAACCCGGCGATCAGCAGCACGACATAGCGGACGATCAGGGGAACATCCCAGGCGACCACGTAAAAGCCAACCGCGATGATCATCATCTGATGCAGGATGTACACCGGCAGCGCGGCCTCGCCGGCGTATTTGAGCAGCCCGTTCGTGAAGTTGAGATAGCGCCGCCCCAATCCCCAAAAGCCGACCACCCAAAACCAGACGTTAAAGCCATGCACGACCTGTTCCACAACATAGCCGGGAACAGAGGCGCCAGAGGCTGCCCGCGTCAGCCAGAGGGCGTAGAGCAGCAACATGGTTGCGCTGCCCAAGCCGAGGGCAGCCCGGCGATGAAGTGCGGCGGCTTGCCCAAAGCGCGCATCGGCGGCGAACAGGTAGCCGAAAAGGAAAAAACCCAGCCACAAGACCACATTGGCCCAGTCCGCCAGCAGCGCACCCCGGTGATCGGGCCAGCTTCCACGCAGCAACACCTCGGAGATCACCAGCGGCAGCCCGAACAGCAGGATCGCCCTGCGCTTTTCGGCCAATACGGCCAGCCGGTCGATGATGCGTCGCCCGGCGGGGCGTCGCAGGCCGAGCAACAGCGGCAGCGCGATCAGCGAGAAGACGAACAGGTAGAGCAAAAACCACAGGTTATATAGCCCAATATTGCCTTGTAGGTAGGCAGTCTGGAAATAGTGCGGGTAAAAAGCCGGCAGGCTACCTACGAACTGCCCACGCTGCATCTGCTCGTAATATGCCTGCGGCGGGGCGATCAGCAGCAGGCCGAACAGCAGCGGCACGGCCAGTCGCCGGAACCGCTCCCGCACGTACTGCCCACCACTGCGAAACCCCAGTGCGAACCACGTCCCTACGCCAGACAGCAGAAAAAACAGCGGCATGTTCCATTCACTCAGGAAGGCGATCAAAAACCAAAAAGCGTGGCTCTGCTGCGGGCTTTTGATGTGCCAGGGGAAGGGGTCGAAAGGGTAAGCGGCGTGCAAAACAAACAACGACAGCACCGCCAACACGCGCAGCCAGTCGATGTCATACTGCCGCGCCGGGGCGCTGCCTGTAAGCGGCGAAGTCATGGCGTCCGCTCTGCTCCGGGCCATCTTGGGGAACACGCCGGGAGGTCAGGTCGATGGCACGTCGGGAGCGTCGTCCGGTTCGTTAGGTGGCATCTCGATGCCGAAGGGTGCGGCGGGCTGTGTCTCGTCGTCCACATCGGCGGAGGGCTGGGCGTTCTCGGCAGCGTTGAGCTGCCCGCCCAGGTTGCGGGCAGCCTCGACAGCTTTGAGGAACTCGAACGCTTCCACGCCCTTACGATACCAGGTAGGGTCGTCCATGCGGTCCACCTGCCCCCAGCGATATTCCTTTTCCAGCGCATCGGCCAGGCCGTCCTCGAAGCCACTGGGGTTCGAGTAGGGCTTTGCCAGTTCCGGGGGCAGCGCAGCCTGGGCAGGGGGTGTTTTGCGCCGCGCGCGCACGTAAACCAGAATCACTATGAGTACAGCCGCCGCAGCTACAAGAATGATGGTTGGTTCCACAGTATCTCCCCTTAAGATCAGGGCATCTCGATTCAGCGCATTTTCATTATAGCCGAAACCGCAGCGGCGGACTGTTGACTGTTTGTGAACCTCAATAGTCCGCTGGGTAAGGCAGCAGCAGGTTGCCACTATCGCGCACGGCCATCCAGATCACCGGCTCGTTCTCATAAAAGACGATGCCCTGCATCAGCCCGACCACATAGCCGTCATGTTCGGCGCGGATAAGTCCCCCATCTGGGCCGAGGGGACGCCCAAAGATGTCGGTCAGGCGCGCGACGGCCTGCCCGCGCTGGATCACATCGCCTTCCTGGACCAGGTGCGTGACGATGCCGCTCTGGGGGGCGCGCGGGGCCATCATACGCCGCACGGGGAAATTCACCGCCGGGCGCGGGATGGGCGGCAGCGTTTCGCGCGGACCGGGGAGCATCCCGGCCCAGCGCATCACATTACGGATACCCACCACCGCTGCGTCACGGGCCAGGGTGTTCACGTGCAGGTAGCTGCTCAGTTCCACTGTAAAGGCCGGTTTGCGCGCCTTGAGCAGCACCGATCCGCTGACCGAGCGATGAAGCTGCTTTTTGAGGTATTCGGCAGACGGAAATTCATTGATGACCGGGAAGCCGAACGCCTCCAACATGGCGTCGGTCGTGCTTTGTAGGCGGCGGGCGGCCTCGCGCGCCCCCTCGACGTTCTCCTCATAATAAATGGGGTCGCGGAAGGCAAAGGGGAGCGAGCCGATCACGGCGTTGTGCAGGTCGATCAGGTAGTCGGCGGTTGCCTCGATCTCGGCGAAGAGGCGTTCGTAGGCGCGCTCCAACACGGTCGGCGCGGTATCGTCGGCATCGGCCTCCGGGCGCGGCTTGCCGTCCTGGCGGGTCGCGGCGGGGAACAGGCGGTTCGGGTCGGCCCCGTACAGATAATAGGGACTGCGCGACCCGGTGCGCAGCCCTGCCGGGTTAAGCGTGGGCACCATGATCACCGTGCCGCGCAGGTCGCGCAGGGGAAACTCGCCCCCACCAGGGCCGAGCAGCCGGTGAATGACGGCCAGGCCGGTGTACTCGTTGCCGTGAATGCTACCCGTGAGCCACAGCACCGGGCCGTCGGCGCGGCCTTGCGCGATGATCACCGGGAAGAAGTCAGCCCCGCCGGTGGGCAGGGGCACACTGTCAAATTTGCCGTAGACGATTTGACCAGGGGCGGCAACCGCCGTCCCAATCGTAAGCGGGTGAGTCATGGCAGCCTTTCGGGAGAGTCGTACTGATCGGCAAGATGAAAAAACACTTATTTTTATAGCGCAAAACACCCGCCACCGATAGGGGCTAAGGCGCGGCAGTTCCTACCGCTGGTGGTCGAATTTGGGCACACAACGCGGTGATTTCGGGCTACAGCTTGCCTTTTTAGAACATATGTGTTATCATAGGTGTAGGTCAAAGCACCTCTATGACGGGGTATCCCCCACAGGTATGGGTAGAATAGTACAGTGTTTCAATAGCAGGCATGGTGAAAGAGTCAACGGAGTCAGCGACCGATGAACGACCTGTTGAAAAGCGCAAGCCCTATCAGCGCCGCGCCTGTCCGTGAGGCCGATCCCTCCGCCGGCTACCCGCCGGAGGCCGGCTGGCGGTTCGCCGATCCCCCAGATGATCTGACGCCCGTCCAGTGGGAAACGCTGCGGCTGGCCTACTGCTCCGGCGGATGGAACGCCCTGCCGCAGGCCAATGGCAATGCCCTGCGCCTGCTGGTGGAAAAAGGACTGGTCCGGCGCATCCAGGCGGCGCGCGATCCCGTTGCCGACCGGCGCGCCCGTGCCTTTCACGATAGCTATGCGCGCTTTGACCGCGAACTGTACTGGCGTTTTGCCCTCACGCCCAGAGGCCGGGCTGTCGCTGAGGCGGCCTGGGGTCCCCGCGAGGAGGGCCAGAGCAGGACCTGCCACACCGCTGCCGACATGGAAAAAATACCTCAGGAGTGTTTACGATGACTGCCCAACCGAACATCACCGCCCGCCGGGCCGTGAACGCGCTGAACGCTTTGCGCCGCCCGCCTGTTGAAGACCGCACGGCGGATAACACCCCAGACTATGCCGCCTACGCCTATGACTTCGCGGCAGGGATGCGTTCCCTAGCCCGGCTCACCCGCCGCCAGCAAGAACTGGAAGCCCGTTTACAAGAAGCAACCCAGGCGTTTCTGATCGAGCAGCATGCCGATGACCTGGCCGAACTGGAACACGTGCGCAGCAGCCGCAGCGCCCAGGAAGCCGAACTGCGCGGGCACGCCCTCAAGGCATGGGAGATCACCGGGCGGCGCACACATGTCAAGGGCTGTGGGGTGCGCATCTCGAACCGGCTGCGCATCGCCGATCCGGCCCGCGCGCTGGCGTGGTGCGAAGCGAACCACCCGGCGGCGGTCCGCCGCGCCATCGATGAGCGCCTCTTCCGGGGCGACGTGGAGGCCGGGCTGGTAGATGAGTCTGTCGCCTGCATGGCCGAGGAGGCCGTGAGCACCCTCGCCACGCCGGACACGCTGCTGCGCGACTGGCTGGCGGAGTGAAGGGCGCCACCTTGCCCGACGCGCCTGCGGCCCCGGTTCTCGCACGGGAACCGGGGCTGTTGTTTTTGTCCCCCCCCCCCGCGTGCCGTTTGCGGTTATAATGCCTGGTGACCAATTTCAGCTCGCCGCACCCAGCACTTGCGTTCTGGGCAAGTGAGCTACGCGACTTTAGCCGCTGTAGAGTGTCCCATTGCACCCACCCTCCGACCGCTGCTGTTCGCCTGCCGACCACGACTGCCAGACATCACCACTTGCTGAATGCTGACTGCTGATCACTGAAAGCCGGTAGCCCCATGTCCCTCACCTGGAATGAACAAGCGCCGTCCGAACCGCGTCTCCGCCGCCTGCGCCTGGAGGACGCCCCACACGCTGCTGCCCTGGCAAACAGTGTCGGCTGGCCACATACGGTTCAGGATTGGGAACGCCTGATCACCTGGGGTGGGCGTGGCAGCTTTTGCATTGTCCAGGGCGACGCCCTGCTGGCGACGGCCATCAGCACCGGCTACGGCAAAGACCGCGCCTGGATCGGCGTGGTGATCACGCACCCAGATTACCGACGGCGCGGCCTGGGACGGCGGGTCACACAGGCGGCCATTGACTACGCCCAGGAGCAGGGTGTGCGCCGCATCTTGCTGGACGCCTCCGACATGGGCCGCCCGGTGTATGAGCGGATGGGCTTCCGCGCGCTGTACTCCATCGAGGTGTGGGAAGGCCGTGCCAGCAGCTACCTGGGGCCGCAAGCGCGCCCACTGCGCGAGGCCGACCTGCCCGCCGTAATCGCCCTGGATGCGCAGGCGTTCGGCGTGGCGCGCGGGCGAATCATCACCCGGCTGGTGCAAGACTTTCCTCATTACGCCTGGGTAGACGAGGAGAACGGGCAGGTAGCGGGCTTCATCCTGGCACAACTGCGCGGCAACGATACGGCGCACATCGGTCCCTGGGTTCATCGCTCCTTTTGGGGGGCCGAACGGCTGCTCCGCACGGCGTTGGGCAGGCTTCAGGGGCGACAGGTGCGGGTAGACATCCCCGACCGCAATGCCCAGGCGACCGTCTTTGCCCACAACCACAACCTGCGCTATACCCGCTGCTGCACGCGCATGATCTACGGCGCGGGCGAACCGCCGCCGGAGAACATCGAGATGTATTTCGGTGTGGCTTCTCCGGCAACGGGATGATTTTTGTTGGGAAAGTGAACAGTGGCCGCCGCTATGCTGGTCGTCGGCGGCTTTTCTCTGGGCGCATCATCAGCAAGGAGAACATAGACCATGCGGCGAATGCTGTCGGCGGTGGAGTCGCTCATGTGGGGCGGCGGGCAGCGGGCGATCAACTTTGCGCTGGCGGCCCGCCTGCACGGCGATCTGGCAGTTGAGCTATTGCGGGCGGCGCTGGCGAAAGTCCGGCAGAAGAACCCGCTGGCTGCCGGGCGGGTCGAGGTAGGCGACGGCGTTCGCTGGTACACCACCGAGGGCGTGCCGGAATTCTCCATCCGCACGGTCGAAGGCGACTGGGCGACGGTAGTGGCCGGGGAACTGACCATACCCTTTCCGCGCGAAGGGCCGCTGGCCCGGTTCGTCCTGGTGAAGGACGGCGGCTACTCCACCCTGGTGATGGTCTGCCATCACTGCGTCGCAGATGGCCTCTCCGCCGCTTACGTGCTGCGCGACGCGCTGCACTACCTGGCTCACCCCGCTGACCCGGCAGAACCGCTGCCCGAAATCCCCTCGCTGGCAGACCTGCTGCCGCCCTTCGACCCCGACCTGCTCGACTTCGCGCGCATGGCGATGAGCAAGCCGGGCGAGCCAAACGTGTTCGACGCCGCCGCCGGGGAGCGGCTGTACGTGCTGCCCTGGTCGCTCGACGAGATGCAAACTACCGCGTTAGTGGCCCGCTGCCGCCGGGAAGGGACCACTGTCCATGCGGCGCTGTGCGTGGCCTTCCTGACCGCGTTCGTCCGGCTGGACACGGGCGGCCCGACGGTGCGCTGCGTGTCGTCGCCGGTCAGCCTGCGCAATAAGTTGTGTCAGCCCGTTGGGGAACAGTACGGCATGTTGATCCAGGGCGGCGTCAAGACCCGCCTGGACTGCGCGCCGGGCCGGGAATTTTGGGCAAAGGCGCGCGAATTCAAAGAGTCGATGCAGCGCGATATCGCCGACCCGCGCTTCTTCGCGCTGTTTCACACGGCGGAACAGATTCTCACCCAGATGCCCTACGAACAGGTCATCGCGGCGGAAGGCGGGCTGATCGTGGACTACGACCTGTCGATCACCAACCTGGGGCGGCTGGATTTCCCGACGGATGACAGCGCGCTGCGGCTGGAAGGGCTGTATGGGCCTGCCGTGAGCGGGATGCCGGACGAGCAGGTGCTCGGCGTGGCGACGGCAGCGGGGCGGCTGACCTGCACGCTCGTCTCGCGCGAACGGCTGATGACGCCCGACACAGCGGCGCGGTGGAAAGCCCTGGCCGGGGACGAGTTAGCGCGCGCGGTGGGGTGGTGATTCAGGCAACCGGGGATAAAATCAACATGTGCTCTCCGATTGTCATCAGGTGTTTCCGGGTGTGAACAGGGGGTATGATGGCGCTTTTGGCAAACTCGATGCCAGTCCTGGAGATCGATAAACAGGAACTCCGAAAGTGGGGGCAACTGTGGTTGGCAGACACCAACTCTGAGACAGGCAAAAACAAAAGCCCAAATGCCTTTGACCGAAGGCAGTCGGTGAATTTCGCGTCGTTTATCGATCGTGCCTTCGCCAGGGCTTTGGCAACGATGTTGGGAGGAATTCCTGTTCATGAGTCTACCTCCAATGCTCTCCTTCCTCCGCAAGCGGATTGTGTCGAATACGGTAAGGTGCGTATCATTGGCGGCGTAAGGCCGCAGAACTTCGACGTGGTCTACCGGCCAGATGGCCCCAGAGTGGTCTTTGATAGCAAGACTCTAAATGACATGAAAAGTATCGGCAAGAACTGGCAGAATATGATCAACGATCTGGCAACAGAGGCTGCCACCGTCCACAGCCGTTTTCCTTACGCAGTCGTTGCATTTGCCGTGATCATGCCGCGTCCAGCATTAGCAGATAAGCAGGCACTGGATATAATCCGAACACTAGAGCGACTCGGAACGCGAAAAGAGGTGCTCAATCAGGCGCATCTTGCCGAGGCGATTTGCCTGATCGTATGGGATCCGCAGACCGGACAACTTGATCGTGCTGTGCCTGCAACAGCATCAAACCTGCATATTGAGAAGTTCTCGGCGACCCTTTTTTCGCGCTACCTGGAACGATACAAGGGCTTACCGCCTCATAACGTTGCTGAGGTTATAGAGAATACGGAACCTGAGTGATAGTTTTCTAGAGCCGTCGGTTGTCGAAGTAGACAGGGCCAGCTTCACATGAGTATCCTGTTTGACACCAACAAAAAACCCGCCAATCGCCAGAAACTTAGGGGGGGGTACTATACGCCCCTCAAACTTGCCGGCTACTTAGCCAGGTGGGCAATTCGTACCGGAACAGAAGCGATTCTTGAACCCAGTGCAGGCGATGGCAATTTCGTCATGGCGGCATTGCAACAGCTTGTAGCCAGTTCAGCGGCAGCGGCGATCACCGCTGTCGAAATTGAGGAACGGGAAATCCAGAAGGCGCAGCAACGAGTTGCAATGTTCCCTGCTGCGCCGGATGTGCGTTGGATTTGTGGTGACTTTTTCGGTGTATATGACAGGTTGCGTACAGAAGGCCCATACGATGTCGTGTTGGGAAATCCCCCCTTCATCCGGTTTCAACATTTTGAGGATGACAGTCGAGCAGAAGCCTTCAAGCATTTGAGACTGGCCGGGTATAAGCCGACAAAACTTGCCAACGCCTGGACTGCGTTTGTACAACTGAGCATTGAACTGCTCAAGGACGGCGGGCGGATGGCGATGGTCGTTCCGGCGGAACTGTTGCAGGTCAAATATGCAGCGGAATTGCGATCACGCCTGGGCAGATACTTTGAGCACATTGTTCTGGTTGGGTTTCGTAAACTCGTGTTTCCTGAGATCCAACAAGAAGTTCTGCTTTTACTGGCTGAAGGAAAACGGAACTTCAACGGTGTGACATCTGACATTCACACCGTTGAAGTTGAGGATGGCGATCATCTGATCCAGATGGGGGACTTGGATACAGCAATTGCTCATGTGCCGTCCAGGCACTCTCGCAATGGGATGAAGTGGACGGCGTTGTTCCTGAGCGCCGACGTCTTCAAAGTGCTCGATGAGGCGCAGCAATCCGACCGGCTTACGGCGCTGGGCGAACTGGCAGAAGTCGATGTCGGTATCGTAACGGGTCGGAACAGCTTTTTTGTCATGTCCGCCGAAACGCGAGAGCAGTTGTCGGCTGCCGATTTTACAGTGCCTATTGTCGGGCGTACTTCCGCGCTCAACTCCATCTTGTTTAGAGACACAGACTTTCACAGATACCAGACTCAATACCCCGCTTTTCTTTTGAACCTGACCGGTCTTGAGGCGTCTAGCCTACCACCGGGCCTGCTGAATTATCTGGCCGAAGGACAACAGGAAAATGTTCACACAGGCTTCAAGTGCCGCATCAGGAGAAGGTGGTATGACGTGCCCTCTGTCTATGCCCCTGACGCATTTTTATTTCGCCAGATTCACCGATACCCGCTGCTGGTGGTCAATGAGGCACGGGCAGCCTCCACAGACACTATTCACCGGGTGCGCCTCAAGAAGGGTATTCTTCCTCGTCTGTTAGCAGCCTGTTTTTACAACTCGCTTACCCTGGCCTGGGCTGAAGTGGGTGGACGCAGCTACGGTGGCGGTGTACTTGAACTAGAACCGCGAGAAGCCGAGGAACTACCCATACCGTATAACGAAAATATCCGCCTCGACGTTGAAAAGGTAGATACTCTCCTGCGACAGGGAAAAGACGGTCAGGCGCTTGACTATGTGGATACTGTTGTTCTCAAGGGGTATCTGGGTTTTGACACCCTGACGGTACACAACATTCGTCAGGCGTGGGTTGAATTACGCAATAGAAGAATCAACCGGCGCTAAGATGGCGTAAACCCTGTTTCTCCTTACCCCTGCTCCTTCTCCCGCAGCGCCGCCAGCACACTACGAATCGTCAGGGTCGGGCCGGGCAGGCCCAGTTCGCGCCCCAGCGCCACGCTGAACGGCTCGGCCAGCCCCGCCGCCGCCAGCGTTTCGGGCCGCGCGAACACCTCCGAGGGCGTCCCGTCGGCGGTAATGCGCCCCCGGTACATCACCAGCACGCGGTCGGCTTTGGCCGCCAGGCGCATGTGGTGGGTGATCAGCATCACCGTGCCGCCCGCCGCGTGGTGGTCGTTCATCCAGGCGATGGCCCGCCGCCGCCACAGGCCGTCTAGCCCAGCCAGCGGTTCGTCTAGCGCCAGGATAGGCGTCTTGAGCGCGGCGATGCTCGCCAGGGCCACCAGCCGCCGCTGGCTGAAGCTCAGCACGGCGGGCGGATGCTCGGCCAGTTCGGTCAGCCCGAAGGCCGCCAGGGTCTCGTCCACGCGGGCGCGCAGGTCTGCCCCGTGCAGGCCCAGGTTGCGCGGGCCGAAGGCGATCTCCTCCCGCACCGTCGCGGAGAATAACTGCTGCTCCGGCTTCTGGAAGGCAAAGCCCACCCGCCGCGCCAGCGCCCCGACCGAAAGCCCCGCCGCGTCGTCGCCCAAAATGCGCACACGGCCCTGCGTCGGGCGCAGCAAGCCGATGAGGTGCGAAAGCAGCGTTGTCTTGCCGCTGCCGTTGACACCCACCAGAGCCACGAACTGCCCGGCGGGGACGACCAGGTTGATGTCGCGCAGCACGAGTGGGCCGCCCGGATAGGCGAAGCGCACGCCGTCGAAGCGGATGGCAGGAGGAAGGACTTGAGTCATGCGCGAAATTATACCCCCGGACGATCCAATGGCGCACGGAGGACACGGATAACGCGGGTGGGCGCGGATGCTGAGGATCAAACAACTCGCGGGAAGGTTGTATAGTATAGGTGAAACGCGCGTGATGAACGTCTTGTAAGTAGGGGCGACGCAGATGTCGTTCCTACGGGCAGAGTGGCAATGCGCAGGTGTATGCTTTTGATCTTCGTGCTTGTTCTCCTGCTCGCGCCGGGATCACCTCCTGCCGCTGCGCAGAGCGAGACGGGCTATGATCTACTCGCCGCCGTGAACGCCTTCCGCGCCGGGCGTGGCATGGGGCCATTCGAGATCAACGATAGCCTGATGGTCGCCGCGCAACGCCACGCCAACTGGTGCGCCGCCACCGGCACGCACAGCCATACCGGCGAAGGCGGCTCCGCCCCGCAGGACCGCGCCACCGCCGCCGGGTACGTAGGCTACGCGGTGGAGAACTTCGCGTCGGGCACATCTGGCTACGTGGACATCGCGTGGACCGTGCGCATGTGGAGCAGCGACGACATCCATCTGGGCACGATGCTCTCGACCGCGCCGCACGCCGGGGCAGGAGTTGCATCTAACGGCAGCGAGACGTGGTATGTGCTGGTGGTCGGCAGGCCATCGGCCTCCCCGCCGGCGACGCGCGCCCCGGCAGCATCCCCGGCGAACGGCAGCGCGCCCGGTGGAAACGCGGCTCCGGCCATCCCGGCTGTGCCGGTGGTGGCAGCTGCGCCGAACGCCGACGGCACGGTGATCCACATCGTGCAGCAGGGGCAAACGCTGTGGGACATCGCCGTAACCTACGGCGTGCCACTGGCGGACCTGCTGGCGCTTAACTACCTGACAGAAGACGCGCTGCTACACCCCGGCGACGCGATCCTTGTTCGGCTGGGGCCAGGCCAATCGCCCCCGCCGCCGCCGACCTTGCCCGCCGTGCACGTGGTTCAGGCGGGCGAGACGCTGTGGGACATCGCCCTGATCTACGGCGTGGAGCTGGATGACCTGCGGGCGCTCAACGACCTGGCAGCAGGCGCGGTGATCGTGCCGGGCATGGAACTGCGTTTACGCCCGCCCGATGCGACGGCAACGGCCACGCCGCCGCCCAGCGCGACTCCATCGCCTTCGCCGCCGCCGACCGCCGCCACGCTGGCGGTACTCGCCGTCGCTGCCCTGCCGTCGGCTTCTCCCACACTTGCGCCCACCCCGTCTCCGCCCGTAACCCCTTCGCCCGTGCCGGACAGTGGCTCCCCGGACGCGGCAGAGGGCTGGGCCATCTTCTTGCTGGCGCTGGGACTGGCCTTGATCGTCGGGACGACGGGTGGCAGCCTGGCCCTGCTTGCCATGCGGCGGGCGGCGCAAGCCAGACCGCCTCACGCACCCAGGCGGTAAAAATCTCCACGCCTCCGGCATTATTGTAGATTTTTCTACAAAAATCTTGCATAACCGCGCTTTTGGTTTTACAATGCCCGCGTGATATTGTAGAAAAAGATCATACAAACTCAGCAAGGTAGTCTCAGCAACGACGCCTGCCGGATGGGGGGTGTTTCGATTCGGGGGGTGGTCGTTTCGACTCAGGACAGGATACTCCCATGTACACTGCCGATTTGCTGCGCGGGCGCAAAACCCGCCTGACCGCGTTGGTCGCTGCCGACCTGGCGGTCATCGCCCGGTGGTATCAGGACGCCAACTTCATGCGGCTGCTGGACGCCACGCCGGCCTATCCCAAGACCGAGGCGGCGCTGAACCGGGATTGGCTGGAGGAGATGCAAAAGGCGAAAGACGCCTTTTTGTTCGGCGTGCGCCTGCTGGAAGACGACGCGCTGGTAGGGTTTATCGAACTCGACGGCATTCTGTGGACGCATCAGAACGCTTGGCTCGGCATCGGCCTCGATCCGGCGCACTGGGAGCAGGGTTACGGGCAAGACGCCCTGCGGCTGGCGCTGGGATTTGCCTTTCGGGAGTTGAATCTGCACCGGGTACAGTTAACCGTGTTCGACTACAACCAGCGGGCCATTGCCGTCTATGAGAAGCTGGGCTTCCGGCGAGAAGGCGTGTTCCGGGAATTCTTGCAGCGGGACGGCGAGCACCACGACATGGTGCTCTACGGCCTGCTGCGCCGCGAATGGCAGCAAGAACCGAGCTAAGGAAATACCGCGTCTCGCAGCGAAAGGGCGATGGGTAAGGCTTATCGATAAAAGGGATAACTTTCAGAAGGAAAAGTCGTCATGATGAAAAAGGAATCGCACAGTGAATGGGTCAGCCTGCGAGAAGCTGCCAACATCCTGGGCGTGCACCCGGCAACAGTGCGCAACTGGGCCGACCGGGGCGGCCTACCCTCGCAGCGCACACCCGGCGGACACCGTCGTTTCCGCCGCAGCGATCTCCAGCGGTGGTCCGCCACCCGCCAGGAGGAGCCTTCTGCCGAAGCAAGGCTGTTGACCCAGAATGCGCTCAATCAGGCCCGTCTGATCTTCGCCACCGGTGCTTATGAGGGGATGGACTGGTATCAGCACATGGATGGCCCGGCCAAAGAGCGCCTCCGCACCAAAGGCCGCCAGTTGTTTGAGCAGTTTCAACGTCACCTGGCGTCGCCGAATCCGGCCAGCACACAGGAAGTCCTCGATTTGCTCGCCAGGGAGTATGTGACGCTGTTCCGTGACTGCGGTCTGAGCCTGCCCCAGACCGGGGAGTGTTGCCTGCTCTTTCTCCAGGTCCTCCATGAGGACGTGCTTAACTTTATCGAAGTGACCGGGCAGCCCCCTTCGTCGGCGTGGGTGGAACTAATCCGCCGAACACACACCTTTGCCAGAGTGCTGCTGTTCAACATGATCGAGGTGTATGCCGAGGCAGAAGCGGCGGCCCAGGAATCCGCCGATCAGGCGTAAAGTGCGGTAGAATCCGCGCCATGCGTCCTTGAGACGGAGGCAGGCCAACATGACTACTGCGCGTGAAGACATCCTGGGGCGGCTGCGCGCCGCCGGACGTGACGCGGCCCCCCCCGCGCCCTGGCAATCGCGCCGCCGCTTCGACGACCTGGCTGTGCGCTTTAGCGAAGCATTGATCGCAGTGAAGGGCGAAGTGATCCGGGCCGACGGCCTGGACGAAGCGTGGGAGCAGCTGGGCGATCTGCTGCGCGACCTGGGCGCGCGCCGTGTGGTCGCCAACACCGAACCGCCGCTGAACACCATCGACCTGGCCGCGCGTTGGCCCACATTGCAATGGCATGTGGTAGAGCAAACGCCCGGCGACCTGCGTGCCTTCTGTGCAACGGCGGATGTGGGACTGAGCGGCAGCGTGGCCGCGCTGGCCGAAACCGGGAGTGTTGTGGTTGCCAGCGGTTCTGGTCAGAGCCGCCTGGCGACCCTGCTGCCGCCGGTGCATGTGGCGCTGGTGCCGACTTCACACCTAACGGCAGACATCTTCACCTGGGCAGCGGGGCGACAGGGCGACATGCCCGCCGCGCTGACGATTATCAGCGGCCCTAGCAAGACCGCCGACATCGAGCAAACGCTTGCCATCGGCGTGCACGGGCCGGGGCGGTTCGTCGTGATCCTGTATGCAGATGTCGCGTAGAAACAGACGCGGTAGACCAGATCAGCAGCAGGCCATCTGGCGCAGCAGGCACGCCCGATTAACGGCGTCCAGCAGATCGCGGGGGTAGAAGGGCACCGGCAGCCACACGTCTACGCGCGGCCAGGCCGGGTGCCAGGTGGGTTTTTCGCGCTCGTGGACGGCGCTCTGAAAGATCACGCCGACCCCACAGAAACGTCGGTCGGCGGCGACGAACTGCACCACCTCCATGCCCGACAGGCGCGGCATGAGGTAATTCACCACCAGCACGTCCGGCTGCGGCATCCGGCCCAACAGATCGATTCCCTGGACGGCATCGGTGGCGATGGTGACTTGGTGGCCTGCCTTGCTTAAAATCAGGCGCAGCAGGTGGCGCATGTCCGCTTCGTCTTCGACACACAACACGCGCAGGCTGGCGGCCTTCACGCATTTTTCCTTCGATAACGATAAACAAACTATGAACATTAAACCATCATTTGTCAAAGGGCGCAAGCATTTGCCGATGCGCCCGGAAACGCGCCTATAGCAATCGCCTCAAAAAGCTGGTATAGTAAACAAAGGTACATTCACGATTCCCTGTAGTGCCACGCCGAGCACAGCGGCGCGGGGATCGTCTGATACTATCTTTTTCAGCACACGAGGGAGAAAAGAAGAAGCCATGAACAAGCATCGTTGGGGTATTGCGCTCGTGCTGGTCGCCCTGATGCTGGGCGGCCTGTTGCCGGTCGCGGCCCAAGAAGGCGCGGTCAGCATCCCGGCGACCGTGTCGGTGTACCAGGCACAGGTCCGCGTGCTGCCGGATGTCAGCTTTGAGCCGGTGTTCCGCCTGGTGAGCGGCGATGCGGTGACACTGATCGGGCGTACCCGCGCCAACGCCGTCAACGCCGTCATGTGGGTGCAGGTGGTGAACGCCGACGGCCTGATCGGTTGGGCCAACACGCGCGCCTTCACCTTCGAGGGGGATGTGCTCAGCCTGCCGGTCACGGTGCCGTCGGCGAACCAGGGCGTGGTCATCGGTTTCGCCAGCCTGCGCACTGCCCCGGACCTGGATTCCGAGACCACCGGCACGCGCCTGACCACCGGTGCGGTGGTCGATGTGGTGGCGACGGAAGCGACAGGCGAGTGGCTGTTCGTGCGCGCCGCCGATGGCAGCGGCTGGGTGCGCCCAGATGCGCTGGCCTACATGAGCGGCAGCGCGCCTGCGGACCTGTTCGTCACCAATGCCACCGTCGCGCCACGCCAGGCTGTGGCGACGGTGAATTTCCGCGTTGCGCCGAGCGCCGACGCGGCGCTGCGGGGCTTTGGTCCGGTGGGCCTGCGCGTGCAGGTAATCGGCATCAGCCAGGACGGTGACTGGTATCGCATCATCCCGGTCGATACGCGCGTCCCGGCGTGGGTACGCGCCGACCTGCTGGCGCTCGATGCGACGGTGGAAAACCTGCCGGTGCTGGACGCCGAGGGCAATCCGGTGACGGCAGCGCAAGAAGCGCCGGCGGAGGAAGCCCCCGCCGCCGAAGCTGCGCCCGCCCAATAGGCGTTGCGGCGTAGCCTATCTCCAAATCCATTGGCAGCGCCCCTCAACGGGCGCTGCGTCTTTTCAAGCCCCACGCAAGGAGGCCCTTTATGCTCTTGCAAAAGCTCAACGAAATGATCGGCAAGTTCGTGATCGTGACGACCGCCGCCAACAACCGCGTCCAGGGCAAAATCCTGGAGGTCGGGCCGGATTACGTCGCCATTGTGCAGGAGGGCGCGCCCAAGCTGCGTCTGATCCCGCTGCACAGCATCGACAATATCGACCTGGACCTGCCTCAGCGCGCGCCGCAGCAGGGCGGCTCTGTTCAGGGTGGCACCACCGGCGGCCCGCAGAAGCCGCCCCAGCCGCCGAAGGGGGGCATCCTGCGGCGCTGAAGTCAGACAGGCCGGATGTGGACAAAGCGCGGCGGTTGCCCTACAATAGCGGGTCGCTGGGGCAGCCGCCCGTTTATACCGCCTGCGCTGCCCGGCCTGTGCATCGACCTGCCTGAAGACATGTGGCAAGAATCGACCCATGACCGCGACCCCATCCCCCGTAACGGCGCCCGACCATTCGATCCCTGTGTTCCAGCCGTTCCATACCGACGAGGAAATCGAAGCCGTCGCCGAGGTAATCCGCTCCGGCTGGTGGGGGCAAGGCCCCAAGACGGCGGAACTGGAACGCTGCTTTGCCGAGTTCACCGGCGCGCCGCGCGCGGTGGCCCTCAACTCCGCGACGGCGGCGCTGCACCTGGCGCTGCGCGTGGCCGGGGTCGAGGGCGGCGAGGTGATCACCACGCCGATGACCTTTGTCTCCACCAACCACGCCATCCTGCTCAACAATGCCGTCCCGGTGTTCGCCGACATCCAGCCGGATACCCTGAACATCGATCCCGACGACGTGGCACGCAAGGTGACGCCCCGCACACGGGCAATCATCGCGGTCGATTACGGCGGGCATCCTGCCGACCTGGATCGCCTGCACGAGATCGCTGCCGCGCACAACCTGCTCCTGATCGAAGACGCGGCCCACGCAGCCGGTGCACGCTACCACGACCGGCCCGTCGGCAGCCTGGCGCCGCTGACCTGCTTCAGCTTTCACCCGGTCAAGAACATCGCCACCGGCGACGGCGGCATGATCACGCTGCAAAATGAGGAGTGGGACGCCCGCCTGCGCCGCCTGCGCTGGGTCGGCATCAACCGCGACACCTGGGTGCGCAGCGCCGGCAAAGACGCCAGCCAGTACGCCTGGCAGTACGACGTCGAAGAGATCGGCTTCAAATACCACACCAACGACATCATGGCGGCCATTGCCCTGGTGCAGCTCC
>CAZGXI010000017.1:13467-93671 GCA_964529715.1 uncultured Anaerolineae bacterium | reverse complement strand
CTGTAGCCCGGAGGGCTTGTTTTTCTCAGCCGGGGACTTGAGTCCCCGGCGCGAAAACGTGCATATTGGGTATGTAATCACCCTGCTGGGGCACGACGTATCCTTCAGCGGGTCGGTGGGCGCTGTGCTATAGTGATGGTCTGCCCGAAGAAAGCTGCGCTTGAGCCGGAGGAAAGCGCGCATGTCTCAGGAGCGCCTGCGAAAAATCGGCTGGAAGGGGCTGGCCGGACTCGGCGTTGTGATCGCCCCGGCGGTGCTGTTGGTCACGCGGCGGTTACGTCGCCGCGCCACGAAGACGCCTGTTCCGGCGGCAACACCTCTGCCTGTGGGCGAAATGGATCACCATCCGGCCCAGGGGCGACGTGCCGCTTGGCTGCGCCGGGCCGGGATCAGCCCCGTGCGGCTGCTGATCTTCCTCGTCGTTTTTGCGTATTGCGTACTCCTGTTGACTGCCCTGCCGCGCGAACTGGCCGTCGGCCTGCTGATCGCCCTGGTCATGGGGGCGGTGCTGGTGGGCGTGATCGCTGGGGAACTGGAACACCGCACGCCGCGCGAACTGGTCCGCGACATGCGCCGTGCCCTGGATACGCTCCGCCCACGCTTCGGCCCGGTGACAATCACGCCGGGCGCGCTGGCTGCCGAACGCCGCGTCCATCCGCTGCTGCTCCTGGCAGAAGTGGCCGTCGTGGTCGGCGCGGCGCTGGCGGCGACCTCCCATATCGCCGATTTCGATCCCCGCTTCGAGCTGCCGGGCGGCGAACAGCAGTGGCTAACCAGTTCGATTCACCTCGCGGCGCAAAGCCTGCGCGACTACGGCGCGATCCCGCTGTGGCAGCCCTGGCTTGAGGTAGGCGAACCGCTGGTGGATAACCCGTTTGCCTTCCTCTTCAACCCGGTGAGCGCCCTGCCGAGCCTGATCCTGGGCAGCGTACAGGGCCTCAAGGTGAGCGTGGTGCTGTCGGCGGTGGTGGCCGGGCTGGGCGGTTGGGCGTTGGGGCGTGTGCTGGGATTGGCGACCCTGGGACGGGTGCTGCTGGGCCTGCTGCTGATCGGCAAGGGCAACATGCACGCCATGTTCGGCACAGGTTACTTCCAATTGGCCGCCGCGCAGGCGTACTTCCCCTGGATCGTGGTAGGCGTGCTGGCGACGCTGCGCATTCAGCACCGCCGCTGGCCGCTTGTGCTGACGGCGGCAGCCTTCGCCTTGCTGTTCTGGGCGGGCAACATCTGGTACACGCTACCGATGATCCTGTGCACTGCCGCGTTGACGCTGGCGCACAGCTTCGGCATCTGGGGCCGCCCCATCGACTGGATCGCCCTGCGACGGCTGGCGCTGGCGGGTGTGTTGGCGGTATGCCTGAGCGCGATCACCCTGCTGCCGATCTGGGTGCAGCGCGACTACATCGGCGGACACCCAGACGACGCCGGTGCCGGGACGCCCACTGATCCCTGGTTGGTAATCGAGCAGTTCACCTACGGCGACTTCGACCTGTACGACAGCATCCGCGCGCCGGGCGGAGCGCAGTTCTACTACAGCTACGTCGCGCCGCTGTGGTTCGTGCTGCTGATCTTCGTGCTCGTCCCGGCCAACTGGTCGTTTCGCAGCCAGCCGGGTGTGCCGGAATCGGGGCGGTTGTGGCTGGCGGCCATCGCCCTGATCGCCTTCTTCACGCTGTGGGGCGTCGGCGGCAGCCCGATCATGGTCTGGCTGTATCGGGAAATCCCGCTGCTGCGGCAGTGGCGTTTCGTGGGGCGGGCGCTGGCGGTGGCGTCCTTCTGGATCGCAGTGATCGTCGCCCTACGCGCCGACGGCGTGTGGCGCGCCGTCACCGATGCAGCAGCGCGGCAGATCGGATCGGGCTTCCGCCGCCGCCTCACCGCCGCGATCCAGGTACTGCTGGCGCTGGGATTGATCGCTGCCAGCGGCCTGGCCGCCGCGCAGGTGCTCCAGCGGTGGAAGGTCTTCGTCGGGCTGGTCCCTGTGCCTGAAAACGACGCGATTTGTCTGGCCTGGCTGCGCGCGCAGCATCCCGACGAGCAGCTTTACGTCTACCGCTTCCACTACAACGTCATCACGCCATTCCTCGATTACCGGGTGCGCATTCACGACATCGAGGCAGACTACTTCCCGAACACGCTGCCCTGGACGCTAGGCCGAGTCGATCTGACGCTCCCCCTGCCCGCATACGGCCTGGCCTGGACGGCAGGCGACCGCGCCTGGTTGACCGAACACGGCTACCGTGTGCTGCCCGACAGCCCAGCCCCCCTGGACGGGGAACATCCGTGCCTGTACCGGCGCGAAACGCCCACCCTGGATTACGCCTTCACCGTCTCGCTGATCGACCTGGCGTCTGCGCGTGAGGAACTGGACCCAACCCACACCACACCGGTGCGCGATCTGGAGCGCCGCCCGGACCAGATCACGCTGCGGGGCGTGCAATCGCCGCGCGACGGCGAGGCGGAAGTGGCGCTGGTGGTCCAGGAGCGAGCCTATCCCGGCTGGCAGGTGGAGATCGACGGGCGAGGGGCGCGGCTGGAATCGGTGGGCGGGCTGGTGGGGGTGATCCTGCCGAAAGACGGCGCGGCGCACGTGATCCGTTTTGCCTACCGCCCGCCGCTGTTCTACGCGGGCGCGGCGGTGACGCTGGCGGCGTGGGCGATCTGCGTCCTGTATCTGCTGCGGGCGGACGAACGGCTGGGCCGCTGGCGCGCCATGCGGGGAGGGAAAACGAGCTAAAATAGGGACAGGCCGCGTCGGCAAGAGGATGAGGGGCCAATGATCACGCGAATTGAAATCAATGGGTTTAAATCCTTTCACGACTTTGCTGTGGATTTGTGTCCCTTCCAGGTTCTTATTGGGCCAAACGGGGCCGGCAAGTCGAACCTGTTTGACGCCATCGTATTGCTCTCTGATTTTGCCAGAGACAATACCCTCTACGAGGCTTTTCGTAAGAGTAGGGGAGAGATTGGCGAACTGTTCACCCTCTACGCCGATGGCAGCAGGGCCAGAGTGATGTCCTTTGCCGTTGAGATGTTGATCGGGAAAACAATCACCGACACCCTGGGCAACAGGTCAGACGTTTCTTCTACCCGACTTCGCTACGAACTGAAAATCGAGAGCCGCACGGAGAATGGGTTTGAGCGGTTGTACGTTATTCATGAGCGGCTTGCTTCAATCGGCGACGACGATGACAAATGGATGAGAGATAATATTCCTCCACAAAACCGCAAAAAGTGGATTGTACGCAGCAGAGGCAGACGCGCCCCCTACATTTCCACAGTCGAAGAGAACAACCAGCAGATAATCTACAAACATCAAGAGGGACGCAGCGGCAGGCAGGGAACGACCGTCGGGAAAATCGAGCGGACGGTGCTCAGCACGATCAACAGCACCGAGTACGCGACGGCGTATGCCGCCCGGCAGGAAATGTTGAGCTGGCGTTTCCTGCAATTCAACCCAGCAGAGCTACGGACTCCCAGCGATATTTACAGTTCGACAGAGTTGTTGCCAGATGGTTCCAACCTGGCCGCAGTGCTCTATCGCATGTCCCGCGAGGACGAATTCGCCCTTACGGATGTTTCCCGCGATATGGCAAACACGGTGCCAGGGATTTTGACCATCTCGGTCAAGCCGATTGCCGAACGCGAGGAGTTTTTAATCGAAGCGCAAACCCAGGATGGGGCGAGCTTTTCTTCGCGTGTTCTCTCCGATGGCACGCTCAGGCTGCTGGCGCTGATCACCCTGAAACACGACCCCAGCCATCGAGGGGTATTGTGTTTTGAAGAACCCGAAAATGGGGTGCATCCGTTTCATCTCGAACAGATCGTTGAAGTGCTCCGTTCTCTCGCCACAAACTTTAAAGACGAAGCGGAAAATGGCGATGCCCCCCGGCAGGTGTTGATGAATACCCATTCGCCGCAGTTAATCTCTTTGCCTACAAAGGTTCCTCCGGATCAATGGCTCAAGACATTGCTGTTTGTCTATATGGTGAATTCTCCACAAGGCCGCAAGACCAGGATGGTCCCTGTTGTTGCCCGTCTGCTTGAGGACGAGGGTGAGCAGGCAAAGTACTTCACCATCATTCAGGTGAAACGCTTTCTGGAATCAAGAGCTGTAGACGAGCGGCGCGAGGCATTGCAAGAGCTGGAGAGACTTGCGTGAAATTACTGTTTTGCGGCTTCTACGGAGAGGGAAACACAGATAATTGTTTCCTGATTCCCCTGATTGAGAGAATACTGCAAAACTTGCTGCCGCAGCTTGATATTTTTGTTACCGATATCCACGTTGACAAATCAAGCCGTCAGGACGAAACGATGGAGCGTGTTGCCAGGGAAAGTCGCGGTTATGCTCTGGTCATATTCCACCTTGACGCGGACGCTCCCAATACACAAAAAGCCTACCGGCAACGCTTTGAGCCAGGTTACGCAAAAGTCCAGCGCAGTAAGGGCGCTCTGAACAAAAATATTGTCCCCGTGATCCCGGTGCGCATGACCGAAGCCTGGATGCTGGTCGATTTTGAGGCATTCCGCAAGGCAGTCGGTACTGAGCTAAGCCAACAGCGTTCAGGATTCCCTCAACATGCGAGAGACGTGGAATCGGTGCCAAACCCAAAGGAAGTTTTTAAAAACGCTGTTCAAAACGCCAGGCCCAGCAGACGCAAGAGCATTCCTCTTGCCGACGTGTATCGCCCACTGGCGCTCCACATCCGCCTTGAGCGGTTAGAACAAGTACCGGCATATCAGGAATTTCTTGCACGGCTGACCGACACACTTAGGAGATTGAAGTACATCATCGACTGAGTCGAGCCGGTGTTCAATATTGCTCCATCGCCGCGCGGACTTTGTCCAGCAGTTCGACCGGCGAAAACGGCTTGGTCAGGTAATCGTTGGCCCCGGCCAGCAGCCCATCCTCGACGTCGGTGCGCTGCCCGTAAGCCGACATCAAGAAGATCGGCGGCGCTTCGTCGCCGTAGTGCGCCCTGATCTGGCGGGTCACGTCCAGCCCGCTCTTCACCGGCATTGCCACGTCCAGCAGCAGCAGGCGGGGTTTTTCGGTCAGGGCCATGTCCAGCGCGACCTGGCCGTTATCGGCCACGCGGATGGCGTAGCCCAACACCTCAAGCAGGTCGGCGATCAACTGGCGCGAATCGAGGTCGTCTTCCGCGATGAGAATGTAGTCCGCCATGCCCTTCTCTCCTCTTGCAAACATCCGCCCGCTGGCGGTGGATCGGCTGACATGCTATTGTAGGCAACGGATGTTGCCTCGTCTATGAGTATAGTACACCTGCGCAGGAGGGAGCGTTTGAGTTCGGTTAGCCAGATCATTCGCCGCCGCCAGCGTCGCCGCCGGGAATCCCGCCCCGGCCCGGCCCTGATCGGCGGGATGGGCGGCTTGGCCGTCTTCATCATGGTGATCGTCGTCAGCGTGGGAGTCGCAGCGGCGGCGGGCGTGGCCGGGTACTTTGGCGCGGCGTCCGTCATCCCCGCCGATCCGCAGGCAGCCCGCCCGGCGGCGGTCGGTTCGGGCGAGCCGACCCTGCTGCTGGACCGCGACGCGCGCCACATCCTGTTCCGCGTGACCGATCCCCTGGGCGGCGAAGCGCCCTGGGTCGCCCTGGCCGATCTGCCGCCTTACGTCGGGCAGGCGGCGGTCGCCATCGAAGATGGCGACTACTTCGCCCGGCCCGGTTTTTCCATCGGCGGGCTGGCGGATGCGCTGTTCGCGGCAGTGACGGGTGGGCAGGCCCCCCGCGATCCCATCTTGCTGTACCTGATCCGGCACACGCTGCTGCCCGTGAGCCAGATGGCTGCCGATCACCCCGACCGCCCATTGACTGAAGCCGTGCTGCTGCTGGAACTGCGGCGGCGCTTCTCGCGGGAAGACCTGCTGGCCTGGTATCTCAACACGGCCTTTTACGGCAACGGCGCTTACGGCATCGAGGCGGCGGCGCGCGTGTACCTGGGCAAGAGCGCCGCAGAACTGACCCTGGGCGAGGCGGCGCTGCTGGCCGGAATCCCCGCCTCGCCGTCGGTGAACCCCTTCGACCAGCCGCAGACGGCCCACCGCCGCCAGGAAGTCGTGCTCGACGCGATGGTAGCCTATGGTTTTATCGGGCCGGAGGAGGCCGATTCCGCCGGTGCTGTCATCGACATAACGCGCCCCCTGGCTTCGACAGACGTGGTTGCGCCGCACTTCGCGCTGCTGGCCCGACGGCAGGCCGAAAGCCTGCTCAACGAGGCGGGCTACGACGGCGCGCGGCTGATGGCCGGCGGCGGCCTGCGCGTGACGACTGCGCTGGACCTGGACCTGCAATATCAGGCCGAATGCGTCCTGCGCACGCAGATCGCGCGGCTGGGCGGCATCGACCCGGCCTTCGTCTACACCACCGCCATCGGCGAGCCGTGCGTCGCCGCCAACCTGTTGCCCGCTCTGAATCGCGCCGACGTGGGCGTGCCACATCTGCTCAGCAATGGCGCCGTCGTGGTGTTGCGCCCAGAGACAGGCGAGGTGCTGGCCTACGTGGGCAGCGTGGACTACTGGAACGCCGACATCGGCGGGGCGGTCGATTCGGCGGCAGCGGACTACCCGCCCGGCAGCCTGATCCGGCCCTACATTTACCTCACCGCCTTCTCGCAGGGCTACCCGCCCTCGACCATGACGCTCGATGTGTTCCAGACCTTCCGACAAGGCGCGCAGGGAGACTACCAGGCCGTCAGTGCGGATGGCAGCTACCGGGGGCCGATCAGCCTGCGCGAGGCCGCCGTCACCGATGCAGCGCCGCCCGCCGCCCAGGTGATGAACTGGGTCAGCGTAGCCGAGGTAATCCGCACGGCGCATCGGATGGGCCTCAACAGCTTACAGGCCGGCGTCACCGCCTACGATCTATCGCTTTCGGCGCGCGGCGGTGATGCCACCCTGGCCGACCTGACCTTCAGCTTCGGCGTGTTCGCCAACGGCGGGCGCATGATCGGCGCGCCTGTGCCGCGCGCGTCGGAACGGCCCGGCTTCCGCGTGCTGGACCCGGTGGCCGTGCTGCGCATCGAGGACGCGACGGGGAACGTCCTGTGGGAATATCAACCCGCTGCCCGCGACACACTCGACCCGGCGCTGGCCTACCTGATGAACCACGTCCTGGGCGACCGCGAATTGCGCGTGCGGACTTTCGGCGCGAACAACGTGTTCGATGTGGGCCGCCCGGCGGCGATTTACGCCGGTGGCGACGCCGACGCGACCAGTCACTGGGCAGTTGGCTACACGCCACAGGTGGTGGTAGGGGTGTGGGTCGGCAACACCGACCGCACGCCAACCACGCGCCTGACCGCGCAGAACGGCCCTGTTCCGGTGTGGAACGCCGTGCTGCGCTACGTCCTTCAACGCGATAACCTGCCGGTAGCCGACTGGACACGCCCGCCCTCGATTGTCGAGGGGCAGGTGTGCGCCGTCAGCGGCCTGCTGCCTACCGACGTCTGTCCGGTAGTGACGGAGGTCTTCTACGAGGGCACGCAACCCATCCAACAGGACACCTATTACGTGCGTGTGGAGGTCAACCGCGAAAACGGCAGGCGCGCCACCGCCAGCACGCCGCCTGATCTGATTGAGCAGCGCGTGTACTTCCGCTACCCACCCGAAGCGCAGGCCTGGGCCGCCGCACAGGGTATTCCGAGCGAGCCGCAGGAGTTCGACACCATCGCCCCGGCGACCGTCTTCGGCCCGGTGGCGATTCTGTCGCCCGCCCCGCTGTCTTACGTGGGTGGCACGGTGGAGATTCGCGGCAACGCCAGCCTGCCGCGCTTCCAGTACTATCAGCTTGCCTACGGCCAGGGCCTTAACCCCACCGAGTGGCTCCAGATCGGCCAGCCGGTGTTCACCCCCGCACGCGGCGCCCTGCTGGGCAATTGGAACACCGCCGGGCTGAACGGCCTGTACAGCCTGCGCCTGCAAGCCGTCACCGCCGATCAAACCATCGAAGAGAGCGTGATCCAGGTGACGGTAGACAACACCCCGCCGGAGGTCGCCATCAGCGCGCCGGAGGAGGGCTTCGAGCTGCGCGTCACTGCGCCGAACCCGCTCCTTGACGCCGCCGTGACCTACCGTGACAATGTCGGGGTGACGCAGGTCGTTTACCTGCTGGACGGGCAGCCGCTTGTCACCGTGACCACCGCGCCTTTTGCCGCCGCTATCCCGCTGACGACGCTGGGGGAACACGTCCTGACGGCGGAGGCCAGCGACGCGGCAGGCAACACCGCCGTCAGCCCACCGGTGACATTCACCGTGCGGCGTGGAATGTAACCTCACCCCCGGCCCCCTCTCCGTAAACGGAGAGGGGGTGCCGTTGGCAAGAATTTTCCCTTCCCTATACGCGGGGAGGGCCAGGGGAATTCGGCGGGGATTCGACGCCGGTTGACGGGCACGCACCGCTGCGCTATCCTTGCGGATGGGGGTGGATGTGTCCCGGTGGGCGCCCCGGTCTTCAAAATCGGTGGCGGGTTGCGCAGAGCAGGCCGCGGTGGGTTCGACTCCCATCCACTCCCGCCTGAAATTCACCGCCATGCCCCCCGTGTAAGCCGTCGCTACGCCCCAGAAGGCCTTCCACGCACGCCCCAGACCAGGATCGCCGTTGCCACCAGCGCCAGGAGCGCCCCAAACAGGAACGGCGCGCCCGGCCCGAAGCCGCTCCAGCCACCCACGCCCTGCCACAACACACCCGCAACGGCGCTGGCCGGAAAGGCCATCAGTCCGACCGCCGCGTTATAGACGCCGTAGGCTGTGCCGCGCTTGTCTGGCTGCACCAGGTCGGCTACCAGGGCCTTTGCGCTGCCCTCCGCCGCGCCGTAGTAAACACCATACAAAACGTACAGCCCCCACACCTGCCAGCTTTGCGCCGCCAGCGCGAAGCCCAGGTAGATCAGCCCGTAGATCAGCCAGCCGCCCACGATCAGCCGCCGCCGCCCCACCCGGTCCGACAGTGCCCCCGCCGGCCCCGAAACCAGCGCATAGACGACATTGAAGCTGAGCACCATCGCCATTACGCCCGCCACGTCCAGGCCGCGCTCCTGCGCCCGCAGGATCAGGAAAGCATCCGACGAGTTGCCCAGGGTGAACACGATTACCGCCAGCAGAAAAAAGTAAAAACGTCGGTCAAAGCCGCGCAGGGTCAGGCGCGGCGCAGGACGCTGCGACGTGACGGGCACATCCCGCGCGCCCAGGACCAACACGAGCACCGCCAGCGCCGCCGGGATGATGCTCAACAGCACAGCAACCTGGAACGTGTCGCGCGATAGCGTCGCCGCGCCGGCTTGGGTCGCTAGCACGATCAGCAGGGCCAGCAGCAATCCCACCGCCGCGCCCGCCGTGTCGCCTGCACGGTGCAGCCCGAAGGCCAGGCCGCGATGTTGCTCGCCGATGCTATCGGCCACCAGCGCATCGCGTGGGGCAGTGCGGACGCCTTTGCCCACCCGATCCGCGAAGCGCACGACCAGCACACCCCACCACGATGTGACCACATAGAGGAACGGTTTGCTGATCGCCGAGAGACCATAGCCGACCACAGTGATCCACTTGCGCGCCCGCAGCCGGTCGGAGAGCCAGCCGGAGAACAGCTTGAGCAGGCTGGCGGTCGTTTCTGCCACGCCCTCGATCAGGCCGATCACGCTCGTGCGGGCGCCGAGCACATTTGCCAGAAAGAGCGGCAGCAGACTGAAGATCATCTCGCTGGAAATGTCGGTCAAAAAGCTGGTCGCCGTCACGACCCATACGTTGCGTGGTAGCGTCCGCCACGCCGGGCGGGCCTGCGCCTGGAACTGCGCTGGTTGAGCCATGGTCGAGGTTTCCTTATGAACAGGCAGAAATGCGTCGCTGCCCGATTCGGCATCTCCCCAAGCATACGCCCGTCGTCGTGGCGTGGGAAGCGCCAGACATCATGCAGGTGCGAAATTTCCGTCTTCCGAAAAAGCCCTTCTCTATGCCAGACAGGGCACAGGTAGTGTACAATGGGGCAACACCAGTTACCGGGAGATCGCTCACGAGTCATGAAAGGAGGCGGGGCCGATGAAACTGGTGATCGCGGTCGTACAGGACCTGGACGCCGACGACGTGGTCAGCGTCCTCACCCAGGCAGGCTACCGCGTCACGCGCATTGCCACCACCGGCGGTTTTTTTCGCCAGGGCAACACAACGCTGCTTTCGGGCGTCGAGGACGAGCAGGTCGCCGGCTTGATCGCACTCCTGCGCAAAACCTGCAAGCGCCGTACCCGCATGATGCCTATCGCCCCGAATTCGGCGGAGCATCCCATCATGATCGGGGCTTATGTCGAAGTAACGATTGGTGGTGCGACCCTCTTTGTGTTTAACGTCGAGCACTTTGAGCAGGTGAACTGATGGCAGAAAAAGTCATTCTGGCGATTATCGGTCAGAGCAACGCCGACCACGTGGTCAACGCCCTGGTAGCACACCAGTACTCGGTCACACGTCTGAGCAGTACAGGCGGTTTCCTGCGGCGCGGCTATACGACGCTGATCATCGGGGTGGACGAAAGCCAGCTCAAAAGCGCCCTGGACGTGATCCGCTTCGCCTGTCACGATGAACCGCCGCCGGACGAACACAAAGCGACCCTCTTTGTGCTGAACGCCGAGGGGTTTGAACATATCTGAGCCTTAGGATGCCGCTGCGACGCTCCGACGTGGGCCGTTCACGGCCGGTTCGCGCACCAGCGCCAGGAACAGGATCAGGCCGCAGGCGCGCAGCACCGCCGACAGGCCAAACACCGGCGGAAAGCCCACTACGTCCAGCAGCCAGCCGCCCAGCAGCGGGCCGATAATGCCCGCCAGGGCCGTGATGGTGCTATAGATCGCTATGTAGCGTGGACGGTGTTCGTCCGGCGTGCTCAACAGCAGCAGGTTGAACGCGCCCAGGTTGTAGCCCGTCCAGGCCAGCGTACCGAACGTCTGCGCCAGCAGCGCCTGGAATGGGTAGGTGACGCCGATCCACGCCAGCGGGATCAACGCCACGCCGACGCCAAAGCGCATCACCCAGATGTTGCCGTGTCGGTCTTGCAGGCGACCAAAGAAGCGTGTGGCCACCAGGCCGAAGACGCCATTGATGGCCGACAGTGTGCCGATAGTGCCCACGTCGAACCCGACTACTTCTTTCTGATACACGGTGAAAAACGGGGCCGCAAACATGACGCCTAAGGTCAGGGTGGCGTGGGCCGCCGTGAACGACACGAAGGTGCGCGGCAGGCGTAGCGGGGCGCGCGGAGACGGCGCGGCAGGGATGGGCAGCGGTGAAGACGCGGCCTGCGGCGCTGTGGGGGTGTCGGCCTCCAGCACGGGCTGGTGCTCCGGCAAGCGGCTGTAGCAATAAAAGGCCAGCGCCCCGATTCCTATCGCCAGGGCAAAGTTGATCTGGTAGCCGCCCGGCGCGCCGACCAGGTTGATGATCTGCCCGGCGAGCGGCACTGCCGCCAGCCGCACCAGGCTCATCACCATGTTGCGCGAGGCAAAATAGCTCCCTCGCAGTTGCACCGGCACCACATCCGCCGAGAGCGACGTCCAGGCGGCATTGCCCAGCGCATTAAACGCGCCGATCCCCACCCAGGCGATCAGCACCAACCAGACCGCCCGTTCATCACCCAGCAGCCAGGGCGCGACCATCATCACCAGCCACATCAGCCGCCCCAGGATGCCCATATTGATCAGCACCACACGCTTGTAGTGTCCCTTACGTTCGGCCAGTAATGCGCCGGGGACAGAAAAGGTCGCGCTGGCGAGTTGGAGCAGGGAATTCACCAGCCCAACTTGGGTGTTGCTGGCGCCCAGCGCCAGCATGTAGAGCGAATAATAGGTGTCTACCAGAGCCACCGACAGCGCAGCGAACAGGCCGTCCAGCCAGAAAAAGCGCAGTGCGTTCTGCTGCGCCGCCGAAAGCTGGGCCACGCGCGGATAACCCAACGCACGGGCGATCCGGGTGGGCAGCGGCAGTCTTTCCACAGAACGATTCCTCCATGTCCAAGACGGGAAGTTGATTATAACTGCAAAAGCGACCAGGAATGCGTGCGATTTTTCAGGATTCTTTGAGGATTCTTGGCGCCCTTTGCGCTCTTTGCGGTGAAGCGGTTGTTGACATCGTAAATCTCAAGCATCCCTGCGTCAGCGTAGTGGTGGCAACGGACGGCCTTTCCCCGCTACAATGTGCGCCTGGTTTTGGCCGCTCCCGACTGGTGGTCGAATTGATGACAACAGCTCACCCCCTCTCTCGCTGGCAGAGCGCCGGGCTGGTTGCCCTGGGTGCGTTTTGCTTCAGCACGGCGATCATCCTCACGCGCTTCTCGCACGGCCTGGAAGCGCCCGCCATCGTATTCTACCGGATGCTGTTCTCGTTCCTGTTCCTCTCGGCACTGTTGAGCCGCCGGCGCGACGAGCCGTATCTGCCGCCGACCCGCCACGCGACGCTGCTGCTGGTATTCATGGGCATCTGCATGGCGCTGGTGGCGATGATGTATATCTTCTCCATTCAGCAGATCAACGCGGGCACGGCGGCGCTGCTGGTGAACACCACGCCGATCTACATGGCGCTGCTGGCCCCGCTGCTGCTCAAGGAGCCGCGTCCGCGCTACACGCTACCCAGTCTATTGCTGGCCGTACCCGGTGTGGTCCTGCTGGCGGACCCCGCTCACCTTCAGGTGGACCCCGGCGCGCTGGGCGGGGTCGCCGCCGGGCTGTGCGCGGGGGTGGGTTTTTCGCTGCCGCTGATCATTGGGCGCAAGCTGCGCGGGCAGGTGAACATGGCGCGGCAGATCTGGTGGGGATCGGGCGTGGCGGCGCTGGTCCTGTCGCCGATGGGCCTGAGTGCGCTGCCGCAGGCTATCCCGAACCTGCCGGTGCTGATCCCGTTCGGCGTGCTGTCGTTCGGCCTGCCGTACCTGCTCTATTTCACCGGCCTCAAGACGCTCCCGGCGCAGGTGGTGAGCATCCTGGCGCTGCTGGAACCCGTCGGCGGCATCCTGATCGGGCTGGCGCTGGGCGAACCGCTCACGCTACCCGGCGTGATCGGCAGCGCGCTGATCCTGGGCAGCATCGTGGTCATTTCGCGGTAAAATCCGCACAAATGCAGGTTTTGTGCCGTTTTTCACAATGGGCCTGCCATAACGGGAAGAGGCAGCGAGGAAAACATGGCGCTTTTCGAGGGAACGGTGGTCATTCGGGCCACGCCGGAGGCCGTGTGGAACGAGATCAACCGCGCGTCCTACGGGCAGAAGGTCGCGTTTGAAAAAGGCGGGCGGCTGCTCGCTGCCGCCGAACTGGGGATCGCCTACGTCTACCTGCTGCTGCCCCAGCCCGATGGGACGGTCCGCCTGAGGCACTTTGTCGGCCAGGAGGCGCAGGTGATCCAGGCTGCGCAGCGTGTACGCTCCCTGCCGGAATTCCTGGCCGCGCTGGAGGCCATCCCGCCTCAGGAGAGCTTCTGCCAGCCGGGCGAGCAGCGGCTGGCGCGCATCAAGGCGGCGGCGGAGCGCGATCCGCTGGGGCAGCAGGCCGCACCGTCTCCACCGCGCATCGTCCCCAGGCTGGCGTCTTCTCCGGCGAAGGCCGCGACCTCTCCCCTGCCCGCCCAGGTAGCCGATCCCTACGCCCCGTCCGATACCTCATCACCCATGCCCCCGCCGCACGGCAAGCCCTGGAACCCCCGCACCGTTTTTAGCTGGACATTCATCGCCAGCTACATCCTCACCGGCATCGTGCTCGGCATCAACTGGCGGCGGCTCGGCAGGCCGCAATGGGTATGGCCCACCGTGCTCACCGCCTGCCTGGGGCCGCTGGCCCTGCTCGTCGCCGTGTTGTTGCTGGCGACCCATGCATCTGCGAGCGCGCTCACGCCGATCCTGATCATCCTGGTTGCCGGGCTGGTGTTCAACTACAGCTTTATCAGCCTGATCTACCTGTTGCAGGATGGGGCTTACAAGGCATGGCAGAAGAGCGGCGATTGGGCCACCTTGCGCGACTACCGATATACCCTCGGCGGCCCGGCGCTGAAGACGGCGGCCTTCGTCGGTGTTGGGGTGGCCGTTGCCCTGGGCGTCATCGCGCTGGAAAACAGGACGCTGACCTACGAAAACGCTGACCTGCGCTTCACCTACGGCAGCGCGTGGGAAAGCCTGGACATCGACCGGCAGGATTTCTGCCGCACCTCCGACTACCGCTGCCTGCTCGTGCTGGGGCGGCGCAACGCCGACAGCAGCCTGACCCTGATCAGCTACTTCCTACAGGAGCCGGTGAGCGCCGAACGGCTGGAGCAGCTCGCGTGGGAGAACCTGCAGCGGAACAACCCCGGCGCGACCCTGCGCGGGCGCTCCACCACCGGGGCAGACGGCTACCCCATCGCCGTGCACGCCTTCTTCATACCGGGGTACAACGCCGGACGGGTCTGTAGCGACCTCCAGGTCATCCAGTTCTACCTGGTGATCGGGCAGACCGCCTACGAGTTTATGTTCGAGGCGTCCTGCCCGGATACCTACGACCGGCTCGACGACGAGGTGTACCAGATCATCTCCGGCATCGAGGTTATTGCCGGGCAGCCTAGCGGCCCCGCAGCGTGATCCGCGCCAGCACCAGCCGGTTTGCGCCGTAGTCGTCCCCGCCGACGATGGGCAGCCGCGCGCCCGTCGCCGCGTCGTAGATGCCGGCCAGCAGCAGGTACTCGCCCGGCGGCGCATCCGGTGGAATTTGCAGCGTGATCGTCTCGCGCACGTTCTCGCGCGCCCGCCACACCCAGAAGGGATACGTTCCCCGACGCGGCGGCGCGTCGTACTGCGTCAGGATGCCCTCCGCCGTGTCGTTGGCCGGGTCGAGCAGATGCACGAAGATGCGCAGATCGGCGCGCGGCGGCGTGATGGCCTCCCAGTGCAGGGTCAGCGGAACGGCGTCGCCCGGCGCGAAGATGCGCCCCGGCAGGTCGAAGCCGCGCAGCAGCGCCGCGTCGTCGAAGGCCGCGCCGCTCATCGTCGCCGGAGCCGGGGGCAGCGCCGCCGCCTGGCCTTGGTAGAGCCAGTAGTAAAACGGGCTGTAGTGTGCGCCAGGTGCGGCCTCTTCCACCTCCAGTGTGAAGTGCGTGGTGCTGCCCCGGATCAGGTCCGGCGGCACCAGGAAGACGCTCTCCAGCCATTCGCCGGGGATGGCCGGCAGCCGCCACAGGCCCGCGTCGGCATCGTTCGCGCGCACGCGCAGGGTCAGGTCGTCCGTCTGATGCAGCCGCGCCACCAGCGCCACCCACACGCCTGGTTGCGTCCGCAGCGTGAACGACTCACCCCCGGTCAGCAATCGCCCACCGTCGGTCACGGTGATAGACGGGTCCTCGCGGTAGGCCATGCGGCGTGGCTCGGTGGCAAAACCCGGCAGCCGTTCGTTATTCCACCAGGTATAGGCATGCTCTGCCTCGGCCTGCACATCCGCCACGTCCAGGCGTTCGACCAGCGTCCAGCCGGCAAGCTGTTCCAGCGTTGAAGGCTGTTGTGGATCGTCGGCCAGGGCCGCGCCGGACCAGTCGGGCCGCGCGACGATCTGCACTCCTCCGGCGCTGGCGTAGGGCGAGAAGGGATCGATCGCCACGCGGAACAACTCCTCGCCGAAAAGCGCCGCCGCCACGTCCAGGCCGAAGTACGGCGGCGCAGCGTCGGGGTAGACGGCGTAGTAATCTGGGCGGGCCTGTTCGAGCGCCTCATAGATGCTGCCCGGCCCGCTGCGGTTCACCGGGGCCATGCCCGGGGAGGTCAGCCCGACCACGTCCAGCGTGTTCCGCCCGCCGAGATAGCGCATCGCGCCCACGTCGTGCACGGCGATCAGGGCATCTTCCGGCGTGTTGGCGCGCAGCCAATCTGCCAGCACCATCTGCTGCGTCAGGACGGTGGTCGTATCCAGGGCATAGGCCGCGCCGAAAGCGGGCAGGCTATACGCGGCCCAGGCCGGGGCCAACAGCGCCAGCACCACGCCCACAATCCGCTCCCGCCAGCGCGGCGGGGCGCTGCGCCGGACCTCGGCCTGCTGGTAGACGGCCAGGGCAACGGCAGGGGGGCGTGCGCGTCCCGGCAGCCAACCCGTCAGGTCGCGCGCCAGCCGCGTCAGGGCAACCGCCGCCGGGATCAGGAGCGCCGGGAGTAGTGGCGCCTGGTAGCGGTAGTGGTGCCAGGTGGCGGTTTGCAGCGTGGCAGTGGCGGCAATTCCGAGCAGCCACCAGCCGCCGAACGCCAGGGCCAGTCGCCGCGTCCGCACGTTGCGCGCCAACAGCAGCGCCAGCCCGATCCCGCCGAAAAGCTGCGCCAGTGGAAAGGCGTGCCACTGCCCGTCGGAGGCGGGCAGGCCGAACGCCCGCGCCAGCAACAGCGCCGTGTTCAGGATTTCGCCAATCACGCGGTCCGGGTAAAACGGCTGGAGCGTCAGCCAGGACTTGGCCTGCAAGCCCGCCGCGCTGGGGGTGCCGGTCGTGAACAGGTTCACGGCAAAGGGGATCAGCCCCACGCCCACCGCGAGAGACGCCCAGGCGAAGCGCCGCGCGTGGTCGTTTGTCTCGGCGGGGTCGCGCGCCAGGACTTCCGCCGCCAGCAGCACGACCGCCAGGATCAACCCTTCAGGACGGGTCAGCGCCGCCAGCGCCGCAAAGAGGGCCATCGTCCTGGCGTGGCGCGCGGCAGACGCCCACAGTGTCCCGCTCACCAGCGCAATCAGCAGGCCGGTTTCCATGCCGGAGCAGAACGCCCAGGCCATCCAACCGCTCCCGGCGAAGAGCGCGCCCGCCAGCAGTCCCACGCCCCACGTCGGGATCGCCTCGCTCTTCCAGCGCATCAGTTCGGCGGCGCGGCGGCCCAGGTCCGTCACCAGCGCGGCGCTCGCCATGAACAGCCCCAGGTTCAGCGCCAGGATCGCGCCGGGCATGGCTTCGCGCGCGAGACCCAGGGCGAAGCCCGCCGCCAGCAGCAGCAGGTAGAGCAGGCTGGTCGCGCCGGTGGTGGGATCGTCGCCGGGGTTGTAGCGCAGGAAATCGCCCTGCGCCGCCTGCCAGCCATACTGCAAATGGATGTACGAGTCGTCCAGCGGGAAGACGGGCGCGCCCGCCCCGGTGTGGACGCCGTAGCCCAGGAAGATCAATCCGAACGCCAGCGCCAGCAGCGCGGCGAGCAGCGGCGTGATCAGGGTGGGGGAAAGTCGGTTCATGGCGCGTTCAGCGGGATATGACTGCCGGACCTGAGCAGAGTATATCAGCTTTGCGGACCGAGGAAGTGATCCCCGTTGAAGTGGATCAGGTGATCCGGCGATTCGGCTATCCAGACTTCCGTTTCCCAGGCGATCTCGGTGATAAAGTTCTTGAACGTGTTGAAGTCAGGAAAGGCGCTGACGTACACTCGCCCCGCCGGGCATCCTGCGAACATCCCCTCGAGTTCAAAACGGCGCTTGGGTGAGACCAGGCCGTGTGTTGTGACGGCTTCAATGAGGAGCAGCCGGCTTCGTGGCTCGTCGAAAATCACGACATCCGGCAGCTTGTCATGAACTGAGACGAGAACCGACAAGGCCTTGAATGCCGCTTCGTCGAAGACCAACGCCTTGTTTTCGGTGTCCCCGATGTAAAGAAGTCTGGCCTCAGGAGCAAATCTCGGTGCGAACTCCTCGACGATGGCTGCTTGAAGGGCATTGTGCCGTCCGGGTGACAGCCGGTAAACCTCTCCGCTTGACAGGCGTAGGGGAATGCGGCGTTGTTCGCGTTCACGCCGGTAGGTTTCCACGAGCGCGCTTTGCGCCTGGACAAACGCATGAACGGCATTTTCCCAGCCGGGCGAATCAAAAGCCCGGATCGTTTCCAGGGCCGCGTCGGACAACGTGTAGTGCGTGCGGGGACTGTTGGTCGGCAGCGCGGGATCGTTGGGGTTGCGCAAAACCACACCGGCCTGCTCGAACTGATGGATCACCTGGCGGCGGATGGTCTCGCGTGTGTTCTCGGCATACTCCCGACCATAACGGAGCTTGATTTGCGCTAACATGTCGTGGATGCGCAAACTCTGCCGTTGGGCCGACTGCCAGGGTGTTTCTTCGGAAAGCCCTGCAAGGACCAGCAGGGTCAGGGCGGCAATTTCGTTTTGCTGCGTTAGCGGCAGTCCAAGCGCCTTGAGAATCGCCTGCGCCTGTTGGATTTTGCCCATCGTAAATCGCGTCTCCCAAAAGATCGGAAAGTCTGGCGGCAGAAAGCCGCTCTCTCTCAGCAAAGAGAAAACAACCCGGTCAATGTCGGCAGGCAATGCCTGAGCTTCCGGTGTCAGAAGCCGACTGCCTATGCGCCGGATAACCTCCGGCGACGGCAGAGGCAACGCGCGCAATTCTTCGGCGTTGACCTGGGTGTTCCCGTTGAGAATACGGAAGTAGCGATCCACGAGCGCGCTGTTGAGTAAAGCCGACAGGCCAATAACTTCCTCAGGGGAAAATTCCCCCTGTTTTTTATAGATGTAATTCAGATGATTCTCAAGCCCGACCCAATCATATTCCCAATGTTCAGACAATAACGGGGCGGCAACGAGGCGGCGAGGCTCTTCCTTCGCGCTGAATCGTCTCAGCAACACGTAATTCGCTTTGGGCAACAGCAGCGCCATCGAAGCGGGCGACAGCAAAAGCCCCTGGGGTTTGTTGCCGCCATTGCGGGCGGGCCATTCAACTCGCTGCGGTTTGACGTTTTGCATCCACAGCAACGGAACAGCCTGCGCCCTGATGACGGCCTCGCCTGGGACAAGGTAAGATTCGGCCCGAAAAGCGACTACCGGCCCGGTTGAAACGTGCAAACCGGACTGGTTCAGCGAGCAGGGCCAACGGTCAATATTTGCGACGATTTCTTCGTCCAACCCGGTCACGGGCAGCCTGAAAAAGAGGGCCTTGTTCCGCCGATAAATGAAGTGAGCTTCCGAGATTCTCCGGCTAAAGCGCGTTCGATCCAGATCAAGGATGTTTTTGGACGTTGAAATATCAAGGTAAGCGGCGTGCGTCGAGCCTGTGTCATCCGCACGTCTTCGCCGGAAAGTCAGAATGACATTTTCCTGCAGCACGTCGTCTGCTACAAACGTGTCCTGTCGGGATTCAAAAAGATGAACAGCCAGCGGTTGCGCCAGACGGATAAAATCCTGCCGAAATGCCGAAAAGTAAGCGCCCGAACAAAAGCTGCGCGGCACAATAAAACAGGCGCGCCCTTGCGCCGATAGCACCTGCACGGCCAGGGCCATAAAGAGCGTGTAAATATTGGTGTGCCCTTTTAACCGACCTGCCACAGCCTGCACACGCGGGTCGCTCACATTCAGCTTGAAATAGGGAGGATTCGCAATGATCAGATCGTAATTTTTTAAATCGACAGGCGGCGTACTTTCTACGGAGAACAGAGTCGGTTGAAGCGGGGGCAGGCAAGAGGAAATGAAATCGGCGCAGTGCACGCAGAAATGAACCCGAATACCTCGCGCCGCAGCCTGTGATTTAGCCCGTTCCAGAACTTCTGTGGCTGTTCGACACAATTCCTCATCTATCTCATAGCCATCGATCCAGAATTCGCCAGGTTGACCTTCGGACATTGCCGCCTCGATCACGGCGCAGGCCAGTACGCCAGAGCCGATGGCCGGATCAAGAATGTGCGCGCCTTCCGGGATCGGCCCAGGCTGCCGCGCCATGAAGCGGGCAACCTCGACAGGCGTGAGAAACTGCCCCGCTTGCTTGCGGGAAATTTCACTGCGTTTTGCCAACACAGCCTGACCGCGTTGATAGCTGTATGGCACGAGTTCCAGGGCATCCATGCCGGATATTATAGTCTACGAGTCTTTACTCCTGCGATGGCATGGGCGTTTTGAGCACCCCCGCCGCCGCCGCATACGCCAGCGCGCCGAGCAGCAGCACCGTCCCCAGGTTATAAGTCAGCGCCAGCAGCACCGCCAGCACGGAACTGATCACCGAGGCGCAACCGTTGATCGCCCACGCCCACGCCACCAGCCCCGGCGCGCGTTCCCGCAGCCGCGCCAGCCCGCCCGCGAACGGCACGCCCATCAGCACCCCCAGCGGCGCAAGGGCTGCTCCCACCGCCAACGCCCGCAGCGCCAGCGGCCAGCCGATCCCCACCGCGAACAGCGTGGGCAAAATCACCAGCGGGTACAGCGGGATGATCGCCGCCAGCGCCAACAGCATCCCACGCAGCGGCCAGCGCGCCGAGAGCGCGCTCCCCACGCCAGAAAAGAGCAGCACCGCCGCCAGCACCACGCCCAGCGCCAGCGTCGGGTGGCCCAAAAAGAGGATCGCCCGCTGCGCCAGCGGCAGTTCCACCCACAGGAAGGCCAGTCCCAGCAGCAGGAAGTAGGCGAAGGTGCGCGCCTGCATCGCCGTGCGCCCGGCATTGAAATGCCGGGCTATGGGTGTAAAGTCCACTGAAGTGGACTGGGTAGGTTTGCCCGACGAGGCGTTTTCAGTCCGCTTCAGCAGACTTTTCGTTCTTAGCCGGGGACTTAAGTCCCCGGCGACTGCGCCAATCCCGCGTTCGACGACAGGGGAACGGGGGGGGAGGTTTTGGATCACCAGCGGCCCGACGATCAGCACTGCCGAGGCCACCGCCACCAGGATCAGCAGCGCCACCAGCACGAAGAACCCGCTCCCCCCGAACGGCTGCCATGTGTGGCCCAGGTTCGCCAGGATGGCCGGCGTCTGGCCCCAACGGAAGTAGTGGAAGAAAAACGGCCAGTCGTCGGTAGTCGGGCGGATGTCGTACTCGTAGGCCGCGATCACCGCGTCCGGGTCGTCCAGCAGCGCGGCGTAGATGGCATGGTAGCTTTCTTCCGGCAGGCGGTTGAAACGGTTCAACTCTTCCGGCTGGAGGTCCGAGACCCACGTCAGGTCGAAGCGGCGTTCGGCCAGCCAGGCGCGCGCGGCGGCCAGTTCTTCCGGCGTGAAGCGATCGCGCCGCACCAGAAAGGTGCCCGTTTGCAGCGACCGATAGGCCAGGAGTTGCAGTCCCGGCGTGGGAACGCTTTCGCGGTACAGCGCCGCGATCAGCGTGGCAAACAGGCGGGCCGTCTCGCTGGGCGGGGTTTGTAGCCAGCGCGTCACGACGATGATCCCGCCCGGCGCAAGGCGGCGGTAGGCTTCGGCGAACGCCTCCACCGTGTAGCGGTAATCTTCCGACAGGCTGAACGCGCCCGACGTGACTGGGCGGTACGTGTCGGTCAGCGGGAAGGCGATCACGTCGAAGACGCGGTCCGCGCCGCGCAGGTAGGCCCGCCCGGACTGATTCACGACCGTCACACGCGGGTCGCGGTACAGGCCGGAGGTGAAATCGCCGTACCGGTCGCGCACGACGGCGATCACGTGCGGGTTCGGCTCGACGGCCACCACTTCCGCCGCACCGCCCGCCAACGCCTGCAACACGCCCAGCCCGCCGCCCGGTTCGAGCACCAGCGCCCGCGCGCCGGGCCGCAGCATGTAAGCGAGAGCCTCTGGCAGAAAGTCGGTCACGGCGGCGGCTTCCTCGACGGGCAACGCCGTGATGGGGATCAGGTTGTCGCCGTCGAGCGTGATGGCGGCCTGCGGCGGCGGCGTGATCAGCGCCTGCATACTCAGCCCCGGCAACATGTGGATCGAGGGACTCTCCACCACATCCACGCGGGCCAGGGCGTTCCACCGCTGGAAGGTATGTTCTGCTCCCGGCGCGCGCAACGCCTGCACCAGCCCTTTGTAAGGCGAAAGCGTCACCTGCATGAAGGTCGGCGGAGCGATGGCAGCCAGGAAAAGGCCGAGGCAGAGGGCCAGCAGCGCCGGGGATTGAAATCCCCGGCTGAAAAAGGCAAGTCCTCCGGACTCAGACCGCTCCGGCCCGGAGGGTCTGTCCTGCTTAGCCCCGGACTTCAGTCTGGGGCGGGGGGTAATCAGCGCCGCCGCGCCCAGCATCCCCAGCGCCGCCGATCCGAGCACCAATCCCTCGGCGGGGATCACCTCCGACCCGATCAGCGCCAGCAGCGATCCCAGTGCCGACCCGGCCAGGTTGGCCGCGTAAATGCCGTGCACATGTTCCCGTTCCAGCAGCGCGCCCGTGACCAGCCCCGCCAGCGTGAACGGCACGGCCAGCGACAGGAAGTAAACCACCAGCAGTACGATCTGCGTCGGGTCGTAGGCGATGGTATAGGAGTCAAAGGGCAGGGTATTGATCAGCAGGTACACACCGGGGATGGTCAGGGCGAAGGCCAGCGCCAGCCGCGCCGGGGCGATCCGCCGCTGCCACGCCGCCAGGATCGACCCGCTGGCCCCCGCGCCGAGCAAAGCCAGGCTCACCGCCATGAAGGCGAAGTGGTAGAACTGCGCGACGGCGAACACGCGCGTGAGGGTCAGTTCAAAGGCCAGCGCCGCCGCCGCGATCAGCCCGACGCCGAGGAGGGTAGAAAGGGAAGGCCGCACTGCTTATCCGCTTACCAGAATTCATGCAAATTGTCGGCAGTCACCTGGGCCAAAAGATCGTCCAGGCTTATGACCGCTTTGACAGCGTCAGCATCGACCTCGTCGGCGCCATTTGCAGAATTGCTGCCGTTTTGCCGATCCACATTGCGCACCGAGGAAATCTTTCCGAGTCAGGTGTCTCCTAAACTGATGATACAGCGCACGAGAGAACACTTCAAGCATGGACGATTCGAGAAGACGGTAGCGGCGGCTCTACGAAGCGTGTCGTCGCTACCCTCGACAGCATGATCTTTTAATCCCCCGCGACGGCCCCCGGCTCGACAACGGCTTCCGCATCCACCGCCGCCGCGCCGCGCCGGATGACCCGGCGATAGAGCCACAGGGCGGGCGTCAGCAGCAGGCCGCTGGTCGCCAGCGCCGCGCGGATCGACAGGGCCGACCCGACCGCGCCCACTGCCGGGCCGCCCGCGATCTGCCCGATGGCGTCTACCTGCCCGGCCAGCGAGAAGATCGTCGCGCGCACCCCCGGCTCGACGTGCTGATTGGTCCAGGCCGTCGAGAGTGGGCCGTCCAGGTGGCGCAGCACGCCGACCACCCACAAGGCGATCACCGCCAACAGCAGCGTCGGGGTCAGCGCGAAGCCGATCAGCGCGCCGATCAGGACCACATTCAGCGCCAGCAGCGTGCGCGCCACCGCCAGATGATTGGTCGTGTCCACGCGGCGGCGGACGATCTCGGTGGCAATGGTCGAAAGCAGCATCCCCACGCCGCCGATTAGCCCTAGCCAGAACACCGGCTGGAGGCCATCGACCTGCGGAAAGGTGAAACTGCGCAGCAGGTGGGGCGTCGAAAGCCGATCGAAGCCCTCGCTGAACAGGCCGCGCACCACGCCGATCCCCAGGATCGACATCAGCACGGGCCGTCCGCGCACCAGCCGCAACCCATCGCGGAACGTGCCGAGCATCGACTGCCACGTGCTGCGGTCCTCGCGCGGCGTCGGCTTGAAGCCGTTCTCCGGCATGAACAGCGCCAGAAAGAGGCCCAACCCCACGAACAGCCCGCCGCCCAGCAGGATCGGCAGGTTGAGCGCCAGGCTGCCCAGCGCGACGGCGGCGATCAACGCCGCGATCCCCGCGATGCTGCCTGCCTGCGACCCGCGCAGGAAGGCCTGCCCCGCCCGCGCCTCGCCCAGTTCGTCCGCGATCCAGGCTTCGGTCGCGCCGCTGGTGAAGGTGTAGCCGACGCCCCACAACACCTGCGACGCCAGCACGGCGGCAAAGATCGGGATCGCGCCTTCCACCAGAAAGCCCGCGCCGATCAGGCACAGGCCGATGATGATCGACAGGCGGCGGCTGATCACGTCGGCCACCACGCCCGTCGGCACTTCAAACAGAAAGACGGCGGTTTCCAGCGTCGTGCCCACCAGCACCAACTGGAGCGGGTCCAGGTTGACCACCGTCGCCTGGTAGATCATGTTCACGCTGAAGACCAGCCCGTAAAACAGGGACGACCCGGCGGACAGGATCAGGTAAACCGGATAAGCATCCAGCTTCTTCATACGAAAAGACATGGTGTTCCTCGGTCGTTTTTGCCAGGATGAAGGCGGCCTATCGCCGCCGGACGAGTCGCGCGAAATCCGGGGACACTGCGTGGATGGCAGGCAGCGGCGCGATTCGCCGGGGACGGGTTATCTCGCCGGGGAACGCCAGCAGCCGCGAACGCAGGCACGTCCGTGACCGCCGGGAGCTATCGCCGAAATGGTTCAGGCGAAGGGGAAAGAGGGCTTTCCGAAAGCAGCCGGTGCAGTCAGCAGGCGCGCGCAGACCACCCACAGAGCGTCAGGGTTGCCTGAAAGGGATACGCCAGTGCTGACATAAACTGCACCTCCACTGAGGATCGTTCAAAACGCCGCAAGAATAACACCGCTTTGGGATGGAGTCAATCGGGAAATGTCCGCAGCCGCTCGTCGCCGGGGCGCTACTTCGGCATGGGGAACGCCGTGTAGCCCGCCGCCGCCACCGCCGCGATCAACTGCGCCTCGCTCACGATGCGCTCATCGTAGTCTACGTCAACCACCTGCCGGGCGTAGTTGGTGTTGGCGGACCTGACGCCGGGCAGGTCTTCCAGCGCGCCGTCGATGGTCATGGCGCAGCCGACGCAGTGCATCCCCTCGATGCGCAGGCGAATTTGGGTCATCGATCATCTCCTCTGAGAACGATCAGCCTCCGGTATGTCATGCTCAGATCGGCACGTCAGATCTGTTCAACGATAGCGCCCATACGTCTTGGAAACCTCGACCAGCGCGCGCAGGTTGGCGTCGGGCGTGTCGCGCCCGCACTGGTCGCCCGTCGAGAGAATGAAGCCCCCACCCGCGCCCGCCGCATCGATGGCCGCCTTCGCCGCCGCCGTCACCTGCTCGACGGTGCCACGATACATCAGGTCGAAGGTGTTCAGGTTGCCCTTGAGCGCCAGCTTATCGCCCCAGGCGCGTTTGGCCTCGGCCAGGTCTACGTCTCCACCAGGCGGGCTTTCTAGCGGCTCCATAGCGTCCAGGTCGGTTTCGGCGTAATTGATCTGCACCACCGCTTTCGAGCGCCCGCAGATGTGGGCATGGCTGATCAGCCCGGCCTGTTTGCAGCGTGCTGTGACGGCTTTCATAAAGTTCAGGTTGTAGCGGCGATACATGGCGGGTGAGATCAGGCTGAGGCTAGAAGCTGATCCCTGGATGTGCAGTTCGTCTGCCACACCGGAGTCGATGAATGCCTCCAACTGCGCCAGGGCAAAGGTGGTATAGTAAGCGAAAATCTCGTCGATGGCGTCGGCGTGATCGGCGAAATCGTAGATCAGCTCGGTGCCCGACCCCTGGCGGTTGTGGAACCACCAGTCGATGGGCAAAAAGAGCATCAACGAATACACCCCCAGGTCGCCCAGTTTGTCGCGGTTGCGGAACTCCGGGCGAAAGCGCCATTCCTCGCCCATCAGCCAACGCATCCGGGGCCAGTCGCGCTCGATATCCTTGATCCACTTCTCCTGCGGCCAGGGCACGTCGGCGCGCGGGTATACGTCGCAGCGCGAGAGTGGTCCTAGCGGCGTTTCGATGTGCGACTCGACGATCAACATCTCGTCATAATGGCCCACGATCTTCTTGTGCACCATATCGGCGGGGATATGCCCGCTGAAGGGGGCCAGGGCGGTCATCGGCGCATGGGGATCGGGGGGGAACAGGGCAGCGTTGCCGAAGGGCGGCTGGTCGTAGATGTACCAGCCATCGCTGCCAAAATAGTTCAGCAGGTCAATGTAAGCATCGCCGATGTAGGGCCGCTCGTAGTAGAAGATGTCCCAAAACGGTTTGCCAGTCAGCCGGGCCGGGACCATGGCGGACGTATCCGGGCAGGCGGGCACACGGTCGGGCATTTGGCGACGCAAGGCGGTGAGCATTCGTTCTTTGCGGGTCAGCGTATCGCCGGGGTCGATCATGGGATTCCTCACAGGAGAATACCAGGTAACAGGCAAGCGATCAACAAGACGGCAATTTGTCCAGGCAATGCATTCAAGATGTATAGACAAACTCATTGTCGGCTGACTCGCCGTGTCTGTCAAGTGGCGGCGACATCTGCGCCACCATTGCCGGCCAAGACCACAATCGCCGAAGGAGGTGAACAAGCAGGATGGGTGCCTGTCGTGGTGGCAACAGGGTGGGTTGACAGGCAGACCGAACGGCTGCACAATGAGATCATCCTTGTATAGACAATTGTCCTTTGTCCTTTTTCTGCCCTGTCATCTTCAAGGAGAGCTATGAGCCATCTCTTGCAGCGCGGCAGCAGTGTGCCTCTTTATTGGCAACTCAGCGAAATCCTGCTCCAGCGCATCTTCACCGGCGAATGGCAGTCCGGCGACAGCCTGCCCGCCGAGCCGGACCTGTGCCGCGAGTTCGGCGTGGCGCGTGGCACAGTGCGCCAGGCCCTGGATCGCCTGGAAAGCGCCGGCTACGTCCGCCGCGAGCGCGGGCGCGGCACCTTCGTCACCCGCGAGGGAGAACGGCTGCAAGGGCGCGGCGCAGCGGGCAGCCAGATCGGGTTCATCGTGCCTTATGTGCGCGATTCGTTCGTCTCCACGATCCTGCTGGGCGTGGAGCGGGCTGCTGCCGAACAGGGCATGTCCATCACCTTCAAGCACGTCGATAACAGCGTCGAGCGCCAGGCTGACGTGCTGGAAGCCCTGGTGGCACAACCGTTGGCCGGCGTGGTGCTCTACCCGGTCGATTCGGTGCACGCCGACCCCACCGCCCGGCTGATCCAGTCTGGCTATCCGTTGGTGCTGGTAGACCGTTATCTGCGCGGTGTGCCGTCGGACTATGTGATGTCCGACCATTTTGGTGGGGCGCTACGGGCTACCCAGCACCTCATTCAGTTAGGCCACCGCCAGATCGGGTTTATCTCCTGGCGCGACCCCTCGATCAGTCTGGAACACCGCGCTGCCGGGTATCAGCGCGCCATGCTGGAGGCCGGCCTGCCCATTGATCCTTCCTTCACCTGCGAGGTCGAAGGCTACCCGACCGTGTCGCTGGCGCCGTTGTGCACCCTGCTGGCGGAAAAGCGCTGCACGGCCATTTTCGCCGCCAACGACCAGATCGCCCTGGCTGTCTACCAGGCAGCGCGCCAGATCGGGCGACGCATTCCCGACGACCTGGCGCTGATCGGCTTTGACAATCTGGACTTTACCGCCCATCTGGATGTGCCGCTGACAACCGTCGAACAGCCCGCCTTCGAGATCGGACGCACGGCGGTGGAGGTCCTGGCGCGGCGCATCCGGGGCAAAGTGGAGGGCTGGCAGCAGATCATCCTACCGACGCGGCTGGTGGTGCGGCGCTCATGCGGGGCAGGATAAGCCAACCGCCAAGACGCCAGGAGCGCCAAGTCTTCGTGAGGACCAGATGCCGTTTTGTGTGAGCGCACCGCTACAGACGCGCAGAGCTTCACGTGGGCATCGATTGAATCTTGGCGAACTTGGCGTCTTGGCGGTTCGTTTTTCAGGAGGAGAGTGCTGTGGTCGAGGTCATCGAAATTGGTGTGCCCATCGAGGAGATCGCGGCGCGGCGCGCGCGTGTGGAGGCCGCCAAACGCTTCGAGATGCCGGACCGTGTGCCGGTCATCCCGGCCATCGCCCATCGGCTGCTCGTGCCAGCGGTGGGCGTGCGCTTCAAGGATTATTACGCCGATCCAGAAACCATGCTGCGCACGCAGATTCTGGCGCAGAAGTGGCTGTTCGAGCACGTGCGCACCGACCAGTACAGCATCACCGGGGCGTGGGTCGGGGCGTGGACCGATTTCCAGAACACCTTTGAGGCAGGCAGCCTGGGTGTGCCGGTGTTCTTCCCCGACGACGACATCCCCTGGGTGGGGCCGGGCTGGGTGAAAACCGACGCCGACCTGCGCCGCCTGGAAGCGATGGACTTCGTGAACGGCGAACTGAACGCGCGCCAGGTAGCCTATCGCCGGGCGATGATGCAGGTCGCGGAAAAGTATCCGGTGCGCTTTTTGGGTGGGCCGGTGTTCTACCCCGGCGCGAACCCCAGCCTCACGCATACCTCCGACGGGCCGTTCGGCGTGGCCGGCGATCTGATGGGCCAGACCGAGCTGTTCGCCGGCATTTATGAGCGGCCCGACTTCGTGCGCGAACTGTTGCGCATTGTCACCGACAAGCTGATCGCCTACCTGGATTTCTGCTGGGAGGAAGAACAACTACCCCGTCCACGCGACTTCGCCTGGACCGACGACCTGGCCGTGTCGCTCTCGGCGCAAACGTTCCGCGACTTTGTGTTGCCGGAAGAAAAACGCCTGCGTTTTACCTTCGACGGGCGGCTGAGCCTGCATATGTGCGGCAAGACCGATCATCTGCTGGAGATCTTCAGGGACGACCTGCAAATCCACGAGTTCCAGGGCTTTGGCTACCAGGTGGACCTGGACCGCGTGGCGGCAGTGATGGGTGGGCGTGTGGTGTTAATCGGCAATGTAGACCCCATGCTGATCCATGCTGGCACGCCGGCGCAGGTCCGCGACGCCTGTCGCCGCGTGATCGAAAAGCTGGCGCCCTATCGCGGTTTTATCTTGCAAGACGGCAGCAATATCCCCCCCGGCACGCCGCTGGAGAACATCAACGCCATGACCGAGGCCGCCGAGTTGTATGGGCGATATAGCTGAGCAGCACGTCGGCAGGGATACGTCGCCAGAGCGTCTGCGGGCGTTCGCGCGCATATCCCGAAACGCCAGCAAACCACCGGGCAAGTGGGCCGTTCAACGGTCGTCGAAGCGGACACTGGCGAACGTCACCTGAATCTTGAAGCGGCCCAGGCGCAGCTCGTCGCCGTCGCGCAGGATGCGAGATTGGTGTGGCGTGAGTTTCAGGCCATTGAGAAAGGTGAAGTTGGCGCTGCCCAGGTCGGTGATGCGTAGGGCGTCTTCCTGCACGTGCAGCCGGGCATGGCGGCGCGAGACGCCCTGCTCGTTGGCATCATAAGGGGCCAGGTCTACTTCAGGGCGCTCATTGGTTTCCGGGTCGCGCCGTCCGATCACGACTCCTTGCGGGTATTTGAACATGTCCACGTCGATCAACTGCCCGGCTTCCACCAGTCGCAAGAACAGGCGCGTATTGCGGTCAAAGCGGGCTGATCCCCAACGCGGCTGGTTTTCGTCGTTGTCGGAGTCTTGCAACTGGCGCGTCTTCGGCTGCTTCCGAATCCCGGTCGGATCAACCAGATGGCCGCAGTAAACGCAAACGTCTACCCCATCGGGATTCTCACGCTTGCAGTTGGGACACTTGACCACAGCACCATCCCTCGCCTGTGACAAACCAACACCGGTTATTATTACTGATCGATTGCATTGTATGTCGTTTTGGCGGTCTGCGCAACTACCCTCCCTTAACGGGCTGCCGCAGGTCCGGTTTTGCCCTTACCGCAGCAGACGGGCAGACGCACCTTCTTCCATCAGGCGCAGCACGTCGGCGCGGCTGAAGCGGAACAAATCCCCCTGCGCGGTGAGTTGCAGGGCGCTCATGGCTACACCATAGCGCAGACCGCGCGCGAAGTCGCCTTCCAGCAAGCCGCAGATCACCCCGGCAGCCAACGCATCGCCGGCGCCGATGCGGTCCACCACCTGGACTGGGTAGCCCTCGACCGTCCGCACAAGGTCGCCGTCCAGGGCCACCATGCCACCCTCTGGCAACGGCACCACCACTTGCGCCACGCCGAAGCGATCCCGCAGGGCGCGCGCGGTTTCTTCTGCCGAACTGCGCAGCCCGAAGACGGTTTCGGCGTCTCCCTGGCCGCAAATGAGCACATGCACGCCCTTAAGCAGCGACGACAGGCAGGCCGCGCATTCTTCCGGCGACCACAGCAGAGCGCGATAATTCACATCGAACACCACCCTGATGCCGGCCCAATCGACCCGGCCCAGCAAGTCCTTGACCAAATCGTAGCAACTCTGCGACAGAGCCGGCGTGATGCCGGTGAGGTGCAACACACGCGCCCCGGCGATCTGAGCCAGGTCGAACGTCTGCGGCCCCATACGGCTAGCGGCGCTGTGGGCGCGGTCGTAGATCACGCGGGTCGGGCGCGGCGGCACGCCGAACTCCAGATAGTACGTCCCCACGCGGTCCTCGTCGGTCCACACCACGCCGGAGCAATCCACGCCGTGACCGGACAGTTCGCGGGTGATGCGCCGCCCTGCCGGGTTGTCGGTCAGGCGCGAAAGCCAGCGCGCCTGGTAGCCCATCTGCGCGACGGCTACGGCCACGTTGCTTTCCGCGCCGGCCACGTGTACGTCCAGGTGAGGCGCATCGATCAGCAGTTCGCCTGCCGGGGCCGACAGCCGCAACATGGCCTCGCCGACCGTTATCAGGTCACAGGTCGCCATAGCATTTGCTCCTGGGAAAAGATCGTTGGACTTGCAGGTTCAGGGTCTACACGCTGTTGCAGAGTTCAACTATACCCAGATCGCGCGGATCAAACACGGATATACAAGAGCGAAAAAGCCAAAAATTGCTGCCTGCCCCATTTGCCAGGCTGCTCCCGTCCACTTCAGTTGCTCTGGTGCAAGGGGGATCGGCTTGAAGCCGCCCCCCTGCTGGGAACAGAGAGCGAGTCAGCGCGGGCTGCCTGCCGAGTCCGCCTCCGTCGAAGACGTCAGGTTTTTGAACAGGGGAGCCAACAGTTCGACCGGCACGGGGAAGATGATGGTCGAGTTCTTCTCGACGCTGATCTCGGTCAGGGTTTGCAAATAGCGCAATTGCATGGCCCCAGCTTCGCGTGCCAGCGTCCGGGCGGCCTCTTGCAGTTCCTGCGCGGCGGCCAGTTCGCCGGAAGCGTGGATGATCTTGGCGCGCTTCTCGCGCTCGGCCTCGGCCTGGCGGGCCATAGCGCGCTTCATCGTCTCCGGCAGTTCTACGTCCTTCACCTCGACGATGCTAACCTTAATGCCCCAGGGTTCGGTCTGCTCGTCGATGATGCGCTGCAAGTCCTGGTTGACCTCGTCGCGCTCGGCCAACAGTTCGTCCAGTTCACGCTGACCCACCACGCTGCGCAGGCTGGTCTGCGCGATCTGCAAGGTGCCCTGTACGTAGTTGCGGATGTTGACGACAGACTTGATGGGGTCGATGACGCGGAAGTAGACGACGGCGTTCACACGGACGGTCACATTGTCGCGGGTAATGCAGTCTTGCGGCGGGATGTCCATCGTCACGATGCGTAGGTCCACGCGGGTCATGCGGTCGATGCCGGGGATGATCACAAACCAGCCCGGCCCGCGCGGCTCGCGCAGCACACGCCCCAGGCGGAAGATCACACCGCGCTCGTATTCCTGCACGATGCGGATGCCCGCGAAGACGATGCCCAGCACGACAAGCGCCACAAAAACCACCAGGTAGAGAATGCCTGTTTCCATTGCCGGTTTGCCTTCCTCAAGCCTCTAAAGTAGAAACAAGGTGAAATTCGGCAGAACACTACATGTCGTGTCCCTGCCGCCAGGATGACGTGGAAAACACCGCATGGATACATTCACTTCCGAGTATCAACTGGTTTCAGACAAAACGCAAGGCCTCGCCGCCTGGATTCGCTACGAGGTCGGCGGGGGGGTGGTGCAGCCGGGCGAGGGTGGCCTGCGGCTGCGGCTGCCCGGCGTGGACGGCAGGCGTTACGCCGACGCCCAGGTGACGGACTACGCACCCGGCCCGGCGCGGCAGAAATTCCGCTGGCGGCCCCCGCTGCGCCTGACGGTGCGGGCACGCGCCTCCGGCCCGGCGGAATCGCTGCGCGGGACGGCGGGCTTCGGCTTCTGGAACGACCCCTTCTCGCCCGGACGCCGGGAACTGCCGCGTTTGCCGCAGGCATTGTGGTTCTTCTGCGCCAGCCCGCCCAACGACATGGCCCTGGCCCTGGACCAGCCCGGTCATGGCTGGAAAGCCGCCACCTTCGACGCAGCGCAGGCGCTGTTCTGGCTGCTGCTGCCGCTGGCCCCGCCGGGCTTCCTGCTGATGCGCGTCCCGGCGCTGTACCGGGCGCTGTGGCCGGTCGGGCAGCGCGCGCTCGGCGTGGCGGAAGCCGCCCTCCCCGGCGATCTGCTGGCGCAGTTTCACGAATACAGCCTCATCTGGCTGCCGGGCAGCGCGACCTTCGCCGTCGATGGGCAGACGGTGCTACACACCGACCACGCGCCGCGCGGACCACTCGGCCTGATCGCCTGGATCGACAACCGTTGGGCGGTCGTCACGCCGCAGGGCCGTTTCGGCTTCGGCACGCTGGCGGCGGAGGAACAGTGGCTAGACATCGCGCGAGTGACCGTGCAGACGGCGTGAATGCCAGGAGATGTACAGAACCTTGCGCGCAGAGTCTTTCAGGAACGCCGGGGACTCAAATCCCCGGCTACGTAAGAAAAGTCCGCTTCAGCGGACTGAGGGCGGGTCCAGCATGGAGGCATCCGAGTCCACTTCAGTGGACTTTACACCCGTAGCCAGGGAATTCATTCCCTGGCGAAGGTGCAAAAATTCATCACACGCTCTAGCCACCGCAATGCAAGATGCCCGTCAGCCAAACGGATGACGTTGCGCGGCGACCTTCCCTTGCCGATCCCTTCAATGCCGGGTATAGTGATTTTAAGGCTTTACTAAGCCTTTCCTCGCCTGCGCCTTCTCAGGCAGGGTATTGTGTTGATCGGCAAGGAGATTTATGCGCATGAAGCCGATGGTTGTGATGCCGACGTATAACGAGGCCGAAAACCTGGCCGATATGCTGGCCGAACTGATGGCCCTGCCCATCGAAGGGCTGGAAGTATTGGTCGTGGACGATAACTCGCCGGACGGGACGGGCAAGATCGCCGACGCCCTGACGGAGCAGTATCCGGGGCGGGTACATGTGTTGCATCGCGCCAAAAAAGAGGGCCTCGGCTGGGCTTATCGGGACGGCTTCAAGCGGGCCATCGAACTGGGTGCAGACCGGATTATCCAGATGGACTGTGATTTTTCTCACCCGCCGGAAAAGTTGCCAGAGATGGTCCGGCGTTCGCTGGAATACGACATGGTGATCGGCTCGCGCTACGCCAAAGGCGGCACACTTGACCCTCAGTGGAGCATCTTTCGCAAGCTGTTGAGCTGGTGGGCCAACAGCGTCTATATCCGCGTGATCCTGCGCACCCGCTCCCGCGACGCGACGGGCGGCTATCGGGTGTGGAACCGCCATGTGCTGCAAGGCATCGACATGCAGCGCATCCGCTCCAACGGCTACATCTTCCAGGCAGAAATGACCTACGTGACCGAACGGCTCGGCTACAGTATCTACGAAGTGCCGATCCACTTTGCGGAGCGCCGCCGAGGGACGAGCAAGATGAGCCTGAAGATTCAGATCGAGGCCGCACTCCGGGTCTGGCAAGTGCTCTGGCGCCATCATGGCCTCAAGCCCGCCGACCGGGTATCGCTGCCGGGCGTGCGCGCCGTGTGATGGCGCAAAGGTCGGTTGGAGAACGAAAAGTAGCGGCGGGGGGCCTTCCGCCGCTACAATTTTTCTGGCCAGGCTGTGCGGTTCGCCGCGCGGCAAAAAATCTCTTTTCCCCATGTGGAGGGTACTGCCGTGACGATGATTACTCCGGATCGCCTGATCCGTTCGCTGAGCAAAACGCCCGTCGTGATGGACGCACTGCTGCAAGGCGTCACCCAAGAGCGCGCCCTGGCCGCCGCCGACGAAGGCGGCTGGAACGTGCTCTATGTGATCTGCCACCTGCGCGACTTCGGCGCGATCAACTTCGAGCGCGCGCAACAGATCGTCGAACAGGATCATCCCACGCTCAAGGTCTACGACCAGAATGCCCTGGTGACGGAGCGCAACTACGCCGACCAGCAGCTTGACGAGGTCTTCCGGTCGTTCCTGCAAACGCGCCGCGCCTTTCTGGACTGGCTGCGCGCCCGCACTGACTCGGACTGGGGGCGGCGGGCGTTCCACCCCGAAGCCGGGGAAGTGGGCATCCTGGACCTGCTGATGTCCGTCACGGCGCACGAACTGGATCACCTGGCGCACATCGCGCGGCTGCTGGGCCTGCCGAGCGAAGACACCGACGGGATCGGCTGAACGTGGTGCGGACCAATGTGCCGAGGGTATCGTGTGATGATGGCTGCCGCCGGGGACTCAAGTCCCCGGCTACAGGTGAAAAGTCCACTCAAGTGGACTGCAAATGCCCTCACATCCAGGACTCCCCAGCCTACTGGGGTAGACTTTGTCTGGCGCAGCCTGAGATTGGAATCTCAGACGTCCGACCATGATCCTGCGCTTTCACCTTTCAAGCCGATTTCTTCCGTGATTGTCCGCGCAACCTGCGTTATCTGTGTACCGTCGGAATCCCCAAGCGAGTAGCCTCTCCATGCGAAAACTCCTCCCCGACCTGTGGATCGTCCTGCTGCTGCTGGCGCTGCCGCTGGCGTTCTTCGCCCCGGTGACGCTCGGCGGGCAAACACTGCTGCCTGCCGACAACCTCTACCAGTATGCGCCGTTTTCCAGCTACCGCGCGGAAGCGGGCGCGCCGGACACGCCGCACAACAGCCTGCTCTCGGACCTGGTGCTGGAAAACTATGTCTGGAAGCAGTTTATCCGGCAAACCCTGGCCGAGGGCGAACTGCCGCTATGGAGTCCGTACCTGTTCGGCGGCGCGCCGTTTCTGGCGGCGGGGCAGAGCAGCACGCTCTATCCCCTGAGCGCGATCTACTACGTGCTGCCGCTGGCGCAGGCATACGGCTGGTACACGGTGATCCAGTTGTGGCTGGCGGGCGTGTTCATGTACGCCTTCGCCCGCGTGTTGGGGCAGAAGCGGATCGGAGCGACGGTTGCGGCGGTGACGTGGCAGTTCAGCGGATTCTTTATCGTCAGCGTGGTGTTCCCGATGATCATCGGCGCGGCGGCGTGGCTGCCCTTCCTGCTGCTGATGGTCGAACTGACCATCCGGGCGCAGCCCTTGCGCGGTCGCCCGGCGACGTTGCCCTGGGTGGCGCTGGGCGCGGGCGGCCTGGGCGTGATGATCTTCGCCGGACACGTGGAGATTACCTACTACATCCTGCTGGTGATGGGGTTTTACGCGGCGTGGCGGCTGATCGCGGAGGCGCGGCGCAGGAGGCAGGAAGCCCTCACCCTCGGCCCCTCTTCCTCAAGGAGAAGGGAATCTGCCCTGCGGTGGTTGGTGGTTCGGGCGGCGTGGCTGGCAGCGATGGTCGTGCTCGGCGTGGGCGTGGGGGCGGCGCAGTTCGTCCCGCTGTTCGAGCTGGTCAGCCGCAACTTTCGCTCCGGCTCGGCCACGCTGGAGCAGATTCTCGGCTGGGCCTATCCCCTCCGACACGCGCTCGCCTTTCTCATGCCGAACTTCTACGGCAATCCCGCGCATCACGGCTATTGGGACCTGTTCGGCGGCGGCTGGACCCCGGCGACGGTCAACGCGCAAGGGCAGGCCATCGATACGATCTTCTGGGGCATCAAGAACTACGTCGAAGGCGGGGCGTACCTGGGCATCCTGCCGCTGGCGCTGGCGGCGTATGCGCTCGTAAGCGCGTGGTTCGGACGGCGCGGCGTAGGGGCGCAGCATGCTACGCCCCTACAGGATACATCCACACCGGGCCGCCCCTACCGCGCGATCTTCGCCACATTGGGCGCGATCTGCCTGACCTTCATCTTCGGCCTGCCGACCTATGCCGTGCTCTACACCCTGCTGCCGGGCATCAACCAGCTTCACTCGCCCTTTCGGTGGGTGTTCCCACTGACGCTGTGCGTGGCGACGCTGGCGGGCTTCGGTGCGGATGCGCTGGCGCGCTCGCGGCAACGGGATGACGCCCCATCCGACGGCGATCCCGTAGGGGCGCAGCATGCTGTGCCCCTACCAGACCTTTCTCCAAAGGATGTTTTTGCCGACACATCGGCGCGGCGGCTCGGCTGGACGCTCTTTTGGGCCGGGATCGCGCTGCTGGCGGCGCTGCTGCTGAGCCGGGTCTTTTACGCGCAGATCGAACCGCTGATCGACCGCATCTTTCGTGGCCTCGCGCTGGCAGACACCGCCTTCCCGGACGCGCGGGCGTTTTACAGCTACCAGTTCCCCAATGTGCTCCTCCTGGGGCTGTTCCTGATAGCGTCCGGCGCGGTGATGCGCGTCAGCCGCTGTCCGATCTACCTGCCGAAGCGCCTGGGCGGGCGACCGGTGTGGGAAGCCCTGGCCGTGATCGTGATTGCGCTAGACCTGATGGCAGCGTCGTGGGGCTTCAACCCGGCGGTCGATCCGAAGCTGCTGGACTTCACCCCGCCGGCCATCGCCTGGCTGCAAGATCGCTATGCGGAAGCAGGGCCGTTCCGCATCACGACCTACGACGCGCCCGGCGCGAACACGCTCAACGCCAACATCCCCTGGCTGTTCGGGCTGGAAGATGCGCGCGGCTACGACAGCATCATCCCCCGCCAGTACACCGACACCATGGCGCTGATTTCGCCGCAGTTCCAGCTTGAGTACAACCGCGTCGCGCCGCTGACCACCGATTCGCCGGAATCACTGGATTCGCCGCTGCTGGATGTGCTCAACGTGCGCTACGTGGCGACGCTGGAAACCATCGCGCGGCCCGGCTGGGAACTGGCTTTCGAGGATCGCGGGCTGCGCATCTACGCGAACAGCGATGTCCTGCCGCGCGCCTACATACTGCCGGAGTCGGCGGCGGTGTACTATGGCGATGAAACGCCGTTTGCAGACCTCGTGCAGCAAATCGATCCGCGCCGCGCGCTGCTAGTCTACGCGCCAGAACAATCCGACGGATGCCGGGACGAAACATGCCTTGCCCCGACGGACCCCGTCCCGGCGGCGATCACGCACTACGGCAGCCGCGAGGTCTTCGTGGACGCGACCCTCGACGGCCCGATGTGGCTCGTGCTGGCAGACAGCCATTTCCCCGGCTGGCGCGCCTTCGTCCGACCGCAGGGCGCAGCCGACGACGCCGAGCACGAGGTTCCGGTTGTGCTGGTCAATGGCAACTTTCGGGGCGTGCGGCTTGATCCCACCGACCTGGCAGCGCACTATGCGGAAAGCGGCGTCGAACTCTCGGCGTCCTGGACCGTGCGCTTCGTCTACAGCCCGGCCAGCTTCCAGGTGGGAGCGTTTCTGAGCTTCATCGCTGCCGTGACGATCCTGTTCGGGCTGGGGGTGTGGCTGTGGCGGACCTTTGTCACCGGGCGAGATGAAGGCGAGGCGAGCACGATGCGGCGGCTGGCAAAGAACAGCGTCACGCCCATCGTCACCAACCTGTTCAACAAGGGCATCGACTTCGCGCTGGCCTTCGTGATGCTGCGCATTCTGGGGCCAGGGGACGCGGGCGTCTACTACTACGCCATCGTCGTCTTCCAGTGGTTCGATATTCTGACCAACTTCGGCCTGAACACCTATCTAACGCGCGAGGTGGCGCGCGACCGCTCGCAGGCGGCGCGCTACCTGCTGAATACCTCCGCGCTGCGGCTGGGGCTGGTGGCGCTGGGCATCCCGCTGCTGGTCGCGTTCCTGCTGGTGCGGCAGACGTTCGTGGAGCCGCCATTGGAGATAGCTGGGATCGTGGCGATGGCGCTGTTCTACGTCGGGCTGCTGCCCGGTACGCTGAACACCGGCCTGAGCGCGCTGTTCTACGCCTTTGAGAAGGCCGAGGTGCCTGCCGCCATCGCCACCGTGAGCACGCTCGCCCGCGCGGTGATCAGCCTGGGCGTGCTGATCCTGGGCTGGGGCGTGGTGGGGCTGGCGGCGGCGAGCATCCTCACGAACGCGATCACGCTGGCGGTGCTGTTCGGCGCGGCAAGAGGGCTGTGGCAGGGAACAGGCGCGGCCCCCATGCCGGAGCAAGACATGGTAGGGACACGGCATGCCGTGTCCTTACTGGGCCGCTCAACAGGGATAGAGGTCTCCCTCCTGCGGCGTATGGTCGGGCAGTCGTGGCCGCTGATGGTTAACCACCTGCTAGCGACGGCCTTCTTCAAGATCGACGTGATCCTGATGGAAGCCATTAACGGCCCGATCATGGTCGGCTGGTACAGCACGGCCTACAAGTGGCTGGACGCGCTCAACGTCATCCCGGCGTTTCTGTCGGCGGCGCTGCTGCCGGTGATCAGCCGCCAGGCGCACGAAGACCCGCCCGCGCTGGTGCGCAGCTTCCGCCTGTCGGTCAAGCTGCTGGTGATCGTGGCGCTGCCGCTGGCGGCAGTGACGACCTTTATCGCCGAGGCACTGATCGGTGTGCTGGGCGGGCCGGAATATCTGCCGGATGGGGCCATTGCCCTGCAACTGATGATCTGGAGCATCCCCATCGGCTGGATCAACAGCGTGACCAACTACACCCTGATCGCGCTGGATCAGCAGCGCGTGCTGACCTGGACGTTTGTGGGTGGGGTGGGCTTCAACGTGATCGCCAACCTGCTGCTGCTGCCGCAGTACGGCTACCGGGCGGCGGCAGTGATCCATATCGCCAGCGAAGCGGTGCTGCTGGCGCTGTTCCTGGTGGTACTGTGGCGCGGGCTGCGCGGGCGGGTCAGCGGGGAAGATCGGCGGGCAGCGGTGAACCTGGGCACACTGGTGTGGCGGCCCGGCGCGGCAACGGCGGTGATGTTCGGCGTGCTGGCGACGCTATGGCGCGTGAACGGGTTGCTGGCGCTGGCAGGGGCGGGCGGCGTCTACCTGCTGGCGCTGCTGGTCCTTCATCCGTTCGATGCGGCAGAACGGGCGCGGCTGGCCCCGCTGCTGCCGGGCCGGCTGCGTCTGCGCCTGGGAGTCACGCCCTCTCCGGCAGAAGCGGGGTCGTCAGGTAGGGGGCAAACCCCCTGAGCAAATCAGTTGCCCGGCGTCGATTCGGTGGGAAGCGTGCTGTCTACAGTGCCGAAGCGAATGCGGCGGACGGCGACCGGTTGGCGCGACGGCGTTTCGAGGGTGTCGCCGGACTCAAACTCAACCAGCTCCAGGGGAATCTCCGGTCCGCGCACGACCTGATCCACGAACGGCGTGCCGATGACAGGCATCGTCACCCGGTGGCCATCGCGGTTCAGGGTGAAGTGATAGATCACGATGTGGCGGCCTGCGCCCAGCCAGTGCGTTTCGCACCGCACGACTTCGTCCATTTCCCAGCCTGCGTAGAGATAGTGCAGCAATTGATCACCGGTAGCGTAGGGCTGCGAAGCGGCAGCCCAATGACGACACTGCTTGACATCGGAGATCGTCAGTGGGCCAGGGATAAAGATGGTAACAGACATCGGCGTATTCCTCCTCCTCTAGATCTCTTACAATACAGGCTGGTTATTCTGCACCCTACATCTCTAACCTCATTATAACCTCACTTTTTTAAGGGAAGATGAACCTTCCTTTAAGATTTGCAATAATTTGGATAAGAATCGTTGAAAAGAATTACGTCTGCGTTCATCCTAGGCAGTCGGACCGCCGCCGTAAACACAAAGCCCGCCGAAGCGGGCCAGAAAACGCGGTCAGAACTCTACGGGCGATCAGGCGCTTTCCAAGGCCTGATAAACCAACGCCTTTGTCTGTGTCCAGACCGGGTAAATCCAGAACGGGTCGAGCTGGTACATGACCACGCCGACCAACTCCTGGCGCGGATCGACCCAGAAGAGCGTGCCGGAACCGCCGTCTTTCCAGTACTCGCCGTTGCTGCACGGCACGCCCGCCTGTCCATGATCCATCAGCACGTGGACGCCCAGGCCATGCCCATAGCCGTAATACGGCTGCCCGCCGAAATTGTAGGGTAGCAGATGCGGCGGCAGATGGTTGGCTGCCAGCAGATCGACCGTGCGCGGCGCGAGCACACGCACGCTGTCCAGTTGCCCGCGATTGGCAAGCATCTGCGCAAACCGCAGCAGGTCCGCCGGGGTCGAGACCAGGCCGAAGCCGCCTGGCGTGAGGAAGTTCTCCGGCAGCTTACCGTCGGGCTGATAGTGCTCGCTCTTTTCGGGCGCTTCGATCAGCTTCAAGTCGCCGCCGTTCTCGCCCGGCGCATAGAAGGCGCTGAACCGTTCAAGCTGCGCAGCATTGACCACAAAGCCGGTGTCCACCATGCCCAGCGGCTCGAACACGCGCTCATGCAGGAAGACATCGTAGGGCTTTCCGGAGACCACCTCGACCAGCCGGGCAGCGACCTCAAACGACGGGCCGTAAAGCCAGGTGGTGTTGGGCTGGGCGGCCAGGGGAATGCGCGCCATGCCATCGACGAGGGCAGCCAGATTCAACGGGTTTTGCGGGGAGATAGCCCGGAAAAGCTCACCCATGCTCCGTTCCGGCAGCGTGTCGTCCAGGCCGAAGCCCGATGCCAGGCCGGTGGTGTGCAGCAAAAGCTGCCGGACGGTGATCGGGCGCTCTTTGTCCACCAGCCGGGGCTGATCGCCCTCCATCCCGGCGAAAACCTGGGTTTCGCGGAACGCCGGGAGGAAGCTGGCAACGTCTTGATCCAGGACGAAGCAGCCTTCTTCATATAGCGTCAGCACGGCGACGGCGGTGATCGCCTTCGTGACGGACCACAGGCGGAAGAGCGTGTCCGGCTGCATGGGCCGCCCGCGCTCCCGATCCGCCAGGCCGTAACATCCGGTGTGGAAGACCTGCCCCCGGCGCGCGAACAGCGCGACAATCCCGGCAATCTTGCCCTCGTCCACGTACCGCTGCATGACCGCGTCCAGGCGTTGCAGGCGGCGGGCCGAAAAACCCGCCGCTGCGGGTGAAATCGACTGCATGGTTGTCCCTCTCTGCCGAAAAAGGCGAACGTATGTTCAATTCTATCCTGTTCTCATGCCCGTGACGAGGAGTTTTGTAACGGTTTTGCCAGAGCAACATCCGGCGGCTACAAACCCTGCCGTCGCCGTGTTACACTGTACCGGACCGCCCGACGGTGGTTGGGAATTCGGGCCTTTCGTTCATCGCAGGACATTTGACGGGGGAATCATGCCGGGACAGTGGCTGGTGATCTTGCTGGTCGGGTTAGGCGCGGGGGTGCTGTCGGGGATGTTCGGCATCGGCGGCGGGATCGTGATCGTCCCGGCGCTGATTCTGCTGCTGGGGTTCAGCGTGCAGCAGGCGGCGGGCACGTCGCTGGCGGCGCTGCTGTTGCCGGTCAGCTCGCTGGCCGTGATCGCCTACTACCGCGCGGGCAAGCTGAAGGTCGTCCCGGCGGCGTTGATCGCGGGGGGGCTGATCTTCGGCGCGACGGCGGGCGCGCAGTTGGCGCTGAACACGTCCGGCAGGACGCTGAAGGGATTGTACGGCTTTTTCCTGCTCTACATCGCCTGGCGGTTCATCGAGCCGCGTCAGTGGATCAAAGCCGTCAGCAATCAGCGGTCAGCAGTCAGCGAACCCCACCCCCTGCCCCCCTCCCCGCAGGCAGGGAGGGGGAATGAGTCTTCAGGCCAGGGTGACTCCCTTCCCCTGCGTGCGGGGGAAGAGCCGGGATCAGGAGTCGAGGTGCCCTGGTGGGTGCTGCTGCTGGTGGGGTTAGGGGCGGGCGTGCTGGCGGGCCTGTTCGGGATCGGCGGCGGGGTAGTGATCGTCCCGGTGCTGGTCACGCTGCTGCGCTTCGACCAGAAGCAGGCCGTTGCCACGTCGCTGGCGGCGCTGTTGCCGCCGGTGGGCCTGGGTGCGGTGATCTCCTACTATAACGCGGGGATGCTGGACGTGGGCATCGCGGCGCTGATGGCGGGCGGGCTGCTGTTCGGGGCGCTGGCTGGGGCGCGCATCGCGCTGGGGTTGCCCTCTGCGACCATCAAGCGGCTGTACGGCCTGTTTCTGCTGGTCATCGGGACCAGCTTCATCCTCGAATTCGTCGGCGGCCTGCTGGCAAGATGACGCTACCCACCCTGCCGGATCAGGGTTTGATCCCAAATTCCTCATCCGGCCTGGCTGGGCGGATCAGCTCGAACGTCTCGAAGAACACGTCCGGCGCGCAGGGATAGATGTCGCCCTCGCCATAGTAGATGATAAAGTAGCCTGGCTCCGCGTGGAAGTTTTCGTCGCGGATTTCAAAATCCAGCGCGCGGTAGGTCTGGTACACCGGCACGTAGCGGATCTTTTTACGCACGCGCAGCATCTGGCCTTCTGTGCTTTCCTCCAGCACGTCATAGAGCTGGGCAAACGACTCGGCGGCGACGGGCCAGCGTTCGCCCTCGACGCCAGTCATGATGTAGTCGCCAGGATAGGCCGTGCGCGCGCCCTCCCAGGTCTCGATCACCTGCTGTTCTGTCACCCGCTCCGCCATCATGATGATGGGCTTGCGGCGGGCGATGTAGGTCTTGCTGCGCTCCAACATGGTTATCCCGTCCCCTTCACCCCCTAGAAGCGGCTATCGCCACGCTAGGCGATAGCGCCCGCGCGTTGTCGTCCCCGTCGCCGTATAAAGATACCAAGTCCCATCAATGGCGATCAGATCGGCGTGGCCCAGGCCAATGCTGCCCGGCAGGTCGCTCAAGATGGGATTGCCAGGATATTTCTCCCATAATACATCAATCGCTGGGCCACTGCTGCGGGCAAACCCCAGTCCGAACTGGGTATCGCCGGGGTCGCCAGGACCGGGGCCGCGCACGCCTTCGTAGGTCATGTAGTAGCGGTCGCCGTCGCGCACCACGTCCGCCGAACTGACATAGCGGAAGTCGAAGTAGGGGTTGGCTGCCGGGCCAGACGCATCCAGCGGGCCGTAGGTCGCTGCGCCGCTGAACAGCGGGGTCGTGTCGCAGCGACGCAGGCCCGCCGCCCCGGCAAAGCGATTCCCGCGCAGACAGCCCAGATGCGCCGGGTTGTTGCCTAGGTCCACGAAGATATACAGTTCCTCGCCGTCCACGTAGATGCCCGGCGGCGCGCCCACCAGACAGTCCCACTCCAGCGCCCCGACGAACGGATGCGGATCGATGCGCTCCAACGGAGAACATCTGCCGTAGGCCAGCGGCCAAATGCCCGTACCGGGTACGTGCTCGGCGGACGACCAGGTAAACCCCCGGTCTACCGAGGTGCGCAGCATCACCCGCGCGCCCCACTCGTAAACCATGTAGAAGATGCCGTCGGCAGAGACGGCCACGCGCGGATACTGCTGCTGCTGCACGTGATCCAACTCGGTATCGCAGGGACAGCGTGTGCAGGGAATCAGACAGACCGGCGCGGGCAGGCTGAAGCTGCGCCCGGCGTCGTAGCTGGTCCACACCGTCACACAGCCCGGAAACGACACCGGCGCACCGCACTGGTCGATCACCCCGGCAGAGCGATTGCTGGCGTGCAGGTAGCTCCAATAGACATTGCCCCCTTGCGCCACTGTGTCGGATTCGCCGGGCGGCAGGCCCACATCGAACACGTCCAGCACCCAGGCGGCCCGCCCCTGCCAGAAGTCATCCAGGCGTGGCGGGTAGGGCGTCGGCGTGATGGTGGGTGTGGCCGAGGGCGTCGGCGTGGCGGTCGGAGTCCGGGTCAGGCTGGGGATAGGCGTGGGCGTGGCCCGTTCCTCCGACGAAGATGGGGAAGCCGTCAGAGAGGGCAGCGCCAGGATCGGCGGGATGTCGGGCCGGTAGGGGCGACGGCTTGCCAGCCAGATCAGGCTGGCGAGCAACGCGGCCAGGGCAGAGAGCAACGCCACACCCACCAGGATCACCAGGGCGTCGGTGCGGGCGCGGCGCGCGCGGCGGGCCTGTCGGCGGGGATTCATGCGCCTGATGATAGGCCGGGATTACAAACAGGGCAAGCGGTTCTGTCGCCAACCTCACCCCCCACCCCTTCCTGACAGGGTAGGTTCTCAACGCAACGGCTGAACGCGCCGCCCGCCGGGGCCTCGAAGTCCCCGGCTATGCAAGAAGAGTCCACTTTAGCGGACCCAAGCCCCTCTGCCGGGCTGCCTCGGTCTACTTCAGGGGACCTTGTGTCCGCAGCCCGGCATTTCAATGCTGGGTGAACTACACGCCTAACTCCGCCGCCGCTGCGTCCACGCTCCAATCCTGGTGGATCATGCCGCGCAGCGTGCGCATCAGGCGGGCCGGGTCAGGCGCCTGGAAGACGTTGCGCCCGATGAACATGCCCTGCGCCCCGGCGTCCAGGGCGCCGCGCACCATGCCTAATGTTTCGCGCAGCGATCCCGTCTTCGGCCCACCGGCGATCAACACCGGGCGGAACGAGGCCGCGATCACCTGGCGGAACGACTCGCCGTCGCCGCTGTAGTCGGTTTTGAGCAGGTCAGCGCCGAGTTCGCAGGCCATGCGCGCGCCCAGCGCGATGTAATCGGCGCGGTAGGGATTATCGCCCACCAGCAGGCCGCGCGGCATCGGCTCGATGATGCACACCAGACCCATCGCCTCGCATTCGCGCGCCATCTCGGCCACGTCCGCCGCCTGATCGGCCTCTTCCGCCGGATCGTCGTAACCGATGAAGAAATACATCAGCATGGCATCCGCGCCCAGCCGGAGCGCGTCCTCGGCGGTGGCGATCACGCGCGTGCGGCCTTCGGCGTAACCCAGGCGGCCCGCCTCGCGCCAGCGGTTGCTCCAGTCGGAGCGCAGGATCAGGCCCGGCGCGCCGCGCCCGGCGAAGGCACTGGCATAGGTTCGCGCCACGCCCGGCGAAACCAGAAAGGCGTCGGCTCCGGCCTCGGTAAGCTGGTCGAGCATCGGGCCGGGGTTTTCCAGGCCGGGAATCTGGCCGAGGTGAACGCCGTGATCAAAGGCAATGACCGCCGCGCGCCCCGTGCGCGGGTCCAGGATGCGCCCCTGGCGGATCACCTTGCCTGCGTTGGGAAGAACAGATTGGATGTTGCTCATGAGGGTTCCTTACCTTGTCCTATGCGAGTAAATAAGCCGTCAGCATTCAGCTATCAGTCCCCCCCACCCCTGCCCCTCCCCCATAAAAGGGGAGGGAAAACAGCCACAATCCTTTTTGGGTAAGCCGAAAGTCGGAGAGAAAGGCCGAAAGCTGACGGCTGATTGCTGACGGCTAATCGCTGATCCCCGGCATCTCCGGGTGGCCGGGATTGAAGTGCTTGAGAATCACCAACGGCTCGCTGCTGCTGTGATTGACAATGGTCACACCGTCACGGGCAGCGCGGACCGTGACGAAGAATTCGTCCTCGGTCATCTGACCGAAGCGGATCAGGGTCGGCGCGGAAATCGGGTGCGGGCCGAATGTGCCGTAGCCCTGCACGCAGATCACGCCGTAGCAGGCCGGCTCGGTGAGCGTCACCGTGCGTCCCGGCTCGACGGTCAACTCCTTCGCGCTGAAGAACTCGCTGCCGTAGACCACCCAGTTCTCGCGGTAGCCCTCGGCGCGCATGGCCTCCACGTCGCGGGCCGGAAGCGGCCTCAGGAAGTGATTGGCCTTGAAGTTCGGATCGACGTTGGCCTCCCAGTCGAGCATCCCGATCAGGTAGTCGTAGTCGTACCACTTGTCCGGCGGCACGTTCTTGGTCAACATCGTCCGGTCCACCACCTGGAAATCGTAAATGAGCGACTGCCACATGGCGAACACGTCGCTGGCGCGCTGCGGCTCGTAGGTGCATAGCGTGCCTGGCGCGTGCAGGATGCCCGGCGGCACGTTCCAGCCGGTGCCGATCTCCAAGCGGTAGGCTTTGGAGAGGTTCAAGATGCCGTTATCGCCCGCTTCCCAGCGCTTTAGGCAATCGATCACCTGCTCCGGTGTGGTGCCGGGTTCCAGCCCAAAGAAGGTATAGGGGAAGGCGTCGTTGGCGAAGTTGTACTGCGGCGGGAAGTAGTACGCTTCCGGCTTGCCACGCTGCCCCACATGCGCGGCATACTCGTCGTTCTGATGCACGTGATGCGGCAGGGGAGTCATGTTGTCGAAGAACTTGCTGTACATCACCCAACCGCCGTACCGTTCGATGGCCTCGCGGCCCAGGAATTCCTCGCCCAGCAGATCGAGCGCGTCCGCCAGCGTGACCTTTTGCCCGTCCACGTAGAGGTAGCTCAGGCCCTCGTCTTCCGGCGTGCCGGGACCGTTGTCGGCCCTGGTGGTAGACGAAAACCACCGTTCATCAATGCCGCCCCGGCTGGCTCCCAGCGCATACAGGTCCGCCGGATGGAGGCGCAGCCGCCGCCCCGGAATGCAAAAGGAGCGCGGCACCCAGTTGGGCATCAGCCGGACGACACCGCGTCCCGTCTCCAACGCCCGATTGACCAATTGCCTCTTTTCGTTGTCGTTCATGCATGTCTCCTTGAAAAAGCCGTTAGCGGTTAGCGATTAGTTTTTAGCCAGACGCCGAACCAGGGGGTGTTTCTCACAGACGAGGGCCAGCTCCCAAGTTGAAGTTTCAGGCCAACAGCTAATCGCTAATGGCTGATTGCTGACCACTGATCGCTAAATCACTTCCAATCCATTCCGGTCCGGCAGGGCCGGGAACGGCACGTGCGGCTCGGCCTGATACCAGAACGCGGTGGAGGCGATGTCGTCTTGCAGGGGCAGGTAGCGCCCGCCGGAGCGCCAACCGAGTGCCTGGATGGTCACGCGCAGGTCCTGCTTAAAGCGGATCGGGTCCATGATGTGCCAGCGGTACATGCCGAAACGCTGCTGGCTCTGATAGAGTCCATCCGGCTTGATCACCTGCGGCAGCCCGCTGTAGGGCGAACTGAACACGCAGTACTGTCCTTGCGGCTGCTCGAAGTCCCACGCCCCGCCGAAGTAGTCCTCCGTGCCCGTGCCGCAAATCGTCGGGAAGTCCTTGTCGCCGTCCAGGTAGAACTTGATCTCGCCCTCGCCCCACCAGCCGTTGTTGTTGACGCCCCAGGCCAGATACGTGCCCACATAATGCCCCCAGCCGTGCACGCCGTCCAGCAGCGTGTGGACCTGCATATAGGGCAGCGGGTTGCTGCGGCGGAACTGCGCGTGCAGATAGGCCGCGTCGCCGGGCACGTCGGCGATAGTGTAGGTGATCTGGTAAAAAAAGCCGTGCACGTCTTCGGGGCTGAGGTTCTGGATCGTGATGCGGGCGCGCTGGCGGAAGGGCATTTCCCAATAGCTGTTGAAGCCCCCGGCAGGGTTAACCGCCACCGCCAGCGACGTGACATTGCAGCGGACGCCCCAGCCGTTGCAGAAGAAGTCGCCCAGCGGCGTTTCAATCGAGGGGGTCGGCTCGTCGTCCCAGTAGCAGCGCAGGACCAGGCTGCGCCAGTGGGCCGGGAAGACAGTCATCCAGATATGCTGGATTGCGCCGGGGCCGGCCACATCGGCCAGGGTGACGGTCTGCCCTGCCGGGACGCTGATGCAGGGAGATACCTTCCAGCCCTGGCCCAGCTCACGGGCCGCCCCTTTGCCCGGCTCTGGGATCGCCATGCCGCCCTGACCTTTGGCCCCGGTGGGGTTCTCGGCGCTGATCGAGCGCGTCTCGGCGTTGGAGAGCCGAGAGAGATTGCCCAGGCTCATGTTTAAACCGTTGAAGGGCATGATGTTCTCCTTAAAAGATGCTGGCAAATGCACGCGGTATCCGGCAACGGCGGCGCTATAATGAACCCTCAACAGTATAGCCCACGTCCGTTCAACAGGTAACACCTGGCCGCAAAGATCGTCACAGGCGCAGCCCCTTTTTGAGGAAAGTTGGCCAGTCATGGACGGCCCGGCAGGTCAATAGCCGGGGCATCTTGTGCGGCGAATCTTTAAGGAGAACTTATGACTGCCGAAATCCCTGCTTATCTCAACCCCGACCTGCCGCCGCGCGAGCGCGCCGCCGACCTGGTGAGCCGCCTGACACTGGAGGAGAAAGTCGGCCAGATGATCAACACGGCGCCGGCCATCGAACGGCTGGGCGTGCCCGAATACGACTGGTGGAACGAGTGTCTGCACGGCGTGGCCCGCGCCGGCATCGCCACCGTGTTCCCGCAGGCTATCGGCCTGGCTGCGACCTGGAATGTGGACCTGCTGGGCCGCGTCGCCGAGGTGATCGCCGACGAGGCCCGTGCCAAGCATCACGACGCCGTCCGGCGCGGCAACCGCGCCCGCTACTATGGCCTAACCTTCTGGTCGCCCAATATCAACATTTTCCGCGATCCGCGCTGGGGACGCGGCCAGGAGACGTATGGCGAGGACCCCTATCTCACTGCCCGGCTGGGCGTGGCCTTTGTGAAAGGGCTGCAAGGCGACGACCCGCACTACCTCAAGCTGGTCGCCACGCCCAAGCATTACGCCGTCCATAGCGGGCCGGAACATGCCCGCCACCACTTTGACGCCAGGGTCGATGTGCGCGACCTGCGCGAAACCTATCTGCCGGCCTTCAAGGCTGCCGTGCAGGAAGGCGGGGCGTGGTCGATCATGGGCGCGTATAACCGCACCAACGGCGAGCCGTGTTGCGCCAGCCCCACCTTGCTGCAAAAAATCCTGCGCGATGAATGGGGTTTTGAAGGCTACGTCGTGTCTGACTGCGGCGCCATCGACGATATTCACCTGCGCCACAAAGTGGCGGCGACACCCGCCGAGGCTGCCGCCATGGCCGTCCGGGCTGGGTGCGATCTGGAATGCGGCTGGTGCGGCGGCACCTATGCGGCGCTGGTCGAGGCGGTGCAGCAAGGCCTGATCACCGAGGCGGAAATCGACACGGCAGCGATCCGGTTGTTCGAGGCACGAATGCGCCTGGGCATGTTCGACCCCACCGAGCGCGTACCCTATGCCCAGATTCCGTTGAGCGTCAACGACAGCCCCGCCCACCGCGCGCTGGCCTTGCAGGCGGCCCGCGAGTCCATCGTCCTGCTTAAGAACGCGGGCGATTTCCTGCCGCTGCCCAGGGACCTGCGCACCATTGCCGTGATCGGGCCGAACGCCGATGTGACGGATGTGCTGCTGGGCAACTACAACGGCTTCCCCTCAAAGGCCGTCACGCCGTTGGAGGGCATCCGGGCGAAGGTCGGCGCACAAACGCAGGTGCTTTATGCGCCGGGCTGCGGCGTGCGCGACGCCGCCACCGATGGCTTTCCGGCTGCGGTCGCAGCAGCGCGCAAGGCCGACGTGGCGATCCTGGTGCTGGGGCTGGACCAGAGTCTCGAAGGCGAGGAAGGTCAGCAAGAAGGCGTGGCAGCAGGATTGCACAGCCAGGGCGACCGCGACGGGTTGGACCTGCCTGGTATGCAAGAAGACCTGCTTCAGGCCGTGCACGCGACCGGGACGCCGGTGGTGCTGGTGCTGCTCAACGGCAGCCCGATCTCGGTCAATTGGGCGGCGGCGCACGTCCCGGCCATCGTCGAGGCGTGGTATCCCGGCGAGGAGGGCGGCACGGCCCTGGCGGACGTGCTCTTCGGCGACTACAACCCCGCCGGGCGGCTGCCCATCACCTTCCCGAAGTCGCTGGCAGACCTGCCGCCGTTCGAGGATTATCGCATGGCGGGCCGCACTTATCGCTACGCCGACGCCACGCCGCTGTTTTCCTTCGGCTACGGCCTGAGCTACACGCGCTTCGCCTATGCGAATTTGCAGGTAGCGGCGGAGGTGAAAACGGGCGAAGGGATGACCGTCAGCGTGGACGTGAGCAACGTGGGCGAGCGCGCAGGCGACGAGGTGGTGCAGCTTTACGTCCGCGCTCAGGATGCGCCGGTTACAGCGCCGGTGCGTCACCTGGAAGGCTTCCGCCGGATCATGCTCCAACCGGGCGAGACACAGACGGTGACGTTTACCCTCCGACCCGAACAGCTCTCGATCATCACCGACGACGGGCGGCGCATGGTTGTGCCCGGCGAGTTCGGGGTGTGGGTCGGCGGCGGGCAGCCGGGCTATGACCTGCCCGGCGTGGCGGCCCGCTTCATGCTGACCGGTGCGGCAGTGGAACTCGCTCTGTAGAGACACGCTCTGGCCGGGGCACTGCAATTCGCCGCACAGCGTGCACAGGACGCCAGGAATCTTCGAGAATCCTTTGCGATCCTGGCGTCCTTGGCGGTGAAAAAAGACGCCTGCACCGGATCATACCCGGCGTGCGCGCATCGCTTGACATGCCCCGCCGGGCATGATAAGATGAGGCGCAGAATTTCATACTCATCCAGAGCGGTGGAGGGACCGGCCCGACGAAACCGCGGCAACCCCCGGCCTGACCAACATAAGGACGGGAAGGTGCCAATTCCGGCGGGGACATCGCCCCGGCAGATGAGCGGAGAAATAGCCGACTGAACTGCCTCTTGTCCCTAGCAAGAGGCTTTTTTATCCTCCGGCGCGTTCTGGATCGTTCACACAAGGAGTTCAATTCGTGAGCAACAGCAGCACCTTCATGACCTCGCCCAAGTTCTATTTCACCTCCGAGAGCGTCACCGAAGGCCACCCCGACAAACTGTGCGACCAGATTTCTGACGCCGTGCTGGACGCCATCATCAAGGACGATCCGACGGCGCGCGTGGCCTGCGAGACGGCCACCACCACTGGCCTGATCGTGGTCATGGGCGAAATCACGACCAACACCTATGTAGACATCGGCACCCTGGCCCGCGAGGTCGTCCGCGACGTGGGCTACACCCGCGCCAAATACGGCTTCGACGCTGACACCTGCGGCGTGATCGTCTCGATCAAGGAGCAGAGTCACGACATTGCCATCGGCGTGGACAAGGCCCTGGAGGCCCGCACCGGCGAGATGAGCGAAGCCGAGATCGAGGCTACCGGCGCTGGCGACCAGGGCATGATGATCGGCTTCGCTTGCAACGAGACACCCGAACTCATGCCGCTGACGATCAGCCTGTCGCACAAGCTGGCCCGTCGCCTGGCCGAAGCGCGCAAGACCGGCCTGCTGCCCTGGCTACGTCCCGACGGCAAGAGCCAGGTCACGGTGGAATATGCCAACGGCAAACCCAAGCGCGTCGATACCATCGTGGTCAGCACCCAGCACGCCCCGGAAGTGAGCCAGGACGAAATCCGCGCCGACGTGATCGAGCACATCATCGACGCGGTGGTGCCGCCCGACCTGCTGGACGACCGCACGCGCATCTTCGTGAACCCGACCGGGCGCTTCGTCACCGGCGGCCCGATGGGCGACTCCGGCCTGACCGGGCGCAAGATCATCGTGGATACCTACGGTGGCGTGGCGCGGCACGGCGGCGGGGCTTTCTCCGGCAAGGACCCGACCAAGGTGGACCGTTCGGCGGCTTACATGGCCCGTTACATCGCCAAGAATGTCGTCGCAGCGGGCCTGGCCGACCGCTTTGAACTCCAGGTCAGCTACGCTATCGGCGTGGCCCACCCGACCAGCCTGGCCGTCGAGACCTTCGGCACGGGCAAGGTGAGCGACCAGAAGCTCGAAAACATCATCCGCGAGTGCTTCGACATGCGTCCAGCGGCGATCATCCGCGACCTGGACCTGCGCAAACCGGTCTATCGCCAGGTGGCGGCCTACGGGCACTTCGGGCGCGACGACCTGAATGTGACCTGGGAACGCACCGACAAGGCTGATGCGCTGCGCCGCCTGGCTGGGCTGTAGAGGCATCACGGCGGAAACAGGGCAGCGGCGGAGTCCCGTTCCGCCGCTGCGGTTCCCCTCTTTCGTGGACGTGACGACGATAAACCCGTTTGCCGCGCATTGGAGCGTTGTCGGCCAGGGCGACAAACTACCTTGCATCGGCACGTCCCACTGCCGGGGGAAACGAGGCGCGATCATGACGATCATCGAACTGCGCGGGCGCATCAACGAGCGCGGCGAACGGGAAGTCAGGCTGCCTGCCGGGCTGCCTCCCGGCGACGTGCAGGTGCGCATCGAAGTTGCCGCGCCGGAACCGCCGCAGGACGAGGCTCCCTGGACGGACGAAGAACAGCTTCGACATTTTGAGAAAGTCTATCTTGCGCCGTCTGACTTTGAATGGGCCATCGACGAAACAATCCGTTTCAGACTCAGTCACGGCGTCGGCATGATGGACTGCCTGATCGCCTCGGTTTGCTACCGCCTGCAAACGCCCCTGTTTACCCATAACCTCAAGCACCTCACACCGCTGCCCGGCGATCTGGCCCAAAAGCCCTACTGAATTTCACAAGTTCCCTCCCTCCCGCTGCCCACATCGGGTAAAATCCCCCTATTATGCGGCGGACGGCGGTCCCGCCCTGCCGCCGGACTCGGCGACGTATACACGAGTGAGGCTCACCCATGACTCAGACGGAAACTCCTCCGATCACTGCTTCGACTAACTTCATCCGCCAGATCATCGACGAACACAACCGCACCGGCAGGTTCGGCGGGCGGGTGCACACGCGCTTCCCCCCCGAACCCAACGGCTACCTGCACATCGGCCACGCCAAGTCGATCTGCCTCAACTTCGGCATCGCCGAGGCGTATGGCGGCAAGTGCAACCTGCGCTTCGACGACACCAACCCGACCAAAGAAGAGCAGGAATACATCGACGCCATTATGGAAAACGTCCGCTGGTTGGGCTTCGACTGGGAAGACCGTCTCTTCTTCGCCTCCGATTACTTTCAGCAACTTTACGAGTGGGCAGTCCAACTGATTAAAGCGGGCAAGGCTTATGTGGACGATCTGAGCGCCGAGGAGATTCGCCAGTATCGCGGCACGCTCACCGAACCGGGCAAAGAAAGCCCCTATCGCAACCGCTCGATAGAGGAAAACCTCGACCTGTTCGAGCGCATGAAGAATGGTGAGTTTCCCGACGGCTCGCGCGTGCTGCGCGCCAAGATCGACATGGCATCGCCGAATTTGAACTTGCGCGACCCGGTGATGTACCGCATTCTGCACGCCGAGCATCCACGCACGGGCAACCAGTGGTGCATCTACCCGATGTACGACTACGCGCACGGCCAGAGCGATGCCATCGAGGGTATCACGCACTCGATCTGTACGCTCGAATTCGAGGACCATCGCCCGCTCTACGACTGGTTCATCGAGCAGTTGGGCATTCATCATCCGCAGCAGATCGAGTTCGCCCGCCTGAACCTGACTTATACAGTAATGAGCAAGCGCAAACTGCTTAAGCTGGTGCAGGGCGGCTACGTGCGCGGCTGGGACGATCCCCGGATGCCCACGCTGGCCGGGCTGCGGCGGCGCGGCTACACCCCGCAGGCTATCCGCGCCTTGGTCGAACGGACCGGTGTCTCCAAAGCCAATAGTGTCGTCGAGATCGAGCTGCTCGAACACTGTCTGCGCGAGGACCTCAACCAGCGCGCCCCGCGCCGCATGGCCGTGCTGCGTCCCCTGCGCCTGGTTATCGACAACTATCCCGACGACCTGGTGGAGGAGATGGAGGCGATCAATAACCCCGAAGACCCTGCCGCCGGGACGCGCAAAGTGCCCTTCTCAAAGGTGCTGTACATCGAGCAGGATGACTTTATGGAGGACCCGCCCAAACAGTTCTACCGCCTGGCGCCGGGGCGAGAAGTGCGTCTGCGCTACGCCTATTTCGTCACCTGCACCCACGCCGTCAAAGATGCCCAGGGCCGCGTGGTGGAAATCCACTGCACCTACGACCCGGCCACACGCGGCGGCGACGCCCCTGACGGGCGCAAGGTCAAGGCCACATTGCACTGGGTCTCGGCGGCGCACGCGCAGGAAGCCGAGGTGCGGCTGTATGACCGCCTGTTCAGCGTGCCTTTTCCCGGCACCGAGGAGGGCGTCGATTTTACCACCCAGATCAACCCCGCCTCCCTGGAAGTGCTGCGCGGCTGCCGCATCGAACCGGCGCTGGCAGAGGCGCCGGTTGAGGCTGTGTTTCAGTTTGAGCGACAGGGCTATTTCTGCGTCGATCCGGATTCGACCGCCGACGGCCTGGTGTTCAACCGCGCCGTCAGTCTGCGCGATACCTGGGCCAAGATCGCCCAGAAGGGCTGAGCGTCTGCGTGTTTTAACCGAGAAAACGCGGTAAACTCTTGCTACAACCGAACACGCCGGCGCTGGGTCGGCGTGGAGAGTGCGTTAGGGGGAGAACCCGATGGCCGATGACCCCGCTCGCCCGGTCCGTGTGCGCATTGCGCCCAGCCCGACCGGCAACTGTCATGTAGGCACGGCGCGCAACGCCCTGGTGAACCTGCTCTTTGCCCGCCAACATGGCGGGCAATTTATCTTGCGTATCGACGACACCGACCGCCGCCGTTCCACCCGTCAGTCTGAAGCCGGCGTGTTAGAGGGCCTGCGCTGGCTGGGCCTGGATTGGGATGAAGGCCCGGATGTGGGTGGCCCGTGTGGGCCGTATCGCCAGTCGGAACGGCTGGCGCTTTACCGCGCGGCAGCGCAACAGTTACTTGAGGCGGGCCGCGCCTACTATTGCTTCTGTACTGAGGAAGAACTCGCACGGGAACGCCAAGCGGCCCTGGCGCGCAAAGAGCGCCCGCGCTACGGCGGCAAATGCCGCGCCCTGACCCCGACGCAGATCGCGGCGAAGTTCGCCGCCGGGTTGAAGCCGACCATCCGCTTGAAGATCACGCCGAAGGTGATGGCCTTCGACGACCTGATCCAGGGGCGCATCACCCAAGATGCCGCCCTTTTGGGCGACCCGGTGATCGTCAAAGCCGACGGGATGCCGGTCTACAGCTTTGCCACCGTGATCGACGAGCATCACATGCAGATTTCGCACGTCATTCGTGGTGCAGAGCACATCAACAACACCTTTCCGCAACTGCAAATGGCCGAGGCGCTCGGCTACGATGCGCCGGCCTTTGCCCACCTCGGTCTGCTGCTCAACCCGGACCGTTCTAAGATCAGCAAGCGAACCGGTGCGGTCTACATCGGCGAATTCCGCGACCAGGGTTATCTGCCGGAGGCAATGATCAACCATCTGGCGCTCAGCGGGTGGAATCCCGGTACGGACCAGGAAATCTTTTCCTTCGACGACCTGCTGACGGCCTTTTCACTGAACCGCTGCACGAAGGCCAACGCCATCTTCGACCGACAAAAACTGCTATGGCTGAACGGTTACTACATCCGGGGGCTAACAGCCAGCGACCTGGCGCGGCGGGTGGCGCCCTTCTTGGTAAAGGCCGGGCTGATCGCGTCGGAACAGCTTTCGCCGCAGGAGGCAGCTCACCTGGAAAGCGTCATCACCCTGGAACAGGAGCGGCTCAAGACGCTGGCAGATGCGCCGGATGCGCTGTCCTTCTTCTTCCGCGATCCCGACCCGGCGACGTGCCTGGCCCTACTGCGCGCCAACAAGTTCGCTGTCAGGCATCCGCCCGTCGAATTGCGTTCCGCGCTGCGTGCAGCGCGCCACGCCCTGGACGGCCTGGCGAATTGGACGGCAACCGCCCTGCATGACGTTCTGGAAGGCGAGCTGGCCCGTTTGGGCTGGAAGCGCGCCGAATACCTGATGCCTATCCGCATTGCGGTGTGCGGGCGAGAGGCCACGCCGTCGCTGTTCGAGACGCTGGAGCACCTGGACCGTGCCGCCGTGTTGCGTCGCCTGGACGCCATGATCGGGTGCCTTTCCACTTAACGACCACAAAAGCCGGTTTACCGCACAGGGCGCAAAGAAGGCAGGCATATTCTTTGCGCCCCTGGCGTCCTGGGTGATGAAAATACCCCTCGGCGCCGGCAGCAGGGCGACTACCCCTGATTGCCAACGCGCATCTTCTCCCCAGAATCGCTATAATTTTCCATAATCTACCCATCGGTCGTAGCGCAACCCGCACAATTTTCTAACAAGTCCGGGGGGCAAACGGCCTTCTCAGGCATTGGACAGGCCCGCATTCCCCGTCGATAATGACATTACTCGCCGGGGGGAGGAACGTATGGCTGACGCGACCGTCGCGCTCGATTACCGCGCCTTGATCGACGGGCTGGGACAGGGAGTGCTGTTGTTCGACATCAGCGGCAGGCTGCTGCTGGATAACCTGGCCGCGCGCGCCATCTTGGGGCCGAATCTGGTGCTGGTCCGCTCTGAGGGCTGGCCCGCTATGGCGCTGCTGCTGGATGGTCCACGCACGACGGGGCCTTCTGCCGATGAACTGCGCGAACAGGCGCTCCGTTCCGCCGCGCCGATCCGCTTCAACACCTACTTTGCCGGGGCGTATACGCCGTGCTGGATGGCTGCCATCCATAGCGCCAACGGCGCGATTTCGCTGATGATCACCATCGACCGCCCCGATTGGGAAGCCCTGACCGAGCTGATGACCACCTTCCGCAACGAGGCGCGCATGTCCATCTCGGCCACGCGCGGCCACGCGGAACTGATCACGCAGATTTTGCGCAAGAGCGCCGACGACCCCAAAACCGAGGCGCTGGCCAGTCAGGTGCGTGGGTTCACCGAGATCATCGGCACGCACATGTTCCGCCTGCAAAACCTGATGGACCTGTTGCAGCGGTTGGAGGTGATTCGCACCGGCGCGCTGGCGCGCGAAGTACGCGAGGCGCGGACGCGCGTCAACCTGGCGAACTTTGTGGAAGACTTTTTGGAGAAGATGTTTGAGGAAAGCCTGATCGACCCGGACCTGGGGCGCGTGGACTACCGTGACCGCCTGAACGTGAACATCCCCGATACCCTGGCCGTGATGGCCTCGCCGCAACATCTCGGTTACGTGCTGCGCGACACGCTGCGCAATGCCGTGTGCTATAGCCCGCCCGGAACGGCCATCCAATTGAATGCTCATGAGGACCGCACGGGCCGCGCCGTGCAGATCGACGTGATCGACCAGGGCTACGGCATCCGCGCTAAAGAGGCCGATCGTGTCTTCAAGCCGTTCCAGCGCGCACGCCAGCCGCAGATCATCAGCGTAGACGGCTATGGCCTCAGCCTGTACCTGTGCAAGGCCGAGTTAGAAGCGATGGGCGGGCGCATCTGGTTCGAGAGCGAAGAAGGGCTTGGCAGCACCTTCAGCTTCCAACTGCCCGTTGCCCGCGAGCGCCGGAGCAACGGCTGAGGCGCAGCAAGGCGATCAGCGCCCGTTCCGGTTCTGCCGGGCTTCCAGATCTTCTTCGGTCAGGGGCGCAACCCACAGCCACCAGTAGGGATCGCGCGGATAGACCGGGCGCAGGTCGGCAGACCACAAGAACGCGCCCGCCTGTCCAGACAGCAAAAAGCGCCGCAGGTCGCGGTCGATGGCGGCCAGGTCGGCTTTGTGCGCGTCGGTGAGTGTCCGGCGCGCTTCGGCTTCTGCCGCCAGATGGTGCAGGATGGTGCGCTGTTCGGCGCGGTTAGGCCAATCATCCAGGCAGTCGCGCGCAGCGTGCTCACAGTCGCGCAAAAAGTCGCGCAACAACCCCACACGGGAAGCCCATTCCTGCGCGATCTTGCGGTCGTAGTGCGTGGGCCAGCCCTGCCGCGCGTTCTGGAGAGCTGCCAGCGCCGTGTTCAACACAGCCAGCCCGGCGGGATCAAGGCGGTCGCGCAGCGCGCCCAGGCGATGCAGGCGCAGCAGCAGCCCGCCAATGGTCAGGTGGGGCATCCCGCCGCGCACACGCCCGGCGACCGGCCAGTACAGCGGCGTCTCGACCAGGTAACGTTCGACCTGAGCCGCCATTGCCGCGACGATGCGCAGGTCACGGTCGGGGTTATAACCGGACATGCGGCCAGTCCGGCGTCAACCACTGCGCCGACAGCGGGACGATCTGGGGCCGCTGCCACAGACTTGCCACATGTCGGCGCCACCACACCCACAGCAGTGCCCCGCCCAGCGCCAGCAGAACCGAAAACGGCATCAGGCGTGCTTTCATCGAGTTCATCTGTTTAACCGCACCGGACTCTGATAAACGGGATTGCCCTGAATCTCGCGCCAACGGGCGTCGCCGCCGTCGCGGTGCCACTCGGTGATCACCTTGCCATCCCGTCCGGTGTAGGTAATGGCGGCAGGCATCTGCAACACGTTGGAAAACGCATTCACCACCGCGGACACATTGCCGTCGGCGATCAGGCGAAACCACCGACCGGGCTCCCATTCGATCCTCAGGGATTGGCCCTGCCAGCGGGCCGACATGGCAAAGGGCGGCTGAGCCTGTTCGGTTACGAAGTACAGCCCCCACAGACGAGCCATCCACAAGGTGCCGTTAACTCGCTCCTGGAGCAGGTAAGGCTGCGCTTCGGGTGTATTGTAGAACCAGGTGCGCGCGTTGGTCGCCATCGGGCGAATTCTCCTAAGTCGATCCGCCTCACGATAGGGCGGGTAAATATGCCAGTTTTGTACTTATATGACGCAAGTATACTGCAAATCGTTACACACGGGCCAAGAAATTCTGAAATTTTTCCCCCTGTGGGGGTTTTCATGTTTGCCCTGGTCGCCCGGAGTTCTCCTCCTGGCCAGGTTCGCAAAGTCCACTGAAGCGGACAGAAACCTGTGCGCGGGCGCGCCGAAAGGGTATGATCAGCATCGGCAGCTGCCACCGGCTTGATCTGTCCAGGGAAAAGAGGGGGAAGCAATGCGCCTGCGAGTGGCCCTGCTGGGCTTCGGCAATGTCAACCGTGCGCTGGCCCGCTTGCTCCTGCGCAAGGCCGATGCCCTGCGCGCGCAGCACGGCCTGGTTCTGACGGTCACCGGCATCGCCACACATGGGCACGGGGCGGTCATCGCGCCGGACGGCCTGGACCTGCAAGCCGCCCTGGATGCGCGCGCGAAAGAGCGCTCACTGGCGGCCTTGGGATCACCTGCCGGGGACGCGCTGTCGTTCGTCGCGGCAGTTCCTGCCGACGTGGTGGTCGAGGCAACCTGGATGGACCCGCGCTCTGGCCAGCCTGCCACTGATCTGCTGCGGGCGGCGCTCGGACGCGGGTTGCACGTCGTCACGGCCAACAAGGGGCCGCTGGCCTTCGCCTACCGGGAGCTGCGCGACCTGGCCGCCAGACAGGGCGTAGGCTTCTTCTTTGAAAGCACCGTCATGGACGGCGCGCCCGTCCACGCCATCCTGCGCGAAGGATTGCCCGTGACGACCGTCAACCGCATCCGGGGCATCCTCAACAGTACCACCAACAGCATCCTCACTCGCCTGGAACAGGGGGTATCCTTCAGCGAAGCCCTGGCCGAGATGCAGCGCGCCGGCCTGGCGGAAGCCGATCCCGTCAACGATGTGGACGGCTGGGACAGCGCCATGAAAATCGCCGCGCTGGCGAACGTACACATGGGCGCCGACCTGCGCCCCACCGACGTGGAACGGGTGGGCATCGGCGCAATCACGGTGCAGCAGGTTCGGGCAGTGGCTGGGCGCGGCGAGCGGGTCAAGCTGTTGTGTGAGGCGTGGCGCGATGGCGCAACGGTGAAAGCCAGCGTAATCCCGCGCGCGCTCTCGCTGTCGGAGCCGCTGGCGCACGTGATGGGCACCAGCAGCGCCGTCATCTTCGAGACAGACACGCTGCCCGCCCTGACGATCATCGAGGGCGACAGCACCCCGGCCACCACCGCCTTCGGCCTGCTGGCAGACATCGTGAACATCGCGCGCGAACGTTTTCGCAGTGCACGGGTGTAGTAGCGGCGGCTTGAAGCCGCCGCATGTACAGGACACCACATATCCACTTGGTAGACCAGAAAGGAGTAAGGTGCATTCCTCTGCCGTATAAACGCTGCGATCATGGCGTAAAGGCGGCAGTCTCCTGCGCCAATTCTTATGACAGCGACAATTCCCGACAGCTTTTTGGATCTGTTTCAAAAGAAGGCGTTTGCCCACCTGGCGACGGTAATGCCGGACGGCTCACCGCAGGTCACGCCTGTGTGGGTCGATTACGACGGGCAGTACATCCTGGTCAACTCGGCCAAAGGGCGCGTCAAGGATCGTAACATGCAGCGGCGTCCGCAGGTCGCCGTCGAAATCTCCGACCCGGATAATCCTTATCGCTACCTGGCCGTGCGCGGGCACGTGGTGGAGATCACCGAAGCCGGCGGCGACGCGCACATCAACAAGCTCTCGCACAAGTATCGGGGGCAGGACTTCAGCTTTCAGCCCGGCCAGGTCCGGCGCATCTACAAGATTCTGCCCGAAAAGGTAGACGCGCACGGATAGCGACAGGCGCATGGCGCGGGTCGGCAGGGAAACAAGACAGCCTGCCAGCCCGCCCTCCTGCTCCTCGACGCAGGCCTAAAGAAACACCCCCGCCCACATTGATAGGTGGCAGCAAGGTTTCCCACGCGAGATGTAAGCCCCACGCAAGGCCCTGATGCGTAAATAATAAGTGAGTATATTCACAATTCTGCCATGTCGCCGGTGGTTATTGTGCAATGTGCACAAATACCGACGCGACCAATTGAAAGGGGGGCGCAACCAGGACGACACGTCATCCGGCATTATTTTGATTCCAGCGCCAGGACTCTCCGGCTGCCTCTATTCCTTCTCTGTCGCCCTCATCCTACCCGACATCCCTGCTTGCCCGGAGTGTCGCCGTTTTGAACCCAGTGTCGGAAAAAACGCACTTTCTGAACAGGTATTTTCTACTACACTAACTAAAAGGAGCTAAAGGAGTGATGCATAGACGACTTGGTTGGAGTGTCACTCTTGTCCTCATTCTCACCCTTTTCGCGGGAGCGACTTCTGCATGGGCGCAGTTCAACGCCGCGCCTTACGCCGCTCCCGACAGCGCAGAGGTTCAGGCGGGCCAGTCTGTGACCATCGCCGTGCTGGCGAACGACTCCGACCCGGAGGGCGATCCCCTCTCGATCACCGCCGTCGGCAGCCCGGCGCACGGCACGGCAGTGCTCAACGCCGACAACACCATCACCTACACCCCGGCGGCGGGTTGGCCTGCCCCCGGCGATCCGAACAGCGACAGCTTCACCTATACCATCACCGACGGCCAGTTTAACTACGCCGTCGGCACGGTGACGATCACCGTGCTCGTCAGCCTCGACGCTGACGGCGACGGCGTGCCCAACGCGACCGACAACTGCATCAACACGCCCAACCCCGATCAGGCCGACAACGACCTGGATGGCCAGGGCGATGTGTGTGATTCGGATGACGACAACGACGGCAACGCCGACGCCATCGACGCCTGCCCGTTCGTCGCCAACACCCGCTATGCCACTACCAGCGCCGACGGCCACACCATGCGCTACTGCACCATCGAGGCGGCGGCCTTCGCCTCCGATGGCCCAGGCCAGACGGTGCTCGTCAGCGAGGGGAACTGGCCGGGCGAAACCTGGAACCGCACCTACGGCGACTCGCCGGACCTGACCGTGACGGGCGCGGGTAATCGCGCCAACACCATCCTCAACGGCCTGTCGCTGACCGGCGCGACCTTCGATGGCCTGACCTTCGACGCCCTGACCTTCCGGGGCGACGCAGCGGGTTATGGCAACTTCACCGTCAGCATCGATGGCCCCGGCAGCTACGCGCGCCTGGCCTTCCTGAATGCCGTCTTCGACGGCGAGAATGCCGCAGATCGCGGCGCGATCTTCGCCAACCAGGGGTGGACCGGCTTCACCCTGAGCGGCAACACCTTCGTCAACTTCGCCAACAGCGAACCCGCCGACCTGGGCGGCGGATACACCTCGAACTACTCGCTGGTCTTCATGGAAGCGCAAAACGGGACCGGCAGCGGCTTCTCCGCGACCGGCAACGTATTCCAGGACGTGCGCCACATCAACGCCCTGGAAGCCTTCCGTTGGGCGAACGTCGCCATCAGCGGCAATGTGGTCACGGGCGCGCGTGGGCGGCTGCTGGTCTGGTCGTATGCCGACACGCCGCTGGGCAACGTGATCATCGAGAATAACAACATCACCGTCTCCGGCTGGAGCGCGGCCTACCCGGCCACCGGCATCGGCGTTTACTACGTCAACGGGACGGTGAACATCGCCGGGAACGCCGTCTCCGGCGCTTCGACCTGCCTGAACGTCAACGGCGTCGCTAACCTCGCCGTGACCAACAACACGCTGAATAGCTGCGCCGCGCGCGCCATGTTGTTCGGCGACACCGAGGTCGCCCCGGCAACGGCGAGCATCACAGCCAACACGTTCAGCGACAGCCCGGTCGGCGTGGAGAATCGCGCCACGACGTTTGAACTAAACGCCTGCGCCAACACCTTCGTTAACGTCGCCAACCAACAGTTCTCCAACCCCGGCCCGTTCGCGCCTTGCGGCGCCGACCTGGCCGTGAGCAAGACCGGCCCGGCGGACGTCCTGTACGATGAGGAGATCGCCTACACGATCACCGTCACCAACAACGGCCCACAGGCCGCGACCGCCGTCACCCTGACGGACACACTGCCACAGGGTGTGCTGTTCGTGAACGTGAACGGCGCCACCTGCACACACACGAGCGGCGTCATCACCTGCGCCCTGGGTGATCTGGCGAACCAGGCCAGCGTCACGATCCAGGTCGTGGTGCAGGCCAAGATCGAGGGCGTAGTGGTCAACACGGCTACCGTCGCCTCGCGCACGCCCGATCTCGACCCGGCGGACAACACTGCCAGTGCCGAGACGACCATCGTCAAGCCGTGCAATCCGATGCACGACATGGCCGGCTACCTGAGCGTCAGCGCCGACGGGCGCACGGCAACCGGCAGAATCTACAATGCCTCCACGCACTGCACCTACGACGTGGGCATGGCTTCCTACCGCCGCTTCGACGATGTGATCGACCACCAGGAAATTTTCTCCTGGGCAACGGATGTGATCGGGCCAGATGAGTGGATCAGCTTCACTCTGCCGCTGCCCGACTGCGCGGCGCAGGTAGACCTGTTCTACGGCCCGGTGCTGATGTCGAAGGATGGGCAGCGTTACGGCGACCGCCTGCTGGCAGGGCGGCTGGTGGGCCAGGACTTCTGCCCGCTATGTCTGGACAGCGACCTGGACGGCGTGTGCGACACGGTGGATAACTGCCCGCTGGTCCCCAACCCCGATCAGGCCGACGCCGATCAGGATGGACACGGCGACGTCTGTGACAACTGCCCGCAGACCCCCAACCCCGATCAGGCCGACGCCGATCAGGATGGACACGGCGACGTCTGTGACAACTGCCCACAGACCCCCAATACCGATCAGGCCGACACGGACCACGACGGTGTGGGCGACGTCTGTGAGACCTGCCCGGACGCCGACGCGGACGGCATCTGCGACGATGTGGACAACTGCTGGCAGGTCTTCAACCCGAACCAGGCCGACGCCGATCAGGACGGTGTGGGCAACCTGTGCGACAACTGCATCGACGTGCCCAACCCCGATCAGGCTGACGCCGATCACAACGGCGTGGGCGACGTCTGTGAGATGGCCTGCTCCGACGCGGACGCGGACGGCATCTGCGACGAGGACGACAATTGCTGGCAGACCCCCAACCCCGATCAGGCCGACGCCGATCAGGACGGCAGGGGCGACGTCTGTGACAACTGCCCGCAGACCCCCAATACCGATCAGGCCGACACGGACAGTGACGGTGTGGGCGACGTGTGTGAGGTCTGCGCGGACGCGGACGCCGACGGCATCTGCGACGACGTGGATACCTGCCCGCTGCCTAACATCGGCGACTCCGACTACGACGGCATCGACGACGCCTGCGACGACGTGATCTATGTCGAGTGGTGCAAGTGGTACGTGGATCGCTGGCACTACGAGGGCTACCTCACGCCGCAGCAGATCGAGGATATTCGGAATGCCGGGTATCTGCTCGTCCCAACTCACACCGGGTCCTGCCCGGCAGAGCCGCCGTCCGGCCAATGATCCCGGCGGGGACTTCGCCCTGTAACCGCTCAACGTGCCCCGGCAGGTATGCCGGGGCCGAATCACCAGAAAGCCCTTCGGATTTGACCCCGGAGGGCTTTTTTGCGCCGTCTCGCCGCCGGACGTGAACCCCAAAATTCTGCGATTGGCTGTTTGTTATCCGCTCCGTTTTTAAAGTCCATCAATGCCGGGCGGGCTACTCCCGCAGGCGCAGCGCCGTCTCGATGGCCCAGATCGCCAGCGGGCGCTGGTACAGGCTGGCACGGTAGCCGAACTCGCTGTAGGCTTCCGGCGTGCGGAACCACATGCCGGTCGTCTCATAGGTCAGGCGGTAGACGCCGTGCGCGGTCGCCCAGGCCTGCTCGTCCAGGCCGCGCATCAGCATGAAGGACGCCAGGCCGTAGGTGGTGCCAGGCCACATTTCCAGGCTCTGCACGTCAGACTGATCCACCCGCCCGTCGGGACGCATCCCGTTCACCGCGCCCATGTCGCCATCGCCGAACTGAAGCACGTTGTAGGCGTAGATCGTGCGCAGCGCCGTTGCGACGCGCGCCGCGTCCAGCAGATCGATCCCCACGAAGTCGGCGTACCACTGCCCGGCCATCTGGTCGGCCATGATGCTGTCGTGCTGATAACCATCGCTGGCGTCGTAGTCGTAGTACGCGCCGTTCCACAGCGTATCTTCGTAGACGGACACCGCGCGGGCCAGTTGTGCGGCATAAGCGGCTTCGGCTTCCGCGTCGCCCACCAGACGGGCCATCTCGCGGCTGGCGGCCAGCGCGCCCAACCACAGGCTGCCGCTGTAGGCACTGACGCCCGTCGCGGGCCAGGTGTCGTAAGTCTGGTCGGGAATGCCCTCGTTTTCGGGGATGCCGTCGCCGTCGCGGTCCATCGCGTTGAGGTAGGCCATCGCCATCTGGATTTCGTCCCAGTGCTCCACCGCCAGCGACGGGTCGTCCAGCAGCACAACGTCTCGATAGAGGCGCAGCACGAACTTGGCGTTGAGGTCCTTCCAGCGGTTGACGTCCTGGTAGGCGTACAGGTTGGGCGACAGCCAGGGCGACTCGGCGGGGCCGCCCAGGTCGTGCGGGACCGCGCCTGCCAGCTTGCGCGGGGCGATCTCCCCGCTGGCCTGAATCTGCTGCGGGCGAGGGTCTTGCAGCGGGACCGTCGCCGCGTAATCGCTGATCACGCGCCGTTCCAGTTCGGGAAACAGTTCCAGCAAAGCAAACGAAGCGTAAAAGTCCACATCGAACGTGCCATAGAAGGGATAGTCGAAGCACTCCATGTACAGGAAGCCGCCCAGGTAGTCCGGGCCGGGGTCAGGTTCGCCGACCTGTCCATGCTCCCAGGCCGTTCCGCCGTCGGCCAGGAAGTACAGCTCGTTAAAGAGCGCCGTCTTATACCAGGTGGGGCGGTCCGGGTCGTCCAGGATGGGGGTCTGCCAGTCCACGATCTGCTGCCGCCAGTCGTCGCGGTGGATCAGGCCGTCGCGCGCGATCTCCCAGGCATGGGTGCCTTCGCGCCCGTAGAAGGCGGTATAGCGTTTGTACCAGCTTTCGCCCGCGCCGAAGGTCATCACCGGCAGGTCCCACGCCAGCGAAAACGGCACGTCGAGCGTCTGCCCCGGCTCCAGCGTGAAGGTCACGGCCACGCCCGCGCCGAGGATTTCGTTGGCTTCGGAGAGGGTGGGGTCGTCTACGTTCTCCAGCGCGCCGTCGGCGGCAAAATCGCCCCAGATGTCCGCGCCGTCGCCGGTCGCCAGGAAGCGCGAGCGGAAGCTGACCGACACGCCGGGCGTTTCCAGGGCAGCCAGCGCCATCGTGCCGCCAAACTCGTGCCCGGCAGGGATGCTGGTGTTGCGCAGCAGCACGCCGCGCATCAGGCCGCCCTCGATCTCCTCGGTCACTGCCTGGTGAGTCTGCCCGCCCTGGCGGCTGCGGACCATCACGTTCTCCCACGTGAACATGATGCCGACGGTCACGGGTTGGTCGGTGGGGTTGTGGGCGGTCCAGGTGAACAGGGCCACCGGATAGCTGCTCTCTTGATAGTTGTGCGGGATGATCGGCGAGAACTGCTCAACCGACAGTTCCACCGGAAACTGTTCCCAATCGTAGACGAACCAGGAGCGCGGATAGAGGGCGTAGTACGTGCCCGCGCCGACCGGGTAGTCCCACTGCCAGGCGCTCAGTTGACCGCCGCTGGGCGCGCCCGTCCACAGGGCCTGGGCCACCTGCCGGTCGCCCTGCTGCATGTAGACGCTGAACATGTTGGCAGGCAGCGGCAGGTAGTAGTGGCGACCGACGGCCAGGTGCCAGCGCGCGAAGTCGCCCCGGTAGGTGCGCCCGATGCTGCCGGCGCCTATGCCGCCCAGCGGCGCGCCGTTGTAGGGGCCGTCGTTGATCATCTGGTAGGTCACATGCGGGCGGGGCGGATTTTCTAGCGGCAGGCCAATAGGCCGCGCCCAGGCTGCTTCGGGAATATCAGACAGGCGGGGTTGAGTCTGGAGCACAGTCTGGGTCATGGGCGGACTTTCCAGGGCAGCGCCGGCGCTGCCGCTGTGGAGCGCCAGCACAAGGAACAAAAAGAAGACAAGCGAACGTTTCATGGTCGTTTTTCCTGCAAAATTAAAGAAGGGGTAACACGGCGGCAGGAGGTCTCCTACCGCCGGAAGATGTCTTCGGCGCGGCTTTGGAACCTAGAACTGCCCGCCGCCGCACGATTCGCGGATGACCAACTGCGTCGGCAGCAAAACCTGGCGCGGGCTTTGCGCCCGTCCTTCCAACAGATCGACCAGCAGCGCCAGCGCGCGCACCCCGCGCTGCAAGATGGGCTGGCGGATCGTGGTGAGCGGCGGCGTGGCCTGGGCCGCCGTCGGCAGGTCGTCGAAGCCGATCACGGCCACGTCTTCCGGCACACGCGCGCCTGCCTCGTGCAGCGCGTCCAGCACGCCCAGGGCAGACGAGTCGTTGCCGGCAAAAATGGCGTCCACGTTGCGTCTGAGCAACGTCCGGGCAGCCAGATAGCCGGATGTGCGGTTGAAGGCTGCCTCGGCCACCAGGTCGGGATCGAAGGGGATGTTGGCGTCGCGCAGCGCCAGTTTGTAGCCTTCCAGACGATCCAGGCCGTCGGGGCTGGACAGGCGGCCCGTCACCGCGCCGATGCGCCGCCGCCCCAGCTTGATCAGGTGCTCGGTGGCGATTCTGCCGCCCTGGAGGTTGTCGATGCTGACGTAGCTGATGCGCTCCTCGGCCATCAGCGGGCGCTCGGTCGAGACGAAGGGAGTGCCATTTTCCAACAGGCTGATGGCGAGCGGGTTGTTGTGCTCCACCGAGGCCAGGATCAGGCCGTCCATCAGGCGGTTTTGCAGGATGCGTTGGTAGTAGTGTTGTTCGTCCTCGCTGCAATGGGTGATCCAGAGCATGGCAGCGTAATCACGCTCCTGCGCTGCGGTGGTGATGCCCTGCACCAGGGTAGGAAAGTAAAGATAGTCGGGATCGTCAAACGCAGAGGTGAAGGCGTGGGGAATGACGATGCCAATCACCCGTGTGCGCTGGCGGGCAAGAATCCGCGCGGCGGGGTGCGGGCTGTAGCCTTCCTGCTCGATCACGGTCATCACGCGGGCGCGCGTTTCGGGTTTGACGTAACGGTGGTTGTTCAGGACGCGGGAGACGGTTGAGCGCGAAACACCTGCCTTTTGAGCAACTTCCTCAATTTTCATCGGTTTCACACCCATTTTCTAAGGCAGCCCGGTGTGGGGAGAAGTGTTCCGGGCGCGCCGCACCCTGGAACGTGAGGCGGTAGTGGTCCGTGCGCGTTCCAGGGTAAGCGCCGGCCCACTTTCTGGGAGCGATCCCAGAACTTAATTTTAGCTTACCCTTGAACCGCTTATTCTGTCAAGAGTGCCCGCTGTCTGGGAGCAAGCGGCTTATTCCGGCCCACTCACTCGTTAAAAAATGCACGAGCATTTAACTTGCTTTTAACATTTGGGCATTCGGAGTATAATATTCATCCCTGACGCTTCCGATGGCGCGTCGGAAACACTCGTGAGGATGCAAGTGGACATCCTGATCCTGGTGGCGCTGGCCCTGTTGTTCGACTTCTGGAACGGCCTGCACGATTCGGCGAACGTCGTGGCGACAGTGATCTCGTCGCGGGCGCTGGGGCCACGCGCGTCGCTGCTGCTGGCTGCCGCCGCCGAGGGGGCCGGGCCGTTTCTGTTCGGCGTGGCTGTCGCGCGGACCATCGGTCACGAGGTGGTTGCGGCGCAGGCCATGACGCTACCGGTCGTGCTGGCGGCGCTGTGTGGAGCCATCGGCTGGAACGTAGTGACGTGGTTTTTCGGCATCCCGTCCAGTTCGTCACACGCGCTGATCGGCGGCCTGATCGGGGCGGTGTGGGCCGGGCATGGTCCTGGCGCGATCCTGCCCGGCGGCCTGAGCAAGACGCTGCTGGCGCTGTTCCTGTCGCCGCCGCTGGGGCTGCTGGCCGGGTTCGGCATGGTACGGCTGCTGTACTTTTGGGGGCAGTTCGCCACGCCGCACATCAATGTGTGGTTTCGACGCGGGCAGGTGATCGCCTCCACCTGGCTGGCGCTCTCGCACGGGGCCAACGATGCCCAAAAGACGATGGGGATCATCGCGCTGGGCCTGGTCGTGACGGGCGCGCTGCCGGAGTTCAGCGTGCCGCTGTGGGTGGTGGCCGCCAGCGCGAGCGCCATCGCGCTGGGCACGCTGGTGGGCGGCTGGCGGCTGATCCGCACGCTGGGCGGGCGGTTCTACAAGGTCCGCCCAATTCACGGCCTGGCGACACAGGCAGCCTCGGCGGGCGTGATCCTGGGAGCGGCGCTGCTGGGCGGGCCGGTGAGCACGACCCAGGTGGTCAGTTCGGCCATCGTGGGCGCGGGCAGCGCAGAACGCTTTCAAAAGGTGCGCTGGGGCGTCTTCCGCCAGATCGTGACCGCCTGGCTGTTGACCATTCCGCTGGCGGCCCTGTTCAGCGCGCTGGTGTACCGCCTGATCGCTGCCGCTTTATCGGGCAGATAGCCATTTTTCGGGAAAATGTAGCGATGAACAACCGATTTGAACGCCTCAAGGACCGCGTGCGGTCGCTGATCCCCCACCGCCGCCCGAACCGCTTTTTGGAACGCCTGAACGAGCAGTCGATGGTGCTGGTGCAGGGCACCGAGGCGCTGGTAGCCTACATGCGCAAGCCCAGCAACAAGAACGCCGAGGCCGTCCGCATCCTGGAAAAACAGGCCGACGAGGTGCGGCGCATCCTGATCGACGAACTGAACCGCTCGTTCGTCACGCCCATCGACCGCGAGGATCTGTTCGCCCTGTCGCGCGCGCTGGACGACGTGCTCGACTACGCCTATTCGGTCGTCAACGAGATGGACATCCTGGCGGTCAAGCCCAACGAACACCTGTTGGAAATGGCAGAAATGCTGCATGAGGCCGCGCAGGAACTTCACCTGGCGATGGAACGGCTGGAGCATCACCCCAGCGTGGCAGAAGACCACGCCGTGCGGGCCAAGTCCATCGACAACCGTATGGAGACGCTCTACGCCACCGCCCTGGCAGAGTTGTTCCGGGGGCCAAAGGACCTGGATCACGTGGTGGAGATGCTCAAACTGCGCGAGATTTATCGCCACATGCTGCACGCCATCGGCTGCGGCGACCACGCGGCAAACATCATCAGCGACATCGTGGTGGAGTTCTTTTGAGCGGCGAGCGCGCAGCAGCCAGTGCCGAAGCGAAAACGGCAGGGCGTCGGATGGCAAGATACTTGTTTGACGGCGATTTCAGATTGTGTTAAGGTAGAATAAGCTGGCACAACTACACCCATCTCCCGGTGGAGGGTTATGCCTACCTACGAACGGCACGTCCTGTTTGTTGACGACGAGGCAGAAATCCGGGAATCCATCCAGGCGCTGTTAGAAGCGGGCAATGTCCACGTGACCACAGCGGAAGATGGGTCCGACGCCTTGCAGCAGATGCAGCGCGGACTCCGCCCGGATGTGATCATCGCCGACATCGAGATGCCGGTCATGGATGGGTTCGCCTTCTACCAGGCGGTGCGCGCCAACGATGACTGGCTGCCCATCCCTTTTATCATCCTGACCGCCCACGACGACAAAGCCAACTTCCGCCGCGCCATGCTGCTGGGCGTGGACGAAGTGTTGATCAAGCCGCTGGACGCCGAACGGCTGTTGTTGACGATCTATAACCGCGTCAAGCGCACACAGGAACTCACCCGCTACGCCGAGGCTGCCCAGGAAACGCTGGATTTCGTCCGGCGTGATGTGGCGCGCATGTTCACCCACGAACTCAAAACGCCCCTGGTGTCGCTGAACATGGTCACGGAACTGCTCACCCGTCATACCGGCGACCTGAGCGGCCAGGAGGCGCGCGACCTGATCGCCTCTCTGGAAGCGGGCAACACCCGGCTCAACCGTCTGCTGCGGCAGATGGAATTGCTGATCCAGTTGGATACAGGCGAACTGCCCAAGCTGATCCGCATCGCGGCCCGGCCCGGCCCGCTGTGGGATGCGCTTACGGCGGCGGTCAGCCGGGCGCGTTCTTTCTCTTACCGCCAGCGCGACATCCCCGTGCACTACGACCCCGGCCCGGAAAACGGCCAGGTCGTGGCCGAGTGGAACTCGCTCACTCATGCCCTGGCCGAACTGCTCTCCAATGCGATGGCCTTTTCCCCGCCCGACGGCGTGGTGAAGGTGCGCCAGTGGCTGGAGAACGGGCGCGCCTGTCTGAGCATCAGCGACAGCGGCCCCGGCATCCCAGAGAACAGCCAGGGCGACCTGTTCCGCCGCTTTCATCAGGTCCAGCGCGAAAAACACGAGCAGCAGGGCATCGGCATGGGATTGTATCTGTCGCGTTACATCGTGGAAAGCATGGGCGGCGCACTGAGCCTGGTCTCAGAAGAAGGGCACGGCACCACCGTCACGGTCAGCTTTCCGCTGTTCGGGGTGCAGCCCAGCCGCGAACCCACACCACCCTCCGCGCAGGCAGAACTTCCCGCCCAGGAAGAGCCTGCCCCGCCCTTTCCCCCATCTGAGCCGCCCGCCCAGGATCGCCCCGGCACGTCGGACCTGCGCGCCTCGGTGCTTCAGGACGACGGTGACGGCAACGACGAAGACTCGTGGTAAAACTCCCCCACTCCGCTGACCGGTGCGTATCTTGGGTCAGGCGTTGCGCTTCCCGGTAGGGACACGGCATACCGTGTCCCTACCTCCTGTGGCGCTCAGGCCAGCGTGATCACCGCCTGCTGGCGGATGTCCCGCGACGAAGCGCCCACCAGGATCGCAAAATCGCCTGCTTCGACTACCCAATCCTCTTGAACCGGGTCATAGAAGGCAAACGCGCGCGTGTCAAGCTCGAACTCTACCGTGCGGCTCTCGCCCGGCTGTAGGGCGACCTTCGCAAAGCCCTTGAGTTCTTTGGGCGGGCGCGGCAATGATGCCGCCGGATCGGCCACGTAAAGCTGCACCACCTCCTGCCCGGCGCGGTGGCCTGTGTTGGTGATCGTCAGTGACGCGCGCACCGGCTGCCCGACCTTGCCCGATGTCTGCACGGTCAGGTCGCCGTAGGCGAAGTGAGTGTACGACAGGCCATGCCCGAACGGGAACAACGGCTCGATCTGGCGCTGGTCGTAGTGGCGGTAGCCGACGAAAATCCCCTCGCCGTAGTACACTTCCCGCCCTGGCCCGAAGTTGGTGAACGCCGGGCAGTCCTCGATGCGCTTGGGGAACGTGACGGTCAGCCTGCCGGATGGGTTCACCTCGCCCAGCAGGACGCGCGCCACGGCATGGCCGCCTTCCTGGCCAGGGTAGTAAGCCTCCACAACGGCAGCGACGGCGTCGAGCCAGGGCATGGCGACCGGCGACCCGCAGTTAAGCACCACCACCGTGCGCGGGTTGACGGCAGCCACGCGCCGGATCAGTTCGTCCTGGCGGCCCGTTAGCGCGATGCCGGGGCGGTCGTGCCCTTCGCTCTCGTAGTATTCCGGCCAGCCCGCGAACACCAGGGCCACGTCGGCGCGTTTGGCCGCCGCGATGGCGCGATCTAGTCGGTCGTCCTCCTCCGGGCGCGGAGTGTAGGCGAACATCACGCGGATATGCGGGAACACCGCTGTCTCCGGGCGGAGGTAGTCCACCTGGATGGCGTAGGTCTTACCCTTCACCAGGGTTAGTTCGGCGCTGGCAGTCGGCAGCGCCACATTCCAGTTCACCGGCCCGGCGGTGTTTTCGATGACCACCTGGCCGTCTACATAGACGCGCACCGCGCCAGTATGCTCAACCTTGAGGGTGTGGCGGCCCGTCGCCGGGGCGACCAGTTTCCCGGTCCAGCGCACGGCGAAGGCCGGGGGCGTTTGTTCCAGCGGGGCAAACGACAGCCACCAGAAATCGATGCGCGGGTCCACGCGATCGATGACGGGCTTGCCGGCGAAATCAGGGTTGGCGAAGTACTGGCCGCGCAGCCCGGCGACGCCGCGCACAGGCTTGAGCGCCTCTGGGGACAAGATAGGCAACTCGAAATAGTTGTCGCAGCCCGGTTCATAGCGGATTTTCACTCCGTCGCCCAGGCGGGCCTGCAGGGCCTCCAGTGGGCTGACGGCGTAGGGCGGGCGCAGGAAGGAGCTGCCGCCGCCGCCGATGCTGCCGACCGCCGCCATCGGACCAATCACGGCGACGGACTTCAGACCGGACGGCTCCAGCGGCAAGACGGCCCGTTCGTTCTTGAGCAGCGTGATCGCCTCTTCGGCCACCTGGCGCGCCAACGCCTGGTGCTCCGGCGTGTTGAGCGCCCCGGCGGGCGCGGCGATCCCGTCGGCTTTGCCGGCGCGGACCAGCAGGCGCAGCACGCGGCGGGCCGCCTCGTCTACGTCGGCCTCGTCGATCTGCCAGTTGTATACCGCCTCGGCCAGCAGGTTGCCGTAGTACTTGGCCGGGCCAGGCATTTCCAGGTCCAGGCCGCCCTGCACCGACTCGAAGATGGTATGGTTCGCGCCCCAGTCCGAAACGACCACGCCTGCAAAGCCCCACTCGCCCTTGAGGATGTCCTTGAGCAGGTAATCATGCTGGCTGGCATATACGCCATTGATGCGGTTGTACGAGCACATCACCGTCCAGGGGTCGGCCTCTTTAACGATGGCCTCGAACTGGGCCAGATAAATCTCGCGCAGAGTACGCTCGTCCACCTCCGACGAGCCACGTCCCCGGTCATCTTCCTGGTTATTGCAGGCGTAATGCTTAAGCGACGCGCCCACGCCCTTCCGCTGCAAGCCCGTCACCCAGGCGACGCCGATCCGCCCGGCCAGGTAGGGGTCTTCGGAATAGCTCTCGAAGTTGCGCCCGGCGGTGGGGTGACGCACAATGTTCACGCACGGGCCGAGCAAAATGTCGCAGCCGAGGGCCAGCGTTTCCTCAGCCAGGGCCTCGCCGACCCGCTCGATCAGGGCCGGGTTCCACGTGGCAGCCATCGAGACGCCCGTCGGGAACGAGGTAGCCGGGGAATACATGCGCCCGCCCTCCGGGGTGGCGCGGACGCCGTGCGGGCCGTCGGTCATGGTGACGGACCCGATCCCCAGGCGGGGAATCGGCACGGTGCGCCACACGTCCTTGCCAGACAGCAGGGCACACTTTTCCTGAAGGGTTAATTGCCGGAGCAGTTGTTCAACGCGAGCTTCCAGCGAATCGGACATGACGTAAAACTCCTTTGCGTTGGGAATCGAACCGTCGGCAGATGGCACCGGCGCGGTTGCAAAACGGAGCGTAGGCCCATCGGGGCACGTGAGGGAAGATTATAGCAGGGCGGGCAGCTTACGGGGGTTGACCAACGGCGGCCTTCGACCGCGACGAAGCTCCTCTTCTGCCGGGCGCAGGCAGGGCTGCGCGCAGCACCTAAATCGGCGCAGGGCGTGTTGCCTTTTAAGGAAATAAGGCTACACTACGCGATAGGGTAATGTTAAAGAGGAGCAGGCCGCGATGGAAAAACGCAATGACCCTAAAGACCTCGACTGGCTGCAAGAATTCCAGGATTTGGCCGACGAGCAGCTCGGCGATGGTTCGGCCTGCGAACAGGTGCACCCGATTGTCGAGAAGTGGCTGAACGAACTGCTCGACGGCGACCCGCCAGACTCGCGCGATTCCGTGTGGCAGGCAATGGCTTGCCTGACCACCGAGATCATGTACAAGGCCACACCGGAGGACTTGCTGGAAGTGTTGCAAGCGAACTTCGACGAGCAGGAAGTGATGGCCTGGGTCGAGGGCGTGTTGCTGATCGGGCGGGCCTTCCAGATGGCGCTGGACCAGGGTCGGCTGGACGACCTGTAAACCTGCGGTTTTCAACGCGCGCTGAGGGAGTTCAAAGTTCTGAGTTCAAGGTATGAGACAAACATCCGAACTCAAAACTCCGCACTCCCCCGGCGCGCCCACCGGGCCATTGCCGCTTATTTTTTCGCCGTGTCCGGTTCGACGACGGCATAGATCAGCAGCGACACGACCACCACCGCCAGCGTGACCAGCGCGTACTTCACAAAATCCCCCAGGATGTTCTCTCCCGCAAAGATTGTCAGGACGAGCGCCGCCAGCAACGCGGCAGGGATACCCGCCATGCCCGCACTGGCGAGGTAATGCGCCGCCTGCGCGACCGCGCCGCCCCGTACCGGCAGGAACCGGCTCGACTGCTGCGCCACAACATATCCCCCCATCAGCGCCGTCGCTGCGCCGATCAGGACCATCCAGGCCGTATTGCTCATGCGGAAACAGGACCTCCAGGTATCCTATGTGCCGACAAAGGATCGGGATGCAAAGCCACTGCGGCGCGCGGCGAAGGGTGAGTGCAATATAGCTTACACATCTTCGCTGTCACGCTTGGAGAAATACAACACGTCTTCGGTGGTCACGTAGCCCAGACGGCGGAACAACGCCTGGCTGGCCGTGTTCCATGACTCGATGTGTGCACACAACACGGGCAGGTCGCGCGCCTTAAGTTCCCGTTCGGCCTCTCGTACCAACTGCGTGCCGATGCCTCGCCGTCGGTAGTCGGGATGCACGGCCAGGCGGTTGATCCAGCCCCGGCGGCTGTCGTGCGTCGCCAGCACGACCCCGACCAGACGGCTATCGTCTTCCATGCCGATCACGATCTGGCAACCGGAGGCGATCTGACGGGCAAAAGCCTCCTGCGAGTCGCGCCCGCCGGGGCGGATGTGCAGCCCGGCGGCTTCCCACAGGGCGCGCACAGCCGCGTAATCGTCTGCGCTCAGGATGCGCATGGTGAGCATCTGTCTCACTCCTGCGCGGGCCGATCCGCACCCGGCGCGTCGGCAGGTTCGGCCTGCCGCAGGCGGAGGGTCGGATGTTCCACCCCGGCCCGCCACTGCGCGATCAGGTCGCGCACGATGTCCATGTCCAGGTTTTCGTAGTAATGGAAGTTGCACTGCATCATCGGGGCGCGGTCGCAGGCGGCCAGGCACATCACCTGCTCGACCGTGAACAGGCCGTCGGCAGTTGTGCCGCCATCCTCGACATCGAGTTCCTTCAGCAGCGCCTCGTAGAAGCGATCTGCACCACGCAGGGCGCATGGCAGGTCGGTGCACACCTGAAGCCAGTACTTGCCCTTCGGCTCCTCGCGGAACATGGTGTAAAAGCCAGCGATGGAGCGCACCTGGGTAGGGTCTACGTCGATCAGGGTGGCCACTTCTGCACACGCTTCCGGTGTGATATAGCCGTATTCCTCCTGGGCCAGAAAGAGTAGCGGCATCACCGCCGAGCGTTTGTCGGGGTAGCGGGCAAAGATGGCGTCGATGCGGTCCGCATATTTCTCGTTGAGCATGAAAGCCTCGCCATAAAAAGGAGTCTATCTGGCGGAGAATATAACATAGCGCCTCAACGTTGTCAGCGTTGCCGGGGCAGGCGCGTGAATTTTCCCCCGGTGCGTCGAGGGCTTGTATCCGCAACCAGAGTGTTGTATGGTGGTTCAGAGAAGATTTGTCCTCGCTCTCGTCCGATCCGCTGCCTGCTTGCCGTTCCCCGCCGGGAAAGGAACATCGTGATGAAGGTCCTTCGTCTCCTGCTGGCCTGCTGGTTCATTCTGATCGCGTTGTCGTCCGGTCTGGCCCAGGCGCAGCAGAACGTCGCCGACTGGACCGTCATGGTCTACATCGCCGCCGACAACGACCTGGAACGCTACGCCGCCTTCGACCTCAACGAAATGGAGCGCGTAGGCAGCACAGCGGCGGTGAACGTCGTCGCGCAGGTCGATGGCCTCGAAGGCGGCGTGCGGCGGTTGCTCGTCATGCACGACAGCGCCGCTTTCGAGGTCACGTCGCCGACCGTCCAGACGCTGGACGAGATTAACACGGGCGAACCGTCGGCGCTGGTGGATTTCGCCGCCTGGGTGATCCGGAACTATCCCGCCGAGCGTTATGCGTTGGTGCTGTGGGATCACGGTGGGGGCTGGCAGGGCTTCGCTTACGATGCTACCGCCCAGCACGACAGCCTGAGCATGGCCGAATTGGGCGGCGCGCTGGCGCTGATCACGCAGGAACTAGGCCGCCCGCTGGACCTGATCGGCTTCGATGCCTGTCTGATGGGTCAGCTTGAAGTTTTCAACGCGATTGCGCCCTATGGCCGGTACGCCGTTGCGTCGGAGGAATTGATCCCTGGCAACGGCTGGGATTACCAGGGCATCCTGCGCGCGCTCAACGCCGACCCGCCCATCGACGTTCCGGCGGTTGGGCGGGCCGCCGTAGATAGCTTCATGCGCTTCTACAGCCGCCGCGCCGCGCTCTACAGCCTCAGCGTGATCGACCTGGCGCGCGTGGGCGACGTCACGCGGGCGCTGGGCCACTTCGCCAGAGCGGTCAGCGCCAACCCGACGGCGGTGGCCGGGATCATCGGCGACGCGCGCAAGAACACGCCCGTCTTCGGCAGCAACGGCGACATCCGCGCTGCCGATCAGGTCGCAGCAGCGGACCTGACCTATTTCATGAACCTGGTGGCCGACCTGTCGCCGAACGCGCAGATCGCAGCGGCGGCGCGCCAGGTCACAGAAGCGGCGGCGCAGATGGTCATCTACCACCGGGCCAGCGATCCGCTCGCCGATTCGCGGGGCGTGGCGATTTTCTTTCCGCGCAGCAAGGCGTTGTACGAGTTGCAGTTATCCGGTGGCAGCACCCGCGCCTCGCTCTATGCCCGCCTGGCCCCGCTGACGCTGTCTCCCTGGCTCAGCTTTCTGGACGCCTACTTCCGTGCTGCCCTGGCCGAGACGCCGCCCCAGGTTGGCGTGACGGGCGTCGCTGCGTCCGGCGGGCGGGCGGTGGTGGACGTGCGCGTGGCCGGGCAGGACGTGGCCGACGTGTCGGTTGCCGTTACGCGGCGACGCTCCGACGGCCCACCGGAGGTGCTCGGCTACCTGCCGGTCGCCGCGCCGATGATCACGACCACCGGCGGCGCGACCATGCAGGTCTGGCCAGACGGCGTCTCGGAGCAGGCAGTCGCCTGGACGCCACAGCAGGCTTTTCTGTGGGATGGCGAAACCGAAGCGCCGGTGATGTTCGCCCCCAGCAGCCTCGACCCGCGACGCATGACGGTAGACGGGCTGTACCTGCCTGCCCTGGCGGAAGAAGAGGCTGTGCCCGCGCAGCTCATCTGCAATCTGGCGCGCGGGACGTGCCGGAGTCTGTGGGTGTTTTTGGAAACGCCGACCGGCGTCGTGCCGTTTGAAGCCATCGCCGGGCCGGGCGACCGTTTCGAGCCGCTGCGCTTTCTGCTGGGCGAGGGCGGCGCGCTGGAGGCGGTCCCGTCGGGGGTGCTGCTGATCTTCGGCGAGAATGGGCTATCCCTGTACGCCCGTCCCGTCCCAAGCGGCGACTACCGCTTCAATGCCGTCGGGGAGGATTTTGGCGGCGGCGTGACCGTCATGGCTGCCAGCGCCGAGATCGCGCTGGACGACTCCGGCGAGGTGAGCATCACCGAGATCGACCTGACGCCGGAAGATGAGTCGTGTTCGGACGTGGATGAGGACGGCTATTGCGACGACGACGCGGAAGCCTGCCCGGACGCGGACGGCGACGGTATCTGTGACGACGAAGAGGGTTGCGCGGACACAGACTTCAACGGCATCTGCGATGATCAGGAAGACGGCTGTCTGGACGCGGACGCCAACGGCATCTGCGAGGATCAGGAAAGTGGCGACTCCGGCGGCAGCAACCTGGGGGGCGAAGACGACTCCGGCGATTAAAGCGGAGCGACCGGTTCTGTTGGCGTAGGGGCGACGCATGGGTCGCCCCTACCCGTCGCACTACGGAAGGCTGCACGTCTGCCCGCTGAACTCGTCCAGGCCGAAGCTGAGCGTATTCGCCCCGGCATAGGTCGTTTCGGGAGCGGGCTGGTCCGCCTCGACGATGGTCACAGCGCGCAGACCGCAGCCGTCAGACCCACGCACGGGCGTGTTAAGCGGGTTGATCGGCGTGCCGTTGGCTATCAGCGCCCAGGTGTAGGTGCCGGGCGGCACGTCCAGCGCCATGTGATCGACCAGACATTCATCTGCGCCGATGGTCCCGCTGAGTTCATACACGACCTCGCCCGCCGCGTTCGCCAGCGACAGCGCGACTTCGTCCCCCGGCGCGCCGCACACCTCCACATCGACCGGGTTGCCCGTCCCGGCGCGGTAAGGGAACTGCGCGATTACAGGTAGTTCAGCGGGTGAGGCAGCGATTCCCTGTTCGCGCAGCAAATCTCCCAGCGCGATCTCGCGTCCGTCCGGCGGCTGCGGGTCTACGAAGTAGAACCGCCCAGTGGGGACGGTCATGTGCAATCCATGTGCCACGCCGCGCAGGTAGAGGTACAGCGTTTCCATCCAGAAGCGCGCCGCCTCGTGCCCCTGCGCCAGCGTGATCACCGTGCCGTGCGCGATGTCCAGCTCGGTCAGGCGGCGGTCGAACTCTAGGAACAGCGACAGCGGAAAATAGGAGTCGTGCGCGCCGAAGTTCAGGAACACCTGCTTGCCCGCCAGCCGTTCTGCCAGGCCGATGGCACTCAGGGCATCTGCCTCGTCCGGGTCACCCGCGCCGATCATCGCCTCCATGAAGGGAGAGGGGTTCATACCGGGGCGCATCCCGGCGTTGTCGTAGCGCCAGGAGTCGGGGTCGTGGGCGATGCGCGTGCCGATAACCGTCATTGAGGGATACGTGAGGACACTCACCTGGCTAAGCGCGCCGTAGTGCGTGGGCGGCACAGCGGCAAACACGGCGTTGACCGTGTAATCCAGGTCGAGCGGATTGATAGCCCACATCAGCGCCGAACCGCCGCCCCGGCTACCGCCCGCCGTGATCGCGTTATGTTTGTCCCCGCCGTTGGCGTCGATGAAATCGAAGAACGCCCCCACCGAGCGATAGGTTGGCTCGTCGATGCCCTGGCCTTCGGTGCCGCCACAGTTGCTCACTGCCAGGATCAGGCCGCCGCCGCCGTTCTGCACGCTCATAGCGGCCAGTTCTGCCGGGATGGTTTCACCGTCGCCATAGAGGCGACGGTTGTTGCTGGTGCCCGCGCCGTTGCCGCTGAGCACGACCGGCATGTTGGCGGCGCGCGTCCAGCCGGGCGGCAGGAAGAGAGTGTACAACGCGCCCTCGATGGGCACGTTGTTCACCACCTGGACCGTGCTCAGTCCTTCTTGCACATCGGCCCAATCGTTGAGCAGCCGCGGCTCCAAACCGGTCGCTTCGAGGACGTGGCGCGTCCAGGTGGCAGCTTCTTGCGCGGTGACGGCGCGGTAGTCGTTCTCGCGGTTATTGAAGACGCCATAGGCCACCTCCACCGCGTCGGTCGGAGCGGGGTCCACACCGCCGAAGGCCGGGTAGTGCGTGGCGATCACGTAGGTCGAAGAGTCCTGCGCATGGGTCGGAAGCGGCAGGGTGAGCAACAGGACAAACAGGAAGAACAGCGACATCTGTTTTTTCATACACACACTCTCGCTAATCGCCCTGGACTAAAGTCCAGGGCTAAAAAGAATAAGCCCTCCGGGCTAAAGCTAAAATTGTAGACCTCTGTCTAAAGGACCGTCGGTATGATCCTCTTCGGCCTCCAAAAAGGGAATCAATGCATTTTGGGCGTGGTGCTCTTTTTGACGGTGAATGTAATCGATGACCGTTTGCAGTTGCGTCTGCCCGAAGGACACGATGCCGTAACCCGGCTGCCACTTCAGGGCGAATTCCTCGGCGTTCAGATTGATCACGCGGCTGCTGCTGCCCTTCAACTGCTGTACCCACTCGGATAGGGCGATGCGCGGCGGTATGGCAGCAGCAATGTGGATATGATCGACAATCCCGTTGACGGCGTACACAACGGCTCCCAATTCACGGGCTTTGGCAATCAACAAAGGATAAACCAGAGGCTCGATCTCAGGTGTGAGAAACGGGTGGCGATTTTTCGTCGCCCAGGTGATATGGTAGTAAAGCCGCCAGTAGGGCATGAGAATGCTCCTGTTGTGCTGGCGAATCGGCCCGAAGGGTTTGCCCTTCTTAGCCCCGGAGTTTACTCCGGGGCGGTGCGTGGCGCAATGAAGATGCCCTGGACTGAAAGTCCAGGGCTGAGAAAGCAAAGCCCTCCGGGCTAAAACGTGCACCAGCCCGAAGGGCTTGCCCTTCTTAGCCCCGGAGTTTACTCCGGCGCGGTGCGTGGCGCAATGAAGATGCCCTGGACTGAAAGTCCAGGGCTGAGAAAGC
>CAZGXI010000017.1:0-13367 GCA_964529715.1 uncultured Anaerolineae bacterium | reverse complement strand
AAAGCCCTCCGGGCTAAAACGTGCACCAGCCCGGAGGGCTTGTCCTTTTTAGCCCCGGAGTTTACTCCGGCGCGGTGCTCCGGGGTGATGCTTCAGTCCCCGGTACACGAGGTTGACCGTTACCGGTCGCAGTCGCCCAGCACCGGGTCCACACTGCCAATGATCGCCACCAGGTCCGCGATCAGGTGGTCCTGCGCCAGCTTGGGCAGCGCCTGCACCCCGATGAACGACGGCGTGCGGAAGTGCACCCGATGCGGTTTGTTACCGCCATCGCCACTGAGATAGCAGGCGATCACCCCGCGCGGGCTTTCGACCATCACATGCACCTCGCCCTTTGGCGCGTGGAAGCCCTCCGTCCACAGCTTGAAGTGGTGGATCACCGCCTCCATGCTGTGTCCTAGTTCCGAGCGCGGCGGTGGCACGAATTTGCGGTTCTGGCTGCGGAACGGCCCCTTGACCTTCTTGACGCGCTCTTTGGCCTGCTGCAAGATGCGCACGCTCTCGCGCATCTCCTGCACGCGCACTAGGTAGCGGTCGTATACGTCGCCGTGCAGCCCCAGCGGGATGTCGAAGTCATACGTTTCATAGCCGCTGTAGGGCATGGCCTTGCGCACGTCGAAGTTGACGCCACTGGCGCGCAGGATCGCGCCGCTTAGCCCCCAGGCGATGGCATCTTCCGGCGTGATCACGCCCACGCCCTGCGTGCGGTCGATCCATAGCGGGTTGGAGGTCAGCAGGGCCTCATATTCGTCGATACGCGGCGGCAGGTACTCCAGAAACTTTTCCAGCGCCGGCAGAAATTCATCGGTCAGGTCGCGCCACACGCCGCCGGGCCGGATGTACGTGCCCATCATGCGCTGGCCGGAGAGCATCTCGAACATGTCGAGGATGGCCTCGCGCTCGCGGAAGCAGTACAGCGCCACACTCATCGCGCCAATGTCGAAGGCGTGTGTGCCCAGCCAGACCAGATGGCTGTTCAGGCGGGTCAGTTCCGCTACTAGCACGCGGATGATCTGTGCGCGCTCCGGCACGTCCAGGTCCACCAGCTTTTCAATCGCCAGGTTATAGACCAGATTGTTGCTGAAGGGGGCCAGGTAGTCCATGCGGTCAGTCATGACGATAGACTGCTCGAACCGCTTGGCCTCCATGTTCTTTTCGATGCCGGTGTGCAGAAAGCCGATGTCGGGAATGACGTTGACAATGGTCTCGCCGTCTAGTTCCAGCAGCAACCGCAAGACACCATGTGTGCTGGGATGCTGCGGCCCCATGTTCAGCAGCACCGTTTCGCCGGTCAGGGCGCGCGGCGAGACCAGGTGCTTGATCTGTTCGATGTCCCCGACCCATTCGGATGTTTCCGGGTAAGCCTGGTAAGACTGGGCAATCGTCATGGTCGCCTCGCTCCGGTGCAGAGTTCAAAGTTTTGAGTTCTGAGTTTTCAGTGGGAAAGCGGACCGGCCTTGCTCACTTTTCTAACTCAAAACTCAGCACTACTCTTTGGCGTAGGGCTTGTAGCGGTTCACCTCGTCGAAGTTAAACGAGAATTGCACCGTCTCATAGCCTAGCGGGTAGTCCTTGCGCTGCGGATGCCCCTCCCAGTCGGCGGCGGTCAGAATGCGCCGTAGGTCGGGATGACCGTCAAACACAATGCCGAACATGTCATAAGCCTCACGCTCTTGCCAGTTGGCCGTCGGCCAGACGCCCGTCACGGTGGGAACATGGGGGTTGTCGCCGGGCAGCCGCACCTTGAGGCGCAGCTTGCGATTGTAGAGCATGGCGTACAGATGATAGGCGACGGCGAAACGCGGCTCATCGGGATAGTAATCGATGCCGGTCACATCGATCAGAAAGTTAAAGCGCAGGCCGTCAGCGTCACGTAGGTACAGGCACACGTCGGCAATGCGGGGCGGGTCGATGTACACCGTCGTCTCGCCGCGAAACGTCACCACCTCCAGACACGCCTTAGGAAACTGCGCGCGGATCGCTTCTACAGGGTCTTTGCTGTCGTGCATCATCATCCCTACCCGTTGTGAATTGTGGGTTTTGAGTTTTACATTCCTGGGCCGGGCAGTGGTTATCCTGGAGGGAATGCTGTTCCCCGGCAAACGGCCCGCCCCGATCCTCAAACTGAGAACTCAGAACGCGACACTGAGAACTTCTTTATCCCCGTCCCGGTTCGGCCTGACGCCACTGGGTCAGGCTCTCGCCCTTGACGCGCTCGTGTAGTGTGAGGATGCCGTGAATGAGCTGCTCCGGGCGCGGCGGGCAGCCCGCCACATACACGTCCACTGGCACGATCTCATCCACGCCTTGCACAATGGCGTAGTTGTTGAACACGCCGGAGCAACTGGCGCAGTCACCCATAGCGATCACCCACTTGGGCGCGGGCATCTGATCGTACAGGCGGCGCAACACGGGAGCCATCTTGCGCGACAGCCGCCCGGCCACAATCATCAGGTCGGCCTGGCGCGGGCTAGGGCGCATCAGCTCCATGCCGAAGCGCGACAGATCGTAGTGGCTCATCTGTGTGCTCATCATCTCGATGGCGCAGCAGGCCAGGCCAAAGCCCAGCGGCCACATCGCCCCGGCGCGCGCCCAGTTGACGGCATCTTCCAGTCGCAAGGTCGCCCAGCCAAGCGCGCCACTTTTGGACGCAGTCGTTATTCCCATTCCAATCCCCCGCGTCTCCACTCATAAGCAAAGCCAATCACCAGCACCAGAAAGAAGAATCCCATTACGGCCAGCGCATACAGACCCATCTGGCGGAAGACCACCGCCCAGGGCAGGAAGAAGATCACCTCTACGTCGAAGATGATGAACGACACGGCCACCAGGTAGAACTTGATCGGCTGGCGGCGCACCGCCGGGCCGATGGGGTCCATGCCGCTTTCGTAGGGCATCAGCTTGCGCGCGTTGGGGCGGTACGGCCCGAAGATGCGCGACATGAAGATAATGAATAGCGCCAGCACGGTTGAGACGGCGATCAGCACGCCGATGGGCAAATAATCCTGAAACACGGTGTCACTCCTGGCAAGGGTTGGCCCGGTTGTGCAAAGATTAACACACGGCTTAAACGGCGTCAACGGGCCTGCGGGTTTTCTTGGATTTTTCTAATCCGCATCATCTTTTTGCCCGGCTGCACAGGCGGGACATACCCCGTTGCCACGATGACGCTGGAGGGTCATCGTGTTTGCCTTTGAGGAAGTAGATTTTGTACAGTATATCCCGGCGTGGCGATTTTGCCGGAGGGGTGGTACAAAAACCCACTGTGCAAGTTTCAAAAGCGGCGGCTGTTTGGTTGCCAGGAGTTTAACCCCCTGGCGAGGTTTGTAAAGTCCGCTGAAGCGGACTGCGCTGCTGATCGAGGCCGAGGATGTCAGTCCACTGAAGTGGACTTCTTATCCCTAGCCGGGGACTTGAGTCCCTGGCGACAAAAACTTACACATCGGGTTACAAAAACAGTTTATTCCGCCGCCCAGGACGGCAACGACGCATGACCGAACGCCTCTCCCCCCCGGTGTGCGACTACGAAGGGTCACGCTACGAGCAAGACTTCTGGCAGGGCCAGGACCGTACCTACGAGGACCGCGCCGAGCGGATCGCGCTGCGGCGGCTACTGCCCCCCTCCGGCAAACGCGCGCTGGAGATCGGGGCGGGCTTTGGCCGCCTGACGGGCGAACTGTCTGTCTTCGACCAGGTAGTGCTGTTGGATTACTCGCGCACGATGCTGGCTGCCGCACGCACCCGTCTGGGCGACGGAGACGGGCGCTACACCTACGTCGCGGCAGACGTATACCACCTCCCGTTCGCGCCGGGGGCGTTCGACGCGGCCACGATGATCCGCGTCTTTCACCACATGGCCGATCCTGCCGCCGCGCTGGGCAGCATCCGGCGGGCGCTGGCGCCGGGGGCAACCTTCGTGCTGGAATACGCCAACAAGCGCAACCTCAAGGCCATGCTGCGCTATGCCCTGCGGCAACAGGCGTGGAGTCCCTACACGCTGGAACCGGTGGAGTTCGTGGCGCTGAACTTCGACTTTCACCCGGCCTATGTGCAGACGGCGCTGCGCGCGGCGGGCTTTGAGACGGCGCGGCGGCTGGCCGTCTCGACCTTCCGGCTGGGCCTGCTCAAGCGGATCGTCCCGGCGGACCTGCTGGCGGCGCTGGATGCGGTGTTCCAGCCCTACGCCCCGTTGATCTCGCCGAGCGTATTCACGCTGAACTGCGCCAACGGCAGCGGCCCTGACGCCGTGCGCGCGCCGCTGGAGTTCCGCTGCCCGGCGTGCGGCGGCGAACTGATCGTCGGGGAAGAGGTGTTCATCTGCCGGAACGACGGTCTGCGCTGGGCCAAGCGCGACGGCATCTACGATTTCAAAGAGCCGCTCGGCTGAGTGCAAAGGTTGCCCCAGAGTGAACTCTGGGGCTAAAAACGATAAGCCCTCCGGGCTGAGGCGTATCTAGCCCGGAGAGTTTGTCCTTCTTAGCCGGGGACTTTAGTCCCCGGCGTTGGAAACCATCGTACCGGAGGAAAACATGTCCCTGCCCAGAGTGTACGTCACGCGCCTGATCCCCGACGCGGGGCTGGCGCTGCTACGCGAGTCCTGCGAGGTGGCGGTGTGGGAAGGCGAACTTCCTCCGCCGCGCGACGTGCTGCTGCGCGAAGCAGCCCAGGCCGAAGGGCTGCTCTGCCTGCTCACCGACCGGATCGACGCAGCCCTGATGGACGCCGCGCCCCGCCTCAAGGTGATCAGCAACTACGCCGTTGGCTTCGACAACATCGATATTCCCGCCGCCACCGCGCGCGGCCTGCCAGTCGGCAACACGCCGGGCGTGCTGACCGAAACCACCGCCGATTTCGCCTTCGCCCTGCTGATGGCGGCGGCCCGGCGCGTGGTCGAAGGGGCGCGTTTCGTGCAGGCGGGCAACTGGCGCACCTGGGGGCCGACGCTGCTGCTCGGCCAGGACGTGCACGGCGCGACGCTCGGCCTGGTTGGGCTGGGGCGGATCGGGCAGGCGGTGGCCCGGCGCGCTGGGGGCTTTGCCATGCGCATCCTGTTCCACGATCCCGGCATGGACCCCGCCGAGGCGCGGGCGCGGTTCGGGGCAGAAGCGCGCAGCCTGGACGATCTGTTGGCCGAAGCGGATTTCGTCAGCCTGCATGTGCCCGCCACACCGCAGACCCATCACCTGATCGGCGCGCGCGAACTCGGCCTGATGAAGCCGACCGCCATCCTGATCAACACGGCGCGCGGGACGGTGGTGGACCCAGACGCGCTCTACCACGCCCTCGCAGCAGGGCAAATCGCCGCCGCCGCGCTCGACGTGACCGAGCCGGAGCCGCTCCCGCCGGACAGCCCGCTGCTCACGCTGGACAACTGCCTGGTCGTGCCGCACATCGCCAGCGCCAGCGTGACCGCCCGCACGAAGATGGCGACAATGGCGGCGGCGAACCTGCTGGCCGGGCTGCGCGGGGAACGGCTGCCCCACTGCGTCAACCCGGCGGTGTACGGCTAGGCGGTTGGCCGGGGACGATCAGGACGCGGGGGTGAGCTTACAGCGGCCACGCCTGGCACTGCGGACAGATCAGGCTGCCGGTCGAGCCGACGCGAATCGCCCGGATCGCCGCGCCGCAGGCCGGGCAGGGTTTGCCCTCGCCGAACGTGTCGAAGAAGTGCTCGTGGTACTGGCCGGGGTTGCCCCACACGTCCTGTTCGCCGGGGCCGCCGTTCCACCGGATGCCTTTTTCCAGCGTCTCGCGCATGGCTGTGTACAGCCGGTCCACGTCCGCGCGCGTCAGGGTGTTCGCCGGGCGGAGCGGATGCAGCCGCGCGCGCCACAACGTCTCCTGGATATAGACGTTGCCGATCCCGGCCAGAAAGCTCTGGTCCAGCAGATACTTCTTGATCGCGCCGCGCCTGCCGTTGAGCATGGTGGCCAGCCGATCTGCCGTGAAGTCGTCCGCCAGCGGTTCCGGGCCGAGCTTGCCGATCTGCGGATGCGCTTCCGGTTGGCCCAGCGGCACGACGTGTACCATCCCGAACCACCAGAAATGCGCCCAAAGCTGCCGCCCGTCGTCCAGACGGAAGGTCACGCGCTCGCGTTTGGGATCGGGTGTCTCGTCTGCGCCGTGCAGCCGGAGTTCGCCGCCCATCCCTAAGTTGAAGGCGATCATCCAGTCGCGGTCCAGGTTGGCCAGCGCCCACTTGCCGCGCTGCCGCACCTGCTTGAAGGTCCGTCCGGTCACGGCGCGGGCGAATTCATCTGGCGGGAGGTTGAGGCTCTTGGGCTGGTTGACGGCGGCGGCGGTGATGGCGCGATCTTTGAGGGCCTGGTCCATGCTGCGGGCCAAGATTACCAGGTCGGGTAATTCGGGCATCGGACAACATCCTTTAGTGAAAAACAGAACACTTGTTTTATTATAGTTGAATTCGCCGCCGCAAACAAGCCTTCTTTTCCAACCGCCAAGACGCCAAGAGTGTCAGGAAGAACAAAAGCACGATGAGAAACTCGGTGTTCCTGGCGTTATGGCGGTTCGATTCTGGCCCACGCCGTTTGTTTCTAGCTTTGGACGGAAAAACGAGGTGTGGCATACTTCGAGAGGATTTTCCCCGAAGCGACTCAGGAGACGCCATGACTACCCCTTCCACGCGCAACCGTCCTTTGCAGGTCTTTTGGCGGCTGGCGGCGCTGATGCTGTTGGTCGTTCTGATCCTCTCACCTGCCGGCCCCGTCCCCGCGCAGTCGGGGACCTTTCGTAACCCGCTCAACGCGCTCGGCGGGGCCGACCCCTGGCTGACGTACTACGACGGCAACTACTACCTTGCCACCACGACCTGGACCTCGGAATTGACCATGCGGCGATCTCCGACTCTCGCCGGGCTGAAGACCGCTGCCCCACAGCGCATTTACTTTGAGACCGACCCCTCGCGCTGCTGCAACATGTGGGCGCCGGAATTTCGCCTGTTGGACGGTCCGAACGGCCCGCGCTGGTACTTCTATTACACCGCAGGCACGGCGGGCACCTACGACAACCAGCATACCCATGTACTGGAAAGCGCCGGGACCGACCCGCTGGGGCCGTACACCTATAAGGCGCGCCTCTTCGACCCGGCAAACGACGGCTGGGCCATCGACGGCAGCGTGCTCGAATTGGACGGCGCGCTGTACTTCCTGTTCTCGTCGTGGGTCGGCCCGGACCAGTCCCTCTTTATTGCGCCGATGAGCAACCCCTGGACCATCGGCGGCCCGCGCGTGCTCATCTCGCCCCCCACCTACGCCTGGGAGCGGATCGGCGGGAATGTGAACGAGGGGCCGGTCGCGCTGCAACACGACGGCGACACGTTCATCGTCTATTCCGCCAGCTCGTGCAACACGGCAGATTACCAGTTGGGAATGTTGACCTACAGCGGCGGCGACCCGCTCAACCCGGAGTCGTGGGTCAAGAATCCCACGCCGGTTTTCCGGCGGTCGGACGAAAACGGCGTCTTCGGGCCGGGGCACAACGGCTTCTTCACCTCGCCTGATGGGACGGAGACCTGGATCGTCTACCACGCCAACGACTCGGTAGAGGGCGGCTGCAACGGCAGGCGCACCACGCGCGCCCAGCCTATCACCTGGAACGAAGACGGCACGCCCAACTTCGGCGTCCCGGTGTCGGTGGAGACGGAGCTTGCCAACCCCTCCGGCGACGACGGCGCAGACCCGATCCCGGCCCTGCTGCCCCTGGACGTGACGCGCTACCGCAACTATGCCTACAGCGAGCGTTACATCCGCCACACGGCGTTCCAGGCCTGGATCGACCGCAACGTGACACCCCGCGCCGACTCTGAGTTCCTGGTAGTGCCCGGCCTGGCCAACCCGGAAGCCGTGTCCGTCCAAGCCTCGAACTTCCCCGGCTTTTATCTGCTGCGCCGCAGCAATGGGGTCTTCTTGGCTGCCGATGATGGCTCGGACGCCTTCGCAGCAGACGCGACGTGGTGGCTCAGGCCGGGGCTGGCCAACGCGAGCGGTGTCTCATTCGAGTCGTACAGCCTGCCCGGTCAGTATATCGGCCTGCGCCGTCCCAGCTTCTTCCTGCGCGTGGGCGAAGTGACCACCGACGAGGAACGCGCCCAGGCAACCTTCATCGAGGAGGATTAGGGCCTGCGGGACGCCGGGGACTCCGGGGCGGTGCTTCTTAGCCTAGGACGCCGGGGACTCCGGGGCGGTGCTTAGCCAGGATGCCGGGGACTAAAGTCCCCGGCTACGGAAGATAAGCCCTCCGGGCTGGTGCGCATTTTAGCCCGGAGGGCTTGTTCTTCTTAGCCCCGGAGTTTACTCCGGGGCGGTGCTTAGCCCAGGACGCCGGGGACTCCGGGGCGGTGCTTAGCCCAGGACGCCGGGGACTAAAGTCCCCGGCTACGGAAGATAAGCCCTCCGGGCTGGTGCGCATTTTAGCCCGGAGGGCTTGTTCTTCTTAGCCCCGGAGTTTACTCCGGGGCGGTGCTCCCCGCTTGGAGGGGAATCCGAATTGTGGCATACTTGGATCTGAAAACTGGGTGAGGGTGTATCATAATAGATCGGTTACAACAATTTTTTGAAGAGTTGGCAAGAAACAACCAGCCAGATTTTACTTCAGACCAGGGTTGAAATAGCGATCAGGGATCGATGATCGACGTACAACACCTCACCAAGCGGTACGGCAGCTTCACCGCTGTCGATGACATCAGCTTCGAGGCGCGGCCCGGCGAAGTGCTGGGCTTCCTCGGCCCTAACGGCGCGGGCAAAACCACCACCATGCGCATCCTCACCGGCTACATGCCGCCCACCGCCGGGCAGGCAAAGGTCGCCGGGTGGGACGTGTTCGAGGATTCCATCGAAGCGCGCAAACACACCGGCTACCTGCCGGAGACCGTGCCCCTCTACCCCGACATGACCGCGCGCGGCTACCTGGACTTCGTGGCCGACCTGCGCCGCCTGCCCCACCGCCGCGAGAAGGTTCGCGCCGCGCTGGAGCGCGTCGGGCTGGAGGAGCGCGCCGACAGCCTGATCCGCAACCTCTCCAAAGGGATGCGCCAGCGCCTGGGACTGGCCCAGGCGATCATCCACAGCCCCGAAGTGCTGATCCTGGACGAGCCGACCATCGGCCTCGACCCGCACCAGGTCATCGAGGTGCGCCGGTTGGTGCGCGACCTGGGCAGGCATCACACCGTCATGTTCAGCACGCACATCCTCTCGGAGGCCGAGCAAGTCTGCGACCGGGTGCTGATCATCGAGCAGGGGCGCATTGTGGCGGAAGGCGCGCCGCAAACTCTGCGCGACGACCTGGGGCGCGGTGGGCGCGTCTACCTGCGGCTGGCGACCCGCCAGGGCAACGAGAAGATCGTGGAGGCGGTCCGGCGCACGCCCGGTGTGGAAGAGGTGACGCCCGAAGGCGATGGCTATCTCGTGCGCATGGCGGCGAACCGGGATGCGCGGGCCGACATCGCCGCCGCCGTGATGAGCGTGGGCGGGCGGCTGGTAGAACTGCGTCCCTGGGCCATGACGCTGGAAGACATCTTTTTGGAACTCACGACCGCGCAGCTTCCGGCAGTGTCTTCGGGGCGGCGCGCGCCCAAACCGCGATAGGAGGGCGCAATGCACGGCGTCTGGGTCATCTTCAAGCGCGAGCTGCGCCAGTATTTCACCTCCCCCATTGCCTATCTGGTGGCTTTTGCCATCCTGTTCCTGGCAGGCATGGTCTTTTCCTCCGATCTGCGGGCGCGCAACGGCTACCTGCCACCGGACGGCACGGTGGTACTCTCATTTCTGGCCTTTGCCATGATCTTCTTCGCCCCGCTGCTGACCATGCGCCTGTTCGCTGAGGAGAGCCGCGAGGGGACGATTGAATTGCTGCTCACCCTGCCCATCCGCGACGGCGACGTGGTGCTGGGCAAGTTCCTGGGCGCGTGGGCCTATTACACGCTCATCCTGGTCCTGACGCTGGTCTATCCAATCGTGCTGATCGCCAACGGCACACCCGACTTCGGCGCGATCATTGCCGGGTACATCGGCGTGTGGCTGTACGGCGGCAGTGTGATCGGCGTGGGGATGCTCTTTTCGGCCCTCACGGAGAACCAGATCGTGGCCGGCTTCCTGAGCATGGCGGTGCTGTTCCTGCTGTGGCTGGGCAACTCGGTCGGGACGATCTTCGAGGGGATCAGCGTGGAGGCGGCGCGCTTCGTGCGGGCGCTGAGCCTGCCGGGCCATTACGCCGAATCGTTCCTGATCGGCGTCATTCGCCCGGAAGACATGGCGTTCTTCGCCGGGTTGATCGCGGTGATGCTATACGTCACGACCCAGATCGTCGCGTCGCGGCGCTGGCGGGGCTGAGTTGGCAGCGAGGTTAGGATGAAGGAATCCGTTGCCCTCACGCGGGGGCAGATCGGGCGGGTAGCAAGCATCGTGGGCGGCGCGGCCCTGGTGATCGCGGCGGCGCTGGTCGCCTTGCAGGGCGAAGTGACGCCTCTAGGACTGGCGGCGCTGCTCGTGGGCATGGCCGGAATTGGGCTGTGGATCGCCCTCGCGCCGGAGGACTTCCGTGACTGGATTGCCGGGCGGCAAGCGCGCTACGGCGGCGGCAGCTTGCTGGGAACGTTCATTTTTATCGGCGTGGTGCTGCTGATTTACGGCTGGGTGGCCGGGCAGGGCCTGGCGCTGGATATGACGCTCTCCCAAAACTTCACCCTCGGCCCGCAGACCCGCGACCTGCTGGCCACGTTGGACCGCCCGGTGCAAATCACCGGCTTCTATTCCAGCGCGTCGCTGGCGCAGCGCGAGACGGACGGCGTGATCTTCCGTCTATTCGAGGCCGAGTCGGGTGGGCGTGTGCGGGTGGTGTATATCGACCCGGTGCTTCAGCCGGAACAGGCCGACCGCTTCGGCGTGCAGGGCGACGGCGTGGCGGTGCTGACCTTTGTCGATCCGATCACGGACGGCCCAGACCTGACGCGCATCGAGCCGATTGACCTGAGCGATGCCCAGGAGCGGGCAGTCGCCAACGCTTTGCTGCGGCTGCTGGCGGCGGGGCAATATAAGGTCTATTTCACCATCGGGCACGGCGAGATTGATCCCCAGGATACCTCGCGGCAAGGGCTTTCGGGCCTGTATGCTCATCTGCCACAGGCGGGCATCCAGACGGACACGCTCGACCTAGCGCAACTCAGCAGCAGCATCCCCGACGACGCCGACGCCGTGATCGTCGCCGGGGCGCAGCAACGCTTTACTCAGGCCGAGGCCGACGCCGTCGCCGCTTATCTGGACCGGGGCGGCAACCTGCTCGTCGCCGCCGAACAACCGCAGGCAGACGCCACCTTCTACGACGCCGACGATCCCCTACGCGCCTACCTGGAAGCGCATTTCGGCCTGCGCGCGCTCGACGCGGTGGTGGTGGATGAAGCCAGCAGCTTCCAGAGCGCCTTCAACGTCGTCAGCCCGATCCTGGCCTACCACCCGATCACGGAGAACCTGGGCGATACCCTGTCGGTGGTGTTTTTGGGCAGCCGCCCGGTGGAGGCCGTGCCCTACGAGAACCAGCCGGAAACGCTGACAAATGTGGGCCGTGCGGCCATCGTCTTTACCTCGGAGAGCGCCTACGCCGAGACCGACCTGCGGGCGTTGTGGTCCGATGGAACCTATGCCCGCGACGCCACCGATCCCTCCGGTCGATTAGGACTGGCGGCGGTGGCCGAACACACCGAAACCGGCGCGCGCGTGCTGCTGACCGGGGATGCCGACTGGCTGCGCAACGAACCGGCGGGCTATTCTGGCAACCTGATTTTCTTCGACCAGGCCGTCGGCTGGCTGACCTACTTCAGCGAGGAAGTGGAGATCGAGATCGTCTCGGACCTGACCCGCATGCCGCTGGCCCTGCCGGATTACGTGCTGACCAACATCTTCGTCGGCGTGGTGATCGTGCTGCCGGGCCTGGTGCTGCTGACCGGCTTTGTGGTGTGGAACCGGCGGCGGGGCCGCTGAGCAGGGGCGAGCACGTCTTGCCCCTACAGGCACTCAACCATCGGCGGGCCACAGGCGTTCGCCCTGCCCGCCCAATTTTCCCTCTTGACTTCGAGCGCGCTCAAAGATGTATGTTGGAGGCATGATGAACCAGCCAGGCACCCTCACCATTCAGCAGATGGCCGCCCAGACCGGCTTGAGCGAACACACCCTGCGCTACTACGAGCGCGTGGGCCTGCTCGACTCGGTCGAGCGCGACCCGTCCAGCGGGCACCGTCGCTACGCCGAACATAACCTGCAACTGGTAGGCTTCCTCAAGTGTCTGCGCGGCACCGGGATGCCCATCCGGGGAATGCAGGAATACGTCCGGCTGATGCATGGCGGCGATGCGACCATCGCCGACCGGATCGCCCTGCTCGAAGAGCACCAGCGCGCCATCGAGAACCAGTTGGCCGAATTGGAGCAGAACCTGGCGGCCATCAAGAAGAAGATCGCGTGGTATCGGCAGTATCACGAAAGCCGCTTACACGCCCTTGAGAAGGAGCAACAACCGTGAAACACGTCCGTCTTGGCGGCAGCGATTTGCGCGTCGCGCAGATCGGCCTGGGCTGTATGGGCATGTCCGAGTTCTACGGCCCATCCGACGAGGCCGAGTCGATTGCCACACTGCACCGTGCCCTCGACCTGGGCGTGAATTTCCTCGACACGTCGGACCTGTACGGCAACGGCCACAACGAGCGCCTGCTCAAAAAGGCCCTCGTCGATACCGGCCTGCGCGACCGGGTAATTATCGCTACCAAATTTGCCTTCGTGCGCGATCCCGAAACGGGCGCGGGCCGGGGCATCAGCGGCAGGCCGGAGTACGTCAAAAAAGCGTGCGACGCCAGTCTGCAACGCCTGGGCATCGACTGCATCGACCTGTACTACCAGCACCGCGTTGATCCCGAAACCCCGATTGAAGACACGGTCGGCGCGATGGCCGATCTGGTGCAGGCAGGCAAGGTGCGTTACCTGGGCCTCTCGGAGGCGGGGGCCGCCACCATCCGGCGCGCGCACGCGGTGCACCCGATCACGGCGCTGCAAACCGAGTATTCGTTGTGGATCCGCGATGTCGAGGCGGAAATTCTGCCGACCTGCCGCGAACTGAACATCGCTTTCGTGGCCTACAGCCCGCTGGGGCGCGGCTTTCTGACCGGCAAGATCGAGAGCGTGGATGACCTGACGGCGGACGACTTCCGGCGCTCGGTGCCGCTGTTCCAGGCGCAGAACTGGCAGACCAACCGGGCGATTGTCGAGGAAGTAAAGGCCATCGCCGCCGAGAAGGGCGTTACGCCGGCGCAGCTTGCCATTGCCTGGACGCTGGCCCAGGGCGAGGACGTGATCCCCATCCCCGGCACA